>NZ_JAVRKW010000005.1:0-162125 GCF_031962025.1 Pseudothermotoga sp.
TTTCTGACATCTTTGAAATAACATACACCTTGACCTCCTCCCAATCCCCTAAATGGGATAGGATTCCCATTAAGGAGATTAGGCTTCCCGTTTCAACATGGTGTGACTTACCAGGATATAGGGATTACCCCTAAATATCTTGGCAGTGGTCTCCCACTCCACGGGCTTTAATTCGGACCGGTCCAGCCCTACTGCTTTTAACATATTACTACTTTTATTATACACATTCATCACCAGACTAACTTAAGCCATTCATCACAATCCCATAAATGGGATGTGCTTTCTGGCTTGTTTTTTTGTAATGTGTCATGACCTGCTTAGCATAGCCCGGCAGGCTTTTGCCTCTGGCTGAAGTTAATCTATGGATGTGGAGTAGTTGACTTTCCAGCTTCTTGCTTGATTTCCTTAATCCAAAGGGTCAGCGCAAGAAGATCAACATTCCCACCAGAAACAACTGCAACAACCTTTTTGCCTTTCAACGGGAACCTGTTCGACATGAGCGCAGCAACTGTTACAGCTCCAGATGGTTCCACCAGCAGCTTCATCCTTTCAAGTAAGAAAACAACCGCTTTTTTTATCTCCTGTTCTGAAACAAGAAGGATATCGTCCACATATTTTTGAACAACAGGAAAGGTGAGTTTCCCGGGCATAGCTGTCCTTAATCCATCTGCAATGGTGTCTATGGATTTCAGCTCAACAAGATGACCAGCCTTGAAAGAAAGGTACGTACTGTTGCTTTGCTCCGGCTCAACCCCGAAGACTTTCACATTTTTGAGATTTTCTTTAACTGCCACACAGATGCCTGAAATCAAACCACAACCACCACACGGAACCAGGACAGCATCGAATTCGCCAAGCTGTTGGATTAACTCAAGACCTATTGTTCCTTGACCAGCCATTATCCATGGATGATCAAAAGGTGGCACAAAGACTGCTCCACTCTGTCTTGATATCTCGTACGCTCTGTTCAACCTCTGTGTTGATGTCCTGCCACATCGTTCTATTTTTGCACCGTATTCTTCAATCGCAGCGAGCTTTGCCATCGATACATCCTCTGGAACAACAACAGTCACATCAGTACCCAGAATCCTTCCTGCACAGGCAAGAGCCTGTCCGTGATTGCCAGAAGATCCGGTCACCACACCGTGTTTGAGCTCTTCCCTGCTCAGTGACAATAAAAAATTCATCACTCCTCTGAATTTGAAAGAACCACTTTTTTGGAGATTTTCTGCCTTTAAAAACACTTGATTGTTTGAGATCGTATTCAAAGTTTGCGAGGAAAAAACAGGTGTAGTGTGTATCCATCTGAAGATCTTTTGTCTTGCTTGTTCGATATCTGTGAGTGAAATCATGTTATTCCCCCTTGAGAAACTCGATCGTTTTTTGAGCGACCAGCTCCTTTTCTATGTCACTTGTAACAGGATGGGCGCTCTTTTCAAGGACAACTGTTTTGAACTCAGACTTTAAATGTTTTCTTATTACATCCAGAACAGACAATGGCACGGTGTTGTCCTTTTGAGTTACTATCACCAGTGTTTGAGACTCTACTTTTTCTAAACTCTTTATGGCAATCTTTTGTAACTTGTAAAGATGCGCAGCAGGTTTAATGAACAGTTTATTCCAGTACTCCTGAGCAAGTTTATCGAGCGAAGGATCGTCAAAAACCGGTGTCTCTTTTTCTGTGTATTTTGTAAACAGACTCATTAAAGGAGTGAACCTCAATCTCCAGTCTGACACCTTAAAAGCGGGAGCCGCTAAAACAAGCTTTTGAGTTTTAAACAGCGATGCAACAATAGCAGCAAGAAGTCCTCCCATCGAAAGACCAACAACATAAATCTGGTTGCAGAAATTTGTCAGATCAAGATAGGCATCTATAGACCTTCTGAGCCAGTCTCTCCATGTGGTATTCAAAAAATCCCTGTGATCTGTACCATGACCTGGCAGTCGTGGAACAGATACAGTGAATCCTTCATTGAAAAGCTTTTCAGCAAGATAACTCATATCATGCGGACTTCCTGTAAAACCATGGATCAAAAGAACACCTTTGTCGCCATTCACTTTGAAAATCGGCACACATATGGGATCAATCAGGCGAATATCACTGCTGTATATGTTTAAATTCACAATATCACCCTTTGTAAATTATACAACTATAGTATCGTGAGGCTGTGCAGCAAAACAGAATACTCTTTAAAACCACACATCTGAAGCATCATCTTTAGTTCCTGCCCGAAATACACATAATGTTTCTTCGTAAGTGTGTCTTGCTGGTCCACAGCAAAGGTCCAGAACATTTCCACTATGAATGCCAGTAATTTCAATTATTTTCTCCACCTGCTGACTGGCTACTTCAAAACGTTCTGGTGGAAACAACCAGTCATACATGTCTTTCCAAAAATTCTCGTTAACAAACCATTCCACCTTCATCACCCCTTTGAGAATTATTATCGTACAAATTCATTCAGAAAATCTAACCATCCGTTAGGTTGCGTGTAAAAAAGCAATGTTTGTAGATCTTTACCAAAATTAACCAGATCAGCTTTCTTTTCTGGAAAGAAAACACTCAATCCATAAGTTGTCTCAAGGGCACCTTTTATTTTTTTGTAAACGACAGTATTAGCAAGCTCTGAAAGAACATCACTTGCTGCATTGGTCAATTCTGCCTGTGTTTCGTATTCTTTTATATTGCTGGCAAAATCTTCTATGTCAATGAGTAAATTGTAAGGGTATGAACTATCAGCTTTTGTTGATGAATTGCGGTAGTTTAATATTCTAGAGCGAATAGAATTATCTGATAAAGCTTCTTTCAATTTTGATCCTAAATCAGATATAATATCTGTCAAATTTGAAATAAAAGACATATCATAAACACACAGTGATAGTGGTGAAGTATATTTGAGGCTTTCAAAGTATCTATCGACGATCAATTTACTCAAAGTAAATGGATCTGAATTTTGATCTATATCTGACAAAAAACTGTAATCCCAGCCTGAAGAAGGCTCGGTGAAAAACGATGCTATCAGATAATCTGCACAATCTTTCAGTTCATAAGCAACTTCCAATGAACCCATAAGGCATGCATCCATACCAAGGATGTCAAACTTTGGCAGATATTCAAGTACCTGGCGAATCTCACAGATGGCAAGTGCATCGTCTTTTGTGTCATCAAACCCTATGGCTTTTGTAGCGTATTTTGAATCATAAATCCAGACAGAACCGTGGTTCCAGATGACAAGCGCCCGATGATTCGCATTTATCTTTGAAAAACGCTCAATGAAGTTTTTTAAAACCTCTGGATCACCGCTGTTTATGTCTTGTGGAAAAGTTTCTATGTATTTCCATTCACCGTATTCATCCAGTACCAAAAGTTTGTCTATGGACGAGTAACCATCAAACAACGTGAAAACTGCTACTTTTGAATTGGAATTTTTCATCTCTTCAAGATCATAGAGCGCAGCATCTTTAAGATTGTTATCCGCTGCAAGATAGATCAAAAAAACCCAGTCTGGATTTTGAAAATTTATCTTTTTTTGTGCTGAGACTGCTGGTTGATCTTGTATATAAGCTTTAAAAAGAACATCACCCTCTTGCACACAAAAATCGTATGAAAGTTCTTGCAAAGCTATGCCGCCTGAGTTTGTTTTTACAGTAGAAAGTTTTTTCCATGTGCCATCGTAGTATTCAAAGGTTACATCGATATTTTGTACAGGTTTACCTGTGCTGCTCAAAACCTTTGCCTCTACATATCCTGCTCTTCCTATGGTGATTGTTTTTGGGTTCACAGTTATTGTGCATTTACTTATATCCACAGTTGTAAACGACCAGACCGGGCTTTCTTTAATAGCACCTTTTGCATCACTTGCAACTATTTTCCAGTAGTATTTTTTGTTGTATTCTAACCTTGATATATGGTATGAGTTGCTTGAGTAATTTTCCTCAATTAGCTGCAAATTGCCTGAACCCGTTCCAAAATATATATCGTACATCAGGCTATCTCCATCTGGATCAACACATCTCCATGAAAGTATTACATCAACAGAAACATCCACAGCATTGTCTGTCGGATATGGATCTGTCGGTGTGTTTGGAGGATTGTTGTATGAAGAAACACATGAAGATATGAGTAGAATAATAAAGAAAAATATCAATACTGAAAATGCTTTCTTTTTCACATCAATACCTCCATGAAGTTAGTCTGGTTATTATACCACAACATTTTTCCTTTAAATTCTATACCGCGATAGTATACTTGCCATGAAAGTTGTAAAATACTCATGGAGGTGTATCAAGATGAAGGTACGTTATCTTGGACATGCGGCGGTTCTGATTCAGCTCAAAGAGAAAAACTTAATAATCGATCCATTCATAAGTGAAAATCCGTGCTGCCCTGTGAAAGTGCAGGATCTACCCAGAATACACTACATACTGGTTACACATGGTCATGCGGATCATCTTGGAGATACTGTGAAAATAGCAAAAAGTGACGGAGCAACTGTAATTGCAAACTTTGAGCTGTGCAGTTATATATCAAGGCACAATATCGCAACTCACCCCATGCACATTGGAGGAAAATACGTGTTTGAATTCGGTAGTGTTAAATTGACACCTGCACTGCACGGATCTAGCCTGATCGAAAAAGAATTACCAGTTTATGCTGGAAATCCATGCGGCTTTTTGATCGAAACTGAGGGCAAAAAGATATATCACGCGGGAGATACGGGTTTGACAAAAGATATGGAATTACTGCTCAAAGAAAGCATAGACCTTGCATTTCTTCCAATAGGTGGTAATTTCGTGATGGATATTTGGGATGCCGTTGAAGCAGTCAAGATGTTCAGGCCAAAAACAGTCGTTCCGATACATTACAACACATGGGAAATCATAAAGGCAGATCCGGAAAAATTCAAACAGGAAGTTGAGAAGTTACAGATCAGGTGTTTGGTGATGAAACCCGGTGAGACGATTGAACTGTGAGGCGAGAAAGATGCGAAACTTCATCCTTGCAATTGTCCTATTTGGAGCAATGTGTATGGCAGAGATGATATACTACACACCAGCGGAATTTATTTTTCCAGAGGAATCATACCAGTCAATAGGCTCAAGATCTGCGAATTTTCAATACATAATACTCTCAAAATCAGAACAGATTGTTTTGCTTCTCAAAGGTTGGTTGTTTACACCGGTGCAAATCACTGAAGTAAAGCCGTTCAAAGTCAAAATTGTTGCGGAAAATTTCGACAGCGAGATAGAACTGCCGGCCAAAAAAAGCGGAATCTACACCTATATGATCCAGCATCTTTTGATTCTACCAAGACAGGTAAATAAAATCATTGTAGGTGGATATGAGATATCTTTTGCCGATATTTCGTACAGAACCAAATCAGCAAAGGGGAACGAAACGGCTTCACTTGATGTGTTGAACCACCAAATGATACCAGTCCAGACTTTCAAGGCAGGAGAAAAAATTGTGATTATGATATCCGCTGGCAGGAAAAACACCGGTGGTTATGAAGTAGTCGTGGACCGTGTTGATATAATCAACAAGACAATACAGATAAAGGCTCATGTGGAATCTCCTTCGCCTTCAACCCCCGTCATACAGGTCATAACTTACCCAGCCGTGATCGTCGAAATCGACGAGCCTCTTCAGCCCGGCGATTACACTGTAGTCTGTACGCTTTTTGACCGTGAAGAACTCAATCTGTCTGCAGAGTTTGAAATTTTTTGAACTTTGATTGAAACAAAGCCTAAAAGCATTTGATAACATTAAAGAGTATCTTCTAACTGAAGAGGCGATATTCTGTGCTGATTTACGGTATAGATTTTGAGGAAGGAAAGATTTTTCAAAAAAAAGACAACTACGAGCTTGTTTTTTCGTCTGAAGATATCATATTCGGTAAGATATTTCGTGCCAAATTCAAAGGCTCCGGCACAGTAGAAGCTTTCAAAATCAATATACCTGATGCGGAATATTTCGATAGTCTGTGCATCGCTGGCAACGGTTTGCTTGTAGGTTTTCTCAGTCGTAGTGGTGCAGATATCAAAATTGATAAAAAAGGTAACGAATTCACTGGATACATTGAAATTTCACAAAACACAGAACATTTCATCGATCTTGATGCTTTTGTAGTTTTGCACGGCTATGACAAATATCTTTTGTTCAAAGAATACACAAAACTCGTATCATTGGAAAACAAAATCGAAGGTGTTACAAAACCTTACAGTGCCTTGATGGTGCAAAATGATGAAGTAAGTGAGATAATAAAAGAAGCAAAACAAAAAAATCTCCAGGTGCTGTTGCTTAAAAATTTAGATAATGCAGGAAATTTTGTGCAAATGTGCAAAAACAACGGGTTCTTAGCAGGAGCCGTTGTAGAGTCTGGCGATTCAAATCTCATTAAACTCAAAGAAACGGGTTTTGAGTTCTTCCAGATTAACTTCAGACAGGACAAAAGAGAAGATGTACGGTTAATAAGAAAGATATTGAAAGATTCAATCTTCGTTGCAAAAGGCATATCGTTGCTGAATGCGGCTGGTCTGGTAGATGGTCTGATCGTAGAAAAAAACAAAACGTTGAAAGACCTGGCGAGAACGAGTTTTATGCAGAAAATTGTGAGACTGTACCTTGAAATGAATAACAGCAACAGAGAAATGCTTGATTTGTGTCAGATTTTCAACTTTGGTGTGATTTTCCACGAAAACTCTAAAAAGATAGAGTATGCAGACATGTATAAGTTCGAAAAAATCGGCGATCAAGGTTTTGAAGTCTCCTATCTTGATAAAAACAGGATTTTAAAGAGATTACTCGTATCTGGGGAAAAAATCCAGACTGAAATTGAATCTTTTGCTCATTTGAAAAAGGAATTGAAGATTCGTTCAGATGGAAGATCATTTTATTTCTACCGTGAAGGGTGAGAAGGTTGCTTGAACTCAGACACAACCCACTGACCGATGAATGGATTATTGTCTCTGCAGAAACTCAAAAAAGACCAGTACAGCCATCACAACAGAGCTGTCCAATATGTGTTGGTGGTCTTGAACTTCCTGAGGATTACGATCTTGTCAGTTTTGAAAACAGATTCCCTGCATTGAAAAAAGACCCACCGCAGATCGATGAGGATGATTTTTACAAAAAATCAAGGTCTTTTGGCATCTGCGAGGTCGTTGTCTACACAAAAGATCACAATACAGCCCTGCCGGGGATGCCATTAAAGCAAATAGAAAAACTGGTTGAGATGTGGATAGATAGAACCATTGAATTGTCAAAACACGATTTTGTCAAATACATCTTCATCTTCGAGAACAGAGGCAAAGAAGTCGGTGCAAGTCTCCCACATCCACACGGTCAGATCTATGCCTTTCCTTTTCTACCAAAGAGAATTCTGGCTAAGATTGAAGCAATGAAAAAGTGGTACGCCCAAAAAAGACAGTGTGTGATATGTCAGATAGTTGAAAATGAGCTCATGAAAAAAGAAAGAATAGTCCATGAAACAGAATCTTTCATAACTCTTGTGCCGTTTTATGCGAGATTTCCCTTTGAAGTTCACATCTATCCCAAGCGGCATGTAAGTGCTATTTTCGAGTTTTCTTCTAAAGAAAGAAAAGAATTTGCAAGTATTTTGAAAGTTGTCACAGCAAAATACGACAAACTCTTTGATCAAGAATTTCCATACATGATGATGTTTTTCCAAAAGCCATTCAACTGTGAGTCTGAGAATGATCTATTTCATTTCCACGTTGAGTTCAATCCCCCAAAGAGAGACAAAGACAAAATCAAATGGATGGCAAGCGTTGAAACCGGTACATGGGCTTTCATAAATCCTGTTATACCAGAACAGGCAGCAAAGATGCTCAGGGATATAAACGTGGAGGCGATTTAATGGCGAAGTTCAGAGCACCCGGCAGGGTGAATATAATAGGTGAGCACACAGATTACAACGATGGTTTTGTTCTACCTTTTGCAATAGATAAATACGTTGAAGTTGAGATTAAACCCAGTAATGAATATGTTTTCACATCATACACGATGAATGAGACGGTTTCACTCAAAAAATTTCAAAAACTCGGCAAGTGGACGGACTACATCATGGGAGTCATATGGGCTATTGAGCAAGAAGGCTTCAAAACAGAACCAGTCCAGATCAATGTTTTCTCAAATCTTCCCATTGGAGCGGGGCTTTCAAGTTCAGCTGCACTGGAAATAGCTACTGCCTATGGAATAAGTGAAGTTTTTGATTTGAAACTGGACAAAATGAAACTTGTAGAAGTTGGAGTGAAAGCGGAAAGAGAATTTGTTGGCGTTAGATGTGGTGTGATGGACCAGTTCACGGCGGTTTTTGCCAAAAAAGACCATGCGATTTTCCTTGATACCTTTAATCTGAGTTATGAATATGTCCCGCTGGACTTGGATGGTTTTGAATTTGCTCTGATCGATTCGAACACAAAACACGAACTATCTTCGTCCGAATATAACAAAAGGCGTGAAGAGTGTGAGAAGGTATTAAAGACAGTGAATAAAAAATCTTTCAGAGAGCTGAATTACGATGATCTTGTAAAACTCGACCCGCTGTTGAGAAAAAGGGCAAGACACGTGCTCGATGAGAATAAGCGCGTTTCACTTGCAGTGAGAGCACTTAAAAATTCAGAAATTTTTCTGCTTGGGAACATTTTATACGAATCACACGTGAGCTTGAGAGATCTTTACGAGGTTTCCTGTGACGAAACTGATTTCATAGTCGGCTTTCTCAAAGGAGAACTTGGAATATCTGGAGCCAGGATGGTCGGAGGGGGGTTTGGAGGCAGTATTCTTGTGCTCGCTAAAAAAGGTCGTATTGATGAAATCTTTCCACAACTGGAAAGGTCTTACTTTAAAAGGTTCGGCAAAAAGCCTGAACTGCTCAAAATCAAAAGCGATGATGGGGTACATAAGGTGATCGAATGAAGAAAACATCTTCTGATTGGTTGAAAAATGAAATAATAAGATACATAGTCAGGATGGGACTAAGACCATCTGATAGGCTTCCTTCAGAGCGAGAGTTTGCTCAGATCTTTCAGGTGAGCAGAACGACCGTTCGTGAAGCAATCAAGAAACTGGAGGAAAAGGGTGTCGTAAAAGTAAAAGCTCCCAAGGGGATTTTTGTAGCAAGCGATTTGCACGAATTGTCTTTTGAAACTTCCTTTTCGGTGAAGTTTTCTCCAACAAGAGAATTCATAATAGATCTTTTGAGAGTTAGGGGGGCTATGGAAGAGCTTGCCGTTGAATTGACTGTTCAGAATTCATCTGAAGATATTCTTCTCAAAACCGTTGACGAGCTGAAAAATCTCGATCTTGTCGATCCAGATCAGGACATGAAGTTCCACAAGAGATTTTTTGAAATGTCTGGTAATGCCGTATTGATGAAATTTTTTGAAGCCTTTTATGATCTTCTCAGTGCGATCTGGCATCCACCGTTTGTCGAAAGAACATTTGGTAGGGCAAGCTTACCCTACCACCTGGAACTGTTAGATGCCGTAGCCAAAAAAGATGTTTCAAAAGCCAAGCATATAGTCCGAATGATCATCGAGATGGATATCAAGGTTTTGCTTTCCTCATAGCTTGAAAAGCGTTTTCTAAATCCTGGATCAGTAGATCGGGATTTTCTAAACCTATGTGAAGTCGTATGATCTTATTTTTTTCAGTCAGACCATCTCTGTTTGTCGCCGCGTAAGGCATGACAAGACTCTCATACCCTCCCCAGCTGACGGCTCTTCTGAACACCTTCAGTGCATCTGTAAAGGCAATTATGTCTTCTAAACTCTTTGCCCTGAGTTTGATACTGAACAGACCGCTACCACCCTTCATCTGTTTTTTAGCGAGCTCGTACTGAGGATGTTTGAAATAAAATGGGTAGAATATTTCCTCAACTTCGGGAACTGTTTGAAGATATTCTATGACTTTCAAAGTGTTTTCCATGTGTTTTTGCATTCTGATGTGGATCGTACGCAAACCGCGCAACAGCAACCATGATTCAAACGGTCCTATCGTTGCACCGATGTTCATGAACTCGGTGTTGAAAATGTGCCTTATGTCTTCTTTTCTGCCAGCCACTACCCCGGCAACCACATCGCTGTGACCGCCGATGTATTTACTGGCTGAATGGACGATCAGATCTATCCCAAGTTCAGCGGGATTTTGAAATACCGGAGTTGCCCAGGTGTTGTCTATCACGGTTTTTATGTTGTTTTTCCTTGCAAAATCTGCAATACAAGCCAGATCTTGCAGTTGGAATGTGAAGGTTGTAGGACTTTCAAGGAAAAAGAGCTTCGTGTTGGCTTTTGTGTTTTGTGTGAAGTCCTTCAAATCCGTTCCCTCGACAAATGTGACTTCAACGCCAAACCTTTTCAGATACTGTGAAAAGAGTTTATTTGTCCATCCGTAGGCATCCTTTACACAGATCACGTGGTCGTTGCTTTTCAAAAACGCCATTGTTGCTGCACTGATTGCCGCGATGCCAGAGGCAAATAGTTTTGCATCTTCGGTTTTTTCAAGCGCTGCGATTTTTCTTTCCAGCACTTCAACCGTTGGATTCTTTCCCCTGCTGTAAAGATGTGCTTCGAACTCGTTCAATAGTGAGCTTTGAAATTCTTCAAAATTTTTGAAAGAAAAGATGGATGTTTCGTATATTGGCACACTGACAGGACTGTATGAAAAACCTTCCTCTGCGTAACTGTGGAGAATCTGAGTTATATCCATGTAGTTTTCCTCCTCTCATTCCTTTACTGCGCCTTGTGTCAATCCCTGGACAATGTATTTTTGAGCGAAGGCGAAGATCAGCATAGCGGGCAGCAGAGCAATCAATACTCCTGCAGCCATGGCACCCCAATCTATATCTGCCTTGCCGACAAAAGAATTCAAACCGACGGGAATGGTTTTTTTAGACTCACTGTTCAACAACATAATCGCAAGGAACAATTCGTTCCAGCAATTCACAAAAGCAAAACAAAAGGTTGCCGCAAGACCAGGTGCAGTAACCGGGAAGACCACTTTGAAAAGCATCTGGAGTTTTCTGCATCCATCTATCAAAGCGGCTTCTTCAATGCTCTCTGGTATCCTCTGGAAAAAGCCTTTCATCATAATCGATGAAAAAGGCACCATCATGCCACTATAGAGAAAAATCAGCACAAGGAGATTGTCAACCAAACCTAACGGTCCAAACATAACGTATATCGAGGACATGAGCATGAAACCCGGGATGATTTGCGTCATGAACAAAAGAAAAAACAGCAATTTGTTGGTCGAAAACTGTTTTCTTGCCAGCACATATCCACTAAAAGAAGCAACGATCAAAGCCACCAATGCTGAAAGCAGTGAAACGATGGTGCTGTTGAGAATGTATTTTGCAAAATTCAAAGATCTCAAAAGGTATTTATAATTATCAAAAGTGATGTGTCTTGGCCAGTAGGTTACAGGATAAGTGTACATTTCCGTTGGACCTTTAAGTGAAGTGATAAGAGTCCAGTAAAGTGGAAAGATCGCACACACTAAGAAGATACCCAAGGCTATTACCTTTAAAACAGCAATCAGTCTTTTCATCAAAACCCACCCTCAACACGACTGAATTTCAGATAAAAGTATGAATAAATTACAAGGATTAGCATTATGATGACACCAATTGCACTAGCTACACCGTAGTTGTATTCGTTGTAAACTTTACTTATTAAAAGAGTGGAGAGGATGTGTGAACTACCAGCAGGTCCGCCATTTGTCATCGAAAAAATGATGTCTGGAAAATTGACGATCCAGATAAATCTGATCAGCAATGTATTTATCATCACCGGTTTCACATACGGGATGGTTATGCTGGCAAATTGTCTGAGTGCATTTGCTCCGTCTATTTTAGCTGCCTCATACAATTCCTGTGGTACAGACTGAAGGGCAGCAAGTAGCATGATGGCAAAAAATGGTATTCCATACCATACATTCGCAACAATGGCTGAATACAACGCATAATGTGGATCTGAAAGAAATGCAATTCTTTCCTTTATCAGACCAGCCTTCAAAAGAAGATCATTTATCACACCAGCAGAACCATGAAACATCCACCGCCATTGAAGACCTATGACAAAGCCAGAAACAGCCCAGGGATAAAAAACAAGCGCTGTGTATATACCTCTACCTCTGAAAGGTTTTCTCAACAGCAAAGCTAATGAAAAACCGAGTGTAAACTGCAAAACAAGTGAAAGTAAAACCCAGACCACGGTGTTCTGCAGTGCTTGAATAAAAATTGGATCTTCAAAAGCATCGATGAAATTTTTAAAACCAACGAATTTTTTTGTCAGTAAGTACATATTGTAATCCTGAAAAGCCATGAAGACTGATCTAATTGCTGGCAGAAAAATCACAAATACTATAAACAGTAAGCTCGGTAAGATCATGAAAAAGATGAATTTTCTATCCTTAGCCATCGAATATTTCTCTCCTCAAAATGGGGGCAGACAGCCCCCATTTAAATCACTTTATACCATATTCCTTTTTCCAGAAGTCAGCCCATTCTTTTACCGCTTGGTACAAATCTTTCTTTCCCAGGATGATGTTCTGTATATCGTTCTTGTGCTTTTCCGCGTATGCCGGAAAACCTGACATATGTACAGGTCTTTCGTAAAAGACGTATTTATCAGGGTTGGTGAGTTCTTCGTACCATGCTCTGTAAGGACCTGTTGAATAATACGGATCTGCAAAAGCTGATTTGCAGTTTGGGAGTGTACCGTTTAACTGAGAAAACCTTGCATTTACTTCAGGGGAGGACAAAAATTTCACAAGCTCCCAAGCCTCGTTTTTATACTTTGAATAAGAAGCTATACCCCAGCCTGCATTTCCATAATCAAGATATACCTTTCCGTATGGACCAACTGGCATAGGTGCTACACCATAGAGGTTTGGATCGCCAAGTCTTCTTTCAACTATTGGGACTGTATCTGGATCCTGAATCAAGAAAGGTGTCATACCAGAAACGAACCCGTTGACCTGTTCTGCCCAACCCCAGTTCAAAGAGTCTTTTGGTGAGCAGTCGTTGTAGAGTTTTATCCACATCTTCAGACCTTCTATCGCACCGGGTGTGTCGTGGTACGGTACTCCATCTGTTGTCAAATAACCTCTATCTGGTCTTGGGTCGATATTTGGCACATAAGACATTATCACTATTTCAGAGAAAGAATGCTCGCTTGCTCCACCTCTGAAAGCAAAGCCGTATTTTCCCTCTGATGGAGAAGTCAATTTCTTGGCATACTCGTACAATTCCTGCATCGTTTTCGGGACTGGTATATTGTTCTTTTCAAGGATGTCTTTTCTGTAGAACAGTGCTTTGATGAAAAAACCGTACGGGATGTAGTAAACTTTTCCTTCTACCTTTGTTGCTGCCGTTTTCGTGAGATCGAGAAGATCGTTCCAGCCATCCCATTGCTTAACAAACTCGGTGAGATCCAGTAAGTTCTTGTTGTTCACGTGAATTGCAAGGAAATTGTCGCGTACTTCAAAAACATCGACCTTTTGCTTCGTGTTAAGCATCATGATGAGTTTTTGATCGGAACTCTCATACGGTGGAGAGATCAGTTCAACTTTGATCCCAGGGTGTGTCGCTTCAAATTCGTCAAGGATCTGCCTCAAAAGTTCAGTGCGAGCAGGACTTGTTATTGTTTCAACCATGGTGAGAGTGATTGCCCCGAAAGTCATAATTGCCATTGCTGCAATCAGCAATACTGCCAAAAAAAGCCGCTTCATGGTTTCACCTCCCGGTCTTTGGTACTATGATCATACCATGATGCCATAGATTATGTCAAATCTGGTGATTTTTGTGCAATCAAGAGAGTTTAAGATCTGCATTTACAGCAAGATACTCAACGTTCAAGTTGTTAAAACTGCTTGGACGAATGATCATTTGTTCAACATTTTCAGCATCTTCTATAAAATAAATTGAAGTTGAAAAAGTATTCAGTTTTTGTGTAAAGAAAAAGGCAGTATTGAAGAATACTCATAGAAATAGACAAAACATTTGTGCTATCCAAGATGTGCAGCAAATAAAGAGGTTATAAAAGACATCTTTCAACAAAGAGATGAAAGATCATTATAGAACTTGACTGCTTTCTCTTTCAATGAGCTCAATATCGAGGACAACCTGAACGGGTTGGGTTCGTTTTTCGATTAATCTCTCATATAAAAGATCGAAAGCGATCATACCTTCTTTGTATTTGTCAATTCTCACAGTAGTGAGAGATGGGTTAACAAATGACGCGTATGATATATCATCATAGCCAACAACTGCAACATCTTGAGGAACTTTTTTGTCAAGAGCTTTGAGTGCCTTAAGAGCTGCTATGGCAAAAACATCGTTGAAGCAAAACACGGCATCGTAATCCATGTCTTTGAGTTCTAATATTTTGTTGAAACACGACTCATACCCTTCTTCTATCTGTACCATAAAATAAGGTTGCAGTCCGGATTCTTCCAGCGCCTTTTTATAACCAAGATATCTCATTTTCGCCACAGATTTGTACATATAGGCATTTATCATCAAAATCCTTTGCCTTCCTTTTTCAATCAAGTGCTTAGTGGCTAAATAACCACCTTTCAAATCGTCCGAGTAAACTTCATCAAATTGTGAGTTTTCGAAATGAACCCCCAGTACTACAAAAGGGTAATTTAAATTGATCAAATGTTCGATATCTTTCCTATCAAATTGAGTTGGAGAAATTATTATTCCATCTACTCGCTTTTCTATGAGAGTCTCAACTGCCTGAATCTCTCTTATGTAATCTTTTTCGGTGTTCATCAATATAACCTGATAACCATACTTTCTTGCCTGGTGTTCCACGCCTTTAAAAACTTCCGCGTAAAACGGGTTTGAACTGTCTTCAAAAACAACTCCAATGGTTTTCGTCACACCGTTTTTCAGTGATAGAGCACTCAGGTCTTTTATATAGCCAAGTTCCTTGGCTATTTCTAGGATTTTTTTCTTTGTCTGTGGGCTTATATCAGGCTTGTCGTTGAGAGCTCGGGAAACTGTGTTAACAGACACACCGGCTTTTATGGCAATATCTTTTATTGTGACAAATTTTTTCACTTGAGAACCTCCTTGAAAGCTATTCTACTCTTTTACACTTCCCAAGGTTAAGCCTTCTATGAAATATCTTTGAAATAAAAGAAATACACCGATCGGGACAACAGCAGCCAGAAGAGCGCCAGCGGCTATAACATTCCAACTGGAGATCCACTGACCTTGCAGTGCGGTTAATCCGAGGGTGACCGTTTTTTTACTATCGCTCTGAATGAGTATGAGTGACCACAGATAATCGTTCCATATCCAGGTGAACTCCAAAATTGACAAAGCGGCTATTGCAGGCTTAACAAGTGGCATGATTATCCTTGAGTATATCCTGAAGGCATTTGCACCATCTATTCTGGCAGCCTCAAATATACTCACCGGGATAGTTATCATGAAATTTCTGAGAAAGAATGTGCAAAAACCTATCTGAAAAGCCGCATGAAAGAGTATCAACCCCCATAGAGTATCGTAAAGTCCCGTAGACACAGAGAATTTGTACACAGGTATCAAAAGCATCTGAAAAGGTATAAGCATCCCTGCAACAAAAATCAAAAGAATAGCAGTCCTCAGTTTGAATTTATACCACGACAGGGCAAATGCACTCAAACTTGATAAAAACAGAGTCAAAATCACTGACGCTGCTGTTACAAAAAAAGTGTTTATAAAATACCTTCCCATATTTCCTTCAATCCAGGCTGTTTTGAAATTGTCAAAAGTCCAAGATTTTGGAACAGACCAAAAATTTCTGAGCATGAATATCTCATCCATTGTTTTAAACCCAGTGAAAATGGCTACTAAGAAAGGAATCAACCACAAAACAACGATGAAAGTTGAGAAGACATAAAAGATTACAGCTTTGACAGATTTCTTCACTGGTGTTCCTCCCTTTTGAGAACATTTATCAAATACAAGAGGATAAAACCAAGCGTTATGAAAAACTGAACCACCGCTATAGATGCTCCATAGCCCATCCTGTAGTTGTGAAAAGCCTGGATATACATGTAATTAGCCATCACACTTGAAGAATAATAAGGACCACCGCGTGTCATGACGAAAACTATATCAAATGATCTCAACGAATCTATGATGTTAACAGTCACAGCGATAATTAATGCCGGTCTCAACGCCGGTAATATAACATACCAGAATCTTTGAAAAGCATTTGCACCATCAACGACGGCTGCCTCAACCAATTCGCTCGAGACGTTTTTCAATCCCGCTAAAAACAGGACCATCGCGTAAGGTATCTGTCTCCACAAAGCGGCAGCTATAAGTGAGTAAGTCACGATTTTTGGATCACTCAACCACGGTTTTGCCAGTTTACTCAAACCGATGAAATTCAAAAATGCGTTGACAACACCACCGGTTGGTTCTAACACCCAGGACCATATCTGACCAATAACAACAAAAGACAGAGCCATCGGTAGATAAACAAGAGATTTGAATATTTTATGCCCGGCGAACTTCTGATCCATCAGGATAGCAAAAAGCAGTCCCAGTGGTATAGAAAGAATAACAAAACCTACCATCCACTTTATGTTGTTCAAAAGCGACAAACCAAAATATTTATCATTGACAAGCCTTTTGAAGTTTTCTAAACCGACAAATCTCATCTGTGTCATGCCGTCCCATTTGGTGAAGGAAACTACGAAAGTCTGTAAAATGGGAAAGATAACCCAGATGGAATACATCAAAAATGGTACTGCGAGGAATAAATATGGCGTGATACTTTTTCGCATCACATACCTCCAGAAAACCCGTGGGGAGCTCCCACGGGTAATGTCATTTGATTCCTTGACCTCCTCCCAATCCCCTAAATGGGATAGGATTCCCATTAAGGAGATTAGGCTTCCCGTTTCAACATGGTGTGACTTACCAGGATATAGGGATTACCCCTAAATATCTTGGCAGTGGTCTCCCACTCCACGGGCTTTAATTCGGACCGGTCCAGCCCTACTGCTTTTAACATGTTACTACTTTTATTATACACATTCATCACCAGAATAACTTAAGCCATTCATCACAATCCCATAAATGGGATGTGCTTTCTGGCTTGTTTTTTTGTAAATTCTCTTTCTCTCAGCTTCCAAATTATTGAGAATAGAATTTATCTTGCCTGGATTTTGTAGAAATTCTATAAATGCGTTCATTCCAACTTCAGCCATCTCTGGATTGGTATCTCTGTCGTAAAATTGCGAAACGCCTGCAGAAGCAAGTATCATGTCAAGCCCTTTTCTGGCATGCTCATCAGGTGGAGCAACTTCAACATTTGCAGCAAGCCTTCCAAGATCCTTGGCAAATTTCTCTTGTGCTTCCTTAGAAGCAATGAATTTCAAAAATTCTATTGCACCTTTTTTGTTTGGAGCATTGGCTGGAATCATGAAGCCATCAATAGGTGTTTCTTCATAAAGTGGCACGGAAGGATCGATAATAGGAAATCTGAAAAAGTCAAGATCATTTTTCACTTCTTCTGGTGCTACGTCTTTTATGAATTGCCCCATGTAGTACATACCTGCTTGACCTCTGAAAAGAAAAGTGGCACCTTCCTGCCATTCATAAGATGTGTGATTGGGCAGTAAATAACCATTATCCACAAGCTTTTTCCAGTATTCGAACACTTTTGCAAGTTTTGGATCATTGTACGGGACTTTACCAGCTGTAAGATCAATGTGATAATCAAGACCGTTGATTCTCAGGTTCAAGATATCAAACCAGCCAGCCGCAGTCCATGGGAATTTGCTGCCAATTGCAATTGGTACTATTCCATTTTTCTTCAAGGTTTCGCAAACCTGCAGAAATTCGTCCCATGTTTTGGGTTCTTTTATGCCATATTTTTCAAAGACAGACTTTCTGTAATAAACTCCCCACCAGTACCAGCTTTGAGGTATAAAGTAGATCTTACCGTTGTAAGAGCAAGTGCTTTTGAAAGAAGCAGGAAAATAATTTTCCCAAGACGATCCTGCAAACACTTCTTCTACAGGTGCGATCAAGTTCATTTCAGCGAAATACCTCATACGCTCACCGGCAAACCACGTTACTACGTCAGCTGTTCCTTTCGGAGCGGCAAGCCATGTTCTCAAAAGCGTCTTGAAGTCTTCGTGGGCAAAAGTGTTCACAGTAACTTCGTACTCTGGGTATTTTTCCTGGAAGATCTTTACAAGCTCAGCGAAAGCTTTTCTTGGAGCGGGGTCTGACATATAGCTGTTGATGACTATTTTTTCTTTTGCAAAAGCAAAAAGTGCGAATGATGCCAGAAGCAGGAAAATCAAAACTCTTTTCACCTGAAACACCTCCCCTTGATTTATAACGGTAACGTTACCGATGAATAAGATACACACCTTTTTGCATTTTTGTCAAGTACTGTTATCATCTCATAAACAATCTTCTGACAGGATTATCAGTCAAAATTGGCGGATATTTGATTGATTTTTAATATTACTCATGATTACTGCGTATTACGCTTAAAAGGACTTTGATGGTCTTTAAAGTTACTGCACCGTAAACAAAAGATGGTTTGCAAAGATACATTAAAAGTGTAAGATTTTTAATGTACTCTCGCACAAAACACACTGATAAAGGTGATATATCTGAATAGAGATCTTACTCAAGGTAGTCTAACTAAAAACCTTTTTTATATGGCACTGCCCACGATGGGCGGTTTTGCTTTGCAGGGACTGTACGATATCGTCGATATGTTCTGGATAGGCAGAATATCGGCAAAAGCAATTGCCGGTGTTACGGTTTTTTCCACTATTTTCTGGCTGGTTGAGGTCTTGAATGAAATAATAGGAATGAGTTCGACCTCGTTGATTTCCCAGAATTACGGAGCAAAGGATTATGAGCGCACAAACAGAGTGATCGAACAAACCATAGTTTTTAAAATTTTTGTCGCGTTGATTGCCTCTGCAATTTTGATTGTCTTTCTTAAACCATTGATGAGTATTTTCAGTAAGGATCCAGAGGTTATCAAAGCAGGAATCGATTATGGGTACTGGAGAAGTTTTTTCATGCCCATATTCTTTGCAACATATTCAACCTACACGGCGCAGAGAATGACAGGCGAATCAAGATTGCCGATGATAATAATGGGCACGAGTGCTGTTTTGAATGTCGTACTCGATCCAATTTTTATGTTCGATAGAGTCCCGTTTTTCAACATCAAGGGTTTTAATATGAAGGTCAGTGGTGCCGCTATAGCTACCGTCATATCGACTTTTGTTGCGTTCCTTTGGGGATTTGCAGTTCTATTGAAAGGTAGAGGCAAAATAAAGATAACACTATCTGGTTTGTTCAAATTGAACAGAAAAATAGATCTCAAGCTGCTGACGATAGGTTTACCGAGTGGTATTGAAATGCTCATGAGAAGTGGATCAAGTGCAATCTTGACGAAAATTCTCGGCATCTATGGCTCTTCAACACTTGCCGTTGTGGGTGTTGTCAGCAGGCTAATGGGTCTTGCGTTTATACCGTTGATGGGTTTTTCAATGGGCGCAAGTGCAATTGTCGGACAGAACCTTGGAGCAAACAAGATACAGAGAGCTGAAAATACGGTACTGCTGGCGGCTTTATATGGTTCGTTATTCGTACTTATCTTTGTGATCATTGCCAATTTCTATCCCCAAGTCGTTATGAGTTTCTTCGTCCATGAAAAAGAAGTCATACAGGAAGGAGTTTCTGCCGTTCGAATTGGTTCATGGTCGATGTTGATTGCAGCTTTGTCAGTATCGCTAATGAGTGGTTTTTTTGGTGCAGGCTACACATTGCCAGCCATGTTTTCGAGCATTGTTGGAAGATGGTTCGTACAGCTTCCTTATGTGATAATCGTCGTGCTGTTTCTAAAACTTCCAACTGTTTACATCTGGTTTTCATTTATAGTCGCCGAGTTAGCTGAATTGATCTACGCCTTTGTCGTATTTTCAAAAGGTAAATGGAAACAGTACAGAGTCAAGTAATCATCCTCAACTGAATTTGATTAACTATCCTCAGCCACAAAACATTAAGATGTTTTATAATTGGATTGTTCTTTCAGAAAATAGTACGGGAGGGCAAAATTGTGCAATACAGAGAGTTTGGAAAAGCAAGGACATCTCTTTTGGGGTTTGGAGCAATGAGACTTCCTGTTTTGAATAGCGATGAATCTCAAATAGATGAAGAAAAGGCAATAGAGATGATCAGATATTCTGTTGATCATGGAGTGAACTATGTCGACACTGCGTATTCTTATCACAGGGGAAACAGTGAAAAAGTTGTTGGAAGGGCACTTGAAGATGGATACAGGGAAAAAGTCTTTCTTGCCACAAAATCTCCTGTCTGGCAGGTGGAAAGATTTGAAGATTTCGAAAGATTTCTGGATGAACAGTTAAAAAAACTTCAAACTGACCATATAGATATGTATCTCATGCACGCACTTAACAAGGAAAGGTGGCAAAAAATAATAGATTTGAGGTTTTTTGAATTTTTCAAGAAGGCAAAAGACCAGGGAAAAATAAGGTTTGCTGGTTTTTCTTTCCACGATAAATACCCCGTTTTCAAAGAAATTGTGGATAGTTACGATTGGGATTTCTGCCAGATTCAACTCAACTATATGGATATCAACTATCAGGCTGGATTGATGGGACTTATGTATGCTTCTTCCAAAGGACTGCCAGTTGTGATAATGGAACCTCTTAAAGGTGGAAAACTTGCAAAACTTCCAGATAAAGTTGTGAATATTCTGAAAAGAAGTGGAAGAAATTGGTCTGCTGTGGAGTGGAGTTTGAGATGGCTTGGAAACTTCCCACAAGTGTCAGTCATTCTGAGTGGAATGAGCACTCCAGAGCAGGTGAAGGAAAACATAGAGATAGTGAACCAGATAACACCGAACAACCTGACACAAGATGATTTAAAATTAATTGATGAGGTGAGAAAAACCTTAGAATCTTTTGCAGCAGTCAATTGTACAGAATGTGGTTACTGTATGCCATGTCCGAATGGTGTGAACATCCCCGGAAATTTCAGACTGTATAACGAAACAATCATGTTTGAAGATGTAGAAGGAGGAAGGCAGACGTATAGATGGTTCGAAAGTCAAAAAATGTCGGCGGCTTTTTGCATAGAATGTGGTGAATGTCTCAGTAAATGTCCTCAAAAACTCCAAATTCCTTCACTTCTCAAAAAAGTTCACAGCGAGTTTGTGAAAAATGACAAAAAACAATCACTTTGACAGATGTTCCATGGAAGGCAGCCTGAGCTGCTAAGCATCCGGGAAATTAAAAGTGTCAGTGAACTTGCCTGTCAAAATCAAATGTGCTAAAATAAATTTGCTGTCAGGTATTAAAGGTGATTTATAATTAATTGTGGATTTGGTATGGTGGGAGAACAGGAGAAAGCCATATCTCAATATGAGGTATGGCTTTTAATCTTTTATGGGAGGTGTATCTATGCGAAGAGCGGTTGGATGGCTGTTGTTGTCGTTACTCATCATCTTCACAGGTTCTTTGATCGCTTTTCTTGTCCAGACAAATTTTGCAACAGTCAAAGTCAAGGAAGTGAGAATTGCCAGTTCAGACGGAAAGATTCTCAGTGCACTTTTGTTTATTCCAAAAGGGGTATCAGCCGAAAAACCGGCACCTGCTGTTTTAACAATGCACGGGTATATCAACTCAAGAGAAACTCAGAGTGGTTTTAACATCGAATTTGCCCGTCGAGGTTATGTCGTTCTGGCTATGGATATGGCAGGGCACGGATATTCTGAACAAATAAAAGGTGGAGTGGCAAATCCATCAAGAGGAGCAGACACAGGTCTTCTGTACCTTGCAAGCCTGCCGTTTGTGGACAAAAACAATATAGCCGTAGAAGGTCACTCGATGGGCGGATGGTCTGTTTTGAGTGCTGCCGGTAAATACCCCGAACTGGTCAAAACAGTAATACTTGAAGGCTCTTCTTCGGAAACCTATGGGGCTCCAAAAGTCACACCAGAATCAAAATTCAACTTTGCTGTTGTATTCAGTAAATACGATGAATTCAGCCAGCTGATGTGGGGAGTGAAGGTACCTTCAGATATCGTCAAGACAGAAAAATTAAAAACTGCTTTTGGGACAACAGAAGACGTTGTTGTCGGAAAGCTCTACGGTTCTTTTGAAAATGAGTCAGCCCGAAAACTGTACATACCAAAGTGTACTCATCCGGGGGATCATCTTTCAACAGAAGCCATAGGGTATGCAATAGAATTTTTGCAAGATTCTATAACTCCACCAAAATTCATAGATCCAAGTAATCAAATCTGGCAATGGAAAGAATTCGGCACGTTGCTCGGATTGATTGGTGGCATTATGTTCATGATGAGCTATGGTGTTTGCATGTTAAAAACAGGATATTTCTCATCGCTTAATGGAAAACCTGCCATGTTCCAGACAAAAGGTACTGTGTGGGACAAGATAATCTGGTGGATAGGTTTTGCACTTGTCACTTCCATTCCTGCCATGACTTTCTTCAAATTTCAACAGCCCGGCGGAAAAAGCCCTGTACCTACATCTTTCTGGCCACAAAGTCTGACAATTGGTTTTGCAAGGTGGGCGACATTCAACGCTCTCATTGCAATCTGTTTGTTTGTAGTGTGGCATTTTGTCTATCACAGAAAAATAGGTGGAAACATTGTCACGTACGGTTTAGCCACAGATGTTCAAAACAAAAAATTCAGTCTGAAACAATTATGGAAAGCTTTTGCTCTTGCTGTTTGTATAGTTTTTGCCACACACATAGTACTGTCAATGGTTCAGTGGGCTTTCAAAGTTGATTTTCGCTGGTGGGTTATTGCCCTCAAACCGATGGATTTCTCAAGATTCTTGATATTTTTGAGATACCTTCCTCCATTTGCGCTTTTTGCGTTTGTCAATGCTCTTGTTCTCAACGGACAATTGAAAGCAAAGCAGTTTAAAAATGAATCGATTTCAACCATCACCTGGATGGTATCTTCAGCACTTGCCAACTGTCTTGGAATAGCTGTACTCGTTGCACTGCAGCTTGGAAAACTTTACACCACGCAGACACTGTTCTTCCCAACCCAGTCATTGCTTGGTATAGTTGCCTATCAGTTTGTCTTTCTCACTGCTATTGTAGGAGCTATTTCATCGTTTTTCTACAGAAGAACTGGTAGCATATATGTTGGAGCTTTTGTTAATAGTCTGTTCGTCACCTGGTACATCATAGCTGGCCAGGCAATACAATTTGTTTCATAAGGGGGTTTTTGAGGTGGCTGAGAGGTATATTCTCGCACTTGATCAGGGAACAACCAGTTCAAGAGCGATAATCTTCGATCAAAGCGGTAAAGTTGTGCACATGGTTAACCAGGAATTTGCGCAGATATACCCAAGACCGGGATGGGTAGAACACGATCCGATGGATATTCTTGAGTCACAGATAAGTGTGGCAAAAAAAGCCTTGAGAAATGCTTCGATAGAACCAGAACAGATCGCAGCAATCGGTGTAACCAATCAAAGAGAAACGACTATACTGTGGGACAAAAAAACCGGTAGACCAGTCTACAACGCAATAGTATGGCAGTGCAGAAGAACGGCAAATATCTGTGATGAGCTCAAAAGTAAGGGTTATGCCCAGAAGATAAGAGAAAAAACAGGTCTTGTGATCGATGCTTACTTCTCAGCCACCAAATTGAAATGGCTTTTGGACAATGTAGAAGGGGCAAGGGAAAAAGCCAGAAAAGGTGAATTGCTCTTCGGTACTGTCGATAGCTGGCTCATATGGAATTTGACAGGCGGAAAGGTTCACGTGACAGATTATTCAAATGCGTCAAGAACGATGCTTTTTAATATTAACACTCTCGATTGGGATCAGGAACTACTTGAACTGTTCGACATACCAAAGTCTGTTCTGCCAGAAGTCAGACCATCGAGCTGCATATACGGTTACACGAGTGAAGAAATTTTTACAAAGAGGATACCAATTTCTGGCGACGCAGGAGATCAGCAGGCGGCACTGTTTGGACAGATCTGCTGTGAGCCGGGCATGGTGAAAAACACCTACGGTACGGGATGTTTCATACTCATGAATACGGGTGAAACACCCATCTATTCCAAATCTGGTCTTTTGACAACCATTGCCTGGGGCTTGGAAGAAAAGAAAGTCTTTTATGCACTTGAAGGCAGTGTCTTTGTGGCAGGAGCCGCTATTCAATGGCTCAGAGATGGTATCAAATTGATCGAAAAAGCTTCAGATACAGAATATCTTGCCTCAACTGTTCCAGATTCTGCCGGCGTCTATTTTGTCCCTGCCTTTGTTGGACTTGGAGCACCTTACTGGGACATGTACGCGCGCGGGACGATCGTGGGTATAACCAGAGGTACTCTGAAAGAACACATCGTCCGTGCTACTCTTGAGTCCATAGCTTACCAGACAAGAGATGTTGTTGAGGTCATGTCAAACGAATCAAAAATCGATCTTCGTTCACTCAGAGTTGATGGTGGCGCATCTGTGAACAATTTTTTGATGCAGTTTCAATCGGATATCCTTGGAGTTGCCGTCGAAAGACCAAAAGTGAGTGAAACCACAGCACTTGGAGCCGCATATCTTGCTGGACTGGCTACGGGTTACTGGCAGGATCATGAAGAGATAAAAAAACAGTGGCAGATCGACAGAAGATTCGAACCAAAGATGAGTTATGAGCAAAGAGAAAAACTTTATTCTGGCTGGAAAAAAGCAGTTCAAAGATCAGCCGGGTGGGCTGAAGAATGATGAATTATTTTGGATTTCCAGTAGTTCCAGCCATTAGAGAAGATACTCAGATACAGAAGGTTCTTTTGAGCAAAGCAACATCTGTGTTTTTGCTCACAGGAGATATCATGGAACTTGGTCAGATCATACAACTTTTGCACAACAGTGGAAAGTATGTCTTTGTTCACATCGATCTGGTTAAGGGACTTGGAAAGGACGAAGCTGCGCTGAAGTTTCTCAAGGTTCAGCTCAAAGCAGATGGTGTCATAACGACAAAGGGTAATCTGGTGAGCTATGCACAGAAGATAAATCTTGTTCCAATTCAGAGAATATTCCTGCTTGATTCTCAGTCTCTCATCACAGGTATTCAGCAGGCAAAATCGCACAAACCTGATTACATAGAAGTTCTTCCGGGTCTTCTGCCGGATCTTATAAAACAAATAAGAGACGAAACAGGAATACCGGTTATCACCGGTGGTCTTGTCAAAACCATCGAACAGGTTAGAGAAGCTCTTTATAAAGGAGCAACAGCAGTTTCAACCAGCCAAGAATCTTTATGGAACATCTCGATTTGAATCTTTCAAAACAGTTCTTGTCGCAACTACATCAACACCGGTATCAAAAACATTTTTCAAAATAACGTCCCCAGCTTTGACGGGGGCGTTTATTTCAATCTCTCTGAGTTTTTTCATCAACTGCGGGATGTATTTTTTCGGGATCGGTTTTGAAGTTTTAACTGATACGAGTGGATAATTCCCTCCAACAACTTTGACGCTCGTTGGAACAACTCTCTTTGGTTCTTTGAGTTCATCTTCAAGGTATGCAATACCTCTTGGACACCTGTTGCCTTCGACTTTCACTATCTTTCCGTCCAATAGCTCATATTTTATCTTGCACCCAACGGGACATTGCACACAAACAACTCTGTCCATTTTCATTCCTCCCTGAGAGAAACGGAAATTTTTTCAAGACCTGATAACTTCTCAGATGGTATCTTTATCCTGATCATCTCACTTGGCATCACATCTTCAAATTTCCTTTCAAAACTGCCGACAATCAAGGTTGCTTTTTCCATTGGCTTTTTGCTTCTGATGTATAAAATCAAGTCCTCACCGCTTACATATCTTCTTGGGAAGATCACTCCGATATTTTCCTTAGCTTCGATTGGTACACCACTTTCAAAGTTGCTTCCCTTTGCATACAGAGCTGCGTATTTTCCGGCTTTTTCTCCTTCCATTGTCACATAATCGACAAGATCATATATCACAGTACAGTTACCTGCAGAAAAGATCCATTCATTTGAACTCTGACCTATATTGGAACACGAAACACCTTTTGAAACTGGATCCATCTGTACAAGTCCCTGAAGCAACTCCACCTGTGGTATGAGTCCAACAGAGAGAACAAGTGTATCCACTTTGAAAATTCTTTCTGTACCGGGTATTGGCTTGTAATTTTCATCAACCTGTGCAACTACAACTTCTTCAAGTCTATCTTTTCCTCTCACTTCAACAACTGTGCTCGAAAGATACAGAGGTATATTGTAATCCTCAAGACATTGAATGACATTCCTTAAAAGCCCTCCGGAATAAGGTAGTCTTTCTACCACTGCAACCACTTCGACACCTTCAAGTGTCAATCTCCGTGCCACGATCATGCCGATATCACCAGAACCCAGTATCAAAGCTCTCTTTCCAATTAATCTGTTCTCTATGTTCATGTATTTCTGGGCAACACCGGCTGTGAAGATTCCTGAAGGTCTATCTCCCGGGATCATCAAAGCTCCAAAGGGTCTCTCTCTTGCACCCGCTGTGTAGACGACAGATTTGGTTTGAATTTCAAACACACCCTTTGGGGAAACCAGAACAGCTTTTTTATCGGCTTTAACAGTGTGGACGTGACAGTCTGTCAGAAGTTCTATGTTGTGATTCTCAAGCAATGCGGAAAATCTCTCGGCGTATTCCGGACCTGTGAGTTCTTCTTTAAAATAATGAAGTCCAAAGCCATTGTGTATGCATTGATTGAGAATGCCGCCGGTTCTCTCATCTCTGTCAACAAGAACTACCTTTACTCCATTTTTTGCCGCGCTCAGTGCCGCTGCCATTCCAGCAGCACCGGCACCTATCACAAGAACGTCTGTTTTCATTCTCTCACCTTCCCGTCGACGATCCAGCTTTCAGGTGATTTGAGAACTATTTGAGACATGTCCATTTTGAGCTCCCTTTGCAGAATCTTCATGATCTTTATTGAACAAAAACCACCTTGACATCTTCCAAACATCGCTCTTGTTCTGAATTTGACACCATCCAAAGTTCTTGCACCTCTTCTTATCGCTTCGATTATCTCTGCTTCTGTGACTTCGTTGCAGTAACAGATCAACCTGCCAGCAGCGGGATCTTTTTGCACAAGTTTTTGCCATTCCTCCAGTGGTAATTCAACGATCTTTTTTATGCCTTTTCTGAATGGATTGAAATCTTTTTTCGCGGTTAAACGAAAACCGAGCTCCTGCTGAATGATCTGTTCAACCGTATACTGTGCAATCGCAGGTGCAGCAGTTAAACCGGGAGATCTCATTGCCATGAGATTTACAAAGTTTTTCACAACCTTGCTCGCACCGATGAAGAAATCTTTTTGAGGACTTTCAGGTCTCAAACCACAAAAAGTCTTGACGGTTTGAGAGAAATCCAGAGACGGAACAAGGGTTTTTGTGAAACTCTTTATCTGTTCCAATCCCTCCTGCGTTGTTTCAAAATGGTTTTTCATATCTGCTGGTAAATCAACTGCCGTGGGTCCGAGTAGCAAACCGCCATCTATGGTTGGTAAAACCAGTATTCCCTTTGATGTTTTGGTGGGTGTCGGGAAGATAATTGATCTGACAGTTGTCCCCACTTTTTTATCCAGAAGAATGTACTCACCGCGGCGTGGATGCAATGGAACATACTCTGCCCCTGCGAGAATGGCTATCTTATCTGCAAAAAGTCCAGCAGCGTTTATGACAAGATCTGCCTCATAAGAATTTTTATCGGTGATAACCTTTGTAATTCTGTCGTTTTTCTTCTCAAAGCCCACAACCTCTTCGTTCAAAACAACTTTTGCTCCATTTTCCACAGCATTTTCTACAGCGGCAATTGCAACCATCCATGGTTCTGTTATGCCGGCAGTTGGTGCCCAAAGACCACACTGAACATCTTTACTCAGATTCGGTTCTCTTTCAAGTACGGTATTTCTGCTGTGAATCTCCAGACCAGGTACTTTGTTGATCTTTCCCTGCTCGTAGAGCTCTTCAACTGTTTTTACTTCCTGATCGTTCAAAGCGATCACGTATGAACCAATCCTTTTTATTTCAAAATCCAGTTCTTTCGACAGTTGAGTGTACAGTTCATTTCCCTTTGCACAAAATTTTGCTCGCATAGAACCAGCAGGATCATCATAACCTGCGTGAAGTATGGCGGAGTTGGCTTTTGTGACTCCCCAACCTATATCCAGGTTTTTTTCAATTATTGTGAGATCAAGATCGTATTTACACAATTCCCTTGCTGCTAAGCTTCCAACGACACCCGCACCGATTACGATAACTTTCATCTTAAACACCTCCAAAGAAAAAAGCCACACCCCAAAAGGGATGTGGCTTTCTCCAGGACTCATACCACACCGTTTTTATTCTACCACGATTTTTGAACTTTTCAAGCCATTGATATGCAAAGATTGATAACAGTTCTAACAAACACTTGATTTTTCACCGCTGTGTTTGTATAATGTCAGATGTGGAAACTGGCGAGCCAGCGTAGCTCAATCGGCAGAGCGGCGCATTCGTAATGCGTAGGTCGGGGGTTCGAGTCCCTTCGCTGGCTCCATATTTTTATTTAGAAGGTGTTGTTGTGCCTCTTGACGAGTTTGAATTTGAAGTTCTCAAATTCATTGAAAATCATCAGTTGATCACACCCGATTGCAAAGTGTTAGTAGCCCTCTCCGGTGGTATCGATTCTGTAAGCCTTTTACACGTGCTGGTGAAACTTCGCAGGTTACTCAAGATCGAAGTACTCGCAGCGCATCTAAATCACATGATCCGTGAAAATGCTTCAAGAGATGAAGAATTTGTCAAAAACCTCTGTGCCAGTATAGGTGTGAAACTCTACACAGACAGAATAGATGTGCCAGCCATCTGTGCTAAAAGAAAACTCAGCATAGAAGAAGGTGCAAGGATTGTACGCTACGATTTTTTGCACAGAATTTTACAGGAATCTGGTTCAGATCTTCTGGCTCTTGGACACAATTTGAATGATCTATCTGAAACTATTCTTTATAGATTGGCAAGAGGTACGAGTTTGACAGGTTTTGTGTGTATGTACCCAAAGGATGGATACAAAATCAGACCGTTTCTGTACTTCAAAAGACAGCAGATAGAATCGTATGCAAAGAGAAATTCTATTTGTTATGTTGAAGACGAAACCAATTTTGATCTGTCATATACGAGAAATTACATACGCCACAGGATACTGCCGCTGTTGAGAAATCTGAATGACGATGTTGAAAGTACGATCAAACAGGTTCATTTTTCTGCCATCTTGCTCAAAGATCATGTTTCTAAGATTTTAGAGAAATACAGGAACAAAATATATCTTTTTCAGAACAGGATCGTTTTTGACTCAAGTGAAATGGACGAATTTGAAATAGTGGAAATGATCAAAGCGTCTGTGGAGAAATTAAATGCGCAGATCAACTACAGGCAGATAGAACAGATAGTATCAAAGCTAAATGAGAGTTCGTGGACTGTCAATATCGCAAAAGGAACCAGTGTGCGGAAAGGATTTGAGTTCATCAGCGTTGAAAAAGGACATTTTCCTGCCGACAAGCTGAAAATTACTCGAGAGGGAGTGTACAATTTTAATGGATGGATCTTTGAACTGTCAAAAGATGTCAAATCAAATGAACATGTTTTTGTCAACCCGGAGTATGTGATGATAAGAACTCGCAATAAAGGCGACAGAATACTTGGTAAGAAATTGAAAGACATCATGATAGACTCAAGAATACCGCATTTTTTGAGAGATGAAATGCCAGTAGTTTGTGATGAAAATCAGATAATCTGGATTCCCGGTGTTTATCTAAACAATAGTTTCAAAGAAAAGAAAAATAATCTTCTTGTTTTGAATTTGCTGAATGATCCGTACAGTTGTATACTTAAAGAGAGAAACGAAAGGAGGAAAAAAGTTTGAATGGAAATCGTCCAAACTATATATCGTTGATATTTGCAGCACTGGTTATACTCTCGCTTTTTTGGCTTGTGAGGTCTTTCTATTTTGAAAACACTTCGCCTTCGAAGATGAGCTTCAGTGATTTCATACAGATGTCATATGAAGAACCCACAAAGATTGCAGAAGTAGTCATAAGAGACGATGGAATGTTGAGAGTAACAACCAAACGTGGTGAGTACTACGAAATATACGCGCCCTGGTTCAGTCAGGACTCAAGCACCATAAAAGTCCTCAGTGAAAAAGGTGTGAGAGTAGTTGGTGAAAAAGGTGTAAGCAGTTCCTTTTGGATCAACGTCATTGGGAACGTGATCTTCATCGGTTTTCTTTTGTTCATGTTCTTTTTCATGATGAGGACAATTTCTGGCAGAAACAACCAGGCTTTCACTTTTACAAAAAGTAGAGCTCAGATGAGTAAACCCGGTCAGGGTCGTGTTACTTTCAACGATGTTGCGGGTGTGGATGAAGCGATAGAAGAGCTGAAGGAGACCGTTTTATTCTTAAAAGACCCAAATCGCTTTGCAAAAATTGGAGCGAGAATGCCCAAGGGTATTCTCTTAGTCGGACCACCCGGCACTGGAAAAACTCTGCTTGCAAGAGCTGTCGCAGGAGAAGCCAATGTACCTTTCTTCCACATAAGTGGTTCTGATTTTGTAGAGCTTTTTGTCGGAGTTGGTGCTGCTCGTGTTCGTGATCTGTTCAACCAAGCCAAAATGAATGCACCATGCATAGTGTTCATAGATGAAATAGACGCTGTCGGAAGACACAGAGGTGCGGGTCTTGGCGGAGGTCATGACGAACGCGAACAAACTCTGAACCAGTTGCTTGTGGAAATGGACGGGTTTGATATCAGGCAAGGTATAGTCGTTATGGCTGCTACGAATAGACCTGATATCCTTGATCCTGCTCTGCTCAGACCTGGAAGATTTGATAAAAAGGTGGTCTTAGACACGCCAGATGTAAAAGGAAGAGAAGCAATACTGAAGATTCACATAAGGAACAAACCTTTAGCAGATGACGTTGATGTAAAGATTCTGGCTCAAAGAACAACAGGCTTTGTTGGTGCAGACCTTGAAAATCTCGTGAATGAGGCTGCCCTGCTTGCTGCAAGAGATGGCAGGGAAAAGATATCGATGTCAGATTTTGAGGAAGCCATAGACCGTGTCATAGCCGGACCGGCGAGAAAATCCCGTGTGATAAGTCCAAAAGAAAAAAGAATTGTTGCTTACCACGAAGTGGGACACGCTATTGTATCAAGCTTGCTTCCAAATGCAGATCCGGTTCACAGGATATCGATCATTCCAAGAGGTTACAGAGCGCTTGGTTATACACTTCAACTACCGGCGGAAGATCGTTATCTTGTTACAAAACAGGAACTTCTGGATCAGATAACCAGTCTTCTTGGTGGCAGAGCTGCAGAGGAACTCATTTTCCAAGAAGTTACGACCGGCGCGGCTTCAGATATCGAAAGAGCCACAGAGCTTGCAAGAAGAATGGTTTGCCAGTTTGGCATGAGCAACAGACTTGGTCCTTTGGCTTGGGGTAAAACTGAACAGGAAATATTTCTGGGTAAAGAACTGACAAGAATGAGAAACTACAGCGAAGAAGTGGCAAGCGAGATCGACGATGAAGTCAGAAAGATAGTCACTGAGTGTTATGATAAAGCAAAAGAGATTCTGAGCAAATATCGTAAACAACTCGATGAGTTGGTTGAACTTCTTTTGGAACGAGAGGTCCTTGAAGGTGAGGAATTGAGGAAGATTTTGAAAAGTGAACTTGGGGGGGAAATGATAAATCATGACGAACTTGGAGCAGTTACGCGCAAAGAGCAGAATAGTTGATGTAACGGTAGATGAGTCGTGCCGCTGGAATGAGGATCATGAGATGAGTTTGCTCGACCTTGCCAGCACCTCTGGTTTGAGTGCTTTGGTCTTTCACGTTGCTCATGATTTGATACAGCCGTTTCTGTCAGAAGAAGAGATATCAGTTGTTGTTGAGGCAAATGTTCGTCACATCACACCGGCATACGTTTCAGAGAAATTGGCGGTCAGTGTGAAGGTGATCGACATTGTACAAAATAAGATCAAATTGCGTGGAATTATAATGAAAGGCGAAGCAAAAGTACTGGAAGCCGAATTTGTCAGAGCGGTGATTTCTAAAAATTACCTCAGGAGGATATCTATTGAGAAAACCACGTGATAGAAGATCTTTCGATGAATTTGACACTGTCAGAAAATTCAAGTCAAGTGAGAAATTAATTGAACAAGTTAATCTTGAGGGCGACCTGAGGGTTGCCCTTATTTTTCCAAATGCCTACGAAATTGCGGCATCGAGCTTGGGATTCAACCTAGTATGGAAACTGTTCAACAGATTACCAAAAGTGCGCTGTGAGAGATTTTTTCTTCACAGAAACTTCCACAAATTCTACTCGCTTGACACACAAACCCCACTCGATGAATTTCCCATCTGGGCTTTTGTGATGCACTTTGAGAATGACCTGTTAAATGTCATCTGGCTTTTGAAGACAAAAGCTGTACCTGTTTTCAACACAGAAAGAAGGGCTTTTGACCCTTTGATCGTCTTTGGTGGGGCTTTGACCTACACAGATATTCCCATTTTAAAAGCTGTGGCAGATGTTATTTTACACGGAGATTTTGAAGCTATGTTGCAGGATCTACAGGAAAGTCTTTCGTATGACAATCGCGAAAGGTTAATTGAGAAGATCTCCAAACTCGATTTTGCCACTGTACCAATCTGTAAGACTACAAGGAAAAAAATCGCGGTATTTGATGACATAAATGCCATGGTTCCATCAAGCCCACTGATATGCTCAAAAGGAGAATTTGCAAACAGGTTACTCGTGGAAATTGAACGCGGATGTCCTCACAGTTGCAGTTTCTGTATGATGGGTAAATCGAAAAAACCGGTTAGATTCCTTGATCCAGAAATTCTCAAAGAGAAACTGAACGGCTCTGATTTTGCAGGATTGATCGCTTCCAATGTCACAGATTATCCATGGCTGGATGAAATAATACCTTGGTTTGAAGAAAAGAAAATGCGGGTTTCTTTTTCTTCGCTCAGACTGGACAGGTTGAATGAAAGGTTTTTGAGATTTTTGAAAAAAAATCAGCAGAGCTTTACCATAGCACCAGAATCTTTCAGTGAGAAGATTCGAAAGATACTGGGCAAAAATTTCACAGACCAGCAGATATTACAGACCCTTTTACAGGCAAGAAAAGTGGGGTTCGAAGAAGTCAAGATGTACATGATCTATGGACTGGATGAAGAAACTGACCAGGAACTGAAACAAATCGCGGATTTTGTCGATATTATTGCAAAAATGGGATACAAACAGATAAAACTTTCCTTCAATCCATTGGTTCCCAAACGCGGCACGAAAATGGAATCGCGCAAGATGCAGGATCTTAAAACTCTAAGGAACAAGATGAAAATCATAAGAAAATTCGCTGGCAAAAATGTCACGATGACTTTCGAGAGTCTGAAGATGTCCCACATACAGTACATGATAAACAGTGCCAATGAAGATGAATCTCATGAACTGATCGAAAAATTCCAGCATATACAAATATTCACGGAGTGATTTTATCAGAACAAGGTATCTTGCCGTTTTTGTATAGAAAGATCAAAAAATCGATCAATCTTCTGTACTTAGCCCTGTACATGATGGTATCCAGAAAGCCAGATGGAGATGAAGCATGGACGATACTGCTCAAAAGATCGTAAGTCGTGTAGATTTTCAACCTCTCGACTTTGAGAAACCTCGCCACATCTTCAAGCAATTTTCTACAAACTACCGATGATTCAGCAAAGAAAGACAGTGTTTCTAATCTCAATCTGGGTAAAATGTACTCTTGGTACTGTGACTGTGCTGGCAGATCTGGTGGCAAACGAAGTCCAAGCAATGAACCAGCTATATCTCTCTCGACTTGTCCCAATTGCATGAACATTTCCTGTATCAAATCTCTGTCATCACTGATGTAATAATTTTCACCAAAGAGTTTACCAAAATGAGCAAGGGTGTCCAGGTAACCTTCTGTCAAGTATTTTTTTGAAACCTCTGGATCAAAGGTCATTACTGTCCCGAAATGTTCTTTTGGTCTTATGTACTCTATTTTACCCTGATTGCTGAATATCCTTATATATTCAAGTATGTCAGCCATGCCAATTGTACCTATGTTAACTACTATGATGTTCTCATAACCTCTTTCCACAGCCATTTTAACAGGTATATTGCTGTACACACCACCATCTACAAAAAGTCTGCCACCAATTTCCTCTCTCTTGAAAAGAGGAAAGTTAGCACTTGAGAGGATGTAATCAGCCAGCATTCCCTGTGGAATTTCCTCTATGTAAAGCATGTAGGGTTTCAACTCAGAAAGGGAATATGCAACAAGACCATAGTGCACTTTTGAAGTACGTATCTTTTCTTCAGGGAGCAGGGTTTTCATCTTTTCTCTGAGGGGGGTTATATCTATACCTCCCTCGCTTATCAATTTTTTTGCCGCATCTATCGCTTCTGGGATACTCAGATCTGTGAACCTGCCAGTTATCACTTTCTTGACATTTTCAGGTATGTCCATTACATCTTCAAAGGTGAGATTAAGCCAACTTTTCTCGGCAAACTCAATATCACCAAGTGCTATCAAAGCACCGTTAATTGCTCCAACAGATGTACCGTAAACAGCGGCAATTTCAATTCCCATTTCATTGAGAGCTTTCCAGACACCTATCTGATAGGCTCCCCTTCCTCCTCCACCGGAAAGAACAAGCGCCACACTTGTTGCGGCAGCAAGAATGGCATTCACATCTTTCACCCACCAAGATTATTATAAGCCGATCGAAAGGCTCTTGAAAAGAAATAGTATTTCTGATATACTGACACTGTAAGCAGGCGTAGCTTCAAGAGGTGGAGCGCCGCCTTGGTAAGGCGGAGGGTGTGGGTTCGAGTCCCACCGCCTGCTCCATTTTATCTCTCCCAAACGGGTTCTCCTGAAACATAAACTGCCACGGGATCATCTTCGAGCTTGAGTGGATTTCTTTCATAAACTGCAAAATCAGCTATGTACCCTTCTTTTATTTGACCGATATTTTCAAATCCAGCCATCTTTGCTCCCGCTACTGTATAGAGTTCGATTGCTTGAATCAAGTTGAATCCCATTTTCAGAGCTTTTTCGATCACGTATTTTGGATCTTCCGGCGAGACAGGTGCATCGGTGGAAAAGCTGATAGCAAAGCCTTCGTTTAGAAATCTGAGAAAATCGTATTTTAAAACATCGAGGTTCTTTGGAATTCTTTTTTCAATGAGTTCTTGATCCTCAAAAGCAAAATGAGGTTGAACGCTGAAATACGTTTTTCTCAGCAAAGGTAGATCATCTTTATCAACAAGCTGTGCGTGAATTATTCTGTTGGCTGGATATCTCTGGTACACCTTGGCAACTTCGTGGACGGCGGCATCTCCAATTGCGTGGATACAGAGCTGAACTTTTTTTTGAAGGCAGATCTTTGCAAAATTTTCTATTTGCTCAGAGTCGAGCAATTTGATGCCTCTGTACTGTGTTTCATCTGCATAAGGCACACTCAAATAAGCAGTTTTACCACCGATGGAACCATCTGCAAAGATCTTGACAGCCTTCACATAAACCCTTTCTGCCAGATCGCCGAATTCGTCAAAATCAATTAAATCCTGTACACTGGCAAAATAGAGTTTTTCAAGGACCCTGATCTTTCTATTCTTGAGTACCTTTTTCAATTGATCCCAGTTGATTCCGTGAAGATCATCGGAATGAACAAAGGTTACCCCGTGCTGGAGAAATTTCTGTTCACCTATATTGAAAAACTTTTCGTAGTTTTCATCCTTTATCTTTTCCTCAACCAGATCCAGTTCCTTTTCTCTGAAAATCCCGTCGATTTTGTGTATTCCAACGATATCCATCGCAGCTTTGTTCAGAATCGCTATGTGACCGCATCTTCTTTTCAATACAACGGGTTTATCTATCTGATCGATCAAATTTTTATCTGGATATCCACCCAGAACCTGTTCACTCCATCCCCTTGCACGGATAACTTTATCATTACAGTTCTTTATTAGATCCAGCAACTTTTCTTGTGAATCGACCTGTTCCAGATTTAGATAACCGTATTTGTGACCGACTCCGAGTATGTGAGCATGAGAATCAACAAAACCCGGCATCAGGTACATGCCGGAAAAATCAAATACAGGTCCAGACGATTGCAAAACAAAAAACCTTCCTTTAATGTGTACGTCTTTTTTCACAAATTCACCGTTTTGATAAACAAGTGCACCTTTTAGAATCATTTTTTCACCTCACCAATGACACTATTCCAGTTCATAACCGTACCCATCAATATGGTTTTTTCAAGCCAAAGCTTATATAAGTTGTGGGTAGTTAGCTGGCTCTCAATAACTCGTAAACCTCGCCATTCAAGACTGCACAACCAGCCGCTCCTCTTATCGTATTGTGAACAAGAGCTACAAATCTAAACCGCTTTTCCGATATCTGTACAAGCCTACCCACACTCACGGACATTCCATTGCCCAGGTTTCTGTGCAACTTTGGCTGTGGTGATTTTTGATCAGTCAGGTAAATCAAAGGTCTTTCGGGAGCCGTTGGAAGGTTCATGTTCTTTAAAGGTTGAAAGTCTTCAAAACTATTAATGATATTGTCGACATCTGCTTGCAGACATGTTTCTATAAATACCGAGAGCATGTGACCATCCTGAACTGGCACTCTATTACACTGAGCCTGTATATCAAAATCAGCCAGTTCGATGTGATTGTGTTTCAAGTCACCTAAGATCTTTCTTGATTCGATCATGATCTTTTCCTCTTCATTTTTTATGTAGGGTATGACATTGTCCAGGATATCCAAAGATGCTACACCGGGATAGCCTGCGCCCGAAATGGCTTGCATTGTCACAACCTGCACCTGTCTTATACCGAATCGATCCATTATCGGCTTGAGTGCCATCACAAGTCCTATTGTCGAACAGTTTGGGTTTGTGATGATTTTGCCTGGTGTCGTTTGGTGATCTATCAAATCCAGATGATTGAGATTGACTTCTGGTACTATCAGCGGAACATTTTGATCCATCCTGTGGCTTGCCGCGTTTGAAAATACCACGTAGCCAGATTTGATGAATTCATCTTCTATCGGTCCTGCCATGTCAGATGGAAGTGCTGAAAAGACATAGTCACAGTCGAAACCAGGTTCGCACTTTTGTACCTGCATCTGGCAAACTTCATCGGGAATCGGTGTATCCAGATGCCATTGTACAGCCTGTGAATATCGTTTACCAGCGGAGTTATCCGAAGCTGCAAGTACTGAAATTTTAAAAAATGGGTGATCTGAAAGAAGTTGAACAAATCTTTGTCCAACAAGACCTGTAGCACCAAGAATGGCAACCTTTCTCACGGTGCTAACCTCCTTTGCCATAAACAGCCTCTATCAAAGCCCTTGTTGACTGTCCTCTGCCCATTGTGAAAATGTGTATACCGGGAACACCAAAACAGAGTAATTTTTCCACGAGTTTTGCCATGTATCTGATCCCAGTTTCAAATTCTTCCTTGGCTGTACGTGCCTGCTGCATTTGTATCAAAAACGACTGAGGTATGTTGACAAAGAACTTTTTTGGAATACTGTAGATCGATTTCAAATTCACAACTGGTTTTATTCCGGGAATTATAGGCACATCTATACCCTTTTCGCGAGCCATTTCCAAAAAAATTCTGTACACATCAAAATCAAAAACCATCTGAGTGATGACGTAATTTGCCCCTGCATCGATCTTTTCTTTTAGATACTTGAGATCTTCCTGTATATTTGGAGACTCAAAGTGTTTTTCTGGATAGCCGGCAACGCCTATGCAAAAATTGGTGGGTTGAGCGTTTTCACATGGGTATAGATATTCTCCGCGGTTCATCTTTGAAATTTGATTGACCAGTTCAACTGCATGTCTGTAGGTATCCTTTTCTTCCAAGTCGGGTTCGTTTTCGTACTCACCACGGATGACAAAAACATTTTCTACTCCAATCAGATGAAGATCTATCAGCATATCTTCTATCTGGTATTTGTTCATTCCATAACACAGCACATGCGGAACAACATCTATTTTGTATCTGTTCATGAGTGCGGCTGTAAGTCCAACAGTTCCAGGTCTTTTGACTTTTGGTACTTTGATTATCCTATCTGGCAGTTCCACATATGTCATTTCCGGTGCATGTCTTGTGACATTGATGAAGTTGATCGGAAAAGCCATCAAATTGTCCAAAACATGGAATATCTCATCTATACTCTGCCCTCTGTTTGGAGGTAGAATTTCTATCGAAAGAATCTGAGTTTCTTTTATCTTCTCAGTTACTTTCATCTTCATCACCTATTTCGGCTGTAAAAATCAGTTCGTGTTTACCCACTACGCCCAGTATATCCCGATAAACAACCAGAGTGGTCTGTACATACTCGTTCAGGGCTGACTCAAGTAATTTTTCAACATCCTCTTTGACCTTCACCATATTGCAGTAAGCAGTTGCGAAGGCATCGGCAAAGGTCGCATTTTCACATACGACGGTCACGGCATCGGCTTTCCCAAAACTGATTGAATGTCCCACAGTGCCTGAAGAAGTGCAAACACCCCAGCTTCCAGGTGGTATCTTAAGACCGATTTTTTGCGAAAGTGGAGAAGTGCCCGCGTAAATACAAACAGTCACAGGCTGTATGTTTTTTATGAATATATCTCCACCATTCTCCACCAGAACTTCACGACAGTCGAACTTTTCAAGCAGAAATTTTCCCACCTCGTCTGCAAAAGCCCCAGCGACTGCCGCCATAGGACCGACACCGGCACATTCAGCCGCTTTTGCCATCTTCTTTGCTATTTCTGGACTGTGAGATGGCAACTTTATCGGCTCAAAAGACAGAAGAAAGTTCTCGTTTTCTCTGATATAACCGCGCAATTGTTCATGCAACTGGATGATCATCTTGTACACTTCATCCACCATTTCTTTTTCAAAATTATCCACACCGATCCACAGATCGGTCTCCATAAAGGTTATATTGAAACTTTGAAACCTTTTGCTGTGTAAGTTTCTGTAAAATCTATTCATCTGGAGGAAGTTTCACTCCCACCGGACATACATCAGAACATTCTCCGCAAGCCACACATTTATCGGCGATGAACGTGAATTTTCCATCGATTAGCATCAGAGCATCAAAAGAACATACACTCACACACAGACCGCAATCAACGCAAGTTGGTTTTTCTCGTACGAAGCTCTCACCCTGTGTTCTTTCAACAAGTCCTTTGATGCTTTGCTGTTGGTCGAACAATTTAACAGGTTGGGTGAGTAGGAATTCACCCTCACTTATCCATTTTTTCAGAACAGAGGCTATTTCTCGAGCCATAGAAAGGCTGGATATCGAAGAAGTTTTTACTTTTTTCCCGTTGATCTCAATCCATCCGGATCTTAACTGTGCATAATTCACATGGCAGATGACGGGTTTACCTGATTTACCATAGTCTCTCAACTCTGTCTCGATCTCTTCATTTGATCGTGAAACATGATAGGCAATTTCCTCATTCAAAACCGGTATGGGCACGCCTATGCCCACAAAAAGCGTCACACCATAATTTTTGAAATACGCCGCCTTCAGATACCTTGTGCTCATTTTCTTGGCATCTCCGATTACTGCAAGAGTCCTTGCCGCACTGATTGGAATTTGGTGATCATTCACTTTCACATCATTTCTAAACTGGGTTCCTGTCCAGACTATATAACCTTCTGTGCCACACAAAAAGATCCTTGTCCCAAGACCTATCGTGAGCATTTTTGGATCCTTCAAAAGTGGACTCAATTCACCAGAAGTCGAGTAAGTCACATTGCCGTAATTTGGGAGTAGCTTTCCCATGTAAGTGTAGATGGTTTTTTCAGAGCTGTTTGTTGCGGCTGCGTAATTCTGATAAGCATTTCTCGGATTGAACAGGAAAAAGTCGTTTATCATCTGCTTGTTTACGTACCCTTCAAAATACTTTCTTGGATAACAATCAGTACCTTTACCAGACGCCTTCAGATATAAATCCTTCCCGTCGATCAGAGCTTCGATTATATGAGCTCCGCCAAAGCTCTTGTCGTTTTTTGATTCCTGCGTGGCTCCTATATACCCGTCAACAGCGGCAAGACCTCCATAAACTTCAACTCCAGATAGATCAATCTGCTCCATTCTCATCGGCGCAGATGTGTGCCCGAAATTGATGAAAGCACCACTTGAACACATGGGGGCAAAGGTTGCGGTGGTCACAACATCTACCGTCTGTGCGATCTGTTTTGGACTGGAGCTCTTTGCAAGCTGAACCACTTCCTCAGCCGTCAGAACCACCGCTTTACCGCTTTTTATTTTTTCATTGATTTGTTCAATAGTTTTCATCGTTCTCACTCTCCTTGAAAAATTCTTCGTGAATAGCTCTCAAAGCTCTATCTCTATCGGTTATCTTCACTATGAAGTATATGGTCACTTCTGATGCTCCCGCGGAAATCATCTCGACATTTATATGCTCTTTTGAGACGGCAGTGAATATCCTTGCGGCAATACCGTGTTTTTTCAAAAGTCCATCTCCAACAGCTGCTATCAGAGATATCTGTGTTTTGTAGTAGATGTCCTCCACTTCTGCTATCCGCATCTTTGAAACTATTTTTTTGCATTTTTCCAGATCTTGTTTTGATATCAGAACATTTATGCTGGTTTGAGAAGTCACAACAGATTTGATATTCACCCCTTCATTACCAAAGGTGGATGCGATTTGACCAAGCAATCCAGGGACTCGTCCAACATTGGTACCTTTGAACTGTATCACAGCAATATCGTCTGTGAAGGATATACTTTTAATTGTCGTTTTCACAACAGAATCGTTGAAAGAAATAACCGTATCAGGTTCATCAATTGACTTAAAACAGTTTATATTGAATATGTAAAGTGGGATGTTCTTCTTGCGTACAGGATCAACCGCTGCATGGTGCAGGATCCTGGCGCCAAAGTAAGAAAGCTCGGCGGCTTCGTCGTAATTCAATTTTCTAACTGGCTTGACCTTTTCAACGTATTTTGGATCACAGGTCATAAAACCAGATACATCTTTATACAGGTCGACTCTCTGTGCATCCAGGCAGTATGCTATCGATGTTGCTGAATAATCGCTTCCACCACGACCAAGAATTGTTATTTGATTTTCGTAAATGCCGTAAAATCCCGGAACAACATAATTTTCACTGTGTTTGAAAAATTTCTTGAGATTGACTTCTGAGCTATCCAGATCTACAGAGGCGTTTTTGAATTTTCCGTCTGTCACCAACCCAAATTCTTCTGGAAGTGCTTCCTTGCACTGTATATTGTTTTTTTGAAAAAAGTGAGTTAGAAGCAGTGAAGAACATCTTTCTCCATGACTGACCAAACGATCGTATACAAAATCAGGAACTTTTCCTATCAATTTCACCCCCAAAAGAAGTTCCTTTATCTGATATACTCTTTCTTTCAATTGAAAATCTTCTTCATCCAGAAAACTTCTGTAAGTTGAATAGAGTTCTTCAAGGAAATCTTCTACGTTGAGATCTTCGATGTTGTTCAAAGCGTCTATCAATTTATTTGTAACGCCATTCACGGCAGAAACAACCACGATGAAAGGTTCTCTATACATACTCACAACTTTGAGTATTTTCTGCAAATCTGATTTGTTTTTCAAGTTAGACCCACCGAATTTGAGGACAACCACCTTCATCCCGCACCTCCCTTCACGAGTTTTTTGCACAGTTCCAGCGCCTGAACGGCGTCCTTAGCATACATAACACCAAATCGATCGGCAAGTTGCTGGTTCATGGACGCTCCTCCAGCCAGCAGAAAAACGTTGATGTTTTCCGATCTCAACAGATCTGCAACTTCTTTCACCTGACCGACAGTCGTGGTCATCATGGCAGAAAGCCCGACTATGTCCGGTTTGTATTTTTTACATTCCATCAAGATTCTTTCGGCTGACACATCCTTCCCCAGATCGTTTACCTCAAACCCACCACTTCTCAGAACTGTCGCAACGATCTTCTTACCAATATCGTGTATATCTCCCTGGACAGTTGCAAGAAGCACCTTTCCGAGTTTGATCTGTGATTCACCGAGCAGGTTGTTCAAGTAATCAAAAGCAGGTTGCACCGTTTCTGCAGCCAAAATCAGATGCGGTAAGTAAATACTTCCATTCGCATAAAGCATTCCTATCTTTTTCATCGCTTCCGCAAGAATTTGCTGGCTGATGTATAAAGGATCATGCTGCTTTAAAAGTTCCTGGACGATGCTCATCAATTGTTCTTTCTGTCCTTTAATGATGAGATCCACCAGTGGGTCCTGTGGAACATCAGAAGGTCTCACGAGTTCTTTTCCCTGTAAAGAAAGAGCACCCTGCAAGATATTCATCGTGAGAATTTCTTTGCTGTTGAGTATGGCGGCACTCAAACCATTTTCAATGCAAAGTGCGAGAAAGGCGGCGTTTATGTATTCTCTATTCGGCATGCCAAAACTCAAATTTGAAAGACCAATTGAAGACTTCAAACCAGCTTTGTGAATGAGATTTATCGTTTCCAGGGTCGTGTGATAATCGTTTTTTGCCCCTATAGGTAAAACAAGTGGATCAAAATAAACCCGATCAAGTTCCACTTTGTGCTCTTGGAGAATTTTCACGGCTTTCAGTACCAGTTGAAATCTTTCCTGTGCTGTTTTTGGCACATCCTTTTCCATGGCAAGTACTATTAACAACCCACCGTATCTTTTCAGTAGATTTATCCTCTCTATTAGATGATCCTGCCTTGCAAAAGCAGAGTTGATCAACCCTCTACCGACGTATTCTCTCATTGCAGCATCAAGGAAGTTGAGATTTTGTATATCAAAGGAGACTGGTAAACAGGAGTGTCTGTCCAGTTGAATAATCGCCTGCTGAAAATGTTCTTTGCTCAAGAGTTTTTCGATACCGAAATTGACATCTATTGCCGTACAGCCTTCTTCTTCCTGCTGGTGAGCAAGAGTCAAAACGCCGGAAAAATCCTTCTGCTGGATCTGAGCCTGGAGTTTTTTCTTCCCGCTTGCGTTTATTCTTTCTCCTATTATAAGAAAGGGGTCTATCGGTTTTAAAATAGTCCTGGAAGAAAGATACTGAACATTGGTTACTTCTCTTTTCTTGGGCTTTTGTGTTCCTATATACCTGGTCATGACTTTTATGTGATCTGGACCGGTGCCACAGCAACCGCCGACGATATTGGCACCAAGTTGAACAAAGTCTGCCATGTAAATTGCAAATTCCTCTGGAGTGGTTCTGTAAGAAAGCTTTCCATTTTCCAAAACAGGCTTTCCTGCATTCGGCTCAACGCTCAGAGGTTTTTTGCAGTATTTGGCGAGCTTCGAAAAAACTGAAAGCATTTGTTTTGGTTCAAGTGAGCAGTTTATGCCGACCACATCGACATCGAGATCGTTCATGAGTGTAGCGAAAATTTCAACAGACGTTCCTGTGACGGATTTTCCATCTTCCTCAAAGGTCATGTGTGCAATCAACGGGATATCATCTGACAGATCTCTTACAGCAAGTATGGCGGCTTTGAGTTCTTTCAAATCGGACATAGTTTCAATGATGATCCCATCCACACCTGCCTCAATGAGAACCGACGCCTGCTCTTTGAAAGTTTCATAAGCCTGATCGAAGCTGATCTCACCAAAAGGTTCAACAAAACTGCCTGTTGATGATATGTCTCCAAAAACAAGCCGTCCTGCGGACACCGATTTTGCTATTTGAACTGCCCTGTGATTTATTTTCTCAAACTCTGTTTCAAAACCGTGTGCTTTCAATTTCATCCTGTTGGCACTGAAAGTATTCGTGAGCAAAATGTCTGCACCGGCTTGAATGTAATCGCGTTGAAGTTTTTCAACGACCTCTGGTTTGCTTATGTTCAGTAATTCTATTAGTTCCCTGAAACCTCTTTTGAAAAATTCCGTGCCATAAGCACCGTCTAAAAACAAAACTCTTTCATTTAACATCTGAAGAAATTCATTTCTTTTCATAGAACCACCCTATCATGCAGGTTGTAGTTTTTCTTGGAATCATGACTCCACTTTCCAGAACTCTCACACGATCAACCTTTAAAAGTTCTTCCACCAAGTATTTGTTTGTTCTCAGATCTATATCCCCATAGCCCGGAGAAAAGCGCATAGTCCCTTCACCGAACCTTTCTCTGAGTGACTGGTCGAACCTCTCATTGAGCGTTTCAAGAGCTTCAGATGCCCATGAGTCAACTATAAAGGCATCAAAAGTTCTCTGTTGATCTGCCAGTTGTGATATCAAAAGGTCTATTTCTGAGCCAAGTGTGGAGAGAAATATTGTCATCTTTTTGATGTTCTTAAAACTCGATGGAATGATTTGTATGGGTAATTCAAAAACATCAAAGGTGTTGTAATAAACGACAGGTTGTATTTTATCCAGTGCGATCAAAAACAACTGGTTGACGCGATGTATGAAATATTCGTCAATCTTTCCATATCTTGCTCCTGCCCTTGCTAAGAAAATCTTTTTGTCTGGCATACAATCCAATCGATCTGGATGAAATACTTCGCTCACCCTTCTCCCTCCAGAAACTTAAAAAAAAGGCGTTTCCATTTTTGGAAACGCCCCTGTTATTATCTCCAAGCACGACTAAAAGCCTGGAGATATTCCAGGGGCATGAATGCACATTATCATAGCCATCACGCTGTTTTTGAGTTGAATCAACATGCTATGATTTCTCATTGCAAAACCTCCACTTTGTTTTACTTATTATATATGCCAAAAAATTACGCTTTTATTTTTGAAAGGTAAAAAATAAATAGCATGGGCATTTTTAAAGCCTTTTCCTTCTCTTAGTACTTTTGAAAAAATGCAAATGAGATAATGGTGAATGAGGTGAGATTAATTGGGCAATTTCCTCTTCATGGGACTTGAATACATCGTTTCATGTTTAACGGTGTTGTTTGCCATAAGATTTCTGAAGAAAGAGGGATTGTACGTAGCACTTGCAACTTTGATAGTCGCATCGAATTTAGGGGTGGCAAAACTCTTTAATCTTTTCAGCCTTGAAGTGACAGCCGCAAACATGAGCATGGGTATGGCTTTTGCTGTTTATTCCATTATCACAGAAGTCTATGGACAGAAAGAAGGAAGAAAAGCCGTATGGATAGGCTTCTTTGCCCAGTTTGTTTTTGTGATTCTTGGACTTGTATATGTGGGATACACTCCCTCTTCAAATGACATAGCGCAGAGTTATCTTTCAAGTGCCTTTGCCTTTACACCGAGAATAGCCTTTGCCAGCTGGACTGCTTATATACTTTCAGGATACTTCGCCGTCTGGGTGCATGATAAGCTGAGAACAAGAACAAAACTGTGGATGAGAAACAATATTGCAACAAAACTTGGACAAATCTTGGACAATCTCGTTTTCGTAACCATTGCATTCGCGGGTGTGTACGATCTTAAAACATTGATCGATATATACATTACAACAACGATCATCGAGTTTGCTTTAGACTACGTTGACACATGGGTTGTTTATGCAGGTGTATCTATGCTGAAAAAAGATTTAGCCATTGCAAAAAACTGAATATTTTTCTGGAGGTGAGATAATGAAAACACACCAGCAGTATCTGGTGAGAGAAAATGTCTGGTACAGGATTGTGGCAACGCTGACCTTTACTGTCTTGACAGGCATTGCGGCTCAGATAAGAATTCCTCTTCCTTTCAGCCCGGTGCCAGTTACGGGACAGACTTTTGTGGTTTTACTTGCTCCACTTTTGATCAACAAACTGGCAGTTTTCAGTCAGATTTTTTACGTATTACTCGGTGTACTCGGTATTCCATGGTTTTCTTCAAGAAGCGCTGGACTTAACGCATTGATTGGTCCAACAGGTGGTTATCTGATAGGGTTTATCTTTGCATCGTTGTTCATCAGTTACGCTTTAAGATCAAAGAAACTCAACACTACCATCGTACTCTTGATCGCCAATTTTGGTGTCATATACGGTTTTGGATTGACACAGCTTTATCTGTGGTTTTTGGCAAAGGGAGTTCACCTTGGTCTTTTAAAATTGCTTTCAATGGGATTGTTCCCATTCATACCTGGCGATCTGTTGAAAATCTCTCTGGCTGTTGGAACTCACTGCGCTTTTAGGAAAATCACAAAGTGAACCCCTTAGGGGTTCACTCTTCTACTGGTTCGAAGTCTTCCTTGGAAGCGCCGCATACCGGGCATACCCAATCATCGGGAAGATCTTCAAATGGGGTTCCTGCAGGAATATCGCTGTCTGGATCTCCTTCAGCAGGATCATAGACATACCCACAAATTATGCACCTGTACTTTTGCATCCTCATTCCCCCTTTTGAGTTTAACGAAGGTATATGAAATCTCGTATTGAGATTTTACCACATTTTGGTTGTTCTCAAAACCGGTCTTTGGATTTATACTCTAACTGGTGGTGAAAAATGGAGATAGAGAAAATCACCGATGATCTTTTCAAACCCGATTATGAGAGATTTTCTCTTGTGAATGTTTCAAATTCGATTTTGGCTCATTTTGGTTGCCAGACATATCATTCTGTTTATCCTTTTGAGAAATTCCTGCCCGGTTTATTTGAAAACATCGACAAAGTCATCGTTTTTCTGATAGATGCACTTGGACTACACAGTTTGCAAAAAATACTCCAGAAAGCGGATTTTTTTGATCAAAAAAACATCTTGCAGGCAACCTCTGTTTTTCCCACAACGACAAGTGCTTCTATTGCGTCACTTTTAACTGCATCAACACCCATTGAACATGGTATTTTGGGGTATATTCTGTACTTAAAAGAACTTGGGGCTCTTGTGAATATGATAGAACTGTCTTCACCAACACTTGGCAAAGTCTCGTCGAATTTTTCCTCTAATCAGATTCTTTTATCCGAGACGATCTTTGAAAAACTTCTCAGTGTAGGAGTCAGGGGGTGTGTACTCACCTCGAAGAACATACGCGGCTCTGGCTTTTCAAATTTGGTCCATACGGGAGCTTCGGTGAGAAGTTATCAGAGCTTTGGAGATCTTTTTTTCAAGTTGAGGGAAATGCTTCAAGAAGATGGTAAGATTTTTGGCTTTGTCTACTGGGGATTGCTCGACTCAATTGGACACAAGATGGGGGTCAACTCGAAGGCATTCGAGAGCGAACTGTATTGGCTTTTAAAGATGATTCAACAAGAAGTGATCTTTGATCTGAAAAACGACACTTTGTTGATCATAATGGGAGATCATGGTCAGATTGAAACGCCATGGGAAAACGAGATCTGGTGGTCATGGAAAGACGAAATCTCAACTTTTTTCACCGTTCCACCTGGTGGGGAGATGCGGATGATGCATCTATATACCCATCAACCAGAAGAAGTGATAAAATACATTCAAACGGTGTACAAAAACCAGGCAATAGCTTTGACAAAAGACCAGGCTGTGGGGATGAATTTGTTCGGTAGTAATTCGAAAAAAGAGAGTTTGGAAAGAATTGGTGACGTCGTTTTGATAGCAAGATCTAATTACTCTTTTTATTTCAAGTTCACGGGCAGAGAAGAGAGTTTAAAATCAAAGCACGGCAGCCTGAGTCCTGATGAACTGATCATACCCCTTGTGGTTTTCAGGAGGTGATTAATTCTTACTGAAAAGTCCAACTTATGGTATTGTTGATGTTGAAAGAGCAAAACAGATCATCCACAGTTTCAAAGAACACAGCCCATTTAAGATATATATCGGAACTGATAGTGATGCACGAGATGGCGTTGTCACTTTTGCAACGGTCCTGATAGTTTACAAAATTGGCGCCGGGGCAACCTATCTATATACCCTTCGAAAGGAACACAAGCACTACGATATGTTCACAAGACTTTTTCAGGAGACATATTTGAGTTTGGAGATGGCTACATTTGCGAGAGAAATATTCGATTTGAAAAATCCAGAGATACACATAGATGTCGGTTATGATGGAGCCAGCAGAGATGTACTATCAAGTGTTGTTGGTTATGTGAAAGGAATGGGATATTCCTACAAACTCAAACCATGGGCTTTTGCGGCAACAAAAATTGCACACCGACACACAAAGTAAGGTGTAAAATATATAAGGGGGTTGTCGGTATGTACAGAATCTGTTTTGTTGTTCTTATCGTTGTTTTCATACTCAGTGGATGTCTTTCTCTACTTGAGCTAAATATCACGAAGTTTTCTGAACAAATAGTCAAAGACATCAACGATTATCTTCAAAAAAAAGTGGATGCAGATTATCTTGTAAGCCATTATGTCCATATAACTGAGCCTGCAACATATACAGATGCGAGATACTTTGGAAAGAAGTTGATAGATGATTTGACTGACAGTGCAAGCAATATCAGTCTAATTTCCTTTGGAGATAGCGGGTTGAAATCTTTTGAATTAAAACAACCTCCCCAGTGGGTAGAAAAAGTGTATATCTTGAGCCTTATGGTAGATATGACCAGAACAATTTCATGCCCGATGCTTTTGATAGAAGGTAAGCCTTATTTGTTGACAGTATACGCTTCCGGAACAGATATCATTTCCTATCCTTTGTTAGGGGAGTGATATTGATGAAAAAGTTTTTGATGATCTGTGCGGTGCTTTTACCAATTATCGCTCTTGGAGCAAATTATGGTCTTTATCATGATTCAACACCAAATAGAAGTACTGCCGTGATGATCTCAAATTTGAGTGATGAGAATGCGTACTTTAGAGTGCTGGTCTATGACTGTGAAGGAAAGGAAATATGGAAAGAAACTTTCAAATCAAAACCATACGAAACAGTTTACGTGGACCTTGCACAGAAAATACCGCAGAGCGACAAGAACTGGGGACTGGTACTGGTTCAGTGTGATCAACTGCTTTACATTTCAGTTCTTTACATGTATGGAGAGATGCTCTTTTGCCGAAATCACGTGATAGAACCTGTGCAAATCTCTTCAGATGCCAAATACTACTGGTATGGTGTAAACTACACGAATTTCGGCAGTTCAGGAACCGCTTTCTGTCTGATGAATACTTCCACCAAAGAAAGCGAAGTTTATATCAGGGTGTATGATTATACAGGAAGCGTTGTAGATGAACTGTCTGGGACTATATCGGCAAAAGCTTCAGCCTATGTGGATCTGGCAAAGGAACTGAGCAGTCAAACCTCTGGAGTAATTGATATCAGATCTACTGAGCCGATAATCATCGGTGTGGAGTATTATCAGAGCGATGAGATCTGGATAGTAGAGAACATCGTTGATTGGTATACGACAACAAGTTGGTGAAAGCTGGAGGGATTTTATGAAAAAATTTCTTGTTTTGATTTCGTTGCTTGTTACCATACTGGTCAGCGCAGGTTATGTTGTGGTAGTTAAAACTGAACCTTTTGCCAGTGTGTATATAAATGGAGTATATGCGGGTATTTCTGATATAAACGGTCTTTTACAGATAACTCTGAGCACATCGGGAGAGCATAGAATAACCGTCAGCAAGAGCTGGTATCTTGTCTTTGATGGGATGGTATATGTTTCTCAACCAGGTCAGGTTGTTTTTTATGCACCGCTGAGTAGAGCGGGAAGCTTGAGAATTTATTCCAACGTATATCCAGTCGAGTTGTATTCACAGGAAAGATTCCTTGGCAGGGTGGACAGTGTGAAAGATACCGTTTACGTTCCCGAAGGAAGTGTCTATATCACTTTTAAAGCCAGTGGATACATACCTGAAACCCGTCTTTTGAATATCTCTTATCTGAAGGAAACAAGTGTGAATATAAATCTGGTAGAAGAAGCCCTGTCGATAAATTTGAAGGTGGAACCGAAAGAATTTTCTCCGAATGGTGACTGGTACAACGATTACACAACTTTCTATGTATATCTTTCAAAACCAGCTCAATTGACGATCAGCGTTGTTGACAACAATCAGAACACAGTCTGGCAGTGGAGTGGAAAAGGTAAAGCCGGTTCAAATCAGCTTTCGTGGGATGGGAAAGGCATACCAGATGGAGATTATACGGTCAAAGCCGTTGCTCAAACTGATAAGGAGACTTTTGTTGCAACCGATCTTGTGAGGATAGACAGATCTCATTACACCAATACAAAAGAGATAATCCTGACAACAACATTCGTGGCTGTTGGGGCTCTGATATTCATGTTTTTGATCTCATCAGGTTTATGATTTTGTAGGTTGACGGAACAGGTCTGGCTGTGACTCTCTTTTTTTCATCGGTCTGAATCCAGCCAGTCATTCCAAGTTCGATGGCTCTTTGTACCGCTGCTTCGTATTCTTCTTTGGTGAGTTTTCTTGAAATTAAAGGATCAGATCTTGCACCAAATAATGGGTTGTACTGAGCCATCAGAGAGATCGGTACAGAAGGTGAGAGAGAATGAAAAACAAAATCCAGAACCCTGTGAGTACCACCGACGTTATTTGGAAGGACAAGATGCCTGACTATAAGACCCTTTTTTCTGTTTTCTTTAAATGCGCCGACCTGCCTGTGCATTTCTATGAGAGCTCGAGTTGCAATCGTGTAGTAGTTTTTCACACCAGAATAAACATAACCTGATTTATCATCAGCGTATTTTAAATCTGCCAGATATATATCGACAATTCCATCAAGCAACCTGAGAGTTTCAACAGATTCATAACTGCTGGTGTTGTATACAACCGGCAGACTGAATCCCTTTTCTTTGGCAATTGCAAGGGCTTGGACTATTGATAGCAAATGCGGTGTTGGAGTGACCAGATTGAGAGTTTCAGCACCGTGGTTCTGTAAATCCATAAAGATCTCGGCAAGTTCCTGATGGGTTATTTCCACACCGTTTGCCATCTGGCTGAAATTCATGTTCTGACAATAAATACAGCGTAGATTGCATCCGCTGAAAAAGATCGTGCCGGCACCGTTTTCTCCACTGATAGGAGGTTCTTCCCCAAAATGAAGGACTACGCTCATCAACTTCGGTAGATCTGCGACTTTACACTTACCAACACTTTGATATCGATCAACTTTGCACATAACAGGGCAGAGATCACAGTGATGCATTTTTTCTTTGAGTACAGAAATGATCTGTGAAAATTCACTCTTGATACTCGATCACCGCCGAAAGTTTTGAAAATTTCTGCACGATATTTTCATAGCCTCTGAATATCTGATCAACCTCGTTGATCTGCGTTGTCCCATCTGCCATCAGACCGGCAATCACGAGTGCCGCTGCTGCTCTCAGATCAGTTGCGCTCACCTGTGTACCGCTCAGTTTTTCAACACCGTACACAATGGCAGTGCCGTCACTGACCTCGATCTTTGCTCCAAGACGTCTGAGCTCATCGACATATTGAAATCGAGATTTGAAAACATTTTCTGTCACGGTTGACGTACCCTGAGCTCTTGAAAGATAGGTTATGATTTGGGGCTGAAGATCTGTCGGAAAACCAGGATATGGCATTACCTGAATCTTCATCGGATCTGGTCTTCGGTCCATTGAAACCCTCACTCTGTCCTGATCCAGTTGAGATAAATTAACCCCAGAGGCTCTGAGTACATCAAAGAGTGCTACCAAATGCGATGTGTTTAGATTTTCTACCAGAGCATCGCCCATTGTCGCCGCAATTGCTATTATGTATGTGCCTGCTTCAATTCGATCAGGTATTATTCTGTGGATACAGCCGTGCGTTTTTTTGACTCCGAGAATTTTGACGCATCTTGTTCCTGCACCTGAAATTTTGCAGCCAGACCGATTCAAAAACTCTGCCAGATCTTCTATCTCAGGTTCCATAGCCGCATTTTCTATAATTGTGTGAGTTCCGTTCAAAATCGCCGCTGTTGTCATTAGATGTTCGGTTGCTCCGACACTTGGAAAGGGTAGAGATATGGTCGCCTCGTCCACCTTTTTTTCCAGCTCGGCAGTGACGATTCCATGCTCGATATTTATTGAAAAACCGAGTTTCTGTAAACCTTCAAGATGATAATCCACAGGTCTAACGCCTATGGAACAACCACCCGGTAAAGAGACAGATGCTTTTTGAAATTTTGCAGCCAGTGGACCGAGTACATTGAAAGAAGCTCTCATCTTTCTAACAAGCTCGTAAGGTATCTCTGTGTTAGGATTTGATGGAGGAATAACTGTGATAATACCATTTTCAAAAAAGACCTGACATCCAGCCGCATTCAGAATCTCTATCATTGTGTGAATGTCCATCAAATCAGGTACATTTTCAAGAACAACTTTTTCATCGCACAAAAGGGTAGCAGCGAGAATTGGTAAGGCGGAATTTTTAGAGCCAGAGGTCTCAACTGATCCGGTTAATCTTGCTGGGCCATGAACTATCAATTTGCCCACCTATGATACCTCCGACTGAAGTTGCTGAATCAACTTTTCTAAATCTTCTCCATCATCTGGATAAACCCTGAAAGCCACCTTCGTGTTCATTTCGGCACTTTTTTTCAACGAATCTCTGACCCTTTCTACGACTTTTTGTGCGATTTCTTTGTTCACATCGGTCAAAAGGATGGCAAAGGTATCATCAGAGACCTTCCCCACACTGTCCATCGGCACCCGCACGACATTCTTCAAAAGCTTTCCAATAAAGGCAAGATGTCTTTCAAAGTCTTCGTTTTCTCTGCACAATCTCACCATGACAATGGCATAACCTTTATTTTCTTCGAACGCTTTCTGATGATAATAGGTTATCAAACGATTCATGTGTTCTTTGGAATAAACCCTCGTGATTGGGTCTATGATTCTGCTGGTACCTATATCCTTGACAAAATCGTCGTACAGTTCAAATTGCTTTCTTATGAACTGGTTATACTCTTCAAGCATCTGTTCCATCTGTGCATCACGCATGCGATAGTATTCAAGTTGGTCCTCAAGGATCTTGATTTTTTTCAACAGTTCCTCTCTTTCATCCATTTCGATTCCTCCCAGGATTTGAGATTTCTCATATAGTATATAATAACATCAAAGGAAGAAAAGTTGATGTCTGTTTAATCCTCAAAGGGAGGGGTCGTTATGAAATTCTCAATCACGCTGATAATTGTGTCTTTTGCTCTCATAGTGTTGTTTTCGTGCGGTGGACCATCTGTTGCCACTAATCAGCCACCTGTTTTTGTTTCATCATCTCCCCAAAACGGTCAAACTGATGTGTCCTTAGATATCACCTTAAGTTGGACATTCACAGATCCTGAAAACGACTTTCTGACATACGAACTGTTTTTTGGAGATAGTGAAAATAACACACAATCCAAGTACAAAGGCACTGAAAATTCTTACAGAATAAGTCTTGAGCCATCTAAAACATATTACTGGAAAATAGTCGCAAGCGATGGAAAAAACAAAGTTCAATCACCTCTGCTGAGTTTTTCCACTGTTAAAGTAAACAGACAACCGAGCAAACCAGAATTGATATCACCTGCTCCAACTTCGAAAAACGTCGATTGTTCGCAAGTAGTTTTTCAATGGAGATGCACAGATCCAGATCAGGATCCTTTGAGATTCGAAATATACATCGATGATTCTTTTGTAGCGACAGTTACAAATTATCAGTATACAAAATACAATCTCACTGCCGGAAAGACTTACAAATGGTTTGTGAAAGCTTTTGATGGTATGTACATCGTTGAAAGTGATCCAGCAACTTTCACAACAGCCCAGATTGGTCAGAACAGGGCTCCAAATGTCCCCCAGCTTGTTTCTCCACCTGATGGAGCACAGTCTGTAAATATACCCCTGAAGTTAGAGTGGAAATGTTCAGATCCAGATAATGACCAGCTCACTTATGAAGTTTATATCAATAACCTGAAAAAAACTACCAATGAACCATCTCTTTTACTGGACGATCTTTCACCAAACACATATTACAGCTGGTATGTAAAAGCCTCTGATGGGACAAATACAACACAGGGACCTGTCTGGAACTTTAGAACAAAAGGTATACCGAACACCGCTCCTTCAACACCAACCAATCCCGTGCCGGAAAATAACACCTCAATCTTTGAAAAAGATGTTGTCCTAAGTTGGGAATGTTCAGATGCTGATGGTGACACACTGTTTTATGATCTGTACTTTGGAGAAAGCTCAAATCCACCGTTGATAAGGCAAAATCTGTCAAGTTCAAATATGCTGATACAGAACCTTGAAACCAACAAAAGATACTACTGGAAAGTTGTGGCAAAAGATGGTAACACCTCAACAGAAGGACCTGTCTGGAGCTTTTACACAGGTGTACAGACGTCTTTCAGTGAAATTCTGGCTCTGGCAGACGGTATTTACGATGTCAGCTTTGCGCAGCCAGTTACAGTTACAAAGATATCCTCTGTGACGGGTAATGACTTCTTTTACCGTGATGAGTCTATTTTCGTGATAGGCGATGAATTCTCGATCATAAAAGATACAACTGTAGCTACATCATCCTTCAGCGGAAAAGCCATCTGGGTTGACAGTCTTATACCAATTCAAAGAATCGTAGCCGGTGAAATCTTCGCGTGTATACTGAGCGACACTGATTTGTCGATTTTGAGAATATCAGACCAAAACGTCTATGAAGAGTCCTCAATATCAATGAACCAGCCTTCATCGCTTTTTGTTCTCGGTCAGTACATATATGTCTGTGATGCAGATGGTTTGAAAAAGATCGATGCGATAGATCCAAAAAATCCGATCCTGAAAAGCACTTACCAATGCACGGCAAAAGAAGCCTTTGTCGTGGATAACACAGTCTATTTGCTTACAGATTCAGAAATCGTCAAACTCAGCTCGACTGATCTGTCAGAAATCAACTCAACCGATTTTTCCGGTGCAAAAAAGATCTATTTCGATTCTGGTTTTGTTTATGTGCTGAGCGATCAAAAACTCACTAAATTCGATGAAAACCTTTCAAAATTAATAGAGATCGATTTGAACAGTGCCAACTCTCTTTTAGTCAGTGGAAGTTATGTCTATGTTGGAATGCAAAATGGTATAAAGGTTTTCGACACCAACCTGTCTTTGGTTAAGTCTGTGAGCATAAATGGTTTGAAAAAGATCATACTGCGCAGGTAGTTAGACTTTAATGATTTTTTAATTTTTAAAAAGCATAAAATGAATAAGTGATTTATACAAGGGGGGGACTGGAAATGATCAGAAAGGCCATGTTAGTTCTGATCATGCTGTTAGTCACCCTGAATTATGCGGCGCAGTTTACCAGAACGATCGAAGAGCGTATTCAGATTATGCAGGATGGTTCAGCAATCATCACAAGAACAGAGTTCGTCCCACAATCAGATCTGGCAAAAATATACATAGCCCACTATGAGCAAATGCAAAAAGACAGAGAGGTTTTCAACAATTTCGTGGATGAACTTGCAAAAAACTACTATCTCTTATACGGCACAGCACCTTCTTTCACGTTGAAAGACATGAAAGTTTCTCAGGATTCAAAAGGTTACACCTGTGTCATAACGATGAGGGCACCGGGTGCTGTCAGATCAAAAGCTGGTTCACTTTTCATTGCACGCAAAGGCTTTGAAAATGAAAGAGCAGCAGAGAAGATGATACTGAAGTACCTTGAGAATGAAATCGATGGGAAGATCTTTGAGTCAGCTTTCTTAAATTCACCAAAGAACACTCTTATAACTAAAAGAAAAACGGAAATAGTACTGCCAAAAGGCTCGGAAATAGGACGTTTACAACCAAGCTTTTTTTCAAAATCCGGAACAGAAAACTGGTTTGTCGATCTGGGCGGAGGTACAACTTACAGAGCCAGTCTTCAAAAAACAGCCACAGGTATTCTGCTCTCTGAAGAAATTGTGACAAGCGGTGAGGCACCAAAAAATCTTCTTGATCAGAAAAAAAGTATAGAAGTCGTACAAGCTCTTAGAGATTACACCGCTTTCAGTCTGGAATTTTCAAACAGAGAAATGCATGAACAGGAACTAACCAAACCCGCTGTACACAAAATCGCAAGCGATTTTTATGGATCATGGGGTTTTAACGTTTCTACAAATGAAATGCTATCTCGTACATTCACCTATTCCACACTCTCTGTGACACCGAAGATCACCGTGACACTTTCTTTTAACGTATCGCTGTTGTGGGAACACGAATGGATACAGACAGGCTGGTTTAGCTGGAGCTACAGACTCAAGAAATTTGAAACGGTTGTTTCACTGTCACCATCTTTCACTCCCTCACTGCAAGTGAATGCAGGCGGGAGTATAACAAAAGATTGGTCCGTGAATCTTTTCACAAGAGGAAAACCTGTGACATTCTGGGTTGTTTGTATTCCCGTTGTGCTTTACCTTGAAGCTAAACTTGATGCAGAAGCCATTGCACAAATAAATGGTTCAATAAGTTTCGAAACTTGGGTTACATTCGGTATGACAACGTCTTTAAAGGTGACCTACCAGAATGGAAGCTGGTCTAAATCGCCTTCTTATTCGACAAACTACTCTGGGGTGAATTTCAGTGCAAATGCAAAAGTACAGGCTGGAGCAGAAGGACGGTTGCCCTTCACTTTATCTGCCTATGTTTATTATGTCGCCGGTCCTTTTGTAAGATTAACTCCATGGATATCAGGAGAAACCCATGCATCTACTGGAGGTTCAAATCAGGTGGGATACAAAGTTAAAGGAGGATTGAAAGCTTCTGGCGGCGTTCAGATGGCTGGCTGGTTAAAGGATCTTTGTGGAGGAATACCATCGATAAGTTATGATTTTTGGCAATGGGAAAAGGTTCTTGCAGAGGGTACATATACTTTTTGAAGCGGGGAAATTTCATCCCCGCTGTTTGCTTTTTGTCAAAGATTCGTGCCAGAATACTTAACATTCCCGGTGTATAAAAAGTTTGTATGGCGAAATATTCGAACCCATTTAGAGCGCTTAAAAACAGGAATTATCTCATGTTCTGGATTCCACAGAGTATATCGTTGATCGGTACATGGATCGACACAACATTGCGTGGTTGGGTTGGAGTGAATATCCTTCCTGAAAACAAAGCAGCCGGCTTTATTGGCTTGATAGCTTTCCTGAAGGGGTTCCCAACTGTGATACTTTCTCCGGTCAGCGGTGTGCTCATCGACTGGTTTGGTCCAAGAGAAGTACTTTTCCTGACACAGTTAGCCGATACGATAAACGCCTGTTTCATGGCTTATCTTGTTTACAAAAATATCCTGACACCTTTCCAGCTTATTGTACTGAGTATCTTCATGGGTATCTCTGCTTCATTTTATCTTCCATCCAGAAACACCTTCATTGGAAAAATCGTCCCAAAGAATCACCTTCCAAATGCGCTTGCTCTGCACTCGATGATATTCAATGTAGCAAGAATGATAGGACCGTCGATAGCCGGTTTTGTTGTGAAATATTACGGACTCAGTTTTGGTTTTATAGTCAACGCAGTCTCCTTTCTACCATTGCTGATAATTTTGCCGATGATACCTTCAAAGCATGAATACAACGGTGAAAGGGATAAATCCTTTTTCAAAGATTTGGTAGAAGGTGTGCGCTTTGTTTCCAAAAACAGAGCCATGAGTCTGACCTTTTTTTCATTGGTTGTTTACGCTTTTTTTGGTATGCCTTACAGCATGCTGATGCAGGCTTTTGCAAAGAGCGCTGTGAAAACAGGACTGGTTGGCTATGGTTTGATGATGGGTTCTATGGGGCTTGGAGCTCTTGTTGGAGCTCTGATTGCTGGTGGAATGGAGCCAGAACATGTCATATCTTTCAAAGAGGAATATTTTATACTGATGATCGGTGTTAGCACATTGATCAGTTCTGTGTATCCTCCTGCCGCATATGTGATGTCTTTCATCAACGGTGCCGGTCAGACTATATTTTTCAACATCACCAACAGCAGAACTCAGTTTCTTTCACCATCAAACATGCGTGGCAGGACAATGTCTCTGTACGCACTCATAAATAACGGTGGATCTCCAACAGGTGCGTTCGTTTTTGGACTTGTCGGGAATATCATAGGTATAAAAAGTTCATACACCATACTTGGCAGCGCTATGATAACCTACTTCGTTTTCAAAAGATACCTGACCAGTCAGCCTGAAAAGCTCAAATCAAGTAACTGATGCCACTTGCAATAACAGTGGCAAAAACGATATACCTCAACCAGCCAGCACCTTTTTTCAGCGAGAACTTCACTCCAAGATACGCTCCCACCATACTGCCAAGACCGAGGATCAAACCTGCCAGAAACATGACTTTCCCGTTAAGCAAGAAGATTATCAAAGATATAGGTGTGTACAGAAGAACTATGAAAACTTTCAGAGCGTTGTTTTTTACTAAATCAAGACCAAGGAGTGCCGCCGTGAAAAATATGAAAAAAAATCCCACACCAGCCTGTATAAAACCTCCATAAACACCTATGCCAAAAAACGCAATTGATACCAGTACGGGATTGATTTTCTTATTCTGTTCCCCACTCCACATTTTTGGCTTGACGAAGAAAAACAGTCCCATTATCAAAAGCAGAACTCCAACTATTTTTTTGAGCAGATTTTGATCCAGATCGATCACAATCATGGTGCCAACAACTGAACCTATAGCAGCCGGTATTCCGCACAGAAGAGAAAGTTTTACTGGCAGCACTTTTCCTTTTTGAAAATTTCTAACTGCCACAATGTTCTGAAGAAGAATTGCTATTCTATTTGTACCGTTGGCGACATCTATACCCATTCCCGCAAGAGTGAGAAGCGGTAATGTTAAAAGACTCCCACCACCGGCAACCACATTTAAAAAACCAGAGGCAATACCAGACAGAAAGATCACAAAGTACAGCACACGACCACCTACTCTGTTACAAGAGCATCAAGGAGTTTCACAAGATTTTGAAAATCTTCCAGTGAAATGTACTCTGCTTGGGAATGCAGATATTTCACCGCCAAAGTGATGGGTACCATCTTCGCTCCACTTTCAATCGCCACAGATCCATCTGTGCCGCCACCTGTTATGCCTACCTGAACAGGTATTTTGTGCGCTTGAGCTATACTCAAAATTTTCTTCATATGGTCATAACTTGCTACAGCGCTGTTGTCAACCATTCTGAGAACAGGTCCTTTCCCGCACGCGACATCGCCTGTAAGAGAAGAACAGCAGGCAAAGGAATCTATTGCATAACACAGATTTATATTGTGTCTTGACAGAAAAGCCCTCGCACCTTTCAGACCTATCTCTTCCTGAACGGTCCATACAAAGAAAACTCTTTTTTTGAGATTTTGATTCAAAACATTTCGGAGCACGTACAAACAGGCTAAGCAACCAAATCTATCATCTAGGGATCTGATCGATAGGTATCTGTTGTTTAAAACACTCACGTGTTTTTTAAAGACGGCAAAGTCCATCACTTTAACACCAAGTTCTTCTGCTTCGTGCTTATCGTGTGCTCCGATATCTATGCGTAGATTTTCCACTGACTGATTTGTTCCAAGATGTGGTGGTGCTATTCCAATCACTCCGTCGATGATACCTTTTTCTGTTACTACATCAAGATGTGCTCCAAGAAGCAGTCTGTCGTCAAATCCACCCATTTTTCTGAAGGTGAGTGAACCATCAGGTGTAATGCTCGTTATCATCAAACCGATTTCATCCATGTGTGCCATCAAGGCAATCGATTCATCTTTGTGCCCGATCTCAACGATCAGGTTTCCTATGTTGTCCACGGTGTAGTCAACGGGAAGGTGTGAAATGATGAGTTCTCTCACTTTTTCTTCTCTACCAGAAACACCTCTTGCCGTGCAAAACTCAACAAGATCTTTCACAAGATCGTCTTGCTGCACACAGATCACCTCAAGAGATATTATACCAGTTTGTTCGCTAAAAGAACATTTTCATTCGACTTTTTCAATCATAGAAAGAAGCTGTTTGAAGTACCTTCTGATTAGAAAGATCAGAGTGGCGGTTAATACAATCGGTAAGCCAAGTCCAATCAGATCAACCAGCAGTTCTTTTTTAAAGAATGACAGAAGCGAGTGTTTACTGTACATGTACATGACCAATGGTAAAACAGAACCTATGGTCAGTGCAAAAACGATACCTTCAACGGCAAAGACATGCAAGGTATTCAGTATCCTGGACGGATTATTTATGATATTCTTTTCTCTTTCTTTTATGAAAAAGTGTATGCCAAGAACTGCCGCAAATGCAAACATGACGAATACCACAGGAATGATGAAATAAAAAGTCCAGGAAAGTTTGAAATAGATCTGCAAAAAGATAGAGAGAATCATCGTCACTAATGAATAAAGACCGGCAGGGATGATCATCTTTGGCACAAGGATCTGGGAGATGGTCAATGGCATGATTTTTGCAAGCGGCCAGGCAAGAAATTCCTGTTTCATAAGCATTGCCGAGCTCATCGAAACATACATCGTACTTATGAATATCAATATGAAAAGAGGGCTCATGAAAGATTTTGTTGTAAATGAGAAGATCAAACCTATAGCTATTGGATAAATAATCATGAATACTCCTTGCTCATATCTGAAAAGAAGTCTCAAATCTTTCGAATAAACTCCAGTATGAGAGAGACCCTTCTCATGTTTTTTTATCACCGCTTTGTCCTCAAAAGAGATTTTTTCTGATACTTTCAACGATAAAGACCAGAGTGCAAAGGTTATGACAAAAAGCAAAATGATGTACACAGGATTGTCAAGGGAAAGTACGGGCCATACAAGCGGGTTGTATTCTGACAGCACTTTTTGCCCTGTTCTGGTCAAAAATGAAAAAGTAGTGGCGCCGATCTTTTGCGGTAATAACTGTGTTGCAACAAGGAACAAAACCACCGCAATTAAAATGGAAAAGAAATTCATCCTTCGCGCTGTTGATCTGTTCATCCAAATACCCACGACAGCTGCAATGAGGATTGAAAGAAAAATAAGAGCAAAGCACATGAGAAGAGCTGAAATAACTGAGATGAACAGATTTTTCCCAACACCTATGGCATACGCTGGCATGATGAAAAGATACATCACCACAGCAAAAGATTGAAAGATCAATGTGAGAACCGCCTGGTAAAAAACTATCGTTGATCGTCTCACGGGCATTGTTAAAAGAAGCTGTATCTCTTCATTTCTGACAAAAGAATTCACCAGACTCGGTACAAAAGAAAGAATGAACACACCCGCCATCATAACAGACCAGTCTGCGACAAAAATAGTCGCAAAGTTTATACCGTTGATATTGACATCTTTGTACACTTTGAAAAGATCAGCAAATAGAACTCCAATGGGAACTCCGTATCCAATCACGGCTATCAGCGGCAAAAGCAAACCGGATATGGATTTTCTGGTTTTGGTTGAAGATTTACTTGAAGAACCTTTCAGACCGTATTTGAGCAGTATTATTAACTCTCTCATCTTCTAAAGCTCCTTTACTATGGCTTCGATGTCCTTTTCATCGGCAGTCAGTTGAAGGAAAATATCTTCGAGACTTGCCTGTGTTTTGTTCGATGCACTTCTCAATTCTGCAAGTGTTCCTTCTGCAATGAGTATGCCCTTGTTGATTATCCCTATTCTTGTACACATCTTTTCTGCAATCTCAAGAACATGAGTGGTCATAAAAACGGTGCAGCCTTCGGAGGAATATTTCTGTAAAAGCATTTTCAGAATCTTTGCCGATTTGGCGTCCAGTCCTACCGTTGGCTCGTCTAAGAATAGAATCTGCGGTCTTCTCATTAAAACACTCACAAGATAGAGTTTTTGTTTCATACCGTGTGACATATCAGAGATCGTTTTTTCAAGGTAATTCACCTCAAAAGCTTGACACAGTTCTTCGATTCGTTCTTTTGTTTTTTTTCTATCCAGTCTGTAAATCTCAATTATGAAATCCAAAAACTCAAAACCTTTCAAATTGGGATATATCCTTGGTTCATCGGGAACAACGCCAATTCTCTTTTTTATCTCCAGCTCTTTTCTGTCAAGATCAAGACCGAGTATTTTCACCTGACCACTGGTTGGTTTCAGTGTTCCTGTCAGCATCCTTATAGTTGTCGTTTTTCCAGCACCGTTCGGTCCAAGAAAGCCATAGATCTCTCCTTCATTTATCGATAAGTTAATGCCATTAACCGCTCTGAAAGTGCCGAACTCTTTGACCAGATTTTTTGCTTCAACAGTGACATTCATTTTCATAACCTCCCGACTATAGTTTTTCTGCCGCTAAAGCCGCGAGTTTTGATCTTTCTCCTTTGGTCAGGGTGATGTGTGCAACCAGGGGATCTCCGATCATTCTCGAGGCAGCATAAACAAGCCCGTTGCTGTCTTTATCCAGATAAGGCGTATCGATCTGATATGGATCGCCAAGAAGTACTATCTTTGTGTTTTGTCCAGCTCTTGTGAGAATTGTTTTCACCTCATGTGGCGTTAGATTTTGTGCTTCATCAACGATTATGTACTGATCTGGTATGCTTCTTCCTCTGATAAAACTCAATGCGCTCAATTCCATTATTTCCTTTTTTAAGAATTCTTTCAGACTCATTTGAACACGGTCAAAAAGAAACTCGAGGTTGTCCATTATTGGTTGCATCCATGGCTGGAGTTTTTCTTCCAGCGAACCTGGAAGATACCCGACATCCTTTCCCATCGTGACCAGTGCGCGTGTGGCTATGATTTTTTTGAATTTTTTCTCTTTCAGAGTTTTTTCAAGTGCGCATGCAAGTGCTATCAGGGTCTTACCGGTGCCTGCAACACCAACGAGTGTCACCAGGTTCACTTCATCGTCAAGCAGAGCGTCCATCGCAAATAATTGTTGCTCGTTTAACGGGTTTATTCCCCACACGACGCTGGTCTGATTTATCAAAAGTTTTCTCGCAGATTTGTTTTTGATCTTGAAATAACCGTTGATTGCTTTGATGTATTCATTTTCTCTTGCATCGATCATCTGACCTTCCTCAATCTGCTGAGCCAGTTCACTGTATCCCGTTGTCAGAGAGGAAAGATTTGATCTGTCAGTTAAATAGTCCTGGGCTATGATGCCAAGCGCAGATGCCTTTACTCTGAGGCTTATATCCTTGCTGACGAGAATGGTCGGTACGGAGGAAGTCCGTCCCAATCTTAAAACATAAGCCAAAATCCAGTTGTCCAGGTATTTTTCAAATAGAAACTCCGGTGCTTCTCTGCGACCATCAGTTATGGTCATCACACTTATAGATCCACCGTCCGGTAATCTTACACCTTTGGACAGATCACCTATCGTTCTGAGCTTATCCAGTTCTCTTATAACCTCTCTTGCAGATCTACCAACAGAGTCAGATCTTCTCTTGAGTTTGTCCAGTTCTTCCAGTACCGGCAGTGGCAGTACGATGTTGTTATCTTCAAAGGAATAAATGGCGTGAGGATCGTGAATCAGAACATTGGTGTCAAGAACGTAGTTCTTCACCATTCCTGTCCCCTCCAGTTGTGAAGAATCTCCAGAATTTGTGGTTCACTGAGTTGCTGCATCATCTTTATAAAAACTTTTGCGGTTACAAGTGCATCGTCCAAGGCTCGATGTGATGGTTTCTGGTATCCAAATCTCTGTGCAAGCCAGCTCAAAGTTTTTTTCTCACCGAACAAAATTTTTGACATCTCACGAGTGTCGATGTAGTTTATCGTGGGAGGGAAAACACCTATTTCCTTGGCTGATATATCTATGAAAGTCAAATCGAATTCAGCACGATGAAATACCATGATGGATTTTCTCATGAAGGATCTGATCTTTTCAAACACTTCGTCGATCATCGGCGCTGTCTCAATGTCCTGATTGCTTATCTTATGTATTCTCTCGACAGTCGCTGGTATTTTTATTTTCGGATTGACGAGTGAGCTGTAAATAGATCTGTACAAGATCTTCTGTTTGTACACGGGAACCACGGCGATTTCAACAATTCTATCTCCACCAAAAGGATCTGTACCAGTTGTTTCTGTGTCCATCACACAGAATAGTTTATCCTGTAGGCTCAAGATTATCTTCCTTTCACATGTACGTCGATTTGTGGGAATGGAATAGTTATTTTCTGCGCATCGAATTGTTCTTTTATTCTTTTCGAAAGTGCATTGATGGCGTCAAAGTAATTTTCCCTTCTGACCCAAAAGAGCACTTCAAAATCAATTGAGGAACTACCAAATCCACTGAATACTATTGAATTACTGACATTTTGTTTTTCGACAAGTGGTTCTTCGTCAATGCATTTTTTGAGTATTTCAAGTACTTTTGACAGATCTGAATTGTATGATACAGAGACTTTCATGGATAACCTTCTGACCGGTCCTGGCCAGTAGTTTATCACCTTCTGATTCCAGACCTGCTTGTTTGGTATGACAACATTTTTTCCATCAAAGGTTCTTAAAATCGTATGATTGTAATTGACTATCTCGACAGTTCCAACCGTGCCATCGATTTCAATGACATCTCCTTCTCTCAACTTTCCTGTAAGGAGTACCAGGATACCAGACATGAGATTTGACAACGGTTCCTGAAAAGCCAAACCCACTATGAAACCACTCACGCCAAAAGCCGTCAAGTATGGTATCAAACTTATTCGCCAGATATTCAAAAAAACCATCAAGCTGATCAATGATATGATCGTTCCAATCAAAAGTTTGGCGGTATTCTTCATTTTGAATTCTTTACCGAGTCTTTCCATACTTTTGATTATTAGTCTGCACAGCAAGCGATAAATGGTGTAGCTAACCGCGACCAGTACTATTGATTGAATGATTTGCAAAAAAAGTTGTTTGGACACTTAAAACCACTCCCTGTATTCAATTGTACTACATATCACATCTGATCACAATTTTGCGTTATAATAGCAGTTGAGGCTCATTATCATACAAGGAGGATGAACAACCCGCATGGCGCTTCAGATATCCTCAAATAGAATTTACACGTTCATTTCAAGCTTCATAAGAGAATCGAGCAATGCGAAGGACCCGGAATCGCTTCTTCTTTCTCTCATAAGAATCGTTCAGAAATTCATCAACTGCCAGTGGGTTGCCGTACTGGACAAAGGCTTAAAACTGAGAAAGTCAGATGTGAACGGTATATCGATCGAGCAGGATTTACTCGATATGATCAAATGGTCTATTGAGAAAATGTCGCCGACTTCTTTTATAAAAGATCAATCGACTATTCTGATATTCCCACTGATGAAGACCGACAGGGTTTTGGGTGTTCTGATCATAGCAGCGAGTGAAGAGCCGGTTTTCGAGATATTCGAGCTTATTCGCACTCTTGCCTTTCTTTCAGCTGTGGTACTTGAAAATCTCGATCTGTACAAGTCACTCGAAAAACAGCATCAGATCGTAGAGGAGACCATGAACTATATGCAGCAGATATTCAATTCCTTTCCACAGATGATTGTCGTTTTCAACTCACAGCTAAATCCTGTCTTTTCAAATATCCAGTACCTGGAACGTGAACAGGATTTGAAACTGACTGAGGCGATCAAAAAAATTGCAAATAATGTGCTGACAACGGGTTCTCGGCAGGTGAGCGAGGTAGAGTCTCACGGAGCTTTTTATTCAATAATAGCGGAAAAAATCGAATACGAAGGTGAAGCACAGGTATTGATATCCATAACAGATGTGACAAACACCAAAGAACTGGAAAAACTCAAAGCGATCGACAAGCTCAAAACGGATTTTGTTGCGAGTGTTTCTCATGAACTCAGGACACCGCTTGCAGCAATTAAAGCTTATTCGGAAACTATACTTTCGAGTTTGAATGATCTTGACAAAGACACTCTAAATGACTTTATCCAGGTTGTGTACAAAGAGAGTCTCCATTTAGAGAGCTTGCTGGACGAACTGCTTGACTTTGCGAAGATTGAACAAAAAGCCATGACCCTTGAAAAGACGAAATTTGATTTAACAGAGCTCATTAAAGAGGTTGTACAGTCAATGATGGAATTTGCGAAGGGCAAAAATGTGAGGCTTGAATGTGATGTAAATGAACCTATTTTCATATCAGCGGACAAGAAAAGAATCAGACAGGTACTGATAAATCTTGTGAGCAACGGTGTGAAGTACAGCAAAGAAAACTCAAATGATAAGTTCGTGAATATCTCAGCAAAAAACAACGGAAAATTTGTTTTGATATCTGTCCGTGACAACGGAATAGGTATACCAGAGGAATATCAGCAAAAAGTCTTTGAGAAATTCTTCAGGGTTGGTTCTGCACTCGATTATAGAACGGAAGGCGCTGGAATAGGTCTGACCATAACAAAAGAAATTGTTGAACTGCACGGGGGTAAGATCTGGTTAGAGAGCAAAGTTAACCAAGGAAGTACATTCTATGTCCAACTGCCAGCAGGAGAGTGAAGTATGGAGTTACAGGATATTTTGATAAAGATAGATGAACTTCCAACACCTGATCCAATTGTTCAAAAGATCGTATCTGTTGCATCGGATCCCGATGCATCTGCAAAAGAACTTGCAGATGTCATCAGGCTGGATGCGAGTTTATCTGTTCGCATATTGAGGCTTGTAAATTCAGCCTATTATGGTCTTCCGCGCAAAATAGTGGCACTGAACGAAGCTATAATGATCCTTGGTTTTAAAACTGTGAGAAACATAGCTTTGAGTATTTTCACGTACAGTTCTGTTTTGAAAAACAAAAAAACGTCTGGTATTGATCATTACCAACTGTGGAAACATTTTCTGGGTACAGCGGTTGGTTGTGAACTGCTCGCTCAGATGGTGGGATATCCCAACAAGGAAGAGTTGTTTATATCTGGATTGCTGCACGATATAGGAAAAGTAGCACTCGATTACATATTCCCTGAGGCTTTCAGCGCCGTTACAAAGCTCACAAAAAACCTGCAAATCTCTTTTTTGCAAGCAGAAGACAGGTTGAACCTACCAAATCACGCCATTGTGAGTGGAAAGATGATAGAAAGGTGGAATCTTCCTGAGATTGTCGTTCACTCTGCAAGTGGCCATCATGCACCAAACAATTTTTCAGAATCAGTTTATTCAGACGTGGTGGCTATCGTTCACATAGTCGATTTTCTTGTAAACTTAATGAGGTATGGTGATTCTTACACATACGGCGGTCTGACCTTATCATCTTTTGCTTTGAATGTGCTTGGTATAAAACCGAGTTTTTTGAAAAACCTTGCAGACAAATTGAAGATTCGTCTTGCGGAGGCTGAAGATTTCTTGAAAATAGAACAGGAGGTGTCTTAAATGAGACCTGATTACAGAAAAGCCATGATTGAATCTGAGATCACAAAATTAATTACCGAGGCATTGCGTGAGGCAAAAGATCCAAGATTGAAAGATCTATTGATAACTATTTCTCGTTCGGAACTTTCAAATGACAAAAGATTTGTCGATATCTACGTGAGCGTCATGGGAGATAGAGAAGAGAGAGCCAGAATCGTTGAGTATTTGAACAAGATCAAGGGATATTTCAGAACATATCTGGCTAACAACTTGGATCTTTACACAGCACCACAGGTGAGGTTCAAAGAGGATCCAGGAATAGAAGCGAGTGTGAGAATACAGGAACTTCTCGATAAGATCAAGGAGGAAAAAGATCGGTGAGCAAATCAGGAGTTCTGCTGGTTGATAAACCAGAAGGACCAACTTCACACGATGTCGTCAATCAACTCAGGAAAATACTGAAGATGAGAAGGATCGGGCACGCAGGAACTCTCGATCCTTTTGCGAGTGGATTGTTGATATTGGGGATCGGTAATGGGACCAGAATCCTTGAATATTTGATGAATCACAACAAAGTCTATCAGGTCAAAATGCGACTTGGTATCATCACAGATACCTTTGATATCACCGGAAAAGTCGTGGAACAAAGACCTGTTAACTGCTCAACAGATCAGATACTGGCAGCACTTAAATCTTTTATCGGAACGTATACTCAGATTCCTCCAGCCTATTCTGCCAGGAAATACAAAGGCGAGAAACTTTATGAACTTGCAAGACAGGGCAAAATAATAAGACTGCCGCCAAAGCAGGTAACTGTGTACAGAATAGAAGATATCGTGATCGATAAAAACGACATCTTTTTCACAACTGAAGTCAGCGCCGGCACGTATATACGTTCACTGTGCATGGACATAGGTTATTTGCTGGGTTGTGGTGCGACAACGCTGAAACTCAGAAGAGTTTCTATAGGTCCGTTCAAAGTCGATGAAGCTATTGATATCTTCAAAGTCGATCAATCAGAGATACTCGATCATTTGCTGAACCTGTCAGATGTACTCAGTATGCCCAAGGTTCGTGTGAAAGAGTGCGGCTATGAAAAAATACTCAACGGTAATGCACTGAGAGTGAATGATGTGGAAGAATTCGAAGAATTCCCCAAGAATTGTTTGGTACAGATAATATACAAAAATCAGCTCATCAGTATAGCGAAATCTGAACGCGCTTCGACATTTGTAAGAACTCTGATTGAACAGAATCGAAATGAACCGCTGTTCAAACCAATAAAGGTCCTGAAGGAGAATTGAGAATGACAAAATACGTGATGACAATAGGTGTATTTGACGGTGTTCACATGGGACATCAGCAATTACTCAACACCGTCAAGCAAAATTCGGTGAAATACGGATACAAAAGCAAAGCTTATGTCATTTCCTATCCTTTTGAATACTTTTCCGATGATTTTGACGGTCTCATCATGCCTTTAACTGCAAGGGTTCTGCAGATATCCAAATTCGTCGACGAAGTTGAAGTACTCGATCTTCTTGAGATTAAAGACATGACTGCAGAGGAGTTTTTCGACAGATACATAGTCCAAGATTGTTCTTTTTTAATCGTGGGAGAAGATTTCAGATTCGGAAAAGGCGCATCAGCGGATGTTGCAAGATTAAAGCAAATGTGTGACATAAATGCGATCAATTTTGAAGTTTTTCCACAAGTACTCGATTCGAAAAATAGAAGGATAAGTAGTTCTTTGATAAGAAAGCTCATCAAAAACGGTGATTTACTGGAAGCTTCAAAACTTCTGGGTAGGGATTTTTCGATCTATGGATTTACTCAAGAAACAGCCGAAAGAGTTGTTTTTGTAAACATCGACGATAGGATCGTCAGACCAGCCAAGGGAGTTTTTCAAGCGTTTGAAAAAAATTTCAAGATGAACGGTATTGTGAGATTCAATGACAGGATTGCCTTTGTCTGTGAAAATTTTCGTGCTGCTTCTCATACCGCACTGGAGATAGTCTTGTCTGAAAGGCAAGAGGGGGATGAAAGATGAGAGTTGGTGTTGTAACTGGCACAAATAGTTCGAGCCCTTACAATTTCTTTGTCAGGCTTTATCAGGAGAATAACCGTCCCGTACACATGCTGCAGATAGACGATATAGTGAAGGTCGTTTTTTCGTACAAACCATACGGTGAAATAATCTATTATGGTGTAGTGACGGAAATAAATGCTCGATGGGATTTTGGACTTGTTTCAGGATATGAAGAAGAGATAGCACTTAAAGGTTTGTTACCGGCCTTTCCCATATACATTGCCACGGTGACAACGACACGCATGCTTCGCGTTGAAAAAGGTAAGATGACCTCAGACGCTCCGCAGGTTCCACCACCACCGGGTACAGAGGTCATGATAGCCGAAGGTGATGAAACCAACATCGCTCTTGGATTTGACGAGTTGATCAAACAGAATGTGGCTGTGCCGATAGGTACTTTCAGAAACGGGAGACCAGCTTATGCGGATGTGAGATATATACTTGGAGAAAACGGTGCGCACATAAATATTTCAGGTCAGTCCGGTGTGGCTTCAAAAACTTCCTATGCAACCTTCCTGGTCAGGTCATTTCTTGATACGGGCAGGAAGTTGAAAGATAAAAATGAACTCATGGGATATTTGTCACGCTCAAGGTTCATCATTTTCAACGTCAAAGGTGAAGGATTGCTCTTTTTAGACAGGTGGTCTAAGGACTGGAAAAACCTCGAAAAAGAAGAGCAGGGAAGGCACTGGAAGAAAATGTACGAGTCAATGGGTATTCGACCAGAGCCTTTTGAAAAAGTATCATTTTATGCACCAAGAAGATCGAAAAAAAGCACAGCGCCGTGGTCAAACAAAAGATATGATAATGTCTTTTCATACGGCTGGGACTGCATAGATATCTTTAAAATGGGACTTTTTGAGCTCATGTTCGATCCTGAAGAACTTGAGGTCAATCAAAATCTTCAGTTGGCAGTAACCACTGTGCAGGAATTTTTCTACGAAAGGTTTGAAAAAGCCGTTGAAGTGGCTGCTAAATTCTGTGAAAAGAATTCCTGTCTTCCTTCTACAAATGATGGTGAGATAATACTCAGAACCGCAATTGCAAATGGTTTTGATATCAAGGTACAGGCTGGTCTTCCTGAACAGATAGATGACTTAATAAAAATGTTTTCATCGGATGAAGAATTTTCAAAAAAAATCGAAGAGGAATTGAGAGGAAAATCCACTGTTATGGCAATGCTGAGAAGATTGAAATCCGTTAAAAACATCGGTATGGACCTGATCTGGATTCCGACGAGTTTTCTATCGGCGAAAACCGGTATCAGTGAACAGCATAAAATAAACTGGGATCATCCCGGTCAGATCACCGTGATTGATATTTCAAAACTCAGACCAAGGATTCAATCTTTCGTCGTTGGTGCTGTACTCGTTGAAGTGATGCGCTCTCGTGAGGAAAAAACTGATCAGGATCCTGTTTTCATATTCCTCGATGAACTGAACAAATACGCTCCAAGACACGGTGGAGGACCGCTTGGAAATCTGTTCAGAGATATAGCAGAACGCGGTCGATCTTTCAGGGTGATAATGATTGGTGCGGAACAAACCGCTTCCGAAGTTGATTACAGAATAATAACTCAATCATCGACGACCGTTGTTGGAAGACAAAAGGGTGCAGAACTGGAAAAACCCGAATATTCGCATTTGACTGCCGAACAAAAAGAACGCGCGGCTTTGTTGCAGCAGGGAGAAGTAATCGTCGACCAGCCGTTCATGAGAATACCGATAACCGTCAGTTTTCCTCTACCAGCCTGGTGTACAAGAGAAGATGGGTACTATACTTTTGACGAAGAAAAAACAAAGCAGATAGAAGATAGACTTTATGGTCGGTAAAAAGATGCAATTGGTAATGGGATCTACGAGCATTCAGGTCCTGATATATTTAATTGTTTCCCTGATATTCATCTCTATAGCGGCTGTTATTTTGGAAACTGTCATAACACACGCCAGAACGACCGTTGAAAGAATAGACAAGGAAATAGATTTTTTCATGGCTATTGATTTTGTCAGAAGAGACTTCTGGTTTCATTCAATTTCAATCGGTACTGTCTCCAAAGATGGTACCGCATTTACTTTCAAAGAAAAGATAGGTCAAGTTGAGAAAAAGGTGAGCTATATCGTGGAAAAAACTGGTGATCTGTATCAGCTCAAAAGGGTTGCCAACGATGGGGTCAATGTCATCTACAAATCAAAAAATGCCATATTTTTTTCTGAGCCGGTTCAAAATATATGGGCAATACATCTTGAAGGTTTTCAGTTCGAGATGGTCAATGCCACTCCAACAGAACTGATGAGTAAACTCTACGGCAATCAGGTGAGAACGCCGGATTTTCTTCTTCCCAAATTGATCGAGGTGAAAGACAAATGAATTATTTTTCCTCTATCTTTGGTTTCTCGATCAACTTCACCTTTCTCTTGAATTCTTTTATGTTCATCTCTTTCAATATCAAACTTCCAAGAAAATATTGAAATGGTAACCAGGTAACATGTCCTGTGGGGATGATGTATCTTTTGGGTTTTCCAAGAGCGTTCCAGAGGATTTTTCTGGTTCTCAATGGTAGTGCTCTGTCAAATAAAGCTTCGATGAAGGTTATTCTTTCTGTTTGCACGAATTTTGCATAAGCGATGGGATCAACTTTCAATATCGGGTGGATTGATGAATTTATCATATCCTGTATATTTTCAAAAGAATCGAGCCTTTTGATATCTTTTTCAAAGACTTCCAAAAACCAGTTCTTGTCGTTCATCCTATATTCCCTGCCAAGTCCCTTGCTGATATCTCTTCGAAAATACGCAAGCGTTGGTGAGTACCACATCAACGTGGCTATGTCTCCTCCCGAAGTTATGACGATCGTTTTGCGAAAATCATTCCTCAGTGCACTGAGAATCACCGAGATCATACCACCCAAACAGTAACCAACAAGACAGTTATTTTCATGCCACAAGCCTTTTTCCTCTGCGATACGAAGTGTGGTGAGCACATCGACAATGGCATGTTCCCAGAAATGAACCATTTTCTCTACGTCTGTGGAAAAGTATTCTCTACCGCTAACCGAACCATCGGCAGTTCGTGTGAGATTACCCGGCAGGATGGGAAGAAAGACCCTGACACCGGCATTCGCTATGTGTATGCCCATCCACAACAAAAAAGGGATATTCATCGTTCCAAGTCCATGAAGAAGCATCAAAGAACCGACGGGGTTTTCTTTGGGCTCAACATGGTAAACCTCCACCGTCTCTGTACCAGGCAAGGGGTGTTCGTAGAGCGTTTGAAATTTGATCAGTGATACTCTAAAACTCTTTCCTTTCATTATATACCCACTTGAAATCTTAGGTGATCTGTATTCAAAGTCAAAACTGACCATCGAAATTACCCTTTCTTTTTAAAAGAGCACTTTCTTGCTATTTCGAACAGCACTATTCCAGCACTTACAGAAACATTCAATGAATCTATCGACGAAAACATTGGTATACTGATCAATTGATCGCACCTTTCTTTGACAAGCCTGCTCAAACCCTCTCCTTCATTCCCAAAAACCACAGCAACTGGCGGCACGAATTTTTCCTCAAAGAGATTCTTACCCTGCATATCTGCACCGTAAACCCAGTATCCGCGCTTTTGCAATTTTTCAATCGTGCTGACCAAATTAGTCACAACAACAATCGGTATTCGAAAAACTGTACCAGCAGAGACTTTTACAACGGCTGCTGTTACCTTGGCTGAGCGGTCTTTTGTGATCACAACAGCACTCGCACCGGCACCAACGGATGTCCTGATGATTGCACCAAGATTGTGCGGATCAACAACGTGGTCGAGTAAAACTATCAGATCTCCATCAAGAGCAGTCTCATCGCTGTACTGAAAATCCAGATCTATCACAATACCCTGGTTTTTTTCTTCTCCGCAGAGTTTCTCCAGATGTTTCGATGTCGTGTATGTATATGGATAACCATTTTCCCTGAGCAACTGCTCGATGAGCCTGAATTTACCATCATCGCTGTCTTTAAGATAGACCTTCTTAACAGGATAATGTGTTCTTATTATTTCATCCAAAACGCTTTTACCGTACACAATCATTCTCTTGACCTCCTCCCAATCCCCTAAAGGGAATGGGATTCTTAGCAGCTCGTTCAGGCTGCCTTCCATGGAGCAGTAGATGCTCCATGACCACGGAGGTGTGGGGTGAATCTCACACCTCTGGCGGGTGCCAAGCCCGCTACTACCTGGGAATTCCCAGGATATCCTGATGGTTTCTTCTGAAACAGTTCATGCCGAATCTACATAGTATGTTCTACTCTCCATATACAATGGTAGCACAGTTTAAATAATTAACCGACCCATTACCCTTCCCCTAAAGAAGAAGGGCTTGCGGGGTTGGTTTTTCTGTCATTCTCCAGTGTGATCTGAATCAGTTCTGCCAGTCTATCGTGATCCTGGGACAGATAGAGAAATCCCAAAAGGGCTTCAAATGCGGTACTCTTTCTGTATAAAGGATCATTACCGTGTTTTTTTGCGGCTTTACTGTTGATTGCCCTTTTCACCAAGGATAATTCCGTTTCGTTGAGTAATCCCATCAATTTATCAAGGCTTTTTGCCTGTCCATTTTTTGAGACTATCTGGTTCACTTTGCTGTGAATTTTGTCAACTCTTCCCAAATTCAGGTACCTGGTTCTGCAGTATAAAGAATACACTGCATCGCCAATATAAGCAATCGTTGAAATAGGTAACTGTGATATCTTCAGTGTATTATCTTCCACTTTCAATCACCTTTCTCAAAGCCACTTCGTCTAAGTACAGTCTGTTTAATCTATCCTGTTCAAAAACATACCTTTTGAATCTTCTTTCTTTCAAATTTTGCAAAACTTTCGTTTCTCTTCTTGCAATAAGATACTGCTGTTTGAGATCTTCTTCCTGTTTTTTGAGCTGATCAAGTTGCTCGTACAGTTTTTTTATGTAAATCTTTTCCATGTCTATGTATGTGAACCACTGGCTGATCTGAGCGCCTGATATACCTTTTGATGAATTTTGAAGCATTGATTTGTAAAGACCGTGCAGAAGATTTTCAGCAGAATCGATCTGATTTTGCAGATCTTTAATTTTCATTCTGACAGATGAGAGCTCCATTTTTATTTGATTTTCCTGTGATATCTTCAATTTCAATAATTTATCCAGCCTGAATTTAAACAGCCAGATCACCCTCTGATATTATAACGCCACTTGTTCAATCTTCTGACCATGTTGTTTTTGAGAATAAATGATACACCGTTTGTGTGATAGAATTTTACTGATACATCGGGGGTGATCTATGTTGTCTTTTGACTTTGTGGATTTCAAGATGACAAAAGAAGGACTTGTTTTGGTGATAAAAGACTACCAGGACATTGAAACAGTCATTCACCAACTCGGTTCGCGTATATCCCAGATGAGCGGTTTTTTTGCCACCGGCGATAAGATCATGTTGATGATTGAAAACAACGAGAAACACTCTCAGGATATGCCAAAGATAATTTCTGCTTTGAAAAAAATGGGGCTGGAGGTTTCCCAGATATTGATGGGTGCCACTTCGGGTGAAAATATAAATGTGCATGGAAGAATGAAGATGGTCGAGGAAGGTGAAACAAAATCTGGTACAAAGGTTGTCAAAAAAAATCTTAGATCCGGACAGGCGTTGATTCATTCTGGTGATGTCATTGTAATAGGAAATGTTCATTCCGGTGCTGAAATCATGGCAGGTGGTTCGATAGCCGTCTTTGGTGATGTAAAAGGCGTCCTGCGTGCAGGGCTAAACGAAGGTGAACAGGCAGTGATAGCGGCATTATCCATACACCCATCGCTGATCCAGATCTCAGGTTATATACTCAGGGAAATAGAACCATTTGATGAACCTGTTGTGATACACGTGAAAGACAATAAGATTGTCGTGCAAAAAGCAAAAGATGTAAAATTTCAATAAGGGAGTGGTGAAATTGGATGTGAAAGAGTTGATAAAAGAACTTTCAGCTCTGGACGGTCCTTCTGGTTATGAAGAAGCCGTTTTGAAAGTTATAGAAAAAAAGATCGAACCTTTTGTCGACAGAGTCTTTTACAACAAGGTTGGCACGTTGATCGCAGAAAAAAAAGGAACTGGCAGGGGTAAGCTTGGCATTTTTGCCCATGCAGATGAAATTGGGCATGTTATAACCAAGATAGAAAATGGGCTTTTTGCGAGGTTGGAAACGATCGGCGGAGTAGATCCAAAGATCATGTTTGCGCAAAAAGTGAAGATCTACACAAAAAAAGGAATTGCAAGGGGAGTCATCGGTGTTCTTCCTCCTCATCTTCAAAAAGAAGAACACAGAAACAAAGTGCCAGACTTTGACAAAATTTTCGTGGATCTGTCCTGCAGTGAGCTCGGTGAGTACGTATCAGTTGGAGATATATGTGTTGTTGATATGAAACCCGTTGAACTCAACGGCAAGTTGTGTGGAAAGGCGATGGATAACAGAGCAGGCTGTGCCTCTCTGATTCTCGCAGCCAGTTTATTACAAACCATAAAAAATTATCAGGATGTTTATTTTATCTTCTCAAGTCAGGAAGAAGTTTCCGGTCCTGGTGCTGTGTCGATTGCGTATGAACTCATGCTCGATAGAGCAATAGTGGTGGATGTAACTCATGGCGATGTAAAAATCCCCCAATTTGTGCAGATCAAGCTCGGTGAAGGACCTGCTCTTTGTATAGGACCGGTAATCGACAGGGAATTTCAATCATTATTGTCTGAAATTGCTCAAAAGAACAACGTTAGAACACAGATCGAACCAGCTCCCAATAGATCCGGGACAGACACAGACGAGGTACAGCTTGCAGGCAGTGGCATACGCACAACCCTTGTGTCTATTCCTCTGTTGTACATGCACACACCTGTTGAGGTTGTTGATCCAAAAGATGTCCAGGAAACATCAAGGCTTCTGGCTTTGGCAACAACGATCGCATGAAGGAGGGATGACTTTGTACCTGAAAGAATTGACAGAACTCGATGGAGTGTCAGGTAATGAGCACCAGGTAAGGGAATTCATATATCAGAAGATAAAGGACAAAGTCGATGAAATAAAAGTGGATGTGCTTGGTAATTTGATAGCATATAAAAAAGGAACAAAAGGCAGAAGAAAAATTGTTCTGGCGGCACATATGGATGAGGTTGGTTTCATGGTGACAAACATCGAAGATGATGGAACCCTGGCTTTCGCTCCAGTCGGTGGTGTTGAAACGCAGGTCATGCCAGGTAAGATTGTTCGTATCAACGGCAAGGTGCTTGGTGCAATCGGATACAAAGCCATTCACGTACAGGATAAAGAGCAAATACTCAAACCACCATCGATGGAGCAACTGCGCATTTATATCGGAGCAAAATCAAAAGACGAAGCATCAAAACAGGTCAAACTGGGTGATTATGTTGCCTTCACCACCAGTTATGAACAGGAGAATGGAAGGGCAATAGGCAAAGCTTTTGACGATCGAGCTGGATGTTCTGTTTTGATCGATCTTGTTGAAAAAAATGATCGCTATGAAGATGATGTGTACTTTGCCTTTGTTGTTCAGGAGGAAGTTGGGCTCAGAGGCAGTGCCGTTGTGAACCAGCAGATACATCCAGATATAGCAATAGTAATAGAGGGAACTACTGCCGGTGACGATCCAGAATTACCAGAGTATCAATGGGCAACACATCTCGGTGAAGGTCCAGCGATTACTTTCATGCACAGAGGATATGTTGTGAACAAAAAAATCTATGAATCAATAATAAAAGTGGCTCAGAAGTATTCAATCGCTCATCAGGCGAAAAGAAGAACGGCTGGAGGAACGGACGCAGCGCGTTTTGCGAGAACTGGCGCAGGTACTGCAGCCGGTGTTGTGTCTGTCCCTTCACGGTACATTCACAGTCCAGTTTCTATGATTGATCTGAACGATTACAATAACACAGTTCTTCTTTTACAAAAAATTCTTGAAGAAGGGGAGGCATTTGCAAAATGATAGATCTCATCAAGAAATTGACAGAGGCGTATGGACCGAGTGGTAGAGAAGAAGAGGTACACAATTTAATTCTTCATGAGTTAGAAGGGTATATAGACGGTTACAAATTCGACAACGTTGGAAACCTTCTTGTATGGAAAACAGGTACGAGTGGAAAGAAGGTTCTATTCGATGCGCATGCCGATGAAATAGGACTTGTCGTCACGAATATAGATGAAAGGGGTTTTTTGAGAGTTGAAAGTGTTGGAGGGGTTCCACCCCATGCTTATGTTGGACACAGAGTGAGGTTTTTAAATGCCATAGGTGTTGTTTATGTTGAGGGAGAAACGGAGGAAGAGCGAAAAAAGAATTTCACGAATCTGAGTCTGGACAATATGTTCGTTGATATTGGTGCAAAAAGCAAAGATGAGGCAATGAAGCTGGTACCCATAGGATCTTTTGGTGTTTACGATTCTTATTTTTACAAAAACGGCGACCTGTTGATCAGCAAAGCCATGGATGACCGAATAGGTTGTGCCGTCATTGTTGAGATCTTCAAGAGAATCAAAAAGCCTCATAACACGATCATAGGATCGTTCACCGTGCAAGAGGAAACGGGTCTTGTAGGAGCATCGGTTGCCGCTTATTCTCTGGTACCGGATGTTTGTATTGCAATTGACGTCACTGACTCATCGGATTATCCAAAATCTTTCAAAAGACACTCGATGGCGCTTGGAAAAGGACCAGCAATTAAGATCAAAGACAGAGCTTCAATCAGCAACAGAAGTATCGTGGAAAAACTCGTACAGATCGCCGAGCAGGAGAAGATTCCATATCAGATGGAGGTACTCACATTTGGTGGAACAAATGCCGCTGTACTCCAAAAAACCAGGTCTGGTATACCTTCTGCCACAGTATCGATCGCCACAAGGTATGTGCATTCTCCAAGTGAAATTGTTTCCCTGAAAGATGTTGAGAACACCGTGGAACTACTCGTAAATTATGCGGGGAAGGGAGTGTAAAAGTGCCGAAAGGTCAAATAAGATTGACCGAAAATCAGGCTCGAATACTCGCAATATTGATAATCGCATTGAGTATCGGTTTTGTCAGTTTTACACTCGCGACATTCTTCATCCTGAAAAGCCGGTCCAATATTCAAGTAGAGATAGTCGAAGTGCCTCCACCAAAAATCGAAGTGCCGGTCAGTGCAAGTACATCGACTGAGTCCACGGTAGAATATGTAACTCCTTCTATCTACAGGATAGAAGAATTCGATTACAAAAAACTCATAACTCAAGCGACAGAAGTGATTGAGAAAGGTGCAAACCTGTCGGTTTACATTCTACAATCAGATGATGCTTTGAAGATCATCAAAGGTTCCAATCTTGGGTTTGTGATTTGCCAGTACACAAAAGACACTTATACAGTTGGAGTTGTTGGTGATTACACCTTTGGGAATTTAACACCTATGCGCACTCTTTACGGAGTACTCGTGTTGTCTGTTGTAAACAAAGAAAGCGCTCTGGAAAAGATGTTGGCTTTCAGGAGTGCGGGTTATCCTGCCTATTTGATGCATTTTTTGCGTGAAGGACGCGACTGGTATTCTCTTGTCATCGGAGCCTTCAGTGATGTCAACAGTGCTGAGGATTTCAACAAAAAGCTGAACTGGACAGAGGTCATGAAAATTGCAGGTACTCAGCGACCGGGATATGTAGGGAGGATAACACCTTGAAATTCTCTGTGAGTGAGAAAAGATTGATTTTTCTGTCTTTCGTCGGCTTGATAATTCTTCTGGGCTTTGCACTTGAAAACAGTTACAAAAAGGAAGAAAAAAGTACAGATCAAGCAACTCAAAGAAAAACCATTGAGTTTCCCATAGACATCAACACGGCTTCATACGAAGAGCTGCTTGAGATACCCGGAATCGGTCCGGCGAAGGCAAGAGCCATAATTCAATTCAGAGAGCAGAACGGTCCATTCAGAACGATCAACGACCTGGTAAAGGTATCTGGAATAGGTATATCCACGGCTCAGAGAATCTCAAGCTTTTTGAAGCTTGAAAATTCTCCTGCTGTGAATGTTAAGAAAATCAATGTAAACACAGCTGACCTTGATGAACTCTCGGAACTTCCAGGTATAGGAGAAGTCAAAGCCAGTGAGATCATAAAATTTAGAGAGAAAAACGGAGCTTTTAAAAAAGCAGAAGATCTTCTCAAAGTACCGGGAATCGGTCCAAAGACAATCGAGAAAATAAGAGATATGATTGTATTCTGAGGAGGTGCTTGTGTGAAAAACACAACTGTGCTTTTGGCAGCTTTAGTTCTCATGATGATGCTGTTATTACTCTATGGAGCCACTCAGCAAAATGCGAAGATAGTCTTCGTTGATGTGAACAGGGTAACTCAGGAATATCCAAAAATGGTTGAGCTCAACGAACGCTACAAAGCAGATTTTCAGTACTATCAGAACAAACTCAATGAAATGACAAAAGAGTACGAAAACATGCAAAAATCGGGAGCATCCCAGGCAGATCTGGAAAAGAAACAGCAAGAGATACTTACAAGAAAACAGCAATACGAACAGCTTCTTCAAAATGAGTATCAACCGAAGATGCAGCAGGTGATCGATGAGATAGCCGGCAAGATAGATAAATACGCAAAGATGATGGGTTATGATTACATTCTCAACAAACAGGTACTCGTTTATGGTGATGACGCGTATGATGTCACTGATCAACTCATAAAATATTTGAAAGCGCAATGAACAGGATCGAATGCCATGGACTTGTAAAAAAGTTCAAAAGAAAAGTCGTTGTCGATCATGTGGACCTCTATGTTGATCAGGGTGAGGTTGTAGGTCTTTTGGGACCAAATGGTGCTGGTAAGACAACGATCTTCAACATGGTTCTGGGAGTTGTCATTCCCACGAGCGGTAAAATAATGTTTTCAGGTATGGATATCACCAAGGTCCCAATAAGCCACAGAGCAAGATTTGGCATAACGTATCTTCAACAGGAGACATCGGTTTTCGGTGGCATAAAAGTTTTTGAGAATATCGAGCTGGTTCTGAGGTTCTACGAAAAAGATAAACACAAAAGAAAATCGAAAGTTGAAGAGTTACTCAAAGAGTTTGGTATATGGGAACTGAGAGATCAATACGCAGGTGATCTGTCAGGAGGAGAAAAAAGAAGACTGGAGCTGGCAAGAATGATGGCACTCAACCCGTCGTTTTTGTTGCTCGACGAACCTTTTGTTGGCATAGATCCAAAAACCGTGAAAGATATACAGCAAATGATTAGATCTCTCAAAAAAAGAAACATAGGGATAATAGTGACAGATCATACGGTCAGCGCTTTGTCAGAGGTCGTTGATCGCCTTTATATCATCCACAAAGGCAGGATAATAGCCCAGGGAGAACCGCATGAAGTACTTGAAAACAGCACAGTCAAGGAGGTTTACCTTGGCATATGAACGTCGGCGTTGTTGGATATTCAGGCTCTGTTGACTTGCCATTTATCAAAAGAATCGAGCAGATCTGTGTTGATCTGGGTCAATCCCTTGCCAGGAAAGGTCATACGGTCTTTTGTGGTGGCAGGGACGGCGTAATGGAACTCGTTTCAAAGGGTGTTAAAAGCGCGAATGGTACGGTTGTCGGTGTACTTCCATACGGTGAGATGGGAAATGATCACCTTTCTCTGAGATTCAAGACGCCTTTTGACAACATAACCCGTTCTTTGATACTTGTCGAAAACTGCGATGTGATTATTTCAATTGGTGGAGAGATCGGGACCGCCATAGAAGTGCTTGTCGCTTACGCAAAGTCCAAACCGATAATACTCTTAACTGGCACAGGCGGCTGGACCGATCGATTCTCACAGATTCTCATCGAAGGTAAATATCTCGATTCAAGGAAAAATACCGTTGTTATGAGAGCAAACACCGTTGAAGAAACCATCAATATGATTGAGGAAATCAGGAGGCAGATAAAATGAGCGAAGTGAGACTCAGATTTGCGCCAAGTCCAACGGGTTATCTTCATGTTGGCGGAGCAAGAACCGCACTCTTTAACTGGCTATATGCCAGAAAGATGAATGGAAAATTCATTCTCAGGATAGAAGATACAGATCTTCAAAGGTCAACAAAGGAATCTGAAAAAGCGATCATCGAATCTTTGAAATGGTGTGGTATCGACTGGGATGAAGGTCCAGATGTCGGTGGAGAATTTGGTCCATACAGACAGAGCGAACGTGTTCTTAAAGGGATATACGACCAGTATGCTCGAGTTCTGATTGAAAAACAGATGGCTTATTACACAGTTTATGATAAAACAGACAGAAAAAAACCCATCCTGAACACATACGATTATCCAAAAGAATACATTCAGCAAGGTCACGATATAACGATTTCTTTCAAGGTACCGGATGGGACCACCAGATTTTACGATCTTTTGAAAAAAGACATGGAATTTCAAAATTCAACGATAGAAGATTTCGTGATCATAAAATCTGATGGCTTTCCAACTTATAACTACGCAGTTGTGATTGATGATCATCTAATGAAAATCACCCATGTTTTTAGAGGGGAAGACCATCTTTCCAACACACCAAAACAGATAATGATATACAACGCTCTTGAATGGGAAACTCCGCAGTTCATGCACATACCGTTGATACTCGGTTTTGACAGAACTCCATTGAGCAAAAGGCACGGTGCCACTTCCGTTGAATATTTCAAAAACATTGGGATACTGAGCAAAGGACTGATGAATTATCTTGCCCTGCTTGGCTGGAGTGTGGCAGAGGAAGAAATCTTCGATGTAAAAGAAAAGCTCAAGAGCTTTGATCCATCGAGCATATCCAATAAAGGTGTTGTTTTCGACCCAGAGAAACTCGAGTGGGTAAATGGCAAGCACATGAGAATGATGAACATCGAACAGCTTTGGAATGAGTTTGTCGAATGGATTCGCTCTACTGAAAGGAAAATGCCGCAAAGTGAACAAGAATACGCACTCAAAGTGATATCGATCTGCAGGGAAAAAGTCAATACGTTGTCACAGCTGTACGATCTTGCTTATCCATTTTTCTTCGATGATTACATTTATGAAGAAAAATTCATTGAAGAGTATCTCAAAGCTCCTTATGCAAAAGATCTTCTGAACAGAGCACTTGAATCTTTTGCCCAGCTACAAGACTGGTCTGTTCAGGGCACTGAAAAGGTCTGCAGATCACTTTCAGATCTTCAAATAGCATCTAAGAGCAAGGTATTTCAACTGCTTAGAGGTGCGGTGACTGGTAAACTCGTCACTCCAGGTCTTTTTGAAACTCTCTCTTTGCTGGGTAAAGAACGCGTTATCTCGCGCATCGAAAAAGCCATATCATACCAAAGCTGAGCCATCAGGCTCAGCTTTTTTACGCACTGGTGGTATAATGATCAAAACACACATCCTTGGGAGGGATAGTCATGAGAAAGATCTTGAGTTTTACGTTGCTCGTAGTAATTACTTTGATCTTTGCAGAAAGTTATGCTGCTTATCATCTGTCAACAGTTGGTTACAAAACCAGTGTACTGGTATCGAATATGAGCGAAGAAAAAGCTTATTTTAGGGTCTTAGCATTTAATTGCTATGGGAAAAAACTATGGCAGGACACCTACAGTGCACAGGCTTATTCGACGGTATCTATCGACCTTGCAGAATTCATACCGAGTGCCGATGAAAACTGGGGACTTTTGTTAATTGAGTGCGATCAACTGTTGCACATCAGTGTTCTGTATCAGGACGAAAGCTTTGGCTTGCTCAATGTTGATCATGTGATCGAACCCGTTCAGAGCTCAGAAGATGCAAAATACTACTGGTACGCAGCAGGATATCTGGTGAAAGACAACTCTTCCATTGGGTTAGTTATGATGAACCCGAATAAGGACGAAGTTAGTATTTCAATCTGGATATGTAACTCAAATGGTGAAACAGTTGATGAGTTTTCAGGAAGCATAGAACCATTTGCGGCTGTCTTTCTTGATCTGTTGGATCATGTGAAAGATGATGTCGGTGTTGTCGACATACAAGTTGATCTGCCGATAATCATCGGTGTTGAGCACTACGAAGAAGGTGAGATCTGGACCATAGACAACATCGTGGACTGGTATACAATCACTGAATGGTAATGTTCATCTCACATACACAGTCTTTCTTGTGCCGGCACTGGTTGACACCAGAAAATCCCCTGGTTTTGAGATGTACACGGTGAATTCAATTTCTTGTTTTTCAAATGGTGGAACTATCAGCGGCTTGACTTCAACCGGTTTCTCATCAAGGTACAGAACAACATCATCTTGATATGTGAGTATACTTTGATTATCTGCCATCAATGAAACTGTCAACTTTTCCCCGACTTTCAACAGCTCTCTGGACAGCGCCATTGAAAAATCCACATCCTGTTCAAAAGCCGGTAGAACTTTGTATCTTTCGCTTTCATCTGAAAGACCCGGCTTGATTCTAAAAGCATAGTGATACGGCTTTGCGGGCAGTATGTACTCTTTGTGTGGCAGTGCTCCCCAGCTATTGTCACCACCAACTCCCATTTGTTTATGATCTATATTCACAGTTACAAAATCTCGAGCTGGCAATTCATTCAAATGTCTGGCTTGCTCAATATCCTCGATTGAAAATGGTAAGACGCTGAAATCTACTGTGGGCAATCCTGAAACAAAGAGGGTGACCTTGCCGTCTGTGATAGAAAACCATCTCACATCACTTCTGTTTCCCGTCTCCTGTGGTTTGACATATCTGTGGAACATCTCATCTACTGTCTTGGTGTAAATACCAAAAACACCGCTTTCTTTTCTGTCCTGGTATGTCTCATGAGGACCTCTTCCATACCATGTAACCTTAGAAAAAGTCTGCGGCATTTTGAACTGAAGACCTATTCTTGGTATCTCACTCAATTGAGGATTTGCAAAAAGCGCATAATCCACCAAAATATCGTTACTGCCAAAAACTGTGTATGTCAGGTATAACCAGCTATCTTCTGGTAAATGATAAACTGTTGAAACAACCACCTTGTTCTGTTTTTTCTGACAGAGTATCTTATGGAGCCTTCTTGAGTAACTTGCTTTTTTCCATATTGCAAGCCTTTGAGGCATGTTGTTCCCAATATCGTTGTCTGTGGGTGCTCTCCAGAAATTGGGTTTCACCGGTTCATAGAGCATTTCTTCACCTTTGAAATTGATACTCTCAAGGAGACCTGTCATCTTAGAAAACTTCAAAATCATATCATCTGTTTTTATGATGTACTCATTTGTCGTCTGATCAAGTTCTGCTTTTTCTTTGACGTATATTTTCTGGTAAACAGGTGGTTTCAGCCTGAACTGTTCACAGGCGACAACATGACCTTTTTGCGCCCATGGTTCGTCTTTGTCAAGCACGAACATGATTTGAAGAAAATACTCACCATCGTCTTGAATTTCAGGAAGTTTCATCTGATAACGAGTTGTTTGACCGGCTTTAAGTGGTATTTTGAACTCATCCGTGTAGATCTCCAAACCATCTTTTTTCAAAATCAGGATCCCTTTGAACTTTTCAAGATCAGTGAACATGTAATTGTTCTCGATCTGGATAGAATCTTTCACCAATTTCATCTTGATGTACTGATATACTTTTTTCACCTCGTAAAGTTCTGGTTCGGGTGTCCTGTCAGGCAAGACAACACCATTACAACAAAAATTCCCATCGTTGGGCTTATCGTTGAAATCTCCACCGTACGCCCAGAATCTTTTGCCGCTTTCATCTATTTTTTCTATTCCCTGATCTACCCAGTCCCAGATACATCCACCGTGCAGATATGGATTGTTTTCGATCAAATCCCAGTAATCTTTCAGATTTCCTACGCTGTTACCCATCGCATGCGCATATTCACACATTACAAGTGGTCTTTTTTGCTCTTGAGAAGAGTATTCAAGCAGTTTGTCAAATGAAGGGTACATGACAGAGACAACATCGAGATAAAAACCATCACCGGGTTTGTCCGCACCAAGTGGAGCATAGTGAATTAACCTGCTGTTATCCCTTGATTTTATCCAGCTTGCAGCCTTTTCAAAGTTTTTACCGGTGCCTGCCTCATTTCCAAGGGACCAGAAGATCACGCAGGCGTGATTTTTGTCTCTTTCCACCATACGCTGGACCCTGTCAAGATGTGCTTTTTCCCATTCCGGCTTGTTTGCCAGAGTGATCTTTTCATCCCATCCAACACCATGTGATTCGATATTTGCCTCGTCTATGACAAAAAGACCATAGTAATCACACAAATCGTACCATTTCGTCTGATTTGGATAATGCGATGTTCTGACTGTGTTTATGTTGTGCTGTTTCATAAGCTTTATGTCCTGAATCATTCTATCAACGGTCACTGCATGACCTTTTCTTGGATCAAATTCATGCCTGTTCACACCTTTTATGTAAAACACCTTGCCGTTAAAAAACAACCTTCCATCCTTCACTTCAATCTTTCTAAATCCAAAGTTGACTCTCTTCTTATCTTCTTTCAATTCCACACACAGTACATATAGCCACGGGGTTTCCCAGGACCATTTCAACGGATCTTTTATGAGAAATTCAAAAGATAGTTTTTCTTCTTTCTCAATATCGATACGTGTTTTTTCCAGGATTTGTTTTTCACCGCGTGGATTTATCAAAGATATGGTCAAAAAATCTGTGTATTTTTCGCTATGAAAATTTCTCAGATCTACATCGATAAACAATCTTGCATCTTTGCAGTCATCATCCAGTTCTGTTCTCACAAAGATATCTCTTATATGTAATTTGGGTAGGGCATACAAATAAACACTGCGGTATATGCCAGCAAACCACCACATATCCTGATCTTCCAGATAGCTCGCATCACACCACTTGAGAACTTCAACGACTATTGTGTTCTCACCGGGCTTCACATAATCTGTTACCCTGAACTCGGCGGGGGTACAACTGTCCTTGTTGAAACCAACTCTGGTCCCATTTATCCAAAGATAAAAAAAGGAGCGAACACCTTCAAAGTGTAAAAATATCTCTTTGTCAGACCAGGATTCAGGTATCTGCACCTTTTTTCTATAAATTCCAGTTGGATTGTATTCCACTGGTGGGTGAGGAGGGTCGTTGTTGAAAGGGTATATGATATTGGTATATATGGGTTTATCATAGCCGGCAAACTCCCAATTGCTTGGCACTTCTATTTCATCCCAGAGAGAATCGTCAAATTCCCGTAGATAAAACGCATCAGAAAGTCTCAAAGGTGATGTACAAAAGTAGAATTTCCATTTTCCATTTAGTGTCAGAAAGTCTTCTGGATACACCCAATCTACTGTAAACGGGTCAAAATAAGGGATAAATGAACTGTGAGGCTTTTCTAAACCTTCATGTACAAGTTCTGGATTTTCCCACTCGAGCATTTTCTTACCTCCCAAGTTTCTAAAGACATTCATTATGCTTTAGCCCTCTGTGCAATCTGCGTCATATTAATGTAGTTGCAGTTCCCTCCACCAAGTGGTTTTCCATTTTCATCTGTTGGATCATTCCAGATTCTAAGCCTTATCCAGTTGAAACCATTGTCTCTGAGAATTTCAATACAATCTTTTTGTTCTCCGTTTTCGTAAAATTTACCACCCAGTTTTTCGATTTCATACAACATAGACAGATCGACCCCGATTATAAAATCTTCAACCGGCTTCATGATACCAAAGCACATAAGGGACCCCAAAAACATAAAGACAGTAATTATTCTCATTGATCAACGCCCCCATTCATTCCTTGACTGCCCCTCTTGTTAAACCGCTGACTAAATACCTTTGCAGAGACAGGAACAGTATCACCATCGGGAGCATGCCAAGCAATGCCGCAGCTGTGAATAATCCCCATTCTGTTTCGTATGGTCCAACTGCAAAAGCCTGAAGTCCGAGTGCGTATGTATAATTCTGAACATTCTGAAGGATTATTCTTGCCACCACATACTCGTTGAAAGTGCCTATGAAAACCAGCAAAAAGACAACGGTCAAAATAGGTTTTGCAAGTGGTAAAACGATCTTATAGAAACTCTGAAACCTTGTTGCACCGTCTACTATTGCAGCTTCCTCAAGAGAACTTGGAATAAGGTCGTAAAATCCCTTTATCAGGTACACATTGTAAGCTATGTTCGTCAGATAAGCGAAGATCAAACCACCGGGAGTATCCACTCCTAAAAATCCAATGTACTTGCCAAGGAAATTCAAAAGGTTGTAGATTGCAACCATGAAGATAACTCCAGGGAACATCTGAATCAACAAAAAACTCATTATTCCATACTTTCTCCCTGAAAATCTCATTCTGCTGAATGGATATGCTGCTGTTGCACAAACACCTGTTGTTATCAACGCAACAATTAAGGAAATGATCACAGAATTCAATACCCATCTGAGAAAGTAATGTTTTGTCTTTTGCTTCCATATCTGGTCTATCCTGTAATATTCTTTGTCAATTTCTTTGAAGTCGCTTCTCAGATTTGAGAAAGGTATGAGACTCATCAAAACGCCGGCTTTTCTCATTACAACAGCTAAATCAGATCTCACCTTGCTAAAAAATTCCGATCTTGCTATGTCATCGAGCTTACTCAGGTGCTCCGATGTCACAAAAACACCGGAATATGAGACAGCCAAAAGCTCGCGCCAGCTTTTTTCAAAATCATCCAGCAGATTTCTGGTCTTTTTCAACAAATCTTCAAGGTTCTTGGTGGTATTCTCAAATCTGGTTGAAAATGTCCTGTATTCTTCTATCCATTTCAAATCATCGATGGTCTTGCGCAGTTTGGTGTAAACTTCATCTTTTGATGTGTAAAGGTTCATGAAATTCCTCAACCAGGTCATGAGAGATGAATACTTCAAAAGATCGGTTTTTCCAAAAGACGTAATGGCTTTAACAGTTGCAATCCTGCCATCGAGTTCAAATAAAAAGATCTTCAACTGGGCTGTTCTTCTGGCATCCTTGGTCTGGCTTTCGAGCAGATCAATCTTTTGCTGTACGATGAGTTTTTCCTGCTCAAGTAAATTCATTTGCCGTTTGATCTCTGTGAGTTTTTCATTCAAATCATGCAGGATAATTGCCTTTTCTTCTATGTTAGAAAGTGCAGTCTGTGTTTCATTCAAGGCTCTTTCCAATTTTGGCTGAATCTCTCTGTAGGCTTTGATAAAATCCGAATATGCCATCTTGAATTTGGCAGAACTATCAATATTTGTGATATCCTTCAAAATATCCGTTATTTTCTGTAGCGGTCTTTTTAGATCCGCATAATCGACCAGGTTTTCCAATTTCTGTTCAATTCCTTCAAGTTGCTCTATCGATGCAGAAACACTTTGCAAGAAAAATGTATCGTCCAGCGGAAAATCAGTTTTCATAAGGCTGTCTTTGATGGAATCTTTCAGATTTTTCAGATTTTCCAAGGAATTGGACAGGGCATTCAACTCCGGCAGAAGGTCGTTTTTCAAAATCACATCGGTTTTCATAACCTGATCCTGTAACGGCTGGATTTGTTTTTTAATATCTGTAGAAGCTTTATCAAGTTGATCCAATTTCTGTGAAAGCTCAGCCAGATTTTTCAGATGATCTTTCATGTAAAGCTCGTAACTTTGCCTGAGTATCTCAAGTGCATTGTTGTAATCAGATACATCATTCACAGAAAAACCGACTATTTTTTGCAAATCTTCTTTGAACACCATGAAAATCGGTGAATTAAAGTTCTCTTTCGATAGATACTCGTACAGCACTACTTTGTATTGATCATCAAAGCTGTCTTTGATCTCGCCAGAGATTGTTTTTTTCAATTCTTCAAGGTTGTTCAGAACAAGTTCTTTGGTTTTTTCGCTGTTTTTCTTTAAAAAATCATCGATTCTCTGGTAAGTTTCCTTAGCCACACTGTATTTTGAGGTTGTTTGTTGAAGATATTGCTCAAATTTTCCCAAGGAGTCTTCCATTCTTTTCTGAGCCTGATCAAAAGTCAGCTGGTTGAATGGCTTGGCTCTTGAGAGTATATTCTGCATTTCCTGCACAAGAACGGGTATATTTCGTTCTGGTAGGACAAGATCTATGTAATTTTGTAAAGTCAAACGGCTTGAAAAAAGTTCACTCGAGAACGCCGCTTCGTCTCTTCTAAATGAAGTCGTCACTACCCACACGGTGGGAAATAGAATCACAGCAATCAAAAAAATCAAAACGGCATGGACAATGATCTTTTTCATCTTCCCACCTCTTCAAAAGCACCTGAAAATTTGAAATTGAGAAAACTTATCCCGCCAACGAGGAAAAATATCATTATAGAAATCGCGCTGGCAAAACCAAAATCCTGACCCCTACCACCTTCAAAGGCGAGTTTATAAACGTATGAAATGAGTATATCCGTATAACCAGTCGGAGTGGTCGAGCCGGGGATAGGTGGACCTCCTGCGGTTATGAGATAAATTACAGTGAAGTTGTTGAAACTGAAAGCAAAACTGCTAACAAGCAAAGGTGCAATCACAGCCATTATGAAAGGAAGTGTGATGGCAGTGAACCTTTTGAATTTTCCTGCACCGTCTATCATTGCAGCTTCATACATTTCAAAAGGTATCCCCTGCAATGCCCCCAAGGAAATCGTCATCATGTAAGGGAAAGTGAGCCATATATTCACAAGCAGAACCCCTATCCTTGCCCAGAGTGCATCGTTCATCCACCTGATTGGACTTATGCCGAATAACGGAAGCAAAAACTTGTTTATCACCCCATAACTTTCATTCAAAAGACCATTTTTCCACACAAGCGCCGATATAAAAACTGGTATAGCCCACGGTATTATGAGCAATGTGCGATAGATATTCCTTGCTCTGAGATTTTTGTCGTTGAGAATTAGTGCAAAAGGCAGTCCAACAGCGAGAGATAAAACAACACTTAAAAGTGCCCAGACAAAGGTCCAGATAAATATCTGCAAAAACGGTCCAGAGACCTTCGGATCCTTCACAATTCTGAGAAAATTCTTAAAACCCACATAGTCTATGAATCCAATGAGAAAGACTTCTTCACCTTTTTCATTTTTGTCGTAGAAAGCACCTTCTTTTTCTATCACTCTGTTATTGGTTTTGTTGTTGTAAATCGTCATTCTCATCTTCATCTTTCCATCTTCAAAACTCTCATCATATCCCAATTGATATAGCCTTTCAATTCTCACAAACTGCCATTCTCCAAGAGAATTCACCCTGAGGGCATACCTTCTGTCCTGCTGATCGACAAAATCTGCCCTGTAAAGATAAAGCTGTGCTATTTTGCTTTTAAAGTATGGTGAGTTGGCTTGTAAAAGCTGATCTTGTGGAGAGTAAAATGCTTTATAGATTTTATCTTCAACAGTTATTATTCTCACATCCTGTAATTCACCGTACGGAACAAGATGGTAAGTTCGATCAGCTGTTTGAACATACTCGCCATCCAGTGGATATAAAACAGATTCACTCAAAAGCACTTCTTTGCCTTTTTTTCTTACCGGTTTTGGTCTTTCACCCAAAAATAATTTTCCATTCAATTTGAACAGAATGAGAAAATCTTCCGTTGGTGTCATCCCATCGTAAACCACGAAAACTTTGTATTCATTAGTGTAATCTTCCTGTACTTCGTAGGTGTAGTTTGGATCGTACAAAAGCCTCTCTATCGCTTCTTGACGCGGCATGTAATGCCCAGTACCGTAATTGGTGAAAGCCACTTTCACAGTGAAATATATTGGATACAAAACCAAGATGAAAAGCAACACAAGAGCAGGCGCAATATATCTGTACGGATAGGCACGCGGATTGAAAATGAAAAAATCAATTAGAAACAGCAGTATGAAAAACATTACACCCATTTCGTAATATGCATTTTGAATTAAAAAGCTTGCCCCCCAGAAGAAAAAGATGTTCATCAATACAAATAAACACCACAGAAAGAACTTGAACAGGTACTTCACAGGTTCTTCCCTCCATAGAGAATTAAAGCCCGGCACGAGCCGGGCACAGGCTATTGTATCTGTGATTTTATTCTTTCAACCGCTGTTTTGAGTGCTTCTTCGACAGTTGCTTTTCCATTAACAACCAGGTTCAGTGCATCGTTCATAGCACCCCAGACTGCTGCCATCTGCGGAATATTTGGCATTGGTACACCATTTGCGGCACTCTGAGTGAAAGCAACAACATCTGGATTGTCCTTCACAAGTTCCAATACATCTTTTCTTGCCGGCAATCTTGGATCTCCCAGATACAGTCTGTACATGGTGTCTGTTCTTGCTATGAAATTGGTCAAAAATTCTTTTGCAAGGAGTTTGTTGGGTGATTTTGCATTTACCATGAATCCCTGAACGCCCACAAATGGTTTTGCAACAAGATTTGCGTCGATATTTGGAATGACCGCGACACCGTAATCGATCCCGGCATCTTTGTAATCTTTAACAGCCCACGGACCATTGATTATCATCGCTGCCTTTCCTTCTTTGAACATGGAATCCATTATCTGGTAGTTATCGCTTGGATCGAGTATTTTCTCATCGACCAATCTTTTGATGATACTGACCCCTCTGATCGCTCCCTGGTTTGCAAGACCAATATCCTTGGGATCTAATCCCTTTGGTGTTTCTTTAAAGACATATCCACCCGCTCCGAGAATGAATGGCACTGCGTAATAAAATTCAGTTGTAGAAGTGATAAGTCCCCTCACTTCTTTGCCAAATTCCTGGTCAATTTGTTTTGCAATCTGAATCATCTCATCTACTGTCTTTGGTGGATTTGGTACGAAGTCTTTGTTGTAGATGAGAGCAATCGCTTCGAGCGCGTAAGGCAACCCGTACAGTTCCCCACCGTAAGAAAATGCGTTTAGCCCTGTTTCATAGAACTGGTTGAGTTCTGGAAACTTTTGAATAGGTTCGATCAAGCCATTTACCACTAATTCTCCTACCCAGTCATGTGCACCGACGATGATATCCGCACCCTGACCTTGTGGAGCAGCAGTCAGAAATTTGGGTTTGATGTCTGAAAAGTTCACATACTGAACCTCGACGTCAACGCCGTACTTTGCTTTGAATTCTTCAGCAAGCTTCTGCAGAATATCCACCTGTTTTTCCGAACACCAGATAACCAGTTTAGATTGTGCAAAAACAAAAATCGTACTAAAAACCAGGATCAGCAAGAGAAATTTCCTCATAACCTGTTCACCTCCCCAAATTAAAGATTATCACAAATTTTTTAAGTCAAAAGCGAATTATCCAATGTACATACATGAAGCACTAATTTTTGCGTTTTGTTGTAGAACCAAAGACTTCTGCAAGAGCAGGTACAACAAAGAGTGTGAACAGTGTTGTTATTATCAAGCCAAAGGCAATAACCCACGATATTGGTGACTCAAGCTCTGAACCCTCGTTTTTACTCAGAGCAACTGGTAGCAAGGCAATCACAGTTGTCAGGGTTGTCATGAGTATGGGTCTTAATCTCAAAGCAGCAGCTTCGACTATCGTTTGACGTAAAGATCTTTCTCTATCCAATCTCTGCCTGATGAATGATATCATAACTATTGCATTGTTCACGACAACTCCTACCAGTGTCAGAGTGCCAACCAAAACAGGTAGATTCAGAACATAACCAAAGATCATCATAACCAGAGCAAGTGCTATTATCGCCACAGGAACCGTTGTGAAAATTATGAACGGTACTGTGAATGATTCAAACTGAGCACTTAAAATCATATAAACGAGTAATGCAGCTATGATTATAATCGTTTTGAATTCCTTTAGTAAAACGTCCAGGGAGTTCTTTTGACCACCAAAAGAGTAATTCACACCATTTGACGGTAATTTTTCAATTGTTTTCTGTACCAGATCCGTAAGCTGTGAAACAGTGTAAGACGATTTGACAACATCCACATAGACCACTCTCTGACCATTCTTGTGTGCGATTGAACCGAGTGTTGTTCTCTTGCCAATCTGGCTAAGCACGCTCAATGGTAGCTCCTGTCCGCTGATATTTTTGAAAAGAATCTGGTTGATTTCATCAACTGTTTCGACTTTTCCCGTATTCACATAAATAGGAAGTATTCCATAGTCTGTGTTCAATGTGCCAAATTGTTTTCCGACTGTGTAATATTGAAGGTCCATGAACAACTGTGCAGGTACCAAGCCAGAGAAAATCGACCTGGACCTGTCTATATCAACCAAAAGGGTTTCAACAGTAGCTTCACCTCTTATAGCGACTTCACCGACTTTCTGTCGCAAAAGTTCTTCTTTCAATTTATGTGCTGCGTCCATCAGTTTATCTATATCTTTTCCCGTCAGTTCAATGGTGAGAGGATAACCAAAAATCTCTGAAAGAAAATCTGTTTGACCAGCTTCAATCTCAGCTTCCTCTATCTTCAAAGCAAAGATGTCCTTGAGCAATCTTTCCTTGTTTTCAATGTATTCTGTTCTTTTGCCGTTGAACCAGATATTTATCGTGGCTTTGTCCTCGCTTGCACCGCCTATTATCTGTGAAAATTCGCTGGTGATACCCACATCAGAATAGACAGTTTGAATCTTGTATTCATTCTTTTTACTGAGAATGAACTCTTCTACCTGTTTTGCAATCTCTGCGGTTTTTTCATATCCAGCCTGGTTCTTCGCTTTCACGGTTATTGTCAGGGTATTGGTTGCAAAATCCGGAATAAAGCTCCTTGGACTGTTCAACAGATAATAGACTGAAAACACCACGCAAATTACTACCACCGTGAAAATTATCCATTTTCTGTCCAAGGCTCTGCTTAAAACCACTTTGTAACGCTCTCTTATGCGCTCAAAGCCCTGTATTCTCTTACTTTCTATCCATCTTGATCCTGCTGGAATCAGTATTGATGCTACCAGAAGAGATGCTCCAAGAGACAGTGAAAGTGTTGCTGCAAAATACTTGAACATAGTTGCCGCAAAGCTCTCGGTGAAAAGCAACGGAACAAAAACTACAACTGTTGTTGCGGTAGATGCAAAGATGGCTCCGAAAACCTCTTTCGTACCCTTTGATGCTGCCTCGTCGTATGGTACACCATTTGATTTGTGTCTGTATATGTTTTCAAAAACAACGATCGCATTGTCCACCAACATACCAACAGCCATTGTCAATCCACCAAGTGTTAAAAGATCAATATTTATTTTGAACAGATACATAAGTACGATTGCAACTATCAGTGAGATCGGAATACTTAAAGAGACAATCACCGTACTTTTTATGTCCAGCAAAAACACCATAACGACTATCGCGGCACCAATCAGTCCAAGTACCAGGTTTTTCAGCAAATTGTTGATGGCTTTCTCAGTGTACATAGACTGATCTATCAGTACAGAATAAGGTATCTTCAATTCATCAAGGAGTTTTTTCACCTGTCTGACAGTGTTTACAGTGTTTGCTCCGGCTCTTTTTCTGATCGATATGACACTTGATCTTTCGCCATCAACTCTCACCAATCCCCTTACCTGTTCGTCGACAGTCTGTATCTGTGCGATCTGTCCCAATCTCACCGGTACAAGGAGTCTGGGCATTTGCCCACTCATTGCCATCTGATAAGAAAGCCCGCGAAAACCCACTATCGCATTTTTCAGATCGTCTATGTCTTTAAACCTTCCATCAACCGTGACTGTATAAACACTTCCTTTTTCATCTTTAAGCTGTCCCATTGGATAGACAGCGTTACCTGCCAGAAAGGTATCCAGTAAGGTGAGATCCAGACCAAAATCTTTTGCCTTTTGTTGATCTACGGTTACTTTTACGATTTTTCTGGGTTTTCCAAGATTCTCGACCCCCGCCACATCGGGCAGTCTCTTTATGCTGTCAATGAACTGATCAGGATCGAAAGTTGTTGCGAAAACAAAGACCGGAATTATCGACGGATCAAATTCAACAACCGTCGGTCTGACCTGTTGTGATAAATCTGCCTGAGCTATGTTCAGATATCTCTCAAGCCTTGAAGAAGCCGTCAGGACATCCACACCCCATTCATACTCTACGAGAATCAAAGATAGACCAGGCTGGGAAACAGAGGTGAAATTTTTCACGCCAGGTACGGTTGCTATGACTTTTTCAAGCGGTTCTGTTATCAATTGTTCCATCTCTTCAGTTCCCATTCCCATACACGTCGCGAAAACAGCCGCATAGGGATACTCAAGTTGTGGCAAAAGCTCCACGTGCAGTTTTCTGAGTGCAATGATTCCTATCACCAGAACAGCTAAAAGAAGCATGAATATTGCAATGGGTCTTCTTGCAGATTGTCCGGCAATATTCACTTTCCCGCCTCCCTGCTACGACTATTTCAAAGTCCCACCACACAATTGTATGACTATTTGTGCCCAGACTGTATTCAGATCAATCACATTGAGTCTGTGGCTTTTTGCAACCACCGGGAGCTCTGTACATCCTAAAAGCACATTTCCACCAAGAGCAGGCTCCACATCTTCATACCAGATTTTCTCTGCTCTGGAAAGTTCGCCGGCTTTTACAGAATAGATTATCTGCATCAGGTGGTCCTGTATTTTCGAATTTGGGATGTGCAAGATCATTCCCGCCTTTTGTGCTGCCTTTTGATAAACACCGCTTTTTATTAAACCTTTGGTTCCTGTAAGCCAGGCTTCGTCAACTCCATCTTTTTTGAGCTTTTCCACGGCAAGCTCCGGTAGACTCAGTACTGGTATATTACTCTGCTCTCTCACTTTTTCAAGGAATGCGTGGGCTGTGTTACATATAAAAACGGCAAAGTCTGCTCCAGCCAGTTCGAGTTTTTTGACAGATTCAACAAGGTAAGGTGTTGGATCTTCACCGCCGTAAAGAAGCGCTGCTGTTCTGTCAGGCACAGTTGTGTTGAAATCGACAATCATTCTTATGTGATCTTGATCTTTCTGGGCTTTTGTGTGTTCAACCACCTTCTGAAGAAAATCCACCGTTGATAGCGAGCCCATGCCGCCAACAATTCCTGCTATTTTCATCTTTTCACCTCTTTTATCTGTAGACCGCCGGTGTACAGAAATTGATTGTGTATCCCTCGATCTCAAAAACCGCCTGTGCATAGTAAGCAACATGCCTTGATTGCGGTGGTTCAACCCAGATTGAGTATATACCATTCTCTGGCAAGACCGGCAATCTTATCCAGAGTGAACCCCTAAAGTCGGTTGTGTCTGAAACAGCTCTGTTGATATACACTTCTTTGATTTGATCATTGCCTTTGATGATTATCCTGCCATCTTCTATGGAAAACTCAAAGTCTGGCAGTTTATCACTTAACACGAGTCTAAGGAAAACAGCCGCATTTTCAACGACGTATGGCACGTTCTTGATGCCGTGCTTGTTGTTTGGAACGTACAGTATGTAGTTCTTTGCTGGTAGATCAAAAAAGTACAGATTGCTCGAATATATGGTCCAGTACTCATCATTTGTGGCATTTATTATGTATTTTGGCATGGTGAGTTTTTCTCTGTAAGTGTAAGGATCGACCATTCTCAAAAGTTTTTGACCTTCCTCTGTCTGCACCATCTGTGGCAGACCTCGTCTGACATAAGGTCCTATACTCTCGCTGTAATTTCCATACATCTTCAACTGCTGCTCAAATTGCTTTGGAAAATTCAAATTGTCAAAGACTATCGGTGCTATTGCAAAAACACGGCTGTCAACCGCGGCAGTTAACCACGTAGTCCATCCTCTTTTGGAAGCGCCTGTTACGAAAAACTTTTTTACATCGAACAATTGCTCTATTACATCCATTGCTCCGACAGCCGCTGTTGTCATTGGAAACAAAAGTGGCAGAGTGGGATCTTTTGTTTGCGTGTACTGCAAGAATGTGTGAGCTATCAGATCATCTTCTTTCAAGCCGTAAATGGGTTGATTTGGTACATCTCCAAGAACGGCAAAAAGACAGGAGAATTTTTCTGCAATCCACAGGTATTCTTCAACATCCTCTAATTTTCCTGGATCAAAGTCTCCTGTGATAAACAAAACAGCCACATCTTTGAATGACAGTTCACTTGGCTGAACAATCAAAAGATCGTGAACCCAGTCGATGCCCTGCCAGTTCTGACTTTTGAATATCACATGGGTGATCTCAATTCCCTTATCTGTTGTTTTCTGATAAGCGATTTTATAGTCAATATCTTTGTGGTTTATCACGTAGTTTTCTAATTCTTGAGAAAAAGAGAGCATTGAAATCACAGCAAGGAAAAACACAAAAGTTTTTTTCATATCACCACCTCCTTTATAAATTATCACACAAAACTACCTTTGTCTAAAAGAAAAAATGGTGCATACGGCAGGAAAGATGAATTGATCAAAATCTTCCATCTTTGCCATATACGTCAGAGTAAAAGCGGTGTTGTTCAAAAGAATATATGTCTGTAAACACCTATATGAAAAACCTTTTGAAGAAAATTGAAAGATCCTCCAGTAAAACTCATTTGCCTGAATCAGGTTTGTGCCGCTTGAGAGTTCGACGTAATCTGAAAGGTTAGTGAGAGAATTCTTCTTAACCAGTTGGGCATATTCTTTGACATCCAGTTTTCTTGACAACTCTTCTTTGACTATTTGAATATATCCTGCTTTTGCATCTTCAAGGGCTATGAATGAACCTATTTCTCCTTGAACTGGTTTAATGGCTTGGAATGGCTTGATCAAATTCACCGAGTATCTGAATTCTTCGTTCAGATATTCCTGTTCAACAAAGGTGGTTTTCACACTGCCCATCGACAGTAAAGCAGGAACAAGATATCTGTAAAAATCTTCCTGCGTGGAATAGTAAGTCATGACATATCCTTTTTGAAACCTGATAAAGATCAACTGAAAGGCTTCTGATTTTGTGCCAGAAAGGTTGAGCGAAAATCTTCTGAAAAAGGCATTTAGATCATCTATCATAACAAATCCTGCGGCTGATTCTTCTGATCCGACAAATTGCATTCCTATCAATTTTGAAAAAGTAATCAGGTCTGTGGACTGAGCGAGATTGACAGACAGTATCTGAAGTACAGAACTACTCGCTATAACCTTGAACAATCCTATTTCGTTTGGATTGACCGGCTTGACCATGACAAAAGGATCATAGACTGTTAAGGCAAGATCACCATTTGGAGAAAAATAAAGTATTTGACTAAACAAAGAAAGAGAAAAAAGGACCATCAACACGGTCAAAAGCCTCATCAAATCACCGTCCTTATATCATTATACACAATATCGCCAATAGTGTATAATAATCAATATGAAAATATCTAAAAAGATGATCGTATATGTTTTACTGGTGTTCTTATCGACAATGGTTCAGGCAAAGGTGGTGATCTTTTTATACCACCGTTTTGATGATGCCCGTTATCCTTCGACGAACACCTGGAGTTATGAGCTTGAAAAACACATTCAAATAGTAAAAGAATCTGGCTTTGAAATCTGGACAGTGAAAGACCTTGAAGACTATGTATATGGAAGGAAAAAACCGCTAAAAGACGCTGTTGTTTTCACAGTGGACGACGGATACCGTTCGGTTTACGATAGCGCTTACAAAATCTTCAAAAAGCACAATATTCCTTTCTGTGTATTCATTCAGGTGGGTGCTGTGGGATATCCAGACTATTTGACATGGGAAATGATCGCTGAAATGATCAAAGACGGTGTGGAATTTGCAAACCACTCTTTCAGCCATCTGGATTTTCCTTCGCTTTTATCAAAAATGAATGAAGAGCAGATGGTTGAGTACTTCAAAAAAGATCTTGAAAAAGCTCAGCAAGTTTTCAGAGAAAAAACAGGTAAAACCATGATATACTACGCATACCCTTACGGGCATTATACTCAAAAAATGATCGATGCGTTAAAGCAGGAAGGCTTCGTGCTCGGTTTTACTCAAAACCCTGGTCCCTACGATCTGAGCTATGGAGCTTTTGAAATACCAAGAGAACCACTGCTTGAAGATTGGGCAGTTGAAAAACACGTAAGGTATATTTTGAACAGAGAACCACTTGTTACAGAAAATTTGCCATTTACTTTACAAAGTGGTATATTATCAATAAAGTCAAAGATCGTCATTCCAAAGGAGGTGAAATACGCGACCCTGTACGTGTCCGAGAAAGGTATAATTAAAAGCCGCCTTCAAGACAGCACAATTTTCGGTGAAGCTGTTTTGACAAAGATGTACAACAGGCTCATGATCAGTGCAAATGACGGTAAAAAAGAGTACGTAAAGTACTATCTTGTATTCAACGCACAGGGTGAGTGAATTTATAAACAGAGGTGATGAGTTTGAAAAAGACCGCCATGGTTTTGATACTCACCGTTCTTTTTGCGACTGTACCGAAATTCACCTTTGAGCTTGTTAGTTATTTTGAAAGCTTTCAAGTACAAGAAGCACAGGTTGTTGAACTTGAATTTGAAAGTTACAGAGATGTCTTGGAGTTCTTTGAAAAGATAGGATATGATCTGAGCAAGAAAGAGGTCCCGGCAGTCATCTTGAAGAGATTGCCAAAGGATATGGACCAGATAAAAGATGTTCAACTGAAAAAAGATCTGTTCGTCAAGATAATGCTGCCGATAATATTAGAAGTAAACCAGCAGATCAGACAGGAAAGAGAATGTATTGCGAAACTGTCAAATGACAGTCAGGAATTGAAACACTATCTGACAAAATACAGAGCAAAAACAAAACAGGAACTTCTTGAAAAAGTCGATGTGATACCTGTGGAAATCGCACTAGCTCAGGCAGCAATAGAATCGGCATGGGGAACTTCAAGGTTTGCCATAGAAGCAAACAACATCTTTGGGGAATGGACCTTCAGCCCGGGCAATGGAGTCGTACCAAGGGAACGCCCGGACGGTGAAATATACGAAGTGAGACAATTCACAGATCTGCTCAGTTCTGTAAAAAGTTATGCTTACAACCTGAATGTATCACCGTTCTACAAAGAGTTCAGAGCCATCAGATCTGGCAAAATCAAAAAACCAATCGAAGAAGGTCTGCTATATTATTCTCAGAGACGTGAGAACTATATTCAAGAAATCAAGATTATAATCGCAAAAAATAACTTTGCACAGCTTGATGAACAAAGATCATGTCCAATTCAAATTGCATTGATATCAGGTGCAAATTTGGTGAAATAATGTAATTAGACCAAAACAAAATGTTGATTTTTGAAAAAAAGAGTATAATATAGTAAAAACCCAAAAAGGAGGGATTTTTATGATAAAAGGTTTTACCCTGATTGAGTTGTTAATCGTGCTGGCAGTGATAGCCGCATTGATGGCTATCGTAACCCCTATCGCAATGAATGCCGTAGCACAGGCAAAAGCTACACAGGTGGCAAGCAACATGAGAAACATCAAGAGTGCTATTGAAAGTTATGTGAACATTGAAAGACCAACGAATCTGGCTAGTTTGACTGTGAATGATTTGGTAAGTAGCGGATATTTATCAAGTAATCCAGGAACAGAATATACAATTGCGGGTTCTGCCTGGGATACAAGCGGTTCGGCAACAGTGACAATTTCTTTCACAGGAGCTGTCGATACCAATAAGTTACGCAATATCTATCCGGAAATCACTACAAACAAACAGCTTAACTTAACTCTAAGAAAATGGTGGTAACCTAATTTTTGACCTAAAAGCACCAGCAGGCTGGCGCCTGCTGGTTTATGTTTTGAGTCTCAATCCAACATGAATTTTTTATCTTGTTTCAAAATACACGTTAAAGTCATTCTCAAGTAAAATGATAGATTGATTGATCTGTTTTTGGATTTTATCAATTTTTTCGCTTAAAAGATCTTTTGATTCTTCCGCTTTTTGTACCATCTCTAAAACCTTATCTTTGTGTGGTCCCCCTGATATCTTTCTCACTTTTACAAAATTTTCTATTGATAGTATTTCATTCAGCTGATCAGGCGTTATAGTAAACTTCTTTGAACAAAGTTGCTCAAATTTCCTACACAATCTTTCATAGTTCATACCAGATCTCACATAATCAGAAACAAGAGTGTGCGCCTGGCGGAAGCTGATTTTGAACCTTCTTACCAGTTCGTCCGCAAGTTCTGTGGTTGTTGCACCCGTTTTCAGCGCAAGATCTTTGACTTTTTGCTGGTCAACATCTACTTTTTGTAGAACTTCTTTTGATAGTATCAAAGCTTCTTTTGCTGTTTTCACACCATCAAGAAATTTGAAAAGCACAAAATCGCCATTTTCATTTACGTCCTGATATGCTGTGTTCACAAAAACCCTTTCAACTGTTTCGAAAAGACCGTATGCGATATTTGCTCTTATTCTGATGTGTTCAAGTATCACAGGATTTCTCTTCTGCGGCATTATACTGCTTATCTGAACAAGTTCATCTGGAAATTGAAAAATTCCAATTTCGCAGGAAGACTTGTGAATAAATTCCTGAGACAGTCTTGTGAGATCACTCATCAACATTTTCAGACAGGATGAAGGAAAACCGACCCAATGTGATGTTACAATCGCCCTGTAAGAGTTTTCTACGGGTTCTGAAAAGCCAAGATAGTCGCTCACCATTTTTCTGTCTATTTCAAAACCTGTCGTGGTTATAGCACCAGAGCCCATCGGGCATAGGTTCACAATTTGCAGTGATTGAATCAAACTGTTCAGAATCTCAAGAAAATCGAATCCATAAGCGAGTAAATAATGTGAAAAACTCGATACCTGAGCAGGCTGACCGTGTGTGTAGAGTAATACAACAGTTTCAAGGTTACCTTTTGCTTTTTCAATCACCGTGTCTACCAAATCAACCAACTGATATGAGAAATCTATCAATTCATCGCGAACGCACATCCGAAAAACAGTTGTGTCGATGTCATTTCTGCTCCTTGCCGTATGAAGAAAGCCGGCTTTTTCAGCACCTATCAGTTCAGAAAGCCTTTTTTCTACCAGAAAGACAAGATCCTCCGTCTGCTCCGGTAAGCTGTCATCGATCTTCTCACTTTCCATTTTTTTCAAACCACGTGCTATTTGAACAGAGATGTCTTGTGAAAGCACCTTTGTTTTTGTTAGCATCAATAGATGCGCTTTGTTTATCTGCATGTAGTACTTAAGGAATTTTTTCCAGTTTTCGAAAGAACTGTCCAACACGATTTTTTTGTAAATCTGTGAAAAACTCATACAATCAGCCCCAGTATCTCAGCGATGTTTTTGTAGAGTACGCGGTCGATCTCATCATCAGTGTAACCCACATTTATCATCGCCCTTAACTGTTCATCAAGGTATGCTTTGCAAAAACCACGAGGGAACCAGCTTGAGTCCGTGCCAAAGATGATCCTTTCTGGTCCTATTGTCTCTTTGTATTTTCTGAACAGCATCTCAAGATTGAGTTCATACGGCATCCATCTTGTCCATTGATTTGAACCACTCGTGTCAATGTAGACATTCGAACATGCCCAGCACAGATTGAGTGTTTCAAAGACATATCCACAACCAAAATGTGGAACGATGAATTTTATCTTTTTGAACTGCTTAGCCACATCGTGAATGACCAGAGGATTTATATTCACATGGTACGCGATACCCCCGGCAGCACCCATAATACCAAAATGTATCAAAACCGGTATCTGGTATGAATTTGCGACCTCCCACACCGGATAGAGTGACCTGTCGTTCAAGGGTGTGCTAACCGCCGGTCCCAAGATTTTGTATCCTTTAAGACCTTTTTTGAGAAAATCTTCAAGTTCCTGCGCCGCATTTTCACAGGACGGATCATGGTGTGCATATCCAATGAATTTATCTGGATGTTTCAAAACCAGTTTCAACATATTCTGGTTGCCGTTTGCGGTTACAAAAATCACTCTGTCAATGGAATATTCGACAGTTTCTCTGTACCACAGCTCAGAAAGTTCATCAAAGTCATCTATCTGCACCGGTTTAGGAAAATCCCATGCCCTGAACCATCTTTCCTTTTCTTTTTTCATCCATGGATCTGTTTCTGATTCTTTTTTGAAAAAACCAGTCGGAAAATGAACATGTGAATCGATCAATTTCACACAAATCATCCTTTCAATCCAGAAAGCATTATTCCCCTTATAATCTGTTTTTGGAATATCAGAAAAACAACTATCAGCGGAATTGTTGAGATGGTCGCTCCGGTCATGATGAGCTCCCAGTGCATTAAATTTTCACTTGAAAAATAAGCCAATCCCACTGGCAAGGTGTACATCTTCGGCTTTGAAGAAACTATCAATGGCCAGAGAAAAGCGTTCCAGTTGCCTATGAAGTTCAAAATCGCCAGCGAGGCTAATGCGGGTTTAACAAGAGGCAGTGCTATTTTGTAGAATATTCCAAATTCAGACACTCCGTCGATCCTTGCCGCATCTAAAAGATCGTCTGGTATCGTCTCCATGAACTGTCTCATCAGAAAAATTCCAAAAGCAGTTATCATGCCGGGAAACATTATTCCCCAGTATGTGTCAATCCACCCGAGCTTTGAGGACATTATGTACCATGGTATTATGAGCATCTCTGTGGGAATCATCAGAGTGCTCAAAATGAAAATGAAGATGATATTTCTTCCTGGAAAACGATATTTGGCTATCGTGTACCCCACAAGAGAATCAAAGAATAAAACGGAAAAGGTAGTTGATAGAGCTACAAGTACACTGTTCAAAAACCAGTTTGGAAAAAGCGAAGAACTCATTATCTGCCTGTAATTGTCAAGCGTTGGGGTTTTGGGAAACAAATAGGGTCTGTATATCTCCCTGAAAGGTTTTAAGGATGATAGAACCATCCAGAAAAATGGAAAGGTCATGACGATTATCAAAGCAGTTAAAATGACGTAACTCATGAACTTGATGACTTTATCTGATCTTGTCATTTTATCACCTCAGTACTGGATCTTTCTGTTCAAAACCTTGAGCTGAACTATGGTTATTCCAAGTATGATGAGAAACAGAATAACAGTTGCAGCAGCAGCCGTTCCCATGTCGAATGATTTGAATGCCTTCTGGTATATGTAGAGCACCAGTGGTTTGGTGGAATTCAAAGGACCTCCTGATCCCTGGTCGCTCATGTTGTAAACCTGAGTGAATATTCTCAGAAACATTATTGTCTCCATCACCGATAAAAAGACGATCACGGGATTGAGCAATGGAATGGTTATTTTGAACAGCAACTGCCTTCGATTTGCACCGTCCACCTTCGCAGCCTCAAGGTACTCTTTTGGTATACTCTGAAGGCCTGCAAGAAAAATGATCACACAGTAGCCAACTTCAATCCAGACCGTCGTTGCAACTATTGAAGGCAAAGCTTCGGTCGTGCTCATTAAAAAACTTCTGGCAGGTATGCCAAAAAGACCCAAAAAATTGTTTATAACACCGGTTGGCGGTTTCTGGTACATCCATCTCCAGACCCAGCTCGTGGCTACAAGCGGTGTGATATAAGGCATGACGTAGATCAACCTGTAAAATCCCTGAAATCTTGTGATGTTGTTCAGTAAAAGTGCAAGTATCAGTGAAAGGATTATCACGCTCGGTACACCATATACCACATATTTCAGCGTATTGAATAAAGATATTCTGAAAACAGGATCTTTGAAGATAGTCACATAATTTGAAAGACCAACAAAATTTTTCACAGGAGATATTATGTTCCAGTCTGTGAAGCTGATATAAAAGGCAGATATCATTGGATAAAAACGTATAAAAGCGAAAAAAGTGAGCGGTATCAAAAGAAAAAGATATGCAGTCAAAATCTTTTTTTGTCTGAGCTTCATATTTTCACCTCAAAAGGGCGCGACTTCAGTCGCGCCCGTATTTCATTTGCCCACCGATTTCCAGAATTTGTCCAAAATACTCTGCTCAGTCTGTGCAGCTTCTTTGAAAGCCTGTTCAGGTGAAATCCCCTTGAGCCAGACCTTGTCAACGGCATCCATCATGACCTGCCTTTGTGCTGTTTCATCCACAAACATCGTTGCGTGTGCATACTCAAGACCTTTTAAGAACGGACCGTAAACCGGATCGTTGTAATATTTCTGTGCCACAGCAGGATTTGCAGGTAGTTCTCCAACTTTTTCGAGCCAGATTTCCATCACTCTGTCGCTGGAGAGGAATTTTATAAACTTGATCGCAGCGTCTAATTTTTCTCCAGTTGCATTCTTTGTAATTCCATTTGCCCAGAAAGAAGCAAAATTGGATTTAATCCCATTGTATTCTGGCAGTTCGGCAACACCAAAGTTTATACCAGCCTTTTTCAATGAAGCGATTCTGAAGGATCCATCGATGTTCATTGCAGCTGCCTGAGATGTGAAAGCAGTGATATCGTCGTTCATAAAACCTGGATAGCCAACCTTGTGAACTGTTATAAGATCTGTGTAAAATTTGAGCGCCTCAGGAACATTCTGATAGGTTACCTTCGTATAATCATCGCTGTACGGTGCTCCTCCAAACTGTCTGGTCAGGACTTCTCTTATCCAGTGGTGACCTTGTCCAGATGGCTGTGTTGCCAAACCTGCCTGAACTATATTGCCCTGTTTATCATACTTTGTGAGTTTTTTTGCCATTTCGACAAGTTCCTGAAGTGTCCTTGGAGGCTTTTGTGGATCCAGACCGGCTTCTTTGAAAAGATCTTTATTCCAGAACAGAGCAAGACTTCTTACGGCTATCGGCAGAGCATAACGTTCATTCATGAATTCAACACCCTTTGGGACAAAAGAGAAGAAGTTATTTGCGAAATACTCATCTGAAAATTCACTCTTTGGAAGAGGTTGCAGATAGCCGGAAGTGACGTATTTTGGTATCCATCCATAGTACAGGTTTACCACATCCGGTCCAGTTCCGGCAGGTATAGATGCTGCAACTTTTTCGTTGAAAGTTTCATAAGGAAAGGTCACATGTTCGACTTCGATATCCGGATAGAGTTTCTGAAATTCCTTGATCAGTTCGTCGATTGCCTTGACCTTTGTTTCAAAATAGTACTGCCAGTAAACTATCTTGACTTTTGCAAAGATAGAGACAGAGACAATTAAAAGAACAGCCAAAACAACCAGCAAATACCTCTTCACAGTAACACCTCCTCATATGATGAAAATATTTTCCTGCACCATGTAGATTGCACCTAAGACAACTCCTAAGTCTGCGAGACTGGCTTTTGTGAAAATGATATCTTTTAGAATCTCTCTGGGAGTGATATTTTCAAGCACAGGCAGGATTCTTTTGATGATCCTTTCATACTGATTGTACCCTATCCCACCCCCTATCACAACAACATCCGGATTGAGAAGACACACGGCATTTGATATGGCAAAAGCAAGATGTTCACAGGCTTCATCAACGATTTTTCCAAAATTGGGATCAAAGTCGCTCAGCTCGAAAAACTCTTTCACAGTTGTTTGCACACGGTTGTCTTTGAGTATTTTTTCAAAATAATAACCCGAAAACCACCTTTCTAACCTGCCGAATGGTAAATCGTGATCTTTTTCTTTGGACCAGTCTGTTATCATGTAACCAATTTCACCAGCCATTCCACTACTGCCTTCATAGAGTTTGCCATTTATTATTATCCCGGCGCCAGTTCCCGTACCGAGTGAGATCATCAAAACGTTTTTATAACCCTTTGCTGCTCCTTTCCACATCTCACCAAGAGCATTCAGTGTCACATCGTTTCCCACAAAAACTGGCACTCCCGTGATACTTTGCAGGTCCTGCTTGAGTGGTATATCTTTCAGATCAAATGCCGGCATGTAACTCACAAAACCTGTTTTTGAATCCACAGTGCCCGGAACACCTATACCTATTCCCAAAAGTTTTTGAGTATCTTGTTTCATCGACTCAACGATATTTCTTATTAGACCGTATAGATCACTTTTTGATCTGACAGTTTTTGAAGAAAAATTCTTCGCAAGTAGAATTTCACCATTCAAATCAGTCACAACTGCCTTGATTTTGCTACCACCCACATCGATACCGATTATTTGACGGTATTGAGGGTTAAAAGAAAGAAGAATAGGTTTTTTCCCTCCCCTGGATGTACTCCTGCCCTTGCTTGTTTCCTTCACTATACCAAGTTCAACAAGCTTCTGAACCGCTTCAGAAACCATCGGTTTGCTCATTCCAATCTGCGAGGCTATGCGTGCCCTTGATACAGGTGAATTTCTTCGAATAAACTCCAGTACACGGGCTTCAGAATTCTTGAATAAGTGCAACTGTCTCTCTCCTTTCAAAGCTCTTGCCTTTAACTCATCTCACTCAAATGTTGTTAGTTAGTTAATATATCTTACTAACAACAGAGTATCACTTTTTCCGTTGCTGTCAAATCGCTGAATTTGCGGTTATGGCTGGTTGAAGATGAATTCACACCGCTTTGTGGAATGGTTTTGCATTAAGGTGTGGTTTTCTATTCCATGCATCGCTTTTCTGGGTTTTTCTGGGTATTTTGAATAAAAAACATTAGTGGTTAACTCAAGTTAACACAAACTACGTGTTTTTTCAGCAACAGTCTGTTTTGTTTTTTATTTGAACGATCTGGTTTTTGTCGTTCAGTATCGCCACTTTTGGTCCTTTATATTCGTCATCGCTGAAAAGGGCAAAGCTCATTATTATAACCTTGTCTCCTTTTTCGACAAGGCGCGCCGCAGCACCATTCAGTGCTATGACTCCACTGTTTGGCTTTCCTTTTATGACATAGGTTTCAAACCTTTCACCGTTGTTCACATCTGCCACAAGTACTTTTTCGTTTTCTTTTAGATCAACGGCTTTCATCAGTTCTTCATCTATCTCAATACTTCCTTCGTATGCCATATTTTTATCTGTCACTGTAGCCATGTGAAGTTTTGACTTGAGCATGAATCTCATCACGCTAATCCCTCCAAAATTGATTATAACAACTCTCACAGAACGGAACAAAGATTTTCAAATACAGACATTGAGAATTAATATTCCTTTTGAATATAAGCTCAATCCTGTTATCTTAACCACTATTGCTTTATAAAGTGTTTGTTTTCAATACCTGTCTGGTATATAATAAAGACAAAATACAAATACAATTTTTGGGGGGTTATTAGATGAAAAAAGCGACTTTGCTGGCAGTACTTGTGATTACTCTTTTAATTTCTGGATGTTTGAAACTCAACAACAATAAAGGTAAATTGATCGTCAACTTCAACCAGCTCAAAGCTATACCAGATTCGCAGGCAACTACAGGAATAATCAGAATAGATAAAAATGGCAGGGTTTTACAAAAAACTTTCGATTTTCCCATTTCTCAGGTGACGTTTGACTCAATCGAGGAAGGACTCTGGAATATCAGCGTACAGATATTGGACCAGAATAACCACATACTGTACACGGCTTTTGAACAGGTTAAGGTCATCGCCAATCAGACTAATTACTGTTCATTGAATCTTTCGCTGAATACCGCTGATCTTGTTTTGAATGTAAATGTACAATCAGACCAGCCAGATAGTATCAGTGTGGATCTTTGCTGTGGTGCTGAAAATATTAACGAAAAGAAACCTGTTGAAAATAGAACAGCGGTTTTTTCTTTTAACAGCCTGAAAAGCGCCGTTTGGGATATGAAAATAACTCTTTTTTCTGAACAGAATGTTATCATGACTGTGCCGCAGACAGGTTCATACGGCTTAGAACTTCAGCCGGGAAGAACCAATATTTTCAACGTGACAATCGATCGATTTGGAAATCTATCGGTTGAGGTTTTAATTGAGCATCTGGATGTGGTACGCAATGCAACACTCACAAACCTTCAGGACGGGATTAAGATAGAATGGGATCCTGTTGAAGGCGCTGATTCATATGATTTGTACAGAAAAGAAGGTTTTTTATGGCTTAAATTGAATTCAACTCCACTTGAACAGTGTAATTTCACAGACAGTAATGTCATAGAGTGTGAGACTTACTATTACGTCATCAATGCAAAATCATCGTCGGGTCTTCAGAGTGGATTCTGTCAACCTTTCAGTATAACAAGAGACACAAACAGAGTTTTTGTGGGAGCTGGCAGTAAACTCTACAGTTTGAAAAGAACAGATTCTGGTTTTGAGATAGTAAAAACCGTCAGTTTAGCACAAAGTCCCTTTCATGTACACACAAAAGGTAACCTTCTGTATGCTGCAACAAACAGCGGCGTGGTGGAATTTGATTCAACAACCTTTGAAATTCTCAGGAGCAAATCTGTTTTCATAATGTCGCCTGCAGACTTCACAGAAGATTATCTTTTTTTGATAGGAGCAAATAAGGTATATAGGTTAAATCTTTCCAGCTTTGAATATGATCAATACAGCATTCAATATGTCAACTTCTTGTCTGTAGATGACTATCTGTGTACAGTTGCTCAAAATCAGGTGCAGGTTCGTGACCTGAATGGGAACATAATAACTCAGACAGCCGGCAGCTATGCCTTTACTGAGGATGATAAGATCTTTGTTTACAACAACGGCAATTTAGAGTATTATACGATCAATAATAGCAATCTGAACTACAGAGGTTCAGTACCAATCTCTGGTACACCAAAGGCTGTGGATGTGTATCAACAGTATATCTACGTGGCTGTCGATGATGGTTTTTACGTGATTGATTTAAACACCATGACCGGGCAGAAAACAAATCTGAATTTGACAAAAAATCTCATGGTTTGTAAAAATCAGTTATTCGTTGTACACGATAAATACCTGAAGGTGTATGACATCACAGATCCAGCAGTTCCCGTTCAAAGATGTTCATATGGCTTTGAAAATTCGGTTTTGGCACTTTTTGTAGATTAAAGGATGGTATCTTTGCCGCAAGTTGACTCAAGCCATTTTCTAAAAATTTTACCCTGATAGGTGTCTCTTGATACGAGTTCTTTTTCTATCTGGTTGACGATTTCCAGCTTTGACATACCCCAGTTTCCATATACTGTCATATCTTTTGGAGGGTCTGAGGCAAGCCGATGAATCACGATGCTGTCTGAAAGATTTTCCAAAAAAGCGATTACGCGATCTTTGTATTGATCAAAACTCAGTAATTGAATCTGTCCTTTACTGACCATTTCTTCCAGTTCAGTTCCCCTCACGACATAGAGCGAATGTAATTTCACTCCATCCACACCAAGTGATGAAATAGTTCTTGCTGTGTCTATGACATCTTCAATCTCGTCCCATGGCAGATCTACGATGACATGAACAACGATTTCAAGCTGGTGTTTTTTTGCCCTCAAAACAGCATCTATGAACTCTGCTAAGCCATGTCCTCTTTTGATAATTCTAAGGGTCTTTGGGTTTATAGTTTGAAGTCCAAGTTCAACAGAAACATCCACTCTTTCTTTGAAACTTTCAAGAACATCAAGAACTGGCTCTTGAAGGCAGTCTGGTCTTGTTGATACAGCAAGTTGTACAATACTTTCATCCACAATAGCTTCCTGATATTTTCTCTTTAAAAGATCGACAGGTGCATATGTGTTTGTGAAAGCTTGAAAATAGACAATGAATTTCTCGGACCCATACTTGGATATTGCCCATTGCTTTTGTCTCAGCACCTGTTCTTTTATGGAAAGATTGTGAAAGGCATTAAAACCGCTACCAGTTGGATCGCAGAATATACATGGGCTGGATTTTTCACGATTTGGACAGCTAAAGCCCGCATCTATGATAAGCCTGTGCACCTTTGTACCATATCTTTGCTTGAGATATTCACTCAGTTTTCGGTATCTATTAATCTTCTCATCACCTCTATGGATTTTCTTCTTATTTCAGACTCATCGATCGTAGGATAAACACCGTTCATGTAAACCCATTTGCCCTTTATCATCGTTGCAAAGACATCGGTCGAATTTGCCGAGTGAACAAGATGTGCTTTTAAGTTTTTGGACGGCAAATACCATGGTTTTTGTATGTCGATAACTATCAAGTCGGCATCTGCGCCAATCTCAATTGCCCCAGCCGCAAGACCGCTCGCCTTGGCTCCCATGATCGTTGCCATGGCTAAAGCCTGTTCAACGGTTACATTTGTCGGATCATCCATCTTCTGTAAAAGAGCTGCAAGCCTCATTTCATGCCAGATGTCCAGCGTGTTATTGCTTGCTGCACCATCGGTACCAAGGCATACCTGAACATTTTTGCTCAGCATCTTATGAATCGGTGCAATACCATTTGCCAGCTTCAGATTACTCGTTGGATTGTGTGCTATAAAAAAGTTCTTTCTTGCTAAAAGGTCAATCTCCTGATCTTTGACATGAACACAATGTGCAAAAATGACATCACACTCAAAAAGACTCGTTTTGAGTAATTCCACCAAGGAATAATTTTCTTTTTTTGATTCGTACAGATGAATAGTCACTTTTGCCTTCAGATCGCGCGCAGCTTTGCATACTTGATCTATATAATCCAAGGAACAACTGTAAGGTGCATGAGGACCAAAGCCGACGAGTATCAAACCATCTTTTCCGTTCCAGCGTTCAAAATACTGCACATTCTCGCGCAATCTGCCGCCATCAGAACCAGGGGTGCCTTTGTTTGTAAGACCACGGGTTATCAAAGCCTTCATACCAAAGTCAACCGCAGCCTGTGCAACTGCGTCACAGTGAAAATACATATCCACATAAGCCACAACGCCTTTTCGCGCCATTTCCATCTGAGCCAGCATGGTGCCATAATAAACATCTTCTTGTGTTAACCTTTCTTCTATGGGAAAGATCTTTTTAAAAAGCCAGTCCTCCAGGTACATGTCCTCGGCAGTACTCCGCATCAATGTCATGGCAGCGTGCGTGTGAGAATTCACCAGACCGGGCATTATCAATTTACCTGAAAAATCATATCTCTCATCGACATTCTCATCAACAATATCTCCCAGTTGCGAGATCTTCCCATCTTCTATTAAAATCTTCAAAACTGCCGGATGAGAAAATGCGTCTTTCAAAACCAGAGCATTCTCAAGCAGAATTTTCAAGTTCTCTCAACCCCTTTTCCAGTTCCGTCATTTTCCTTTCAGCCTTTTCTTTGTTTTGTTCTTCAACTTTGATGTACACTTTCAACTTCGGTTCGGTGCCCGAAGGTCTTATGTATATCTTTGCTCCATTGACCCTGATCAATAGAGTCTGGTTTGGTATGAGTTTATCCAGCGAATAATCGTATAATTCTTCCACCTTGAAGTGACCTATCTTCTGTGGTGGCATACTGGACAGATGTTCATAGAGACGCTTCGCGCGCTCAGAACTTTCTACTTCAAAGGAAATGAGTTTCTCGAGATGATAACCGTATTTGTCGTACAGGTAATTCAACTGATCGATGGGATTGAACCTTGTACACATGGCTGCTATGAGTGCAGATCCGATCACACCGTCTTTGTCTCTGACAAAATCTCCGGTCAGATAACCACAGCTTTCTTCAAAAGCCAGAAAATATCTAAAATCTGGATCTGTGCTTCTTTTTTCTATTTCACTGCCGATGAACTTAAAACCAGTCGGGGTTTCCACAACCAGATGATTGCGATCTTTGCAAATGTGGTTGACCATATCGGTGGTGACAATGGTTTTAAACAAATAACTGCCAGATTGAAATTCTTTGCTGAGCATATCGCTGAGCAAAATGCCCACCTGATTGCCTGTCAATCTACGACCGTAAGCTATAAAACCCACTCTATCGCAATCTGGATCTGTAGCAATTCCAAAATGGATTTTTCGCTCGTCAGCGTATTTTATTATTTGCTCAAAGGCACTCTCTTCTTCGGGATTAGGCAATTTGACAGTTGAGAACATTGGATCTGGATGCATTTGACTTTCCACACAAACTAAATCTATTCCCAACGATTCAAGAACAACTGGTACAAACTCCGCTCCCGTACCGTGAAGCGGCGAATAAACCAAGCTCACCTTTGAGGAATCCAGAACGTATGGTTTGATCAACCCAACGACACGATCGATGTATTCTTTTATGACTTCTTCCGGCACGGGATGAACCAAAGGCTCACGGCAGGCAGGAAGTGGTTTATCCATAAAAGACGAAATTTTCTCGGTGTGTACCGGTATGGCTTGAACGCCGTCACATGTGTAAACTTTAAAGCCGTTGTACTGTGGAGGATTATGGCTTGCGGTGATCACAATGCCAGCCGAAGCCTTCATAAACCTGATCGCAAAAGATAAAATCGGTGTTGGTACGGGTCTTTGAAATAGATGAGTTTCAATACCGTACGATGACACAGTTTCTGCGGCGAGTTTCGCAAATTCTTCTGAATTTTTTCTCGTGTCATAGGCAATGACTATACCTTGGTGAGATTCACTCAGCATCCAACTTGCAACTGCTCTGCTTGCTTTTTCAACCAGATCATGATCAAATTCACCTTTTTTCATGACGCCCCTGATACCGCCTGTACCGAAGAGTATCAAAACGATCACCTCTGAAAAATTTCTTCGCCACCGATCATTCTAAGTAACTCTTTCTTTTTCTCATTCTCGTTCAAAGTTTTTAAAACCATCTTATCCATAGATCGTTCCACAACAAAATGTCTGTCGGCTTGAACGGCTATCTGCGGTAAGTGCGTTACAACGATCGTTTGAAGGTTTTTGGAGACATCTTTCAGTTTTCTGCCAAGCACATTACCTACCATACCACCTATACCGGCATCGACTTCGTCGAAAACAAGAGTTTGTGAAGAAAACTTGGAAGCATAAACGAGCTCCAAGCAGAGCAATAACCTTGAAAGTTCTCCTCCAGAAAGGATATTCTTTATAGGCAACTGATCCTGGTTTGGCAAAACCACCGTGAACTCAACCTGATCAATTCCAGCCGCATTCAGATCCTGCAACTTTTCAATTTTCACCAAAAAATTCATGTTCATCGCCAGATCTTTCAGGTGTTTTTTCACCTGCTCTGTTATGTCCTGTGCGGCTTGAACGCGCTGATCGTGAATTTCATTTGCCAATTCAAAAGCACGGTTTCTGAGCTGTTTTATCTGTTCTTTCGCCTGTGAAAATTTTTGCAATTTGCTGTTCAGTTCATCGTATCTGGACTTTGCCTTGATAAAGTATTCAATTACATCCTTGATTTCCGGACCATACCTGCGTTTTATATCATTGTAATCCCAGATTCTTTGCTCGATTTCTTTGATATCTTCTATTTCCAGTTCCTGAAGATTTGATTTTGCAAATCTATTGAGTTCCTGCGATTTTTCCAGAACTTCTTTCAAAAGATCGACGAATCCTGCTGGAAAGATGCGGGAAAGTTTTTCGGATCTTTGAAGCACATCCCAGAGTGTTGCAAAACCATCAGGTGAATCATTTTCAATGACAGATGTGACCTTTGAGAGAATTTCTGCTATCTGCTGGCGTTTTAAGATTCGCTCATATTTCTCTTTGAGTGAAATTTCTTCTTCTTCTGACGGTTTTACTCGATCAAAATACTCGATCTCTGAGCGAAGGTTTTCTATCTGTTTTTGTAATGTCTGAAGGTCAATTTCATCGAGAAATTTTTCAAGTTCCTTCACAGTCCGGTATAACTGAGAATATTCCTCAACTATGTGCTGATCTTCAAGAAAGGCATCAAGGAAAATCTGCTGGTTTTTTGGTTTGAGCAAACCAGTTTGAGAATTCTGCTGGTGGAAGTATACCAAGTCCTCAAACAAAAGTTCAACGGTGCTCTGAGTGCACATTTTTCCATTTAACCTGTAAACCCACCGTTTACCCAAAGAAAGGCTTATCACGACCTCGTCTTCATCTATTCCAAATTCAGCCAGTTTTTGATCTGGAACAGTTATTAAGGCTTCCAGATAGCAATTATCGTTTGCTGGGAGATCGACTTTCCTGCCAAGAACTGCCTGCAACGCTCTCAACAAAATCGATTTACCGGCACCAGTTTCACCGGTTATCACGTTCAAACCTTCAGAAAAGGAAAATTCAAACTGGTCAAAGTACAGCAAATTCTTCCCAGCAAAGTGTACAAGCACACAAACACTTCCTAAAAACGAATGTCTAAGTGCTCAACCAGATTTGGTGGTATCTTTTTCACGAAATCTGCACCATTTGTCCAGTACATGTAAGGTACAGATGAGAATCTCTGCTTTAAAATATACAACAATTTCCTGGGTCGCGTCAGCGCAACATAGAAAATTCTCTCTTCTTCATCCAGATTACCATCGATCAGTGCGTAGTAACTTGGAAAATCACCGGGATTCACACTGAGAATAAAGACAACATCCCACTCAAGGCCCTTTGCCTGATGGATCGTCGTCAGGATCACTTTGCCCTTTGAACGGTTGTCATTTTCTTCGTCCTGGTTCAGTGTGAGATCTGACAAAAATCTCTCCAAGGATTTATACCTTTCGGCGATCTGGATCAATCTTTCGATATCCATCTGTCTATCATGAAAATCTGGATAATTGTCCTGAAGATATCGAGAATAGAAATCTTCATAGATCACTTTTATCTTCTCACTCGCAGTTTCTTTTTCAGAAACCTTACGCACCAAATCGATGAAATCTTTGACTTGAGTCTTTTTGGCAAAAAATTCCTGAACTATCTGAGTTACAGTCTTTGTACTTGAAAATTCAAAAGCGTATTCAGCGAGATTCGACGCTGTCTTTGCTCCAACACCCGGAAAAAGCCTTGCGACTCTGCTCCAGGATATTTTGTCACGTGCGTTGTGAAAGATCTTCAAAAAAGCCAAGATGTCTTTGACATGTGCTGTTTCGGTGAATCGAATCCCGGAGAGTATTTTGAAATCAATCTGTGATTTTGAAAGCTCAATCTGAAGATCAAGTGAATGAGCATGGCTTCTGTACAACACGGCAATTTCACCGGGCTCAAAACCTTTTTCAATCAATCGCAGTATTTCACGGGCAACAAAGCGCGCTTCTTCTTCTTTGTCATTTGTTTCAACCACTACAGGTTTTTTCCCACCGGTCTTCACGGCTCTCAAAGTCTTTGGAACGGACTTTTTCGGAATCAGTCTATTTACAAGATTGACTATTGTTTCATCGCTTCGGTAGTTTGTCTGGATTTTGAACAATTTTGTGTTTTTCACATTCATGAAATCTCTGACATTTTCATACCTTGCACCTCGAAAAGAATAGATGCTCTGAGAATCATCTGCCACGACTACCACATTGCCGTGTACTGTTGAGAGCAATTCTATCAACTGAAGCTGCAAGATATTTGTATCCTGAAATTCGTCTACTAGAATCCACTTGTACTTTGAAGCTTCTTTAGTCCGTGCAGAGACATCTTGCTGTAAAACTTGAACTGCAAAAATCAAAAGATCATCGTAATCAACGCAATTCTGATTTCTTTTTTCAACGGTGTACTCTGTGTATACACGCTCAATAACAGGCTCGAACTCTATGTACTTGGGATTGAGTTTTAAAATCGCTTCATGTAACGGTGTCAAAGTGTTTGCACAGTACGAAAAGATCTTCTGGAGCACGCTGTGAGCTGGAAAATGTTTGATCTCACCTTCTTTTTCCAGTACGATTGTTCTTACGTGTTTGATGAGAGTTTTTGAATCTTCTTCATCGAGAATGGAGAAATTCGGTGACAGTCCCACTCTTGAAGCATATTTTCTGAGTATCAGATTGCAAACATGATGAAAGGTGCCGGCGGTGATGTCCTCAAGATCCATACCTGTGAGAAGTTTTGCACGCTCTATCATTTCATTTGCCGCAGCCCTCGTGAAAGTGACAAGCAGGATTTCCGAAGGTTTTACTCCGCATCTGATTAAATGTAAGAGTTTGTAGGTGATAACCCTTGTTTTCCCTGAACCAGGACCGGCTATGACTATTGATCTACCAGAAGAACTCAAAACAGCTTGTCTTTGTTCTTCATCCAGTTCGGAAAGATAATCTACCAAAAAACACACCTCGTTTGAATTTTATCATTAAAAGACATTCGTATCAAAGGTACCGGTTAAAGGATCAACTGTGAAGGTCTTTTTTGGGAACTCTTTTATGTAGAATTTGAAAGAAAGTTTCTGCACAGAAAAAGCCCGATCCACAGAAAACTGACCTTCGAAGATGAGACCCCAGCAATGAAGGTCCTTTTCCAGTGTGAACTTTAAATCACTGATGGCAAATGTTTCGGTGTTCATATTTATGTACAAACCAATGGCAGGATCGAACCCGGATAAATTGTACGAAAAACGGAGTCTGGATGATCCTTTGATGTAATAGCCCGAGAACTCGTGTTTTGCCTTACCCGTATAGAAGATACCTTTGGCTTCGACTGACAGAAGATCAAACGGATAAGCGTTGAGTTTATAAACAAGCTTTATGTCTGGATTGGTCATGAACAAAAAATCGGTGCCTTTTACTGTGAGGGTATTTGTGATTATGTCGATTGGCTTTTCCTGATTGTAGAAGTACGTAAACTCCGTCACGTGCCTAAATGTGCTGTATGATAAATCGATGTCAAAATCTGTTTTGTAAAACTGCTCTTTTTCGATCTGGTATACAGTATTTGTGTAGACTGCAACCCCCATCTGCCACATCTTAAAAGCGGTACTGGTTTTGATAGTCAGATCATCCCACGTTGAAGTCAAAAGATCATAGGCTGTAGAAACTTCAAAAAGCGTTGTTGGTACATTCAACTTTGCAAGCAGGTTGATTTTTGATACTTCTGAGCTGTTGCTGAATGAATATACGTTGTTTGTGATCACCCCGGTTCTCGAATAGCCAGCAGAGAAACTGAGAAAGTCAAATGGCTTGAATGTGAGTTTGTTATTGAATAACTGGGCAAATCTATAACCTATTTTTTCGTTGTTAACACCTGTCCAGATACCTGCCATCAGGGAGTTATCAACTGTCCATTCCAGTAAACCGAAATTGGCTCTCACCGTTTTGAAAGGAAGGTTTGAATCCAGCACAAAATATGTTCTGCTGGTTGGTTGAAAATCTGTCAGTTCGTAGAAACCTGAAAAATCAACCTGCAGATTTTTGAAAATAGAAGGCATTTTTACAGATAGCGTTGAGCTTAATCTTCCGGTTGTATCAAGCTCGTCAAAATGATCCAAAAGCGAACCCTGATTATAACTGACTGTTGAGCGATGGTAGAAAGAATTCACTGTGAGTGTGAAAAGATCAAATGGTAAAGTGATTTTTTTCAAATACACGTATGGCAAAACCCAGGTCACTTTGTCAAAGTTCTGTGATCTTGAGAACTGAACAGAGAGTTCTTTGATCGGAAAGAGTTGATATTCAAAATAATTGCTGTTATTTTTGAAAAAAGTTCTGAATTTCATCGATACAGGTTCACTCAAAGATAAAGAACCATCAAATTGATAAACGTTATCCTGTGCTTTAGGCGGTTGACGAACGTAATAACTGGACTGAATCTTAAAAATGGACCATTCTCTTTTCAAATCAAACTGCGCATAACTGCCAGGTGTATCGCCAGATTCCTGCCAGCCTATCTTTGCACCAATAGACCCATCTTTGAAGCTTACGTTGTATGAACTTTCAAAGGAAAAACCATCTGATTTCGAATATCCCAATTTGACAGCAAAAGGCTGTGGACCTTCTTTTAATGAAACAAAATAAACTGGCAGATAGACAGTTGGAACATTCAGTATGAAGATCACCACGTCATAGGCTGCCAGATATTCATTCTCCTTTACCTCGACCTTCAAAGCTTGCATTCGATAATGAGGTTGATCCAGTTCGCAAGTTGTCAAATAACCTTTCTGAATCAAAGATTTGTCGTGTTGCCCTTCAAGAACTTCACCGGAAAAATACACAGTGTGTTTGGTTTTCTCTTCATCTGTGTAAATGGTCTTACCGCGAATGTTTGCCATCATACTGTACTGTTCAGAAAAAACATATGTGAATTGCTGGCATCTTATCGCTGTATCTTTCTTTGTGTAAGATACAGATTCTTCTGCAATGATCTTTTGTGCGTTCTTAGACTCATTCAGAAAAACTGTGAGTTTTTGACATTCAACCTTTGAATCTTGAAAAAGCGCCTCGACATTTCCACTGAAAACAACCGATGTTGCATCGTAAGTGACAGAACTCGCGTTAACAGTTAGCTTTTCTGTGCCCATAACATTTGTGACCATGAATAACAGTAAAATCAAAAAAAGTCTGGAGAGTCTTTCTCTCAACCTGTAACTCAAAGGAGTATCCAGAAGCAGGAACAGGATAGCTCCGGTTGCCGCAAAAGATATGTCCGGTAACCACGCCGAAAGCACAGGATCGATGAGTCTTTCTTTCCCCATGGCACCAAGCCATGCGCCTGAACCCTGGTAAAGAACGATTATCACAAAGGTCAGAATAACCCCCCAGGATTTACTTTTTAGGTTGAACATGAGAGATAAAGGTATGCCGACCAGAACGATTATCAAAGGTCCCAGTGAAATCGAATAACGGCTGTGCAGTTCCACAATCCATGGTGATGGATCTATACCGAGCTTTTTAAAGGTCGTTATTCTGTCTCTGAGTTCTTCACTTTTCATGTCCTTTGGTGTTTTACCAAAGCGCATGATCGATTCCAAATCCTGCTTCAGATCCAGTTCCACTTTGTTGAATTTCACATCGAACCTGAGCATACCATCCTTATCGACTCTGTAAAGCCTGCCATCGTACATGTACCACTTTTCTTCTTCTCTGACAACTTTCTTGGCTGTGATGATCTCTTCTTCGTTGGGTTCATTTCTGAAAAGCACGACATCCTGCAAAATGCCGTTTTGACGGTCGTACTTTTTTACATAGAAATACTGACTTTCATCGATTTTGGTGAGAATATTCTCACTGATGAAGACCTCTGGTCTTCTGTAAACGTATTTCGAAAGTGCTTCATTTGCTTTTTGATTATAATCCGGCACTACACGATCGCTCAGCCAGTAAGTCAAAAAACTCAAAAGAATCGAGAGTATCAGAAAGGGAACGATGAGAACTTTTAGAGATATTCCATGAACCTGCAAAGCCATCAGCTCATGATCCGTTGAAAGTTGTGACAGAACCCAGAATATCGCAAGCAAAACACCAACAGGTATTCCAAGTGCCACAAAGTATGGAAGATAATAGTACAGAACTCTCAGCAGAACGATAATGCCAACTCTGTGACGGACTATCAGATCAGAGAGTTGATAGAGAACCTCGACGCTGACAAAGATGACAAAACCAGCCAGACCTATCAATATTGGACCTGTTGAGAGTTTTAAAATGTACTTAGTCAGTATTGTCAAACAGAACACCTTCACTTTGCCTGAACAGTTTCATTTCATCTCTAAAACACTTGTAAGACTCAGAAGTCACCACGTAAAGAACCGTTTCGACTATGTTTGTTGAAAGATCTGCAATCTCTTCTATTTTTTGAGCAAGTTCGAGTATCAAAACATCACGATCGATGTTCTTCTGGTCTTGCTTTGTAAAATTCAAAAGTTCATTCCTGAGTTCCATATAAAGCTCATCTATCTCGGCGTCCTTTGAGCAGATTTCAAAAGCCCCTTCTGTTTGAAGATCTGCAAGCAATCTGAGACTTTCCTTCAACATCCATGATGTCAATCTGCCAAGCTTGAGAAGACCCGGAATGAAGGTAATCTGCTGTTCTCTGAGAATAGTTATGGTTATCTGAGAAATTCTTCTGGCGTTGTCCCCTATTCTTTCAAAGATATTTGCAAGCTGTATGCTGCTGACGATGAACCGCAACTGAGCACCGGTGAGATTGTGAATACCAAGCATTGCAGCAGCTTCTTCTCTCAGTTCTATTTCCATCTGATCCAGGATATTATCGTCTTCTATCACCTGCTTTGCCAGCTTTATGTCCCTATTTTCAATAGCTTCAAGTGAACGCAAGAACATCTTTTCCATATACCATCCCATTTTCATTAACGCTTTCTTGAACATCTCACTTTTCTCATCGATTATCCATTTCATTTTGAACACCTCTTCCATAACCTACCTTTTCTTTAAGCACGGTGAAAAAATCATAATAGTCGGGTCTCAAAAGCGTGAAATACCTTTCGGATTTTGTTATCTCTATCTGTGTTGTTTTACCGACCGCAACACCATCAACCAAGACCTCAGACTCATTTGAAGTGCGAATGACAGTTTTTCGCTGGCTCTGTAAAATTATGCTTCTGTTTTGCAAATAATAAGGCGCAATGGGCAAAATTTGAATAACATCACAACTTGGGACAACGATTGCTCCGCCAAGAGAAAGGTTGTACGCCGTTGAACCAGTTGGAGTTGAAACTAAAATCCCATCTGCAAAGAAAGAAAGAACAGAGCAACCATCAAAGAAAATGTCAAACTCACTCATCTGACCAGATGGTGTATGAAATACGATGTCATTAACAGCATGAAATTGTACGTCTTGTATCTGGGTTTTCAGCATCCATCTTTTTTCTTCGATCAGCTTACCTTTGTGCAGATCATCTAAGAATCGATCCACTTCTTCGAGTCTGTAATATGCTAAAAATCCAACCCTTCCTGCCTTGAATCCCACGATGGGAATATTCAAAAGTTTCACGGCTTTTAAAACCGTACCATCTCCACCGATGATGATTGCAAAATCACATTCCTGACTGACTTTCTCGTTCTTCGCCTCGCATATTTGCTTAACTTCAATATGTGCACTGATTTTTTCGGCAAGTAACTGTGCTTCTCTTGCTTTATCACTTCTGAAGATTATCGCGGCTGAGTAATTCAACGCAACACCACCGCCAGATCAATCAAGGTCCGTACTACAAAAACATCCAGAAAAGTCAAGATCAATATTGCTATCATTGGAGTGATATCCACCGGTCCAATAGGAGGTATAATCCGTCTGAGTGGTCTGAGCACGATCGCAGATACACCATCCACAAACTGCCTGAATGGATAGTAATGATAAGGCGTTATCCAGCTTAGAATAGCTGAGATAACAACGCAGGTCAATTCAAAATATATAAAAACCTGTAAGACCTTGGCAATAGCCATGAATAAATTTGAAAGGACAAACACAGTACTCACTCTCCTTTGAAAAGCGCTCTACCAATTCTCACCATTGTTGCGCCTTCTTCTATGGCAATCTCAAAATCATTCGTCATACCCATTGACAGATGTTCCAGTTCAGGATAGTGCTTACGATAAAGATCCCTGAGCTTTCTCAATTCTCTGAAAATAGACCGGATCTGTTCAAAATCGTCTGTGAATGGAGCCATAGTCATGAGCCCCACCATCTGAACATTTTTGAGCCGAGAACCGAATTCAAGTATTTGTTCCAATTGAGACTGATCAATACCAGATTTTGTCTGCTCATGAGAGATATTCACTTCGATGAGAACTTTTTGGATCTTTTTGCACCTACTCGCTATTTTATCTATTTGTATGAGTTCTTCTGTTCTGCAAACTGAGTGGATGTATTCACAGATAGGTACTATGTATTTGATTTTATTGGTCTGTATTCTTCCGATAAAATGCCAGTTAATGTTCTTGATTATCCCAGATTTTTCAACCAGTTGTTGTGCGTAATTTTCTGCCAGATCTTGAACGCCAAGCTCAACTATCTGTTTAACTTCTTCTATATCAGCCTGTTTTGTCACCGCAATCAACTTCACCGATTCAGGGTCTCTCCCGACACGTTTTGCAGCATTCTCAATTTTGGCTTTTACGTTCCTGAGATTCTGCGAGAGATCCATCGAACAAACCTCCTTTTATCCTTGGTGAGTATCCAAGATGCGAATATGCAAAATCCGTCGCAACTCTTCCCCTTGAAGTGCGAATTATCAGACCTTTCTGCAGAAGATATGGTTCATGGACCTCTCTCAATGTATCGGTTTCAAGGTTCAAAGTGGCAGCAAGTGATTCCAAACCAACAGGACCACCATCGTAAACCTCAATTATGGTTCTCAGTATCCTTCTGTCGATCTCATCCAGTCCAAGCTCATCGATTTCGAGAATATCCATGGTCTTTTCCACCAGACCAACGTCAATACTGGTTTTTCCTTTCACTGTAGCCACATCCCGTGTTCTTCTGAGCAATCTCAGAGCAACTCTTGGAGTACATCTCGATCGCTCGGCGATCAATCTTGCTGCAGATTCTTCTATTTGGATACCAAGGATATTGCAAGCTCTCTTGATTATTTGAACCAGTTCATCAACATCATAGAACTGCAATTCAAGGGTCATGCCAAAACGGCTCCGCAGTGGAGAACTCAACAATCCACTTCTGGTTGTAGCTCCAATAAGTGTGAATGGTCTAAGACCAATGCGGATCGAACGGGCTGTTGGACCTTTACCTATCATTATGTCCACCTTGTAATCTTCGAGCGCCGAGTAGAAAATCTCTTCGACTGCCTTGTTGATTCTGTGAATCTCATCTATGAACAAAACATCGCCGTCGTTCAAGCTTGAAAGTATTGCCGCAATATCACCCTGTTTTTCCAGTACTGGTCCGCTCGTAACGTATATATTCGTTCCCATTTCTTTTGCAACCACAAAGGCAAGGGTCGTTTTGCCAAGACCAGGTGGACCTGCAAAAAGAATATGATCGAGCGGCTCATTTCTCATCTTGGCAGCCTGAATGGCTATCTTGAGTTTTCGCTTTACCTCAGTCTGTCCTATGTAATCATCCAAGGACTGTGGTCTTAGAGAAGAAAGAATATCCCCATTCGTGCTCACCGTTTTGCTCCTTTCATGGATAAATCCTATATAGAGTTCTGGCAAATGGTATAGCCTCTCTTATGTGCTCAAGTCCGCAAATCCATGCAACTGTTCTTTCAATTCCAAGACCAAAACCACTGTGAGGAACGCTTCCCCATCTTCTCAAATCCAAGTACCACTGGTATTTTTCCTTGGGCAAATTGAATTCTTCAAGTCTTTCCAGCAACAGTTGATAATCATGTATCCTTTGCGAACCACCTATGATTTCTCCATAACCTTCGGGTGCTAACAGATCGGCACATCGAACGACTTCTGGTCGTTCTGGATCTGGCTGCATGTAAAAAGCCTTGACCTTTCGTGGATAGTGCGTGACAAAAACCGGTTTTTCGAAATTCGAAGCTATAATAGTTTCTTCATCGCCGCCGAAATCATCACCCCACTGGATATTCAAGCCATTTTTCTGTAACAACTTGATCGCTTCGTCGTAAGTGATTCTTTCAAAAGGTGGCTCTACTTTTTCGAGTTTTGTTATATCTCTATTCAGAGCTATCAAATGGTCTTTTGCATGTTCAAGGACATACTTCACTATGTAAGAAACAAGTTCTTCTTGCAGTTTCAGGTTGTCTTCATGTTCATAATATGCAACTTCGGCTTCGTGCATCCAGAATTCTATTAGATGCCGCCGTGTTTTTGATTTCTCAGCCCTGAAAGTTGGTCCAAGGTTATAGACTTTACCAAAAGCCATACAGGCAGCCTCAAGATAAAGCTGTCCTGTCTGAGTCAGATAAACCTTCCCGTAATCAAAATAATCGAGTTCGAACAAATTGCCGGCTGTTTCACCAATAGATCCGGTGAAAATTGGTGTGTCGATCAAAGTGAAATTTCTGGCTTTATAAAACTGTCTTATAGCTGTTAAAATGGCATCTCTTACCTTTAGGATGTGAAACTGCCTTCTTGATCTCAACCACAAATGTCTGTAAGACATCAGAAAATCTATACCGTGGTCTTTCTTTGATATTGGATATGGTTCTTCTGGTATCTGAACTGGCACCACTTCAGATGCATGGATCTCAACTTTGTAAGGTGATCTATTGTCTTCGATCACTTTGCCCCTGATGATAACACTCGACTCGATTCTCAATTTAGAAGCTTTTTCAAAGATTTCTGGATCTGTTGAAGAACTTTCAACTACAACCTGAACAAAACCGGTGCCATCTCTGAATTGAATGAAATGAATCTTCCCGCTGGATCGCATGTTCCACACCCAGCCACGCAGTTCAACCTCTTCACCTATGTGGTTCTTCAGCTCTTCAACATAGAGCCATCTCACGACAGATCCCTCCTCACCGCTTTCCTTTTTATAATAACACTTCACATGTCACTTGAACATTGTGGACATCATGGTATAATACAATTGCAAGGCGACGTAGCCAAGCGGTTAAGGCGGGGGTCTGCAAAATCCCTATGCGTGGGTTCGAATCCCACCGTCGCCTCCAGGGGGAAGTACTTCCCCTTTTTTCTTTCCCACTTGACTATTCATCCAACAGTTGCATAATCATCTTAGAGGTGATTTTATGGATATCAGGCGCCTCGATCGCTTTATTTTTCAGATAAAAGGGTTCAACGTTGACGCGACTGTTTATACAGATGATCAGACGATTAATGATCCAGAATTCAGGGAAGCCTTACAACAGATAGTGAATGTAACATACATGCCCGGCATAATTGCCGCAATTGCTATGCCAGACATTCACTGGGGTTATGGTTTTCCAATAGGAGGAGTTGGAGTTTTTTCAGCTGAAGATGGAGTTATCTCACCTGGTGGTATAGGATTTGACATAAACTGCGGTGTGAGACTTTTGCTGACTTCTGCGAGTGAGAACGAAGTCAGACCAGTTATAAACAAATTGCTTGAACAGATTTACAAAACTGTTCCGGTGGGTGTGGGAGCAAGTGGAGCTATCAAAGTGGACGAGAAAACACTGCGGCAGATTTGTGTACAGGGTGCTCACTGGGCTGTAGAAAAGGGGTTTGGAACCAAACAGGACCTGAACAGGATTGAAGATTCAGGAAGGTTAAGCCCGGCTGATCCAAACTGTGTATCAAAAAAGGCTTTTGAAAGAGGACTTGACGAGCTAAGCACACTCGGTGCGGGTAATCATTTCATAGAGATACAAAAGGTCGATCGAATTTTCAACCAAGATTTTGCGCAGAAATTTGGAATTTTCAAAGATCAGATTGCGATCTGTATACACTGTGGTAGTCGTGGATTTGGACACCAGATTGCCACAGATTACATTCAAATCATGCGTGATAAACTATCTGATCACAACAAAAATCTACCCGATAAGCAGTTGATAAACGCCCCATTCAACCATACAATCGGACAGCAGTACTTTAACGCGATGAACTGTGCAGCAAATTACGCCTTTGCCAACAGGCAGATGATATCTGAAATGATAAAAAGAAGCTTTGAAAAGGTTTTGCCAGAACATGACATCTGGCTTCTGTACGATGTGGCGCACAATATAGCAAAACTCGAAAATTATGGACGAAAGGTTATAGTTCATCGTAAAGGAGCCACAAGATCCCTTGGTCCTGGAAATACTTTACTGCCTGAAGAATTTGTGAAAGTGGGACAGCCTGTTTTGATACCCGGAAGTATGGGAAGCGCATCTTATGTTCTTGTTGGAACTGAAAGAGCAGAGCAGATTTCGTTTGCAAGTACAGCCCACGGTGCCGGAAGAGTCCTTGGCAGAAGGGCGGCACTGAGAAATCTGAGTTATGAACAGGTTTTAAAGCAACTTGCTCAGAAGGGCATACTGACTCTGAGCAAAGAGAAAAAGACATTGATCGAAGAAGCTCCTGAAACTTACAAAGATGTGGAGAGAGTTGTTGAGATCGTGGATCAGGTTGGCATATCGAAAAAAGTTGCACGTTTAATACCACTGGGTGTGGTAAAGGGATGAAATTTTATCTGAATTTTGAAGGTGTAGCATCCACATTATATATTCTTCTCACACAGGGCGCAGTTTTCACAGGTCTTGCTTTGGCATTTGGACTTGATGAGTTTCTCATTGGTGTGAGTGCCGCTTTTCCAATGATCGCTCAGGCATTTCAGATAGTTTCACCTTTGATAATGAGAAAATTTCCAAAGCGCAGGTTTTTGACCAATCTTTTTAACCTTCTTTCGAGATCTCCATGGATATTGCTCATGATACTTTTGCTCGTTCCAAACAGAAGTCCAGCCGTCTTTGTAACAGTTTTTGCCTTTTCCCAGATTTTTGGGACTCTTGCTGGAAACGCCTGGACATCGCTGGTTCGTGATTTGATACCAGAAGAAGAAAGAGGCACATTTTTTGGCAGAAGAAATATCTACATCTCTCTTGTGACACTGGTCGCTTTCTATGGCTACTCCCTGCTCATTGAGAAATTCCAGGATCCGCTGGGTTATGAAATCGTCATCGGTATTGGCATGATCGGGATGCTTCTATCTCTCTGGGCTTTGAAAAAAGTGCCGGAAGTCCCTCTTAAAAGTTCTGGTGCCCTGATAGAAACAAAAGTAGTATTTCAAGATTACAATTTCATGAGACTGTGTTTGTTCTATCTGATATGGAATGCAGTGATAGCATTTACTTCTCCTTTTTACAGCTATCATCTGCTGAAAAATTTAAATGTACCTTTTTCGTACATAGGTATCACAACGGTTATTAACAGTCTTGTCGCAATGGCTTTCTACAACATTTGGGGTAAACTTTCAGACAAATACGGTCATAAAACAGTGGCTGTCCTTGGAATAATCATGGCTTGTTATGTTTCACCTCTATGGATCTTTATGAATCAGTTCACTTGGAGATATATGATGATCGTCGATGTTGTCATGTCTGGTATTGCCTGGTCTGCCATAAACCTCACTTTTCTGACACTGCCAATGGAGGTAGCCCGCAGTTCTTCTCCGGCATACTTTGCCATGTACTCGATGTTTGGCGGTGTTGGCGGGCTGATCGGAGCAATAATAGGCGGAGCAACTGCTAAAGCATTATCTTCGGTGAAATTTTCAATTTTAGGGATCCCCATAGTTGGAATACAGATAATGTTCTTCATGGCAAGTTTTATGAGAGCTTCCACTTTGAGATTCATATTGAAAGTGAAAACAAAAAGATATGTGCCGGTCAGACGACTCATAGTCAATGCCCTGTCTCATGTCTCTCGCAGTGAAATGCCAAGGATAAACGGTGCAGATATCTATGATTTGAACAGAATGATAAAGCGAAAGGTTGAGGAAATACAATCAGAGGAGGGGAAAAAATGGCGAGTGAAAAGATGGTGGTAACACAGATAAAAGATTCAACTGTGATACTCAGCAGAGAAAGAACATCAATGTGCGGCAAGTGTCCAGCCAATATGTTCTGTACGGGAGAAAAACAGACGATAAATTTAGAGGTAGATAAAGCACAATTCGATCTCAAAATAGGAGACCAGGTACTGGTTAGAACACCCGCAACGAGCGGTATGAAAGTCGCTTTTTTAGTTTACACGGTACCAACTGTTATATTCATCGCTTGTCTTTTAATAGCAACGCGCTTTTTTTCGGAGATCGCATCTTTAGTGATATCACTTTCCGCCGTCACGGGCTATTATTTTTTACTCAGATTCTACGATAAAAAATTCAGAAAAAAATTCCGTCCGCAGATCATCCAAATCGTTCGCGATTGAGATTGAACAGATCTGTTAAATGTTTTTTCTCTTCATTTATAATAGTTTCAATGGTTTTTTTCTCATCACCGGCATATCGCAAAAGCTCAGAATAGAAAATAATGCTGTCTTTTTCGATGTTTATTGCCACCTCAAGTGCCTGCTTCAGGGTTAGGTCTTGCTTTGTTTTTTTCATGGCAGGAAAGATGGAAACTTCTGCGAGGCTTTTCAGATAACCACCGACTTCATCTTCAATCCAGCTGGAAACTGAAGCAGAATGCCTGGTTTGTTCTGCCAAATTCTTGAAAGTCTCTTGATGAACTCTTTCCTGTTCTGCCATCCGATTGAAGAATTCCTTTAGTTCTGAATTTTTCTGATCTTTTGCAAGATTGTTGTAGAACACATAACCATTTGCCTCGATCTGAACAGCGATTGAAACAAGATCGCCTATAGATACCATTTAGCCACCTCCTGTATTTAGAATTCTATCATTTCTGTTTGCAATGAGCTGATACCTTCTAAAATTTCTTCTGGAGTAATCAACCTTCCACCGACTTTTGTCACAACCTTGACTCTCAAATTCTTTTTTGTCAATGACAGTACCTCTTTTGCATATTGACCCAGATTCATTTCTGCGAAGACCACTCCATCAACCTGCGCCAGAAGTTTTTTCAGTCTAACGGCGGCGACAGGCCAGATTGTTATGGGCCTGAAAAGTCCAACTTTGATCTTGTCCTGCCTTGCTATCTTGACAGCTTTCATAGCACTTCTTGCAACCGAACCATATGCCACAACCAAAATCTCAGCATCATCTGTCATGTATTCATCGTACATAGCTATTTGATCGGCATGGACTCGTATCTTGTTTGACAGACGCCGAACCAGTTTATCGCTGATCTCAAAGCTCGCCTGTGGGAAACCAGATTCGTCATGTACAAGACCCGAAACGTGAAAACGAGCTTTTCCCATTTCAACGAGTGGAGTCGGAGTTGGTTCCGCAAAGTCCTGCTCGGAAAACGGTGTGTAAATATCTTCCTCTGACAAATCACTTTCTGTCAACCTCGGGACTATTTTCACTTCCTTGTCATCGGGTAATTCGAAGGTTTCTCTCATGTGTCCCAGGACTTCATCCATCAGAAAGATGACCGGAGTACGGTAATACTCTGCGTAATTGAAAGCCTTTATGATGAGTCTGTAAGTTTCACCGACACTCCATGGATACAGAGCTATGATCTCATGATCTCCATGCGTACCCCATTTTGCCTGCATTATGTCGCCCTGAGCTGGCTGGGTGGGCAGTCCTGTGGAAGGTCCTCCTCGCATAACATTTACAAAAACACAGGGCGTTTCTGTCATAACAGCATAACCGATCGCTTCCTGCATCAAGCTGAATCCCGGTCCGCTTGTTGCCGTCATCGACTTGGCTCCGGCAAGGGAAGCACCTATAATAGCCGCGGCACTAGCTATTTCATCCTCCATTTGAATGAACACTCCACCTACTTTTGGTAGTTCTCTTGCCATTGTTTCGGCTATTTCCGAAGAAGGAGTTATCGGGTAACCTGCATAGAATCTACATCCACCTCTTATAGCTCCAAGTGCACATGCTTCATTTCCCTGCATCAAAACTCTCTCACCCATTTTCGACACTCTCCCGTACAGGTTGTTTTTCCTCTATGACGATGGCAAAATCCGGACAGAGATTTTCACACATCAAACAACCAATACACTTAGATGCGTCTACAACAACGGGTTTTAACAATTCACCTTTTCCAATTGCTCCCGTTGGACAAAAGTGATAGCATATACCACATTTTTTGCACCATGAATAATTTATCTTCACGTCGTACTGTTTTTTCATCGTTAAAACCTCCCTATTTAATCAAAGACAGGAACACACCGGCTGCAACGGCCGAACCAACAACACCTGCAACATTCGGACTCATTGCATGCATGAGTATGAAATTGGTTGGATCAACTTCCTGTGCCAGTTTTTGTGCAACTCTTGCAGAATCTGGTACGGCTGAAACCCCGGCTGCTCCAATCAATGGATTTATTTTTTGCTTCAAAAACAGATTCATGAATTTGGCAAAGAGAATACCACCAGCTAAGGAACATATAAAAGCAAACGCACCAAGACCGAAGATCATCAAGCTCTGTGGTCTTAGGAAAACATCTGCACGTGCAGAAGCACCAACACAAACCATGAGAATAATCGTCACTGTGTCGAGTATGTATCTACTCGCTGCCTCAACAAGCCTTTTCACATTTCCAGCCTCTCTTAAAATGTTGCCAAGCATCAGCATACCAACCAGCGATAGCGATTGTGGCACAAGAATAGCAGAAACTACCGTGACAATTATCGGAAAGAGTATTCGTTCTGTTTTGGAAACTTTTCTCGGTGGACCCATTCTTATTTTTCTTTCTTCTTTCGTTGTGAGGATCTTTGACACAATCGGTTGCAGGATGGGTATCAATGCAATATAAGAATATGCAGCAATCGCGATCGCCGAAAGAAGTTCCGGAGAAAAGCGGCTCGATATGTATATGGAAGTGGGGCCATCTGCTCCTCCAATAACTCCTATCGATGCTGCCTGCTTCATGCTAAAGCCAAAAAACCTTGCAAGAACGAATGTTATGAAAATTCCAATTTGAGCGGCGCCGCCCAGAAATATAGTTATTGGATAGGAAATCATGAATGAAAAATCTGTAAGAGCGCCTATACCAAGGAATATCAGAGGAGGATATATACCTTTTATGACTCCTATGTTCAGGTACCAGAGCAATCCTCCTTCGTCGAGTAAGCAGGTAAGTTGCGGTGGAATATTACCGAGTATTATCCCAAAAGCGATCGGAATCAGCAGCAACGGTTCTGCATCTTTTTTTATTCCTACATACAGCAATGCAAGTGCGACAAAGTACATAATGATATTTCCCATGGTGATATAACCAAATGCCGATTGTTTGAAAAAAGCCGTCAAACCTTCCAACATTCTATGACCTCCTGCTCAATCTATCATAGGATAGCGTAAATTTTTTTCCCTGGCTGTTTCAAGTGCAATTTCATAACCGGCATCCAGATGTCTGATGACTCCTATGCCAGAATCGTTCGTCAAAACCCTCTCAAGTTTTCGATGTGCCAGATCAGTGCCATCGGCAACTACTACCATACCTGCGTGGATCGAATAACCTATTCCAACACCTCCCCCGTGGTGAACAGATACCCATGTAGCACCACTTGAGGTGTTCAGCAAAGCGTTCAATATGGGCCAATCAGCTATGGCATCGCTACCGTCTTTCATGGCTTCCGTTTCTCTATAAGGTGATGCGACAGATCCTGTATCGTGATGATCTCTACCTATCACAATGGGCGCTTTTAACACACCCTTCTTAACCATATCATTCATGGCAAGCCCCATTAAAGTTCTTTCACCCTGACCAAGCCAGCAGATTCGTGCAGGTAAACCCTGCCAGTGAACCTTTTTCTGAGCCATTTCAATCCATTTTCTCAGATGATCGTCCTTGCCAAACAGCTCAATCACCTTTTTGTCTGTTTCATAAATATCCTGTGGATCTCCAGAGAGTGCCACCCATCTGAACGGACCACTTCCTTTTGCAAAAAGATACCTGATGTACTCTGGAACATATCCAGGTATCTCAAAAGCATTTTGAACACCATGGTCGTATGCCAACCTGCGAATGTTGTTTCCATACTCAAAAACTTTTGCACCTTGTTTTTTCATCTCTAAAATGGCATTGACATGTTCAGTGACCGAGTCGTAAACTCTTTGAAGGTATTCTTGGGGATTTTCTTTTCTGAGTTGGGCAGCTTCATCGACAGTAAGCCCCTTTGGTATATAACCATTGAGGGGATCATGGGCTGCGGTTTGATCTGTGACAACATCGGGTATGATTCCCATCTCAACGAGTTTTGGATGAACTTCTGCAGCATTGGCAAGCAGAGCCACAGAAAGCGGCTTTTTCGATTTCTTTGCCTGTTCAACCAGATTCAGTGCCTCTGACAGATCATCTGTCCAGGTATCAAGATACCCTTTTTCCAATCTTCGGTCGATCATTCTCTTATCTACTTCCACTGCAAGCACAACACCATCGTTCATTGTAACTGCAAGCGGTTGAGCTCCACCCATTTCGCCAAGTCCAGCGGTCAGAACAAATTTGCCAGCCAGAGTTCCGTTGAAATATTTTTTCGCAACCGCATAGAATGTTTCGTAGGTACCCTGAAGAATCCCTTGAGTGCCTATGTAAATCCAGCTTCCTGCGGTCATCTGCCCGAACATGATCAATCCACGTTGTTCAAGCTCCCTGAAGTATTCCCAGTTTGCCCATTTGGGCACCAACAATGAATTTGCTATTAATACCCTTGGAGCCCATTCGTGAGTTTTGAAGACCGCCACGGGTTTTCCACTTTGAACAAGCAGTGTTTCATCGCACTCGAGTTCTTTCAGCGTTTGGACGATTTTATCAAAACACTCCCAATTTCTCGCAGCCTTTCCCGTTCCCCCATAGACAATGAGATTAGCCGGATCTCTTGCGACTTCAGGGTCCAGGTTATTCATGAGCATTCTCATCGCCGCCTCAGTTTGCCAGCTTTTGCATGTTAAAACCGTACCTCTTGGAGCCCTGATCGTTCTCATAAAGGTTGAACCTCCTTTCTTTTCTCCCAGGATTATTGTATCATTTTCATGGTATTTTTTTGTATGGGAGGAGAAAGATGAAAATATTACTGGTAGATTCAGATGATATCAAAAAAAAGCTGGTCGAACAGCTATTCATTGCAAACACAGTCGCTGATGATTTTGTCAAAAAACAGATCGAGCAATACGAAGGACCGTTCAGCGATGTCTTAAAGAAAAACATCATAGTTGCTCAAAAAACAGGCTTACCACTTTGTCAGGATACCGGTATGGTCGAGTTTTTTGTTTTTACGGCGCATAACATTGTATTCACACAGCCTGTTGAAGAAATCCTCAATGAAGCTGTGAAACAGACTTACATGGAACATCCTTTTAGGTATTCTGTTGTGAAAGACCCTGTCTTTGAAAGAAAGAATACCTTCGACAACACTCCAGTTGTCGTGCACACCTTTATAACAAAAAGAGAAAATGTCCAGGTACGTTTTCTTGTAAAAGGTGGTGGAAGTGAAAATCTGACAAGATTATTCATGCTCAATCCATCTACCAGAGTTGATGAAATAGTCGACTTAGTTGTGAACCACGTGAAAGAACACGGTGCCAAGGGTTGTCCACCTTTGAATGTAGGAATAGGAGTCGGAGGAAGTTCTGACAAAGCCATGGTTCTATCAAAACTGGCTCTAACCAGAGTCGAACAAAACCATGATCCACGTTATGCAGAGCTTGAAAGAACAATTCTTGAGAAACTCAACCAACTGAAGATAGGCTTTCAGGGATTGTCCCAAGGAATTACAGCTTACTCAGTACACATAGAGCATGCTCCAACGCATATAGCAAATCTACCCGTTGCGGTTTCCTTTGATTGCTATCTGTGCAGGAGAGGAGTTATAGATGTTGAACCTAAAAGAATTGAGGATATCTGAAAGAATCAATTACTCAGGTACGTTTTTGATCATGAGAGACGCCGCACAAAAAAGAATTCAGAATCTGGTTGAACAGAAAAAACCCCTGCCTTTTGAGTTATCAAATCAAATAGTTTTCTATGCAGGTCCAACAAAACCACTGAATGAAAAAGTCGCGATTGGTCCAACAACCAGTGAGAGAATGGATCGCTATTTAAAGATGCTCTTTGAACTGGGAGTGCTTGCAACTGTTGGCAAGGGTAAAAGGAGTGAGCTTGCAAAAAATCTCTGTCAACAATACCAGAGGGTGTACTTTGTTGCTCCAAGTGGTGCGGCAGCTGCACTATCTGAACATATAAGTAAAATAGAGCTACTGGCTTTTGAAGATCTCGGTCCTGAAGCAGTTTACAGATTAGAAGTTGTAGATTTTCCATTGATAGTGGCAATAGATTCACACGGTAATAGTCTGTTCACGTGAAATTTATCTTGTAGGAATATATTTTTGTAGTGAACAACTCTATTCATTTTTTTACAAGGAGGATGTGGTAATGACCTACGCAGGAATTTTCACAGGAATCTGTGCTCTTGTTTTCTGGTTTGGGAAATTACCTTATTGGCACATCGTTACTCCCTTGTCGATGATTTTCATGCTAATGGTACTCACATTGAAGATATTTTCTGCCAAAAATACATCAACAGTTCAGAGTACCAGCGAGGATAAAGATACTGTCAACTTTTTCAGGGAACTTTTTGTATCTTCTCGTGGTCTTCGCGATGATGCAGAAAATCTGACGAATATATCCAAACAGATGAATGAAATGTCTGAATTAACCACAAATAGAGTCAAGAAAATTTCCGAGTTGATCCAGTCCTTAACCGCGGCTCTTGAAGAGACTTCTTCCAGTACAAGTGAGATAGCGAATTTTGCCAGAGTTATAGGGCAGAATTCCGAGAAAATGCGGGAAAAGTTCGAACAAATAGAAAAGGACGTATCGGAATTGAGAGAACGAATGAATGCCCTGTCGAATGAAAATCTCTTTGCGAAAAACAGGTTATCCGATTTAGTGCAGACTATGAACAACTTGTCAGAGGTATCAAGTGGTATTAGACAGATGATTCAGACCATCCAGCAGATATCCGAACAAACAAATCTCTTAGCTTTGAATGCCGCAATAGAAGCGGCGCGTGCTGGCGAACACGGAAGAGGTTTTGCCGTAGTTGCAGATGAGGTGAGAAAGCTTGCCGAGCAGTCACAGATCTCAGCACAGCAAATTTCTGTTCAGATCTCAACCATTGAGTCCGCTATCAGAGATTCCATAGAAAAGAGTGCAGCAGTAGCGGAATCTGTTCAGAAAACCATCAAATCAAACGAGGATTTTGCAAACAATCTTGTTTCACTGAAAGATACAGTAGGTCATTTCAAAAAAGTGATCGACGATATCATTTCTTCTATAAACTCTCAGATACATTCAACGCAGGAGATAGAGTCAGCCGTAAATGCCAATGCAAATACAGCTAGTGATATTCTCAATTTTGCAGAAGAGACAGATAAAACCATTCGATCGCTCAACAGCATCTCTCAGGATCTTCTGAAAAGTGGGCAGATTTTGCTAATAAAATCACTGAAGCTGAGCAGTCTAACCGGTGCAAGAAAATGGCTGACTGAACAGCTCAATGATTTAGCCAGATTGATATCACTTCCCGAATGTCAAAGGCTGGACTGGCAGGGATTTGAACCATACGCAAAAGAATTTCTAAAAACAAAGGGCGATGTCTATGAAGCACTGTTTATAGCAGATTCTGAGGGAAATTTCATAACCACCACAGGCACAAAGGGCACCATATCTGATAGAGCGTATTTCAAATATATAAAACAGAACAGAGTCGACTGGACGATTTCTGACCCTATCCAATCTAGAGCAACCGGCAACATGGTGTTGACTGTAGCCTTTGCAATAAGAGATGGAGAGGTTTTCAAGGGCGTAGCCGGTGCCAATCTAATTTTGAATCGGCTTGAACGGCAGATAGAGCACGAGAAAATCTGACAGTTCAACTGCAGAAGTGGCATTTGCAATAATGTCCTGGTGAAATCTCAATCAGATCCGGTTCTTTTTGCTGACAGATCTTCTGTGCCTTTGGACATCTTGTATGAAAAACACATCCACTCGGTGGTTTGGCAGGATTGGGTATTTCACCGCGTGGCACAGAGCGAATCTTTCGTCCTGTTCCAACACTCGGCACGCAATCGAGCAAAGCCATCGTGTAAGGGTGAGATGCTTTTTGAAAGATATCATCCTTTGTACCAAGTTCCATGATTTTGCCAAGGTACATCACTGCAACGTGCGTAGCCATATAGTCAACTACAGCTAAATTGTGTGTGATAAACAAATAGGTGAGCGAAAATTTTTCTCTCAACTCTTTGAGTAACGCCAGTACTCTCGCCTGGACAGAAACATCCAGAGCCGAGGTTGGTTCATCCAGAACCACGAACTTTGGTCTCAAAACAAGTGCACGTGCTATGGCAATTCTCTGCCTCTGACCACCAGAAAACTCGTGGGGGTATCTGAACATATGTTCTTCTCTGAGCCCGACCATTTCTAAGATTTCTTTTATTCTCAGATATATTTCATCTGATCTCAGTTTCAAGTGTATTTTCAAGCCCTCACCTATTATATCTTTCACAAGTTTTCTTGGATGAAGTGAGTTGTATGGATCTTGCTGAACTATCTGCATCTGTCTACGATATTGAAGCATTTCCTTGCCGGACAATCTGGTTATGTCTTTGCCGTCGTAGAATAAACTACCAGAGGTTGGTTCGATCAATTTGAGAAGAGTTCGACCAAGTGTACTTTTACCGGATCCAGATTCTCCTACCACGGCATAGATAGAACCTTTTGGAATTTGAAAGGTGACATCATCAACGGCTTTGACATAAACAGGTCTGGAGAACATCGATTTTCTTATTTCAAAATATTTTTTGAGATTTTTTACATCTATAAGCACTTCCATAGCGAAAGCCTCCTAATGATATAGATGACAAGCCACATAATGATTTGCTTTCACCTCAAAAAGCCCTGGAAGTTCAGCGTAACATTTATCGAAGGCGTGTTTACATCTTGGATGGAAACGACAACCAGATGGTGGATCAACTAAATCTGGAACAACTCCTGGTATTCCGACAAGTTCTTTGCTCTTACCTATGATTGGAATAGATTCAATTAACCCTTTCGTATAAGGGTGTAGAGGTTTATCGAATATTTCACCACTGGATGCAACTTCTATGACATTACCGGCATACATCACTGCAACTCTATCACAGAATTCCGAAGCGATCCCAAGATCGTGGGTAATGAGAATCACGGCATTTTTTCCCACCGTCACCAGTTTATCGAGTAATTCAAGTATCTGAGCCTGAATAGTCACATCAAGAGCAGAAGTTGGCTCATCAGCTATCAACAACTTTGGTTTTACGGCGAGCGCCATGGCTATCATGACTCTCTGAGCCATTCCACCGCTCAATTCGTGTGCATACAGATCTTCTGTTCTCTGCCAGTCCAACCCTACCATTTCAAGTGCTTCCCTGACCTGCGCGTGTGCATCTTTTACCGCTATTCCCTGACTATGTGCGATTGTTTCGGCTATCTGAAAACCAACTTTGAATACAGGATTCAAAGCTGCCACTGGTTCTTGAAAAATCATGGAAATCTGCTTGCCTCTGATTTTGTCCATCTCATCCTCACTGAGCTTTAAAAGGTCTTTATCGCCGAACAAAATCGACCCATCGATTATTTCCCCTGGCTGTTCGATGAGTCTCATGATAGACAGGGCGGTAACAGACTTCCCGCAGCCTGTTTCACCTACTATTCCCAAACGTTCTTCTTCGTTCAGCCAGAGCTCTACACCGTTCAGAGCTTTTATAGTTCCTCTATAAGTGTGAAAAATCACGCGAAGCTTGCTGATGTTTAGAAGAGACCCACGGTTCATAATTTACCTCCTGAGTCTGGGATCGAGTATGTCTCGAATGCCATCCCCAAGTAAATTAAAACCAAGAACAACCACCGCTATAAACAAACCTGGAAAGGTTGAAATCCACCATTGCTGAACTAAATAACTTCTCCCATCACTGACAATTGCACCCCATTCCGGTGTTGGTGGTTGTGCTCCAAGTCCCAGAAAACCAAGCCCGGCAGCAGTCAAAATGATCGTTCCCATTCTGAGCGTCAATTGAACAAGTACCGGCGATAAGCACATTGGAAGTACGTGGAAAAGCAGTATTCTAAAGTTACCAGCACCAACTGCTTTTATGGCTTCTATATACGGCTGTGATTTTACTTTCATAGCCTCTGCACGTGCTAATCTCGCTATGACCGTCCATTCAACCAGAGAAATAGCCAAAATAGCGTTGGTTAAACCTCTTCCAAGCATCGCCGATAGAGCCATTGCGAGAATTAATCTGGGAAATGCGAGAAAAATATCAGTAATACGCATTAGAATCTCGTCAACTACACCACCAAAATATCCAGCAGTTATTCCAACTGCGACACCTATGGTACCACTGATAACTGTTACAAGAAATATTATCCAAACTTCTATTCTTGCACCGTAGATTACTCTGCTGAAAATGTCTCTGCCAAATTGATCTGTACCAAACAGATGTTGCCTGCTCGGTGCTTTCAATCTTTCTGGCAGATTGGTTTTTACCGGGTCGTATGGTGCCAGAAGTGGCGCAAAGATAGCCATCAGGATAAAGCCAATGACAATGAACGTACCTACCATTGCGAGTTTTGTTCTTTTCCACAAATAAAAAGTGTGCTTCCAGTCCTCTACAATTGGCTTCCAGCGAGAGATTGCACTCTGAGTCTTCTCTGCCAAGAAACTCACCCCTAAATGCGCATTCTTGGGTCAAGTGCCGCATAAATGATGTCAACAATCAGATTGACAAGGGAATAAACCACAGCGATGAACAGAGTACCACCCATGATTGCAGGGTAGTCCAGTAGCAATAGAGAATTGACGATATATCTGCCAAGACCAGGCCAACCAAAAATTGTCTCTGTTAGAACTGCACCCTCGAGCAAACCTCCAAATGTCAAACCTATTATTGTCACCACAGGTATGAGTGCATTTCTGAGTGCATGACGGTATATCACCAGCCGCCTGCCAATGCCTTTTGCTTTTGCAGTTCTTATGAAATCCTGCCTTAGAACATCTAACATACTCGAGCGCGTGATCCTTGCTATTGACGCGGCTGCTGAATAACCCAGAACTATCGAAGGTAAGACTAAATGCGCTAAGGCATCTTTGAAAGCCTCAAAATTGAATGATAGGAGTGAATCTATTAGATATAAACCTGTATACTTTGTCGGCGGAGTGATGAAAAGCCCGAGTCTTCCGGTTCCTGGTAACCAACCTAAGCGAAAATAGAAAAGCAATAACAAAAGCAAACCGGTCCAGAAAACAGGCATTGACACACCAAGTATTGAAAAAACTCTTGCAAAATGATCTATGAATTTATTTCTATGAACTGCCGATAGAATTCCAAGGAAAATTCCCAGAGCCACAGACAAAATGGTTGCACAGATGGCAAGCTCTAATGTGGCGGGAAAGAAATTGGCAATATCTTTTACAACAGGTCTATTACTCTTGAGTGAAATACCCAGATCACCTTTCAGCAATCCAAGCATGTAATCGATAAATTGATTCATCAACGGTTTGTCAAGTCCAAGACGCCTTTTCATATCTTCTACAAGGTCAATCGGAGCATTCCCTCCGAGTATCGCCCCAACTGGATCTGCTGGTATGACTTTCGCTATCACAAAAACCAGTACCGATACACCGAACAGAACAAGCAACATCAAAAGAAGTCTACGTATTATGAAAGAACCAAGCTTCATTTAGTATAACATCCTCCCTTGAACACAGATTATTAAAAGGGTGGTTGGAAAAACCAACCACCCACGCAGAAATTTCACTTTTTGGATATTTTTGTAAAATCGAAGGTCAATGTATAGCCTTCAACAGCCCTTTCAAAACCAATCACATCATTACTAACCGCCCAGAAGCCAACTGGTTGATACAACATTGCAAAAGGACTCTTCCCTATCCAGTATTCCTGAAGTTCTTTATACATCTGGGCACGTTTTTCATCATTCAGTTCAACGCCGGCTTTCTCAGCTAAATCTGCAGCGTAATCATCATACCACATGTTTCTCCAGGCGAGCTGTTTGACTCTGTAGTTGGCAAAAGGCTTTGCAAGCGCATCTGGATCGGGATAGTCTATACCCCAACCAGCTATGATCATTTGATGACCCTGCTGACGATACTTTGCATACATTTCTGAGGATGGCATCTGTACTATGTTTGCTTTGATACCTATATCGGCAAGATTTGATTGCACGATTATAGCTTCATTTCTTCTTATATCCGTCGTACTTGTTATTATTTCTACTTCAAAGCCATTTGGATAACCTGCCTGTGCCAAAAGCTCTTTTGCTTTCTGGACATCTCTCTTAAATGGATTCAGTTCTATGTAGCCAAAATACCCTATGGGCATGAAATTCTGATTGAGTATTGCAAAACCTCTCATGACAGAATTGATGATTGCATCATAGTCAATGGCATACTTGACTGCCAGCCTGACTCTCTCATCTTTGAATGGACCCCAACCGACGTTCATTGCGACGTATTCATTCGACTGTTCTGGAGTAGTAACAAGGCGAATGTTTCCACCTTTTGCTTCTCTCAACTGCGCTGCCTGTTCTGTAGTTATATTCCATGCCACATCGACATCTCCTTTTTGGACAAGCAGGAATTGGGTTGTTTCCTCAGGTACATCTTTGATTATGATTTTCTTCAAAGGTGGTTCACCAGCCCAGTATTTGGGATTGGACTGGAGGATTACTTGCTCTTTGCGTTTCCATTCAACTATTATGAATGGACCAGCGCCTGCTGATTTGTCTGTGAGATAAGCCTGTCCAAGATCGTCGTTAACTTGGTTCGCCAGGACTACTTTCTTGTTGACGACGCCACCCCATGGTGGAGCAATGATCGAGAGCACGATGTTTCTAGCCAGAGGTTTGGTTTTAAGGACAACCGTCAACGGGTCCTTTGCAACAATTGTTTCTTCCATGTTATCTTTGGTGAGCCCCAGTTCATTGAACAGCCATGTCGGCGATTTGTTGATCATTAGTACTCTCTTAAAGGAGAAAACCACATCCTCTGCAGTGAGTGGATCCCCGTTGGCAAAAACAAGTCCTTTTCTCAAATGAAAAGTCCAGACGGTATACTCTCCTTCCTGCTGAACTTCCCAGCTTTCTGCAAGATCGGGAACTGGTGTAAGCACACCATTAACTGGTTCGATCTTTGTGAGTCCTGCATAGGCGGAAGTAACCACAGCAGCTGCGAAGGTCTCATAACACACGGCTGGATCAAGCGTAATGAATATTTCTGTGTTGGCTGCTATAACGAGTGTATCCTTTGGAGTTTTTGCAAAACCCGCAAGAGCAACTAACACTAACAAAGCCACCAGAACTTTTTTCCACATATATCTTCCCCCCTGCTTGAAGTTTAATGTAATTATACCACAAAAACTGAACCTTTGCAAGAGTTAAAAAGAATGGCTTTTGGTTTTAATAATTTTCTAATACAAAAAACACACAATACAGAACAACAGATATCCGGGGGAGGGATTTTTGTGAGAATTCTGATTATATCCTTCATGATATTGTTTGCAGCACTATGTATGCTTGCAGACACAGTACTGATTGATGATGTGGATTTTGTAAAATTAAGCGTCATAGAGAACTTTTCACACAATCTGTGGTGGTCAACAGATTATGTCCTTGAAATTCAAGCACTCGATCGCAGCAAACCCGTAGAAGTTTGCTATCTGATACTCGATGGATCTGGTGTACCTTTAAAACCATCCTCAGGTATTCACATCAGAGGTGGTAATTTTATCGAAGGATGGGATGAAACCTCTTTCTTTCAAACAGAAGTTGGTGGATGGGGATCGATCGAATTTCAGCAAAACCCAAAATATTTGCCGTTGCCACACTACAGAACGTGCATCCTGATGCTCGCACGCTATGAGAAAATATACCTTGTCATCATAAGAGAAAATGACAGGCAGATCTCTTACAAGGTTTTACAGGGAGGATCTTTCACACCGGTTGAGATACCATCTGTTGTGCGTGTTACAAGAGAAAAATCGAAGTTTGTGGTGACGTCTCTCGGTCAGCCTGTTGAAGTTGGGCTGTGGGCAAAGGGTAATTACATGCACGATGAAGTTGGTGGATGGGCAAGTGCCGCTTATCTACAAAAGACAAAACAATACGACATACCACATTACGGAATGTTCATGATGATGGTTGGACGCTACGATAAGATAGCACTGATAATAGGAAATGAAAACGACGGGAGATTGGGCACCATTGTATTGTACGGGCAGCCAGAAAAAACCCATGTCGTCGATGAGCTCTGCACACTGACTGTAAGCAGAAATAATTTCATCGTAGAAGCTGTGTCCTCTGATCCAGTTGAGATTACACACTTTGGTTTCGACAACACCTGCTGGCAGTGGGAAGTCAACGGCTGGGCAAAAGATGAGTACAGAGCGCCAAAGCAGTCTTTCGATCTGAAACACTACACACCGAGTCTGATATTTGTAAACAGATACGACAAAACTGGTCTTTTCTTCTACAATGAGAATGACGGTATAACTGGTCTTATATTCTTTTGATTGCCGTTAGAGGTATAAAAAATGCCCCTTTCGGGGCATTTTATTTCATATCTTTTTGAGGTTGATCTTCAAAGGAGTTGGGTTTGCAAGGTTGTCCGAAACAGGGCATCTATCCTCGACTGCTTTCAACCATTTATCAAGAGTTTTTTCATCTGCATCTGTTTTGACATTCAAAAATACGTTGATTTGTTTATACCCTGCTCTTTCTTGATTGGATCGTCCCTGAAATTTTGCCGGGTTCAACGTACCTTCAATCTCTATGGATAGTTCGTGCAGTTTTATTCCCATTTCCTTTGCCACAAGATGTCCCACAACATTCAAGCATCCTGCCAGAGCTGCAAGAACATACTCTACAGGATTTGCACCTTTATCCTCTCCACCGAGTTGTGGTGGCTCGTCCACATACATCGTGAAATTCCTGGCTTTCACCACTACTCTTGTTTCAGTTTCGGCTTTGGCACTCACAGAGAATTTGACATCCATCTTTCATCACCTCAACAAGATGATAGCATCTGTTTATTCCGATACAATTAATCTAATTTTACAGATGTGATTTTTTTATCAATTTCAGCAGTTCATCGTGTATATCTTCTCTTTTCACTGTTTTTACTATTTGCCCTTTTTTGAAGATAACAGCACCTTCTTTCGTACCAGCCACTCCGATATCCGCATGTTTTCCTTCACCAATACCATTCACAACACATCCCATAACAGCCACAATCAAATCTGTCTTTTCAACGAGTGGTTCTATCGATTTTGCCACCTGTTCCACATCAAACTCACTTCTTGCGCAAGTTGGACACGCTATAACCTGTCCACCCTTTCTGAGGTGCAAAGACACGAGTAATTTATGAGCGATGTAGACTTCTTTAACTGGATCTCCTGCAATGGATATCCTGATGGTGTCACCAATATGCCGCAATAAAAGATAACCTATACCCGCAGAAGATTTAACGATGGATGTTTCATATGTACCTGCTTCGGTAATACCAACATGAATAGGATAATCGACTCTTTGTGCGATATATTCATTTGCCTTGATCGTCTCAAGTACATCACTGCTTTTTACCGAAACAACAATGTCGTGGAATTCGAATTTTTCGAGTAAATAGACTTCGTACAGTGCCGATTCAGCCAATGCGGTCGCACGGTCATATCTGGACTCAAACTCTTTTTTCAATGAACCAATATTGGAACCAACTCTGATTGGTATCTGAAATTGTTTAGCTATATGTGCGAGCTCTCTTATCTTCCAGTCCTGCTGTATATTTCCAGGATTTATTCTGACTTTATCGGCTCCATTTTTAATTGCTTCAATTGCCAAACGGTGATCAAAATGAACATCGGCTACGAGTGGTATACTGATTTGCTTTTTTATTTCTCTGATTGCTTTTGCACTGTCAAGATCTGGAACCGCAACCCTTACTATGTCACAACCGGCTTGTTGCAGCATCCTGATCTGTGCGACTGTTTGTTCGATTTCAACGGTTTTCGTATTTGTCATGGATTGAATGGTTATCGGATTGCCACCACCTATGAAAATATTCCCGATTTTTACAGCTTTGCTCATCTACCTATCAACCTTCCAACATCTGAAAAAGTCACAAAAATCATGAAGATAATCAGTATTACAAAGCCTATCAGATGTATTAGACCTTCTATCTTTGGATCAATCCTCTTTCTAAGGACAATTTCCAAAAGTGAAAAAACGATTCTTCCACCGTCGAGCGCAGGTAATGGCAGTAAATTGAACAGACCGATACTCATCGTGATAAAAGCAACAAGCGTTAAAACTTGCTCAAGACCAGCCTGTGCCGCTTCACCAACCAGTCCAACCAATCCCACTGGTCCAACCACGCCAGTTGGTTCAGACGATCTGAAAATACCAAACAGAGATCTGTACATCATGAAAAGTAAGTTATTGCATCTGTCGAATGCAACATAAATGGTTTCCCATATACTGTTGAACTTGATATTCTTTGCCCTGGGTTCAAACACACCTGCGCTTTCCATGATCTGTTTTAGTAAGACACTCTGCACATTCATGGAAAATTCCTGACCATCTCTTTCCACTACCACCTGTATCTGCTCTGGAAAACCTGAATGATACCAGATCACTCGATCACCGGATACTTCGATATAGATTCCGCTGTCACCGGCAATTATCAGTTGGTATACCCTCGAAAGATCTACGTTGCTCTGAATATGAAGATCTCCAACTTGGATCAACCGATCTTTTTTCAAAAATGGTCCGACATTTTTTCTGAAAACATTTGACACAGTCGCAAAATAAAATCCCAGAGCATATCGCGGTTGATCATACTGATACTGCTTGAGAAGACCTTTCAAAGTTGCGGAATCGAACTGGATAGAAACATACTGATTCAACATCGAGTTGACGGTATTGGCTTCGAGCTGTTTACCAGAAATCGATTCTACCTTCTGACCAACCTCACCCGATACATCGCGCAGCACAAAAAAATGACTTCCTTCGAAAAGCTGTGGCTTGGCAAGAATATTCAGTCTTTTTCCTTCTCTTGAAATTAAAAGCTTCAAAGGCTTTCCCTGTCTGATGATCTGACTCACCGTGTAAGTATCGTAAACACGTTTATTGTTGATCGAGAGTATAACGTCATCTGATCTCAAGCCAGCCTCGAAAGCAGGAGAGTTTTTCTCAACGAGTGCGATAGAAACTGAAGGTACACCCCAAAAAACGACTATCAGTGTGAAGAGCAAATAACCTGCGAGTACAGAAAAAAGTGGTCCGGCAAAGAAGATTAAAAGTCTCTGCCATGCCGGTTTACTGTACAAACCAACTATTCCTTCTTTCTGTTCTTCAGTTGGATCCTCTCCGGCGAGTTTCACGTATCCACCTATTGGGATCGCATTGACTCTAAAAGATGTTTTTCTTCCTCTTTTTTCATACAATTTTGGTCCAAAACCAATTGCGAATTCAAGAACATCAACACCAAAAATTCTGGCGAAAATGAAATGACCAAACTCGTGAACACTGATTATCCCGATGAGTATGATTATGAAGTAAATTACAGACATTCGATCACCTCTATCGTCAAACGCCTGGATAATTTATCTACCTCGACAAGGTCGTTCAGATCTCTCACATTGCCTTCGACTTTTTGCACCACTTTTTCGATAACCTTGCTTATATCAGTAAATTTGATCTTTTCAGACAGAAAGAATTCCACAGCCACCTCATCTGAAGCATTATAAGCCGTCCTTTTGGCATAATCATTTGCGATATCATATGCAAGGTAAAATGCGGGATATCTTCGTGCATCAACTGGATAGAAGGACAAATTATTTTTCAGAAGATCTGGCCATTCTTTTTTCTGATAATTCCTTTCTGGGTAGGTAAGGGCATAGGCTATCGGTATCTTCATGTCCGGGAAACCCATGTGCAATTTCACAGTTCCATCTTTGAGAAATACGCCTGCATGGACAATACCTTCTTTGTGCAACAGCACTTCGATCTTTGAAATATCTATATCAAAAAGCTCATGAGCTTCAAGGACTTCAAAACCTTTATTAACCATTGTGGCAGAATCAACAGTGATTCTTTTGCCCATGTGCCAGACTGGGTGGTTCAAAACATCGCTCGGCTTGGCTTTGTCTAACTTCTGTATATCCCAGTCCCTCAATGCCCCACCAGAGGATGTTAAAAGAACTTTTTCTACCCCGTTCTCGTAGAGTTGCATCAGAGCACTGTGTTCGCTGTCCACCGGTAACAGCTGAGTTGATGTGTTTCTCAATGCATTTTTCACCATCCAGCCACCGCAGACGAGTGCTTCTTTGCTGGCAAGAAGAACTCTTTTAGAGGTCTCAATTGTCTTCAATGTGAGTAAAAGACTCACAAAACCCGGTACAGCAACAATTGTGAAATCCGGTCTGGTTCGGTCAAGTTCAGCCAAAATCTCATCGTATCCATCAGCCGTTCTTATCAACTTGCCTATCTTAAACTTCATAGAGAGTTCTTCAGCCAGTTTTTGGTTGGAATGGTATGTTCCAGCCAGTATCTGAAAATTATTCATCTTTTGGATCACTTCAAGCGCCTGAACACCAATAGATCCAGTGATTCCAAGTATTACAATGGTTGTTTTATCCATCTGAAATAAACCACCATCCCTTCTTTAACTGTTATTTTTACTTTCTCTGATGTGGCTATGTTACTGACACCAAATGGCTCAGTACATGGCATATCTTTTTCTTTCAATGTGTATTTGAAACCTTCCAAGGTCACCCCGGTGGCATCACCACAGATCGGCAGGATCGACCACTTCTCGCCGGTAACTGAATCGAGTTCTATTTCAGATCGTACCACACCCATTTCAAGGTTATCATCTTTGGCGATCACACTGATATCTGAATACTTGCACATCAGGTATATAAGTGCAAGCACCATGTCTATACGTTCTCCCTGCCATCCTTTTATTACTATCTCACGAGCTCCAAATTCTATGGCTTTTTCAATTGCAAGCTGTGCATCGATTTTGTCTTTGTCCTCAGGGTAAAGATAGATTCTACATCCCAAAGCTGTAAGGTTTTTCAGTGTGTTTTCATCTACGGAATCAGCGTCTCCAACGAATATGTCAGGCACTGTTTTGTTACTGAGCAGGTACTTTGTTCCGCCATCCACGGCGAATATCATATCATCACTCTGAAACTGGCTAAGGCTCTGTTTTGAATAATCGCCATTGAGAAAGATAATTGCTCTCAACTCAACCATTCCCCTTCAAAAATTTTTCGACAAGCTGTCTGTATTTGTTCACCGTTCGTCGGCTGATGAAAATACCATTCATTTTGAGCTTTTGTGCAATTTCTGCGTCGGTGATTTTTTCAAATTCACTCAGAATTTTTGCAATCTCTGCCATCAGATATTCTTTTTCAACATTTCTTCCGAAAAAGATCCTGAGTGGAAATATCCCGATAGGAGTTTTCACGTATTTACCTGAGATGGCACGGGAAATTGTAGAGATGCTCACATCCAGAGATTTTGCTGCATCTGTCATCCTGATCTTCTGCGGATAGTTGATCTTTCTGGCAAAAAACAAGGTGTTTTCTCTCACCAGGATTTGTCCAAGAGACAAAAGTAGTTGTTTTCTACAGTTGATCGCTTCCGTCAAAAAAAGGAATATTTTCATCTCGAGCTTGCTTGCATTTCTCGGCGCTCTTAAGTGAATTTCTTTGAGTGACACGCTCAGATCGTTGTTAATTATCATGTCCGGTTCAACATAAAACGATTTTTCACCATAACCTCTCACTTTACCTTCAAAAACACCCTCTGGTGCTACTTCTTTAATAGCCTCCATTGCCCTATACACAACGGATGCATCGACTTTGTACTTTTCGCAGATCTCCTGCACCGTGATATTCATGCGTCCGCGTTGATCCAAATTGTAAGCTATGTACTCGGCTATTTTTTCAGTTTCATCGTCAAGTCTGGCAAAGGCAAGATTTTCAACTATCTCCTCGCTCAGGCTTTTATCATTGTCTGCGATCAATTCAATCATCGTCTCATTTTCATCAGGCAATTGTACATCCAAGCTCAAACCAAGCGGGCTCTCTTTTAAGTAATCCCTTAGAGCTGAAAAAGGAAGCTCGACGATACGAAAAAATGTCGTGCGATACTTCAAAACAGATGTTCTCAGAACCAGTTCCTGTCTCATTGAATCACCTTACAGTATCAACATCGCATCACCAAAAGAATAAAAGCGGTACCTTTCCTTGATCGCCTGCTGATAAGCCTTCATCGTGAAATCATAGCCAGCAAACGCACTCACAAGCATCAACAGGGTTGATTTGGGAAGATGAAAATTGGTTATCAACGCGTCGACTAATTTAAACTCAAAAGGAGGATATATGTACAAAGATGTTTCCCCTTCGGTTTTACCATCTATTGCATATTGTTCAAGTGTTCGGACTACGGTAGTCCCAACTGCTATAACTCTTTTACCCATCGACTTAGTATATTTTATCAAATCCAGAGTTTCAGATGGTATGTGATAGATCTCTGGATGCATCCTGTGCTGAGTTATGTCCTGCTCTTTAACCGGTCTGAATGTTCCCGCTCCAACGTGCAGGGTGATCTCGGCTATGTTCACCCCAAGGTTTTTTATTTTCACCATGAGCTCTTCGGTGAAATGAAGACCTGCTGTTGGTGCCGCAACGGCACCGTCCACCTTTGCGTAAACTGTCTGATATCTGTCAGGGGAAACTGTACTGTGGATATAAGGTGGCAATGGAACATTTCCTGCACTGAGGATCTTTTCATCGGTGGTATCAAATTTGAGAATTCTCGTGCCATCTTGAGTTCTTTGAAGACAGACCGCCGTAAAATCACCGAAAGACAGTACATCACCGGGTTTGACTTTCTTACCAGGTTTTACCATGCAGTTCCACACAGAATCGTCAATTCTGTTGAGCAGGAAAATTTCTACATTGGACTGATTTTTCTTGGCAAACAATCTGGCTGGTATAACACGTGTATTGTTGATCACCAAAAGATCCTCTGGCTGTAAATAGTCCACAATCTGGCGAAAAATTCTGTGTTCTATCGTTCCTGTCTTTCTGTGCAGGACCATCAACCTTGAAGTATCTCTTGGTTCAACGGGCGTCTGTGCTATCAACTGTTCGGGCAGTTCATAATCGAAATCTGACAACTTCACTCGAAAAACCTCCTCGGATCGATTCTCTGTACCATTGTATCCCATTGCCTGAACCTGTCACTGCTCACAACAACGGCGTTTTTCTCCATAGCAAGCTGCAAAATGAGTTCATCAGCCGGTGAGTATAAAAAAACCGATGGGCTTTCAAGCCAATTTTCGTCTTTCTTGTCTACAAGATGAACGATATTTTTGTCAAAGACTATCCAGAATGGGTAGTAAAAACCATCACTTTGTGCTATTTTCTCCAGCACAAATTCCAGGTCCGACAGTTTTTTTCTGAGCATGAATATGTTGTTCCCATCCAGAACCATACCTCTTTCGGCTTTGCGCGTCAGTGCCGCCTGAATATAAGCATGACATCTCAATTTTGACCTTACTTCAGCGCGCTCAAAGGTGTTGAGGTCAAAATAGAGCTGCCTGTAAGGTTCTATCTTTGAACAATCCTGCAGGGTTATACTGTTGATCTGATTGACAAACCAGTCGATATCACTTTCATCTGATTTCATCAATGCGGCTTGAAGTTCGATGAAATCTTTGAGCATGGATTTTCTTAGAACCTTTCGAGCATTGGCAACAAAAGAAATCAGATCATCTGAACCTATCAAAGAAGACATCTCATTGGTGGGTGGCGGGTATGAAGAAGGTCTGAGCCAGAACAAAAATTCAAGACAATGCAAAGCTGGTACGGAAAGTTCTTCAGACAGATTATACAGTCTTTTGACCAACGGGATACCTTTGTCAAACAACCCAGAAAGACACTTTTGCAAAAAATCCGCTCTCTTTTCCATCACTACATTTTTGACTGGCCCTATTAAATTATCTGCAAAAGATTTTACATCGTCATTTGACCAGCTTCCAAGCTTTGCAATTAAACGGATTATATTATTTCTCTTCATCTGCAACCTGTGTACTCTGAGCAGGTAATCTGGATCATAGATGTTTAAAGTCATTTTAAGCGCCTCACAACATAGTAAGTGAGATATCCCAACAAAATCGAGAAAATCGATCTATAAAGTGAAACAACAAGAGGCGTCTTTATGTGACAAAATGTGTTAAAAGTTGATACAAGCGCTATGGAGCCAAGTATTTCCAGTAAAAAGTTCCATTTGAAGTTTTTCACTTCAAGAGAAATGAAATACACCGGATAGAGAACCACTTCTTTGAACCTTGGCCTGATCCAGAAAACTCCTTCGATAAAATCTCTCAGTTTTCTTTCTGCATCCGGAACAAAGGCAATGTTTCCTGATCTGGAAATGTAATAAAATCCAAACAAACCTGCCAATATCGCAAAGTATGGCAGATACTTTTTGAGCCAATTCCATTGCTTGACAAGGGCTATTATCACCAAAACAACTGGTAAAGCTAAAAGAGACAGTTTGACCCCTCTAAACTGATCCAAATCGTTCATGTGACTGAAATCCGATAATGCCGAGTATGTCAATAAGCCCAAAAGTAGATAAACCAGAGCAAGCAGTTCTTTTCTGCGAACGGAGAAATACAAAGTTATCGTCGCTGTTATTGAAGCCACCGAAACAGAGATGGGAAAACCAAACGGCAATGCCAGTATGGGAAGCAGTACAGCCAGTATTTTGTAAGATGCCAGTGCAAATAGGATTGCGATAAACGGGATAACGCGCAATGCTAAAAAGTCTTTTTGAGGTGCCGGAAAAGAAGAAGGTTTCCCCAACTGCTTTTCAAGTTTTTCCAGTATTTTTTGCATATCTATTCCATTCAGAGGTTGTATCCAGAGCAGATCAATACTTCTCTCCAAGATTGCCCTTCGCAGTCTGTAATATATCATCGTTTCGTCCAAGCCCAGTTTCTCGACCTCTTCCTGTCTGATCGTATGGACACGGAAGATGAGCTCTTTTGAGGATCTCTGACTTGCTATTTTTTTTGCAAAGGGAAGACTTTCGTTGAACTCAAGTATACCAACATGGATCTGGTATCTATCAGCATCTTGGATGTAATTCACTGGATCGACATTGCTGAAATCACCCTTAAAGATGACGTACTTCATCTGGGGTTGCAATTTCTCGCCAGGTTCAATAACCCAGACTATTTCACCGTTTTTTAAAACAATCCTCTTGTCATCCAGAGTGAAACCCACACAGTAACTCAGGGCTTTTCTGTCAGACTCGATTCTTGCAGGTATGAAAAACGCAAGATAGCCAGCGCAAACAAATAAAAACAGCCAGCCACTAATGTATCTCAATCTCATACCTTTGTCCATCTTTAACCACCTCGGCAGATACGTCCTTTGCCAGCCACCACTTTATGTACGGTGAAATGAAGTTGAATCCCAAAACATCAAAGTGGACTTCTTCCCGTTCTACGAGTATTCCATCCTTAGCCAGATCTGTATTGCTGATCTGTTTAATGACGTATGATTTGTTTGAAAAGCTATCTTCTGCTATGGCAACGATCGTATGATTTGCTTTTGTAAGAGTCAGTATACCTTTTGTAATTTCAAGCTTTTGACCATCAAGAAAGACATTAACAGTATAGGCTGTCATATCCTGAACAAAAGTGGACAGTTCAAAAATACCCGGTGCCTTTGGAGAGATGTGAAGTTCAAGTAATGGACTGGTGCTGTCTGTGACAGTCGCTTTGATGAGTTTTAACTGACCTGCCTGCATCTGCAAGAAAACAAACTTACCCACAGCTGTCAGAGTCGAACAGTCAAACCCGCTCAAAGAGATAAAATTTTCATCCAAACGATCTCCTATTTCAAAATTTTTCTCAATACTGAAATCTCTTTGATCTAAAACAGATACGTTAAAATTATAGAGTTTACCAGCAATTTGCGCATTGATCGAATGTTCACCGGTTGAAAAAACGGCACAGATGCCACTGTGGTTTATTCCATCAACAGTCCATTCAATCTTATCAGTTCCATTTTTGAAAATTGGGATGATCGCACCTCCAAAACCAGGATAACTCGTAACAATCCAGTCTACACCCAGATCAGGTGCCTTTAGCGGATACTTTCCGGGTCTGGTGATCTTTGACAGGTCATAGTTGACAAAATGCGGCAAAAATTCCTTTATTTTTTCGCTGTCAAATTCAAGGACAAGGATATGATCAGGGTAGATCTCTATTGGATACCTATCAATCGTCACCAGCACCGGAACATTTGAATTGAACAACTCAACGAGTTTTTCATATATCGACTGTGGTATCACTATATCGGTCATCATGGTGCCGATGGTCTTACCGCAGTTTAGGATGAGAAACTCTCTTTTTGGAAGCGGGATGTATTCAACAGAGACCTTTGGGGGTATGTAGTGTTCTATGATGTAATCTGTGAAACTGATTTGGTTGCTGACTTGAAAATTGAATATTGCTTGTACTCTGTCATCGTAAAAAAGATAACCGGTCTTATCGTAGGTATTCAAGAGCAACTGCTGAGAAAAGTACAGAGATGCGATGAGCAAAAACGGAAAGATTTTCAACTGTTGAGCCTCCTTAGGACCTCTTTCAGATCCTGGGTGAGTGGGGCTTTGATCTGCAATTTTCCCGGCTCAGATGGATGTGCCAGAGTCAAACGGATACAGTGCAGAAACTGTCTTCTAAGACCGTATCTTTCTTTGTACATATTGTTCACCGCTCTGTCTCCATAAAGCGTATCTCCAATAACAGGATTGCCAATTAAAGCAAAATGTCTTCTTATCTGGTGAGTACGACCTGTGTGCAAAATCACACTCACAAGTGTTGAGTCCTGAAAGTTTTTAAGAGTCCTGTACTCGGTAATTGCTTCTGAATCATCCAGAGCGATATCTATCACTCCAGAACTCTTTGGTTTTCCATAGACTAAAGATATGTACTCTTTCTGGACAAGTCTCTCCTTAAACATTCGACTCAAAACCCTGGCTGTTGGTAAGTTTTTTGCCACTATGAGTGCACCAGATGTATCCCTATCGAGTCTGTGGACAAGATGTGGTTGAAAGCCAGCTTTGTTTCCATAAAAGATCAAACCCTGGATCAGTGTTGAACCTTTAGTCCTCTGGGCAGGATGTAGAGCTATACCTGCTTTTTTGTTCAAAACCAGTATGTTTTCATCTTCATAAAGGATATCGAGCTTCAATGGGACAGGAGTGACCGCGTCTTTCTTTCTGTTGTAAACAGATATATCCACAAGCACATCTATTCTGTCGCCTGTTTCAATCTCGTAATGTGGTTTTTTGACGGTCTTGTCGTTGACCAGAACTTTCCCGGTGCGTATTAATTTGTATATCTCGGAAAGTGGTACGATTTTCAATTGATTTCTGAGAAACTTGTCTATTCTTCTGTACTGGTTGTTTTCTTTCACGACAAATTCCAATTTTCTATCTTCCTCCATGTTTCATGAGAATTTTGATCTTTTTGTCTATTTCCTTCTTTTTGATTTCCTCGCGCTTATCATATTGTTTTTTTCCTCTTACCAGTGCTATCTCAACTTTGGCGATGCCTCTATCGTTAAAGTAGATCTTGGTAGGTATCAGTGTCAAGCCGGCTGTACTTAGTTTACCGGTCAGTTTTCTGATTTCCTTTTTGTGCAACAAAAGCCTTCTTGGTCTTTCTGGATCGTGGTTGAACCTGTTTGCGAATCTGTAAGGACTGATATGCAAATTGAGAAGGTAGATCTCGCCGTTTTTGGCACGACAAAAAGAGTCCTTGAAGGACACGTTCTTCTCACGCAGAGATTTCACTTCTGTACCTTTTAGTTCTATGCCGGCTTCGTATTTTTCAAGTATCTCGTAATCTTTCGCTTTTTTATTCACAGCCACTATTTGCAGAATAATTCCTCCTTATGGTTGTACACCTTCAAAGTGTTCTATGCCCTTTTCAGTTACCTCTATTACATCTATTCTATACCCTGAACATTCCTGAGGATTTCTCATGATGTAGTCATTCGCAGCAAGTTGAATGTGTTGCATTTTTTTGAGATCCACCCTTGTTCTTGGCAAAAAGTCGCTCAAACCGCTTTTAACCTCAATAAAAACGAGGTATTTCCCATACCTCGCTATTATATCTATTTCACCGAATTTCGTTCTGTAATTGCGCTCCAGTATCTTGAATCCTTTGCGACGCAGGTACGCTGCTGCCTTTTTTTCTGCTTGCTTCCAGTTCAAGCGTGTATCCCCGGAACAACTATGTGTCCCGAACGCTCTTTGGGAAAATTAGATCTGATTAGATCGGCGCAGTCTGATTCTCTAACAGTATCTTCGCGCAAATCAACTGGATTTTCTATCGGCGTGTACATTGGTTCCACTGAATTCACATCTACCTCGTTCAAAAGTTCCATATATCCGAGGATTTCATGCATATCTTTTTCTATCGATTCTCTTTGCTCCTGTGTCAATTCCAGAGCTGATAAATTCTCAAGATGTCTTATCAGATCGGAGTTTATTTTGATCAACTTCTATCACCTCTTTGATATTTTCGATACTGGATTGAGCAGCCAATAGATTTGCTTCAACTATCTTTTGATATATTTCCGTCCTGTATATTTTAACACGTAAAGGTGCAGAAATACCAACCTTGACTTCGCCGCCTTCTATCTTCAAGATCTTTATCTCTATCTCGTCTCCAACCATGAAACTCTCTCCGACTTTTCTTGAAATGACTAACAAGATCAACCACTCCCTGTTTTGCTGTTTGCTAGAATTTTCTTGCTCCTTTCTATTTCTTCTCTTAGAGAATGCTTCACCGAGTAGTTGCTCTCTTCCTGTATGATCTGTTTTGCCTTCCTGTTTTTCAAGTTTATCACGATCGGTGCGAGCAAATTTATCGTCGTCTCGCCCGGATTGTCTTTTGGAATGGTTAGAACAGCCCAGATACTCAAATCAGCCTGATTTTCGATGCCCAGTTCCTGCACATCTGTTTGGGACAGGTTCAGAGAATAATCAACACACACCAGCCATGGATTTACAACTGGAAGTGCCACAAATCTATCTTCGAGAGATACAAGCCAGTGAATTGGCTGATCGTTATCCTGCGCTATAAGGGCAAATTTTCTGAGATTTGGAAAACCAGGTATGCCATTTTGAAAGTTTAAGATCTGTTCATCTGTGATATCTACTTCACCCAGTTTTGTACTGTAGATCATCGCAAATACACCTCTTCATTTGATAAAATCAACCAAAGTTGCGGTCAAAACATTTGCCGCCGATTTCAGAGCAGCCGTTAGAGCAGCCTGTTTTGTCGATAAATCTGTTATAACCTTTGCCAGATCGGTGTCTTTCTCCTTGGAAATTTGCTCGGTCATGAAAATGTTCAAATCCTCAATCCTGGAAGATACCATTTCAACCATCCTTTGGTTTGCTCCGACTTTTGCAAGGCTCTTTGCCACCGAGTCTTCAAGATAGTCCAAACTCATAAGAGAAACCTTGCTGAGCGCACTCTGATCGTTCTTTTCAAGTGCATCTATTGCCGTATCGATCAACTTGAAAACACTCACACCGCCTTTGGTCATGAACACGTCGTTGACAGTCAGACCGTAATTTATTTCATATCCAAGCGCATTGACAAACCTCGGTTTTGACGCGGCAGGATCGAGTACTATGTTCCCCTGTTCATCGACTGGTGGCTTATCACTTACATATCCGCCAAAAACATAATCTGTTCCAATCTGAGTATTGGCAATTTGAACAAGATGCTGTTTGATCTGTTGTATTTCCCTTGAAATAGCCTGCCTTTGATCGGCGGTCAATACGCCATTGGCACTTTGAACTAAAAGTTCTCTCAGTCTTTGATAGACAGTGCTGACTTCCTGAAGAGAGGTGTCGTAAGACTGGAGAATGCTCTGAGCATGGTTTATATTCCTTTTGTATTGTTCAAGCTCTCTGAGACGAGTATCTGTTTTAGCGGCTCTTGTTGCGACTATTGCGTCATCACTCGGATACCTCACAAGCGTTCCTGATGACAGTTGATCATGGAGCTTTGCTATCTTATTGATGTTGCTCTGAATATTGCTCAAAACCCTTTCACTTATCATCCTGTCTGTAACTCTCATTCAGATCACCTTCCCACCACACCGAGATTGTCGATCACTCTGCCGATCATCTCATCTATTGCAGTTATCACCCTTGCAGCAGCATTGAATGCGTGCTGATACTTTATCATATTCGTCATTTCTTCATCCAATGACACACCCTTGACACTTTCTCTGGCTTGGTCTATTTCATTTCTGAGAAGTTCTGCGTTGGTTTTCATATTTGAAGAATCCTGAGCCTCGACACCAAGTTCTGCGATGATGCCTGTCATGAATTCATAGAAATTTTCTTTACCATCAGCCAGAAGATAGCTGTATCTGGACTGAGATATCAAATCCATTATCTGGATATTGCTTCTTCCCGTCGGCAGGAATTTCAAAGCATTCCAGGTGGTATTAGGCAAAGCTATGCCAACATCAACTGCGAGTGATTCTGCATTTGTCAAAAGTGCACTTGAAACATTCCATTGATTAACAAAGAAATAAGGCTCATAACTTTCACGCTTATCGACTGTGAGCAGTTCACTCAAAGAAAGTCTATTTCTCACTGTTTCAAAGTCTTCGCCTTTGGAAAACAGTGTGTAGGTAACAGCCCAGTCGGCGTCGAAATTATTTGGATCATTGTTTGTGTCGATAAGTCCAAGCCCCTCAAATAATCCCTGAGGTCCAGCTATGTTGAATGATTTCAAGTCAAATTCATAGCTTCTGCCTGCTCTTAAAACAAAACTACCATGAGGTGTGAGATCGGCAATCACACCTGTGCTGGCTTTGTTTATCTTGTCTACCAAGTTCTGAATGGTATCGACTGTTGGATCTATGTGAATTTTAGTGTTATTGATGGTTATATCAAAACCTGTTTTTTGATCAAAATTTGTCGCTGACGCAAACACATTTTCCAGTGTGTTTGATGGATTCAAAACGGTGTATGTATTGCTGATAGCGCCAGCCTGAACCAGAAAACCCCCCTGGTCGGTGATGTCAACTCTTGTGGTATCAAAACCAAGAGCGCTGTTTGGAATCAAGACCAAGGAATTGTTGACTATCGATGCGCGAACATTGCTCATTTGAGAGTTTATCTGTACTGCTAAATCGTTCAGTGTTGTGGACGAATCTATCGACAGATTAAGAGTTTCTGTGGTCTGAGTACCATCAAGTAATGTCTCTTTGAAAGAGAGTGTGTAATTTCCAGACTCAACCTTTGAAAGATCTGAAATTGTCAGTAATTCAAGTTGCTTTGTGCTAAAACCCATTCTTGAAAGAACATTTCCCGCATCAAAAACCAGCGTGTCATTCAGATTATGCGAACTGGAAAAGTACAGCCTGTAGCTGGTGTTAGTACCATCCGGACTGTGCTGACCTGTATTCAAAGAAAGCCAGGTAGCTGATAATTGAGAAATCAGATCATTCACTGTGCTTCCACTGTCAATAGAAATAGAAGTGCTGTTTGAACCATCAAATAACACAAGCTCTCCTTTTGATGTAAATGTGATATTTTCAAGTTTAGATTGATCTGAATAACCAGTCAGACCAGTTGCATAATGAACTGGTCCGTTTATGATCTTTCTTGAACCAAGCACTCTGTAAATCGCTACGTCATTTTTTGAATACGCGGCTGTTATAGTATTAAAAAAATTCAACCCGGTTATTTTTCCGGATGAGTCGAATCCTTCTCGATGGATCAGGTTCAACTTGTCTGTCAGATTGAGTGCAAATTCATCCAGATAACTCATGTATTTAACTACCACGGCATCTCTGAGATCAAATAATGCTTTCATTTTTCCATCGGCGACGGTTATTTTCGAATTACCAGCGAATAGTTCGTAAAATCCTTTTGCATACGGTCTTTCAAGTGCTCTGATTTGGGTCTGGACTGAACCAGAAAGGATAACCTGATCACCAAACATGAGGACTGTTTGACCGTCCTGTGTTTCATAGTATGAAATATTACCGTACTTTGAAAGTTCGTCGATTATGCGATCACGCTCGTCCATCAGATCATTCGGCGTCGATTTCAAAGCAACTGCTATTCTGATCTGTTCATTTATTTTTGCAAGATTTGCAACTTTTGAATTTATATCCTGTACCATCTGTCCTATCTGAACATTTATGTCCTCTCTGAGCTGCTGAAGCCTTGAATAAAGATCTTTTATATTGGTGACAAGCCGATCGGCTGAAGTGACAAGCTCTCTTTTTGCAGCTACATTTGTCGGATCAGTGATGACCTCTTCAACTGAGGAAAGGAAATTGTCGTAAAGGGCGTTGATTGAAGAATCGCTCGTTCCACTGATCAGTTGTTCAATGTAGTGAAGGTTTGAGTATATAGCATCGAAATAGCTGTATCTGTTACTGACCTGTCTGTACTGCAAATCCAGAAAAAGATCTCTCATTCTCTGTATATCCTTGACCTGAGAGCCCGTACCGAGAGTCAGGGGATTGGAGAAATAAACAGTCAAAGGGTGAGTTGTGACAACGACAGGTCTCTGTCTTGAGTATCCTTCTGTGCTGGAGTTTGCTATATTGTGTCCCACGACATTCATCGCCAGCTTATGCGTGTAAACACCTAAAAGGGCTGTGTTCAGAGAACCAAAAAGACTGAGGTGTGCCAACCGTATTCCTCCTTCTGATATGATTTTTCTATTGAAAAACCATGTTGTCCTAAATAATTATCGTCAGGAATAAAGATGGGATTAACTTTCCATCTCAAATCGATGGAAGATACCCTTTTTTAAAGAGGCTTTTTGATCATAGGTAGAAGACTCTTTGGGGTTCAATAGTCTGATGAGCACGTCGATATAACGAAGTTGAAAATCCGATAGTTGTTGGAGTTTTTCGATTTCAAGTGCCATGATGTTGAGCTGCTCTATTACCTTGAAAAGTCTTTCAAGAAGTAATCCACCGCAGGTTCTTGCAAAATCATAAAAAGATAAGTTTTCAGGCAGGCTCATGATGGTTTTCAAATTTTGAAAACAACTTTTTCTTTTTTCATCAAGACTTTCAAACGCATGCAGCATTTCTTCCAGTTCATTTATCGTCAAAGACAGCTGTGAAATGTCCTTTGACACTATGGCTTGTTCCTGTTTTTTCAATAGGTTGTTTATTTGCACAAGCAAACTCTCCTCTTGGGAGAGGAGATCTATTAACTCGTCCATATTCACAACTCTCTGAGTATATGTTTTGAGACGCGTTCTGGATCTACGTTGTAAATATTTTGCTCGATAGCCTTTTTGATCTCTTCAACCAGTTTTTCTCTCACTTCAGGTGTTTCTTTGGCATTCTTTATCAATTCTGCGATGTTTATATATGTGCTCGATCTTTCAGCTGAAACCGGTGGTTCAGATCTGGTTTTTTTCTCTGTTTTTTCAACACTACCGGGTTGCTGGAAGGGAACTGGTCCACCAATCTTTCCTATCTCCTGCATCGTCAAACCCTCCTTTTGTATAATCGTCAATGTAAGAAAAAACTTTAATGGAGGTATCGTCTCGTTGCACAAAAATATCGGTAAATACGTTATGCGTGATTCTCTGCTTCACAAAGCCAATTTCATCTCAAAGTTCGTATTAACCATTTGCATAATTTTGGGTACATTCATCACCAACAACTACTTTTATTTTACCATACTTTTAACCACGCTGTTGTGTCTGGCATTTTTTTCAAAAGTGTCTCTTGTTGACTATCTCAAAGATATCTCGAGTATCTGGTTTCTGATGCTACTCGCTTTCTTATTACAGATTATAAACAATCAGGTTAATTCCGCTTTTGTGAGCATTCTCAGAATTCTTGTGGTTGTTTTCACCGCGTCCATATTCATGAGATCGACAAAACCGACTGAAATCGCTCGCTCTTTTGAAAAACTTTTCAGATTCTTTGGAATGAGCGCCACAACGGCACGAGACTTTTCGACCACGATAACCTTAGTGCTGAGATTTTTCCCTCTGATGATTGAAGAAATCGACAGAATTCGAATCTCACAGACATTAAGAGGAATAAATCTATCCAGAGGCGGAGTCATAAAGAGACTGTCAGGAGTGGTAACAATAATCATTCCAGCCGTTATTTCAACCATTAATCGAGCAGAACAGCTTGCAACAGCTATGGAAACCAAAAGATATGGTTTGTTTCAAAAAACGAGCAGTTATTATGATATCAAATTCAGACCTTCTGATGCGCCAATCATTGCCCTGTCGATACTTTTGCTGTATCTTGCTTTTTTACTTTGATTGACCTGTTTGTTCTTGTTGTGAGAGAATATACTGGGAGGTGTTATCATGCGAAAATTGCTTTTTGTGTTGTTAATCGTTGTGGGAATCTCACTCCTAGCGGCACCAAAAAAAGTGGCATATGTCATCAATGGATCGCTCGGTGATCAATCCTTTTACGATTCTGGATACGCTGGCATTAAACAGCTACAAGAGGATTTCGGTGTTCAGACAAGGGTAATTGAGTGTAACTTTGACCCTTCCCTGTATTATCCAAGCCTGACAACGGCAGCTCAGTGGGCAGATGTGATATTTGTCATCTCGTACGGTTTTGAGGAAGAGTTGAAAGAAATCGCTATGAAATTCCCAAACAAGATATGGGTCAATATCGACACAGTCGTTCAGGATGAAAAAGGTATTATATCGAGTGTAGATTACAGAGAAGAGGAAGGTGCGTTTCTTGCAGGTGCTGTAGCCGCAATGGTGACAGTCATGACGCAGCTGCCCGGTATAAATCCGCAAAAGATCATAGGAGCCGTTGGTGGAGATGATGATATAGTTATAAGATCATTCGTCTATGGCTATGAGCAGGGTGCAAAATACATAGACCCAGAAGTTCAGGTTAAGGTCATATATGTGGGAACCTGGGATGACCCAGCCAAGGGTAAACAGGCAGCATTGCAACTGTACGCTCAGGGTGCTGATGTGGTTTTCCAGATCGCAGCTTTAACCGGTTTTGGTGTTTTGCAGGCGGCGCAGGAAGTTGGTAAATACGCCATTGGAGTTGATTCAAATCAAAATCCACTCGTTCCCGGCCATGTCATAACAAGTGATCTGAAAGAGGTAGGTAAATCAATCTACAAAATCTTCAAGATGATCTTAGATGGAACTTTTGAAAAGGGCAAGGTCTACAGTTTTGGTGTCAAGGAAGGTGCTGTGGGCTTGGCTATTGATGAATACACCAGAAAGATTCTTCCTGCAGAAACAGTAGAAAAAATATTGAAATTGCAAGAAATGATAGCCAATGGTACAATAACTGTCAAGCCGTACATGCCCTGATCTTTGGAGGTTTACAAAAAAACAAGCCAGAAAGCACATCCCATTTATGGGATTGTGATGAATGGCTTAAGTTAGTCTGGTGATGAATGTATATAATAAAAGTAGCAAGAAGTCTCATACGGGAGTTGAAACGGTGACAAAAGCTGAAAAGATTAAACAAACACTACAGCAAACTAAAGAAAAAAGAAAGAATCAAATACCTGTGGTGTATCAACTAAAAATTAATCTCAACAGAGACTTAAACTCTGCGATTAATATGTTAAAAGCAGTAGGGCTGGACCGGTCCGAATTAAAGCCCGTGGAGTGGGAAACCACTGCCAAGATATTTAGGGGCAATCCCTATATCCTGGTAAGTCACACCATGTTGAA
>NZ_JAVRKW010000006.1:0-44266 GCF_031962025.1 Pseudothermotoga sp.
AATGGTACTTGACAACCAAGGGCTGTGCGTTGTTCAGGCAGTTACTGCCAGTCGTTGAGTATCTAACATGACCTATGGCTATCTTTCCACCAAGGTTTTGAAGATCTTCCTCATTGAAAACCTCAGATACAAGTCCAAGCCCCTTGTGATATCTGATCGATCTGGTATCACTCACAGCTATACCCGCACTTTCCTGCCCTCTGTGTTGCAGGGCAAAAAGACCGTAATAAACAGTTCTTGCTATTGATTCATCAAACTGTGAAGAGTATATGCCCAGCAATCCGCACGCTTCTTTGATCGGCATTATCCATTCACCAGCTTTTCGAGTGAATTTTCGTATATGTTTTTGATCGTATCTACGTCGGTGTCTATGACCTTTTCTTCATTAACGCTTATCACAAAATCTTTTTCAACTACTTCACCTATTAAAGTAACCTGTACACCTTCTTCACGTGAGATTTTTTCAAGAGAGCTGAGCTTTTCTCTTGAAAGACTCACGATGATCCTTGATTGATCCTCACCAAACAGTGCAAAGTCTGCTCTTGTATTTGTTTTCAAATCACAGATAACCCCCAAGCCACCCAGAATGCAGGATTGTGCAAGAGATATGGCAAGACCTCCATCGGAAATGTCATGCGCTGATTTTATGATTTTTTCTCTGATCAATCTCGGGCATGCTCTGTGTAATCTTTTTTCTTCTTCAAGGTCCAAGAATGGTGGTTTACCAGATTCGATCTTCAAAATATTTCTTGTGTATTCACAGGCTCTTGTTTGGACATCGCATTTTCCCAGAAGTACCACAAGGTCCCCTTTATCTTTGAAATCGGCTGTGCAAATATTCAGATCATCTATCACACCGACCATTCCTATGACAGGAGTCGGGTAGATTTTTCTGCGATGGCTTTCGTTGTAAAGGCTGACATTGCCACTCACAACCGGTATGTGCAGTTTTTGCGCAGCATCGGCTATGCCCTGTATGGTTTTCTCTATCTGGTATGCAATCTTTGGATCATCTGGATTTGCAAAGTTGAGACAGTCTGTTATACCAACCGGTTCTGCACCCGTAACGACCAGATTTCTCGCAGCCTCTGCAACACAGATTCTTGCACCTTCGTATGGATCCAGATAGCAGTAAAAACTGTTACAGTCTGTTGTGACCGCTATTGCCTTGTTCAGACCTTTTATTCTCAGGACCGATGCATCACCACCGGGTAGTACCACGGTATTTGTCCCTACCCTGTGATCGTATCGTTCATATACAGACCTTCTGCTGCAGATATTCTCGCTTGCAAGGAGTGCAAAAAAAGCCTGTTGTATATTTTCTACTTTCGGGAAATCTACTTCACAGCAATTGTTCCATTCAGTTGCTCTGAGCTCGACAACTGGTACCTGTTCTGTAAGGGCTTTCACCGGCAGTTGAGCAATAATTCTGCCGTTCATCTTTACTGTGAAAAGATTGTCATCTGTTATCCTGCCTATGTTCTGTGCATGAAGGTCCCATTTTTCAAAAATCTTTTTGACTTCTTGCTCAAAACCCGGCTTGACAATGAGCAGCATTCTTTCCTGAGACTCTGAGAGAACTATTTCATAACCTGTCATTTTTTCTTCTCTCTGTGGTACGAGCGAAAGCTCTATTTCTATACCTTTATTACCCTTTGAAGCTACTTCTGAACAGGCTGAAGTAAGGCCCGCGGCACCAAGGTCCTGAACTGCCAGCACGCAATCGAGCTTGCTTGCTTCAAGACATGCTTCTATCAAAAGTTTCTCTGTGAATGGATCCCCTATCTGAACAGATGGTCTTTTCTTTTCTGATTGCTCACTGAGATTTTCCGATGCAAAACTCGCACCGTGTATGCCGTCTCTTCCCGTTGAACTGCCAACGAGCATTACCGAACTGCCAGTTTCAGTTGCCCTGGAAAACTTGATATCTTCTTTTCTGGCTATTCCAACACACATTACATTCACCAGAGGATTGTCATCGTAGCAGTTGTTGAAGTATATCTCACCGGCGACTGTGGGAACACCTATACAATTTCCATAATGCGCAATGCCAGAGACAACACCCGAAAACAGATATTTTGTTTTTGGATCTTTCAGATCGCCAAATCTGAGCGAATCGAGTAAAGCCACCGGTCTTGCACCCATTGCGAATATGTCTCTCACAATACCGCCTATCCCAGTTGCAGCACCCTGGAATGGTTCTACGGCTGACGGATGGTTGTGACTTTCCATTTTGAAAACAACCACCAGACCGTCACCTATGTCGACCACACCTGCGTTTTCCCCAGGTCCCTGGACAACTCTTTCACCTGTTGTTGGAAATTTTTTTAAAAGACGCTTTGTGTGTTTGTAACTGCAATGCTCTGACCACATCACCGAAAACATTCCAATTTCAACTTCGTTTGGCTCTCTGTGCAATATTTCAACTATCCTCTTGTATTCATCATCGCTGATACCAAGTTCTCTATATGAGTGCATGAGATTTCCTCCGTTCCAGATAAAGAGCGGTTGATTCGAAAATCCTTTTTCCATCGATTGAATTGAGAATTTTCTCAGAGCATCTTTCCGGATGCGGCATCAAACCAAGGACATTTCTGTTTTTGTTGACCACACCGGCTATGTTTTGCAAAGAACCATTTGGATTGGAATCACAACTGATTTCCCCATCTTTGCTGCAGTATCTGAATATCACCTGAGAACTTATTTTTTCAGGATCGTCGATGAAATAATTTCCTTCCCCATGTGCAATGCTCATTCTGACGATTTCTCCAGGCTGGTACATCAGTGTGAATGGTGTCTGATTATCTTCAACTCGAAGATAGACATCATGACAGTGAAATCTCAGATCCTTGTTTTTCATGAGTACACCGTCCAGCAAGCCGGCTTCGGTCAGTATTTGAAAACCGTTACAGATACCCAGAACAAGCACGCCTTCCTTTGCTGCCTGTGTTACGCTTTTCATAACAGGTGAAAATCTCGCTATTGCACCGGCTCTCAAATAATCTCCATAAGAAAAACCACCCGGCAGTACAATCAGATCAAATTCGTGTGGTGAGAATTCTTCTTTGTGAAAGACATACTGACAGTCAAAGCCCACGACATTTTTTAAAACGTGGTAAGTATCTGAATCGCAGTTTGAACCGGGGAAAACAACGACAGCCGATCTCATCTTACTTCCTCCACAGACAGTATGGAGTATCTTTCAACAACGGGATTTGCAAGGAGCTTTTCGCACATTTCCTTCACTCTGAGTTTGATCAGATCCTGATCATTTGAGTCAAAAAAGACCTCTATCAATTTGCCAATTCTCACGTCTTGGACTTGTGCAAATCCCAGATGATGCAGTGCCTGTTTGACTGCGTTACCCTGTGGATCAAGCACACCGTCTTTTAGAGTAATCTGAATTTTTGCTTTATACACACGATCACTCCTAACTGCTCACTCTTCTGTATATTTCCCAGTAAGCTTCTTCAACATTGCCAAGATCTCTTCTGAATCTGTCTTTGTCCAGCTTCTCCTTGGTTGAGCTGTCCCAGAACCTGCAGGTATCTGGTGAGATTTCATCGGCAAGCAGTATCTGATCACCTGATCTTCCAAATTCCAGTTTGAAATCAACCAGGACTATGTTTCTGCTTTGCAGAAAATCCTTCAAAATATCATTGATTCTCAATGCCATTTGTTCGATCTTTTCAATCTCTTGCTTGGATGCTAAATTCATTGCAAGCACATGGTAGTGGTTTATCATTGGATCTCCAAGTTCATCGCTTTTGTAACAAAATTCAAGAACAGTTGTACTCAACGGTGTTCCTTCACTCAAACCCAATCTCTTTGAAAGACTACCAGCCACGATGTTTCTGACGATAACCTCTACTGGTATTATTTTCACCGATTTGACAAGCATCTCTCTTTCACTCAACATCCTGACAAAGTGTGTTCTGATACCGTTTTTCTCAAGTAGTTCAAAGAAGATCGATGAAATCTTGTTGTTCAGAATGCCTTTGTTTGGTATTAAACCGCGTTTTTTACCATCAAAAGCAGTTGCGTCGTCTTTATACTCGATGATTAAAAGATCCGGATTGTCAGTCTGATAGACTTTCTTTGCCTTTCCTTCATAGATCATTTGCCTTTTTTCCATGGTCTCATCCTTTCATAAATTTTTATTTTTGTCCAAGACAGACCTTCTCAGATTTTCTCGATACTGCATGAGTCTTTCTTTGAGATTCTGATTGCTCAGAGCCAGAATTTCTACAGCGAGCAGTGCCGCATTTTTTGCTCCATCTATAGCCACCGTTGCCACGGGTATACCTGTCGGCATCTGTGAAATGGAAAGAAGCGAATCAAGACCATTTAGAGATACAGAGAGTGGTACACCGATCACCGGCAGTGTAGTCATGGATGCTATGACTCCCGGTAAATGTGCGGCTTTACCAGCCATAGCGATGATCACCGAGAATTCTTTGTCTGCATTTTTTGCAAATTCCATTGTTTCAAGTGGGGTTCTGTGCGCAGAGAGAACAAAAACTTGGTATGAAAGTTCAAAGGATTTGAGTACTTCACAGGCTTGTTGAGCATGGTTTAGATCACTTTCACTTCCCACAACAACCGCGACCTTCACATGAACACCTCCAGAAATAAAAAAATCGGTAGCGAAAGTCTCTACCGATAAAAGATAAGGCCCTTGTAGCCAGGACAGTTTACGGCTGTCCGGTAGAGACTTCCGAGCCCTATTCTCGGAATTATACAAGGGCATTTCCCCGTGGGAGGGAAATTATTCACTTGTACATCCTAATGATACCATGAAATTCATTCATGGATTTTCAAAATAGGTAAAAGTACTTTACTTTGATTTTAAAAACAAATCTCTTACTTTGATCTCATTACGCACACAGAAGAAGGTGTATTCAGAGCAAGTGCAAGGCTTTCAGAAATTGAAAATTCGAGTTTTTCTCCTACAGGTCCTATAAAGCCTATTGACATATCCTGACCAATTATTATCGAAGCGTATGCATCTGATTCCTGCAGCAAAATGCCGCAGTCTTTCAAAATAGGAGCTTTGTGGATTGCTTTAACTATGGTTTTGAGATGTTCAAGTTCGGTCTGATTTCCGCTCTCGTATCTTCTGAAAAGCAAGTTGTACCTTTCAGCAGATAAAGCCATCAAATAAGGTCCGTGAAAACCTGCTTCGTCAAGACGAGTAACTGCTTCGATAACGTTTTCAACTGCCTGTCCGACATTTTTCCATGATTTGAGCTCTACACTGAGCACACCATCTGAGTTGAGTAGCCCTTTGGAATTTATTCCTTCAAAAATCAATCTGTCCTCAATTTCAGCGCATTTTCTGGTAGCTTCGATAAGCGAAGAAAGATCAATTGAGACTGACTCTTTTTCGTAAGCAGCGAGGTCTCTTTTGGAGATTGAAAAAGTTTTGTGTATATAAGTCAACGGAAGAATTTTTGTTGAAAAAACTCCGGGTTCGATTTCAACATCTGCCAGGGATACCTGTCTTACACCAAAACCAAAGGGTCCTTTGACTGGAAGAATCTTTCTGCCTGTGAGCTGGTTTTTTGCAACTTCAACCATGGTTTTGTCAAAAAGTTCCCACAGTTCTGATGATAAAGGTGCATCCTCTCTCATCAGGTATTTGTTTGCCATATCACTCACCATCCTTTAGAGAACCAACTGTGGGTTCTTCATCACCTATTTGCTTAACGATGTCTTCGACTTCTTTTGCTCCCTGTGCCATAAACTGTGCCTCGTCCTTTGTGAGTATCTCTAAAAGCTTTGTAAATTCTCCAATGTGAACTCTCTCTTCTTTCGCGATTTCAGTGAGTACTTTTTTTGCCAAAGGATGATCAGTCGCATCGGCATGAGAAAGATATTGATGAACAGCCTCATGTTCTGCGGCGATATTGAGTCTGATAGCCCTTATTAATTCTGCAAGAGTTAGCTTCCTGTCAGGAACTTTCCCGCTGAATGGATTTACAAATTCTGGCATAATTCCACCTCCTAAGATTATTTTATCACTGAAGAACTAAAAGAAGACCAATTTCGCACAATAGACTTTAGTTTAAGTTATACTATTTTCACGGAGGAAAAAGCATGCTGGTCAAGTTTCAGAAAAATGAGATCACCGAACATGTCGTCTATGAAACACTTGCAAAGTACGATAAATCGGAAAATTCAAAGATTTTAGCCGACATATCTTTTGAAGAACTCTCTCACTATGAAAAAATCCGTTCAATAACTAAAGTTGAATTAAAACCAAACTGGTTTAAGGTTTTTTGGTATGTCTTTCTTGCAAGAATTCTTGGATTGACCTTTGCGCTGAAACTGATGGAAAGAGCAGAAGAAAAGGCTCAAAAAGCCTACTCAATGGCAGAAGAAGATCTGTTGAGAGAATTGATGGCTGATGAAAAAACTCATGAAGAAAGGCTTTTAAAACTGATAGATGAAGAGAAGCTCGATTACATAGGATCGATGGTTCTTGGATTGAACGATGCACTTGTTGAATTAACCGGAGCCCTTGCCGGGCTCACACTGGCTATACAGAAAACGACCATCGTGGCACTTTCTGGAATAATAACCGGTATAGCTGCCGCTCTTTCCATGGCTGCATCTGATTATCTATCAAGAAAATCAGAAGACAGCGAGAAAAAACCTCTAAAATCCGCTTTTTACACGGGTATCACTTATATATTCACCGTTTTGTTTTTGACCTTTCCATATCTTGTTTTGAAAAACCCGTTTGTTGCACTTTCTTTGACCGTGCTCAATGCAGTTTTTGTGATCTTTATTTTCACTTTTTTCGTGGCTGTGGTAAAAGATCAAAGCTTTAGAAAGAACTTTTTAGAGATGCTATCTATAAGCATAGGAATAGCAGCGATTTCATTTTTCATAGGTCTTTTGGTCAGAAAGTTTTTCAACATTGATATTTAAAATCGTGGTTTTTATGCATCGTGGTCTTGTCTTTGCTGGACAAAATCGAGCAGATTTTCGTAGAAAGCCTTCATTTCCTGTTCTGATAAAGTTTGTTTCGCATATCTGAGTTTCACATACGTATTTGTCATAACAGACAGATTTTCCTGCTTTTCAGCCACTTTAAGTATCTCAAACGGCGTTAAATGATGGTGTTGAGGAAAATACTTTCTTCTCAACCACCAGTAAGCACCGAGTATGAATCTCTCAGAAGGTTCGTACTCAGGAATAGATTCCAGCGGGTAGAATTCGATGTCTTGCGGTATGTTTTCATGGGATTTTTGTTCATAAGAACCTTTCTGCGGTATGTTTTTCAGTATCGAATAAACCAGTATGAAAGTTACAAGCAAAAGGGCTGATGTGCTTATGACGTCAAGAATCGGTGTGATGTTTATTTTTGATTTTTCTGTCTGTGAGTTTTCAACCACTATTGTTGCAGAGCTCAGCGGCTGGTAAACTTCCTGATGTTGTTCAGTGCTTTCTTGCTGGGTGATTTGTTGAAAAGTACTCTCAGACGGCTTGATGAACCTGAGAAATAAGGACAGAGAACTCATAAGAACAGTGAAAATGAGCATTCCAAACACGAACAATTTCAGCGTTCCTTTGATTCCAAAGTTGTTCAAAGAGAAGATGAATAACAAAGATCCAAAAAGTAAGAGTGTTACTGGAAACCATACTTTGTCTATGAATTCTGTCAGGAAACTTTTTTTGGAATTGTACTGTTTTTGAGATGTTCTCATTGAAAAAATTTGTCCTGTTTCTTGGTTTTGTTTTTGAATCTGCTGTTCCTGATGAGCCAAAATCGATGACAGAACGGGTTTAAGTGGCACAAAATTAATGCCGTAGAACACAGCGGCAATTATGAGAACTGATAGTACATATATTGATATGATTTTGAGATTGAACAATTTTGATTTGCTCAGATACCATATTCCCAGCACAGATCCGAAATACAAAAGGTCAATAACTGTTCCGTGTGGTTTTGCCAGGCTCAGATATACTCCGATGAAGATGAGAGAAGATATGGAAATCAGACCATTTGAGGCAAATGTCAGAACAAGTGCTGTTGCCAGCAAAGCGAACATTATCGAGCTCAAAAACTCGATTTTGATAATACCAGCCAGTATGAAACTGGTGAGCAAAATGACTGGAAAGATGAAGACCATTGAACAGCCCAGGTCCCAACTTAGAAGAATAAATGCCAGCAGCGTCAAACCGACAAATACCAAAGTTGCCCAGACTGGCATAGATGAGCTGAACAGGTAAAAACTCACCAATGAGAGTAAAACAATGGTCAAAAGTCTTTCAATAGCCCTGGATTTCATCAAATACCTCCTGCAATGTTTGATTTGGTCTGACTATCCTGACGATTATTTGTTCTCTTTCAAGTGATTTTGCTTTTTGATTCAGTTTTTGCATATCCAGCGGGTACATTTCGTATGTTTTTGAAGGTTTATACCTTGGATCTCTAAAACCGTATGGAATCAAAAGCACGATCACCCGTGAAACTTTTGCTCTGGCACTTATGAGCAGTGGAAGAAGTGAATCGGTCAGGTACATGGATATTATCACCAATGTGTTAGATGGATTCAATCTGTACAGATTTTTTGCCAGTTCATCGGCAAGCTGTGGTCCGTTATCATCACCCTCTGCCATTGCAAGAAGTTCCACAGCACTGACCCAATCGGATGTGGAACCGTAATTTCTTTTCAAGATTTCCTTTGCCACGACAACGATGTCTACACGATTTCCGTGGTTTGTCAGCCAGTAAATGATGGATGATGCTGCAAGCACCGCTTCTTCCTCGTAATTTTTCCTTATTTGTGCCCAGACATTTTTTGCAAATATATCCTTTGAGAGATTCAAATCCAGATAAACAACGGTGTTGCTTACAGCGGTGAAATCGAGTTCTTTCACGTACAGCGCGCCCAGTTTGGCAGATATTTTCCAGTGGACTTTGTTCAATGGTTCACTGGAATATTCTCTGACACCTTTTATCTGAGTCGCATCTTCGAGTAATTTGAAATCTGATCTGGTTCCTACAAGAAGTTCTCTCAATCTGGAAGGAAAAAATTCCAGATTCATTATCTTTGGCAGAACGAGTATTTCCTGCTCGGCAGAGTAGTACGCCCAGTGTTTGAAAAAGCCAAGTGGATGTTCATAGACTATTAAAAAATCACCGAGAATTTTCCTGCCTCTGGTTGAAAATGACGTCTTAGCCTGCAGAACAACTGGCTGAGATTTTTTTATAAATACATACTGGTCTAAAAGGTTGTAAGTCAAAAGTCCGGCTACTTTTATCTGTGATAGAACGTTTATGCCAAAACTTCCATAAGAGTTGCATAATCTGTGGTAGATCGTCACATCTTCATTTGTGAAAGTTCGTGTTCGATTAGTCCATCTTTCGATATCGAACTTTCCCATCATCTTTTTCGTGGATAGGTAGTTGAACCATAAAAATCCACAGCAGATACACACAAGCACTGAAAAACCATTGAAATTTACTAAAAGCCAGAGTAAAGATAGCGCTGTGATCAAAGAGAGCATGTGGTTGGAAGAGCTTATTTTTCGCAATTCAAGTTTCACTTTTTATTGGTGCCTCCTCCATTTGAAGAATCTGGTTTAGTATTTCCTGCTTGGTTTTTCTCATGAGTCTTGCTTCGGGTTTCAGAATTATTCTGTGTGCCAGTGTGTCTATTGCTATTTCTTTGACATCATCCGGCAGGACGTACTCTCTTCCTCTCAAACCAGCCAGGGCTTTGGAAACTTCCATGAGTGCAATGGCACCTCTTGAACTCGATCCAAGTGCTATATCTTCGTGTTCTCTCGTTCTTGAAACGATCCTTATTATGTAGTCCAGTATGGAATCATCGATGTAAATCTGTTTGACAGCCTGCTTTGCCTGGTCCAATTCCTGGCTGTCGCAGACGGGCTTGAGTGAATCTATTGGATGGGTTTTTTCGAGCCTGCGTAGCATTTCCATTTCGCTCTCTTTGCTCAGATAGCCAATCGATACACAGATTGCAAATCTGTCAAGCTGAGCTTCAGGAAGTGGAAAAGTCCCTTCGAATTCCACAGGGTTCTGTGTGGCTATTACGAAAAAGTGCCTGCTCAGCGGATATGTGATTCCATCAACTGTTACCTGCCTTTCTGCCATGGCTTGTAACAGTGCAGATTGTGTTCTTGGAGTCGCACGGTTTATTTCATCTGCAAGAAGAATATCGGTGAAGACAGGACCTTTTTTGAAAACGAATTCATTGTGTTTTGTGTCCAGGATATTCAAGCCCGTTATGTCCGATGGTAGTAGATCTGGTGTGCATTGGATTCTGTTGAAATCCAAACCGACGGAAATTGAAAGTGCTCTGGCGAGCATGGTTTTACCAACACCGGGCACGTCGTTTAAAAGCACGTGACCGTCACTCAGCATGGAAGCCAGTATCTTTTCCACGACGGTTTCTTTCGCAACGATCACTTTTGAGACATTCTCTATTATTTTTCTTGCAAATTCTTCCAGAGTCGCCATCTGTGATTCCTCCTGTTGTTCAAATTTAACGGTTTTGCCAGCAATTTATCAGCTAATTTGTACACAGTTGCTTCTTTTCCAAAAGGTTCTCTGTTTCGATAATCGTGCTTGTCAATGAAAATGGTCAGCAGATCTTTCAAACGGCTTAACTTTTCAATTTGAATCTCCTTGAAACGCCTTCTTGCAGTTTCATCAACAAGTTGATATATTTTGATGAAATGATCAAGGCAGAAAACAAAATTGTTTTGCGAAAAAAGCGTCATGCCTTCGACATCACTCAAGATTTTACCAAAGGAATTTATGTAGATTTTTTCTGTTTGCTCTTCACGCTCGCACAGATAGCAATTTTCCACTTTTAAAGCCGAAAATTCACCATCTTGCAGGATTTTGATACTCTGATCAAGCATGTCTTCATATATAATAGCTATACCCAATAACCCAAGCTCAGGATGTTTCTGAAGATGTTCTTCAATCATCTGTGCATGCTTTTTGCAAAAACCCATCGTTCTCAAACTGGATCTTATCTGTGGATCATTCACAAACTCGTACAAAATGGTATGAATGAGTTTTTCCGTACTTTCGTTTATCAGCTCACATACGGGACATGACTGATCATTCAAAGACATTATGTCAAGTATTTTAATTTCCACCAGATCTTTTGGCTTCAATTTACTCACCTCAAAAAGAAAAAACTCCTGCCTTAAAAGCAGGAGTCATCAGCCCTTACAGGCAAATACGGCAGACCCCATTGCCGTGGTATTCAGTTCGTTGATATCATACCACTTTTTTGTTTTTTCATACTGTACATCTTCATATCTGCTTCGTACAACTTGCGGATGTAGTTTTCAGTCGCATCAAACTGTGCTATACCGTAGCTTATATCCAAACTGAAGTCGAATTTTTTCGAATTTTTCAATTTTTCTCTTATCCTCTCTGCCACCTGAACCGCCTGCTGTTCATCCGCATTGTCCAATACCGCGACGAATTCATCTCCCCCGTATCTTGCAACTATATCCGATGCACGAACGCACTCTGAAATACTGCTGGCGATGAACTTCAAAACCTCATCTCCCACAAGATGTCCGTATGTGTCGTTTATCTGCTTGAAGTTGTCCACATCAAAAACGATGAACGAGAGAGGAGTTTTGAGCAAAGTTCTGTTCTTAATCCATTCGTTGAAAAAATTTCTGTTGTATAGACCTGTGAGCGGGTCGCACTGAGCAGCCTGCTTGAGTTGCTGTTTTTCTCTTTCCAGTTGGTTCAGCAAAGTTCGCACGGGATTTTTCAAAGAATTCACAATAACCCCATTCATGATGAAAAGATAGGAAATGAATCTGAACACATGTCCGAGAAAATTGAAAAAACCATAAACATCGCTGTAGAGAGTGAAAGATATCTCACCAAGCGCCGTGAAAACTATTGCTGGCACAAGTGATTTTCGAAAAGCGGCAATTGATGGATCTGTGCTTTTGATTATCTTCAACAGAACAAATACAAGCGCAATTACCATGGCATATTCCGCACCGATCTTGAAAACGCTCAAGCCAGAACCTTCAACAAAGCAGTCTGGAAAAAATCCAAGCCATACACCCATTGTGAAAAACACGCTCAGAGAGCTGAAAATGGCAAAGACCGTTCGCACCTTGAATTTTGGAAAAAACACGATAGTACAAAAACCAATCGTTTCAAGCAGCCTTCCGATGATCCAGAACTGAGTTGGCTGGTTCGCCGTCCAGTTTCGAAAAACGCCCATGCCTTTGTAGGAAAGCATGTGGAGAAAATCGACGATGGCTACGAAAAAGTATAGTACGCCGAATTTTACGAATATTTTGTTGCTTGTGAGTTCTACAGTAGACAGTGCAATCAGACTGATCGACAGAGCTGTGAATATCGCAAAAAATTCTATTATACTGTGATAAAAAAGATAATTTTGCCGTGCAAGCAAAAACAGCCCTGAAAAAACCAAAACATAAAAAACAGTACGAAAGTATTTTGTTGAAAACATCAAAGATATCACCTTTTTTGATTTTATCAAAAAAATAAGCAAGAAGACTCCATCTTCTACAAGATGAAGATGAATTGCTAACAGTATGGTATAACATTTTTGGAGGTATCTGGTGAGTCTGTGACAAAGCAGATAACCAGTAGTGGGTGTGTGAACCACCCTGTGAGAATAAGGGCAGCTAAATTGCTGTCAAACTTCTCATAAAACCTCTACCTCTTTAGGTGGATGGTAGTTCATCATAAAAACAACAACGCAGTTTTAAAAAAAGCCCCTCCGATAAGAAGGGCTTTTTGAAGGTCGCTCAAATTTTGTATCTGGCAACGATCTCTTTGAGCATTTGCGCGTTTTCCCTGATGGCATGCACCTTACTGGTGATCTCTTCTGTGCTGGCGCTGATCGTTTGAACTCTGGCGTTGACCTCTTTGACGGCATTTGTGATTTCCTCTGCGTTCTGTCAATTTGTATGCAGTCTTTGTGGTGTAATTTCTATGAACCAGTTTCGTACATTTTTAAGTCTTTCTGAGGCTTGAACCGGTTTTTCCATAAGGTTTACCTCGATTACTTTTTTATAGGGGCAGTTGATAATCGGCTCATTTCCCTTGGGATCAAAAGCCCGGACTATCACTCCTTTGCCATCTTCTGAAGGCTTGAAAGCACTCAAAAATCCTTTTTCTATCGTCAGTTCTACTTTTGGAAGTTTTTCAAATTTACCTTGGATCGCAATAGGGGTTATCTGATAATCTCTAACACACTTATAGACATCTTCAATATCCCATCTGTCGTGTAGGATTATTGAGAACTGCACAACATGTTCACCAATTCCCTGTGCTTCTGGTGTTCTGATACCAGGACCAGCATGACCCGGTCTTGTGACAAGATCATTCCTTGAAAGCCATTCAACGCTTCTCAACAGAGTTATTTTAAGATTACCATCTTCAACGCGTACTTCTCTGAGCCCTTTTGTCGAAATTGTCATGCCAATCTGTGGGATGGTCACAAACCAGTACATTGCAAAATTGTTTTCTGGCAACTCTGCCCATTTTGAGTAATCGCCACAGAATTTTTCTATTCTGTGCTGGACAGGACCAAAATAACCATCACTGATGATTTCTGAAAGGTTTCCGAACGGAAAAACTACAGATAGCCTGTGATCTTTCGTATAGTTGGTGAATAGAAGTTTTACATCTACTCTGGGTAAGTCTCTGTAAAATGTATATTCAATTTCAAACGGCAGATCCACTAATTTTTTCGAACGACTTTTTCTATCACTCTGTATTGATTCTGGTATCTGCATATTGTTTGTGACTATTATTTTCTTTATGAAGGAAGAATCGATGTATGTTCTTATATCAGCCTTGGTTTTAAGTGAAGTGAAGATCTCTTTTGATGACCAGCTATAGTTGTATTCATCACCCACGTCTTCTATGTCCTCGAGATAGCATAGATTTTCAAAGGTTCCCTTTTTGCATTTTAAAGTCAATGTTCCGTTTTCGTTTATCTGGTGAGGTTGATCAAAGGATCCTTTTGTACATTTTGAGCGTACGATGCTGAACGATTTGAAGCCAAAACTCGGTACTGAAATGTTCAAGAAACATTTGTATGTTTTTCTTGGATCATTTTCAATAACCTTTGTGGTATCACTTTCGTAGAATCTTACGAGCGTACTCATATCATTTTGCAGATCCTTTTGCAGATCTTTGGTGGACTCTACCATAACTGCTTCTATCTGATTTCCATGTTCATCGACAAATTGATACTCTCCTTTTTCCAGGTTCAAATAAACTTCAACAACACCGCGAAACTCATTTTCAAGCGTATTAAAAACCGTAACGCCCATGTCACTGATGCGCTTGTTGGTGATTTTAAGAAAAGTCTTTGCAAAAAGAGCTTTTCCATGATCGATTGCATTTTTTAATCTCACCTGTATAGCCCTGTGTACATCGTCGATGCTACATCCACAAATACTGTCGTGTGGCTGGCATTGCAAAATCTGTTTCCATCCGTACCAGATAGAATTAACTGGTATGGAATCATCTGTGAGTTTGGAGATAGCGAGAATTGGTTCCAGGTAATGAATATAGAATTTCTCCGCTTGATGATGTAATATCTTTTCCCATACCCTCGCAGAGGTTACATCTTTCAGAACCGGCACGATTCTGGGTGATCTCAGCTCTCCAGCAAGCTGGATCTGTGGTTGTTCAAGTTCTTGAATGTATTGCTCTAATCCTGTCTGGATGAATCTAATCTGGTTTGTAGAGATTTCCTGGAGAATTTTATCTATATCAAAATACGGTATCTCATGATCTGTTCCATTCATTAAAAGCGGTGGGTTATGTGAAGTTATGCTCAGGAGTTTGTTGGTTTCTTCGATAAATTTTCTCTTCAATGATTGCTCATCACTGCCAAAGTGTGCTGCGTTTGAATAACTGTGAATCAGATAAACTGTATTTACGCAATCACCAAAAGGTGTTGACCAGATGAAAGTTGTATCCTCGACACCATCAACACCACGCCATACGACAGCCCATTTTAATCCAAGTCCCTTGATTATCGCTGGCATGTAAGCGTTGTGTCCGAACATATCTGGCAGATAGGCTACACTGGAAAGTTTTACACCAAATTTGCTGGCAACTCTTTGGCTATAAAGATAATTTCTAATCCAGGATTCTGCACTTATGAGAAATTCATCTGCCAAGACATACCAAGGACCAACACTGATTCTGCCATCTCTTATTAATTCCAGAAGTTCTTGTTTCATACCTGTGGTTTCTTCAAAATCTTCAAGCACTATGGTCTGTCCGTCCAGATGGAAATGTCTGAATGAATCGTTTGATTTCATGTGATTGGTCAGTTTCTCGAGTAAGAGCGTCAGTCTTTCTCTGAAAATTTCAAAGGTTGTGTACCACTCTCTATCCCAGTGAGTGTGTGTTACCACATAGACTTTTTTCAAGCTCAGTCACCTCTTTTCACAAAAACAGGATTTGTAATAACCAGCGGGAGGTCATTTTTGCCAAGAACCATTAGTAAAATGAAATCGTCGGATTCTATATCGATGTTCATGTCTAACTCATTGATTCTGCCAAGATCTTTCGCATCCTTTCTGGTAATGACAAGCACGGTTCTTTGATCCATTTGACCAAACGAGGCTTTGACATTCACTTTATCTTTTGGACATATTACTTCTCCGCTTGTTTTGCCTTCAACCATGAAGAAAACTTTATCTGTATAGCTCAAGATCACTCTACCAGTTTTGATTGCGAAAAGAACCTCTGAGAGGCTTAGTTCTCTTGTGAACACAATTGTTTTTAGCCAGTCTGTTTCAGATTTTCTGTGCAGATCCCTGCCTGCCGTGGCTGTGATTCTTTTACCTTTTTTGAGATTTTCAATCCACCTGCCAATAGCTTCAAAGTTCAGTTCTGTACGGCTCAGATCTGCATTCCAAACTTCTGTAAAATCCATCTCGAATGGATCAAAATCATAGGTCCATTTGCACCCAACGCACAAAGGATCCCCAAGTGCAAATGGATGTGCGGCTCCTATCAATCCGTATTGATGATGTACTTGGTTAATTATTTGAGTTATTTCTTTTTTACGTCCATCGGGATCTTTCCAGTCTATGAACGTGTTGCAACCCAGAACAAGTGCATGGCCATTAAAGGTGTTCAATTCTTGCCCTTGAAAACACATTATGCTTTCGATATCAGGTATTTCTCTCCAACCAGTTACATTGCTGTGGTCTGTTAAGAAGAAGAAATCGAAGCCAAGATCTTTCAGGTAATCTGCAAGTCCCTTTACACTGAAAGAACCATCACTATGAACGGTGTGAGTGTGCAACTCGCCGGTGAATGCCTTGCAGGTCAAACCGCTTTCAAAGGTTATGGACAGCCTGTAGGAAACATCTGTGAAAAGATAATGATTCTCAAAACAAATTTTCCATTTTCCTGGTAATGGGAGGGTTTTCTGTGCTGCTGAGCTTGCCTGATTTCCAATTATGAGCTGCTCCGTTCCCCGGTCATACCGCCCCATGAACCTGTTCATCGAGTCATAAATGAGAAGATTCACATGATTCTGAATAGGTCCTATTGAGGCTGGTGTGTAATCAAATTGTATTTTCACCGCACTTGTATCTTGTGGAACTTTGAATTCTTGAAACAATATTTTTTTTGAATCTTCTACAGTTAATTTGCCTTCAATGACTATCAACTTTCTCACTTCCTCGTATTCTTTCACCGTTTCTGTCAAATATGTGTATCTTGTCTCTTTTCAACTTGATCCAGACTTTATCACCCGGTGTGTATGGTGCATCCTCAAAAATAAGGCATTTGAGTTGGTAACCATCAACATTCAACGTGATTATCGTCTCTACTCCGAGAGGTTCTATCACAAAAACCTGTGCGCAGAGATCTCCCTGCGCTGGATCTATTTGTATATTTTCTGGTCTGATTCCAAGATACGCATTCTGATTTATATCCTGTAAATGTGCTATTTGAAATTTCTGCTCACCAATAAAACAATATCCATCTGAGATTTTACATGGAATTATGTTCATCGGGGGATTTCCTATGAATGAAGCAACAAAGATATTGCTGGGTTGATCATAGATCTGTCTGGGTGAGCCCATTTGCTTGATACTCCCATTATCCATTACGGCAATTTTTGTTGACAGAGCCATCGCCTCTGCTTGATCGTGTGTAACGTAAACTACAGCTGTACCCAATTCGGTGTATAAGTGTTTCAAGAAACTTCTCGCCTCAAGCCTGAGTTTCGCATCCAAATTGGACAGAGGTTCATCGAGTAAAAACACGGTGGGTGTTTGTATCATGGCACGAGCCAAGGCAACTCTTTGCTGTTGCCCACCACTTATTTGTTGTGGATACCTATCAAGCAATTGACTTATTTGAAGGCTTTCGGCAACAAAACGAACCTTTTTTTCTATTTCTTGCTTGTGTATCTTTCTTACAATAAGTGGGTATGAAATATTCTCTTTCACAGTCATATGTGGGTAAAGGGCATAGTTTTGGAATACCATGGCAACATTTCTTTCTTTTGGAAGTTTGTATGTGACATCTTGGTTTGCTATGAAAATCTTTCCTTCGTCCGGTAATTCAAGTCCTGCTATGAGCCTGAGAGTAGTCGTTTTGCCACAACCTGAAGGACCAAGCAATGTGAAAAAATCCTGCTTCTCTATTGAGAAGCTCACATTGTTGACGGCTGTAACATCAGAGAATCTTTTGACGACATTTATGAACTCTAACCAGGGCACAATACTACCTCCTTTAACCTTTTATGCCGCCGTAGAATGAAAAGCCAAATTTACGCTCGACCAAAAAATACATGATTATCACAGGTGCCGTGTAAAGTAATGCGTATGCAGATATCATGCCGATATCAGGTATTCCAACTTCGCTGAAAAATGTGTATATTGCTATCGAAACAGGATATTTCGTGTGTGTTCTCAGTAAAATGAAGGGAATGAGAAAGTTGCTCCATGATTGCGCAAAAACAAGCATAGCAATGACTATTATCCCCTTGCTTGAAAGTGGCAAGAAAATTCTGAACATGACTTGTAATGGTGAGCTTCCATCTACGAGCGCTGCTTCCTCGAAAGTTTTTGGAATGGAATCAAAAAAATCTCTCAGGATGAATATCGATGTTGGTAGCATGCCCCCAGCCATTGTTAAAACAACTCCAATTTCTTTGTCTATTAGACCTAATCTCAGATTCAACATAAATATTGGGACCATTGCTGCCACACCAGTGACTATGCTCGAGAAAAGAACCAGAATGTAAAGTAAGATATCTCTGCCTTTGAAATAGTGCCTTGAAAGAACGTAAGCAGCAAAAAGTGCACAGATCGTGACCAGAAATACTACACCCACCGAGATGATCAAGCTGTTTTTGAATGCATTGATTGCAGTTTTGTTCTGAAAAACTCTTACAAAGTTGTTCAATGTTGGAGTTGAAACCGATATGAACAAAGATGGCCTTGAACTGAAAGGAGTTATCAGTAGCCAAAGGATTGGCGCAACGAAGAAAGCTAATATTGGTGCAAGGATTATATAGTTTATAACCTTACTTAATCCTCTTGGATCCTTCATGTTTTTTCCTCCGCGATAGCGTTATGTAAAAGATTGCCAAAAGAAAATTTATGAGTAAGATGATCGTTGATATTGCAGACCCATAGCCTATTTTGAAGTATTTAAATGCATTTCTGTATATGTAGATTGGTAGAAGTTCTGTTTTAAAAGAAGGTCCTCCACCTGTTAAAAGATAAGGCGTGAAAACATTAAAAGTCCAGAGTGTTATTAAAATAAAATCCGTAAAGATGTATCCTTTTATGTTAGGCAAAATTATGTCTTTGAATTTTCTATAGAATGATGTCCCTATTATGTCAGCTGTCTCAAGATAGGAAGGTGGAATAGTTTCAAGGGCTGCAGAAAACAGCAGCATAGAATAGGCAGTTCCCCTCCAGGTGTTGAATAAAATGATAGTCAAAATAGGATGATTGTAGAACCAGTTGACTTTTTCAAAACCCAACTTCGATAATAGTACATTCAAAGTTCCAAAATCTTTGTCCAAAAATGCAATCCACAGATAAGCGACAACTACTTCTGGAATGATCCAGGCAAGTATAATTATTGATTGAACAAGTGTTTTCAACTTGCGGCTTTTTCTGTACGTCAGCATGGCTAAAGTCATTCCCAATCCGGCTTGTCCAATTATTGCTGAACCGAAAACGAATAGGAGGCTTACCTTCAAAGCATTGTAGAAAAAACGGTCAGAAAAAACCCTGAAGAAGTTTTCGAGTCCTACAAAGTCAGGCTCTCTTGCTTTGACACCAGTCAATGTTTCATTTGTCATCCCAAGTTTCAAAACCCAAATGGCTGGAAATATGAGAAAAATGGATATGAGGATTAAAGCTGGAACCAGTAGAAACACAACGGCTCTTTTACCCATGAGATATCTTCTCTGCAAAATACCCACCGCCCAGAAAACGGGGGCAAGAATGCCCCCTACATTCATGGCTTTTCGATGATGTTTTGTTTCCCAACTATGCGCGTAACTTCGGCTGCAAATTCTTTGAGGGCTTGTTCCACTGTCATTTGCTTTGTGATAACTCTTTCGGTTAACAGCTGCGCCTGGAATGAAATTTCTGGGTAAACTGGGAACGCGGGCCTAAATGTGGTGTATTTTACCAATGCTCTGCTCGTTTCGGCTATGAATTTGTCTCTATTTACTGCCCAGCATGAATCGGCAAGATCAGATCTTGGAGAGACAAAAGGTTTGAGTGCAAAATAACTGAGTTGTGGTTCGATATAAAGAATTCTCTTCAGAACCTCTGCTACAAGTTTTGGATTTTTCGTATTTGGATTCACAGCAAACCCCGTTCCACCGGATATGGAAACGAATTCCGGATCACCGGGTTTGCCTCTACCAGGCATTGCAGCCCAGCCAATTCTCTCGTCTCTGTCAGGGAAACCCCACGATGGGTTGTTTGGATTGAGAACAGATGTGTACATCCAGGTTCCTTCGACATACATAGCAATCTTTTCCTGCCTGAACAGATCAAATGTTTTTTCGCGAGCACCAGGTGATACTTGAAGTTCGGCGTCGCCCAGTTTTTCGTCAACGTATATCTGCTTGTAGAAATTCAGCGTGTCTCTCAATGCACTACTGTTTACAATCCATTTTCCGGTTTCCCAATCGTAAAGATTTCCGCCAGCTCCAAGTAAAACCATGAAAAATCCCTGCATGGTCGTTGCTTCTCCCATTTCTGTACCTGCGTTGATCTGCAGTGGTATTACACCGGGAAGTTTTTCTTTGATTATTCTCGCAGTTTTGATAATATCTTCCCAGCTTTTCGGCTGCCATGGAATTGAGATTCCAGCTTTTTTGAAGAGTTCTTTGTTGTAGTAGATCATCCTTACATCTGTAGAGGCTGGTACAAGATATGTCTTTCCCTTGTAACTGCCCATGGCTTTCATAGAATCGTAATAATATTTCCACGCTGGAATTGACTCGAGAATGTCATCAATAGGTCTTAAATATCCAGCCTCAACAAACTCTGGTACCCAGAAACCATCGATCCAAAGTATGTCTGCTCCTCCTCCACCTTTGATGTCGAGCACAATTCTGGCTTTGAAATCTTCATCTTTTATACCAGTTTGAATTAATTCAACCTGGATACCGAGTTCTTTTTCAATATCAGGGAGAAACTTCTCAAACCATTCAACAACCTGGGTGTTTTTTCCACCCTTGATAGCATTTGCGATGACAGTTATTTTCTCTGCAACCACAAAGATAGTCAATGCAAATACAAGCAATAAACAGATCCACCTTTTCATAAAAACACCTCCCCCTTGTAAAGTGTTTATTTGCAACCACAAGAATTTCTAACGACGAGTTTTGTTGGAATGTAATGTATCTGCTTTTCAGTGCTATTCCAAGCCATCAAAGAGACAAGAGCGGCCGCTGCCTTCTCACCGATTTTCTCGGGATATTGTCTGACAGTTGTGAGCCTTGGTTGAATGAATTCACTGAAAGGCCTGTCATCAAAACCAACGATAGCTATGTCTTCTGGTATTCTTATTTTATACGCCTGCAGGTGCGAGATAATTTCTATGGCGAGCAAATCTGTACAGGCGAAAATTGCGTCGAATTTCCTAACAAGCTGATGCAATTCTTTTATTTGCGTTTTCTCTATTTGAATTAATTGAAGATTCCCTCCAAATTCATCGCAGGCTTTCTTAGCACCGTATAATCTTTCTCTAACGCTGCTGACTTTTGTGCTTTCCCATGAGACAAAGGCTATTTTTTTATAACCATGAGTCTCTAACAGATGCCTTGTTATATCGTAAGCCCCTTTTTGATTGTCTGATTGAACGCTGTGGTATTCCAGACCCTCGATTGTCCTATCGACGAAAATCAGGGGTTTTTTCTGTTTCACCAAATCCAGCAATGTTTGGTCCGAAAGTGAACAAAGGTGTGGAAGGATTATAAAGCCTGCTACCTGAAGTTGAATCAATCTATCGAGCTTTTCTTTCTCAGAGTTTTCATCGTTGTCAGAAAATTGAACTACAGGGTGAAAACCAAGCACAGAAAGATATTCTTCCAAACCCCGGAGAATACCAACACTCAACACGTCAGAAGCCGTTGTTAGGAAGACTCCAACTAATTTTGAAGAAACCGCCTGTGCCTTTGGAGAAGGTTTTTGAACAAATGCACCTATACCCTGCAGTCTATAAATATAACCTTCGATAGCCAGTTCATCTATAGCTTTTCTGACGGTAATCCTGCTTACCTGAAATAAATCCATCAATTCTCTTTCTGAAGGTATACGGTCTTCTGGAAAAAGTTCACCTTTCTTGATTTTTGAGAGGATATATTCTTTTACAACCGCATACATAGGTTTGTTTTTCATTGTACGCCCCCACTTGTCATTACATGTTATATCATATTATTTCAGTAGTGTCAATACCATACTTAAAGATTTTCGCAAAAGGCGTGAGAATTGTCATTGTGGTGGTGTCTCATAAGATGATCAGTTTATTCTGTGATTCAAGGCTTTTGTTTCAGCGATTGATTTTTGTTAAAATCAAAAAGGATTTTGCTGTTGAAAGGTGGGATATGAATTGGATTGTGTCGATCGAATCAACACAAACTCTGTGAAGTATGATTTTATCATCAACAAATATGGTCAGGATGTGATTCCAGCTTGGATTGCAGATATGGATTTCAAAACAGCCCCACAGATACTCGAAGCGTTTTCAAAAAGAATTGAACATGGTGTCTTTGGGTACACCTTTCGCTGTGATGATTATTACGCAGCGATACAAAAGTGGTATGAAAGAAGGTACGATTGCGAAATTCAAAAAAACTGGATCGTAGATGGACCCGGTGTTGTCCCTATGATCGCAATTCTGGTCAATGTTCTCACACAGCCAGGTGATAAGATCATAATTCAACCGCCGGTTTACCCGCCGTTTTTTGCAGTTGTAAAGAAAAATGAAAGGACAATTCTTGAAAATCGGCTCAAAAGAATTGAAAATACCTATCGAATGGATTTTGAGAACTTGGAAAGAATAATTGATGAAAAGACAAAACTCATCATCATCTCAAATCCACACAATCCTGTTGGCAGGGTATGGACCCAAAAAGAACTTGAAATGCTTTATTCTATAGCACTAAAACACAATCTGATCATCATCAGCGATGAAATACACGCCGATATAGTTTACAAACCTGCCAGGTTCACTTCATTGCTCAGAATAGGTCAAAAGAACGTAATAGTGCTCAACTCAGCAGGGAAGACTTTTAACGTGCCGGGTTTGACAAATTCTTATGGAATAATACCGGATGAAAAATTGAGAAATTCTTACAAAAAAGCCATCGAGAGATTGGAATTAACAACTGCAAATATCTTTGGTATAATCGCTCTTCATGTGGCTTATTCCCAAGCAGAGCAATGGTTGAATGAATTGATAGACTTTTTGCAGTCCAACAGAGATTATGTCTATGAATTTGTGAAAGAGAATATGCCTTTGATAGATCTCACACTTTCGGAGGGAACTTTCCTGATGTGGCTGGATTGTTCAAAGCTGAGATTGGAAAATCCTCAACAGTTTTTTCTCAAAAATGCCAGGGTTTATTTGAACGACGGTGCAGATTTCGGCGATCCAAACTCGGTGAGGTTGAATATTGCCTGCTCGCGAAAATCACTTGAGCAGATAATGCAAAGAATGAAACTGGCTTATGATTCGCTGGGCATGAAGAAGAATGTGTCTTTTGGCTGATTGCCTGTAACAATACAATGGCGAAGTCATTTTTTCTCTGTTTTTTTGAGTTTTGAGTTCAAAGCTGTGCTATCATGAAATCAACGCAGGCGGATGACCGCCAGAAGTTTAGGAGGAATCAGTATGTTCAAAGGTACAGTTAAGTGGTTCGATTCAAAGAAAGGCTACGGTTTTATCACCAAGGAAGGTGGAGAGGACGTATTCGTACACTTCTCTGCGATTAAGAGCGATGGTTTTAAAACACTCAAAGAAGGTCAGAGAGTTCAGTTTGAAGTTCAGCAGGGAAGCAAAGGACCCCAAGCGGTTAACGTAGTTCCAATAAACTGAATCGAACAAAATTGAAACGGAGCCAGACGGCTCCGTTTTTTATTACAACAGCGTGGCGATCATGAGTGCCTTTATCGTGTGTTTTCTATTTTCTGCCTCATCCCAGACACGGCTCTGTTTTCCTTCAATGACATCGAATGTGACTTCCTGACCCTTTACAGCGGGTAAGCAATGCAGAAAGATGGTTTCTTTTTTACCGGTTTTTTTCATCAGAGCTTCATTCACCTGATAAGGTCTGAGCAGTCTCTCGCGTTCCTGTTGTTTACTTTCCTCTCCCATTGATGCCCAGACATCTGTGTAGATAACATCGGCACCTTCAACGGCTTTTTCTGGATCTTCTATTATCTCAATCTTTGCCTCTGTCTGCTGAGCAACGTCAAGGCAGGTTTTGAGAAGATTCTCTTCGGGTCTGAGTTCCTTTGGAGAGCAGATGACATAGTGCATTCCCATCTTTGCACAGCCTATCATCAGCGAGTTTGCCATGTTGTTTCTTCCGTCACCCATGAAAACCAGCTTGATATTTTTCAGTTTTCCAAAGGTTTCCTGAACTGTCATTAGATCTGCAAGGACCTGCGTTGGATGATACACATCGGTCAAACCATTGTAGACAGGAACACCAGAATATTTTGCCAGTGCCTCAACAGTCTCTTGCTTGTAACCGCGGAACATTATTGCATCGACCATTCGTCCAAGTACCCTTGCTGTGTCTTCAATTGATTCTTTTGCTCCAAGTTGAATATCCTGGATAGACAGGAAAATTGGATGTCCACCTTCTTCTGCAAAAGCCGTTTCAAAGGCAAGTCTTGTTCTTGTAGAACGCTTTTCAAAAATCATCGCCAGTGTTTTACCCAGAAATCTTCTGTGAATGACTTTTGCCCTGCTTTCTCTTTTTACCTGTGCCGAAAGATCAAGCAGGAAACTGATCTCTTCTGGAGTGTACTCGAGCAGTGTTAACAGCGATCTTCCTGTCAAATTAACCGCCATGTTTTTACCTCCTTCACTCGTAAAATACCGCTATTTCATTCAATGGCTTTCTTGGACGGTCTTTTCTTGGTTCAGCTGCATATCCAAGGGGAATCATCGCAACACACCTTTGACCGGCTGGTAGCTGAAGAATTTCTCCAGCCTTTTTTTCGTCGAATGCACCCACCCAGCAGGTATCAAGTCCAAAGTTTCTTGCAATGAGCATGATGTGAGTTATGAGCGCTGCGGTATCCTGAATGCAATAAAGGTTTCTACCTCTTTCACCATATCTGGTTGCACTCTCTTCGGGAACTGCTATTATGCAGATGACCCAGGGAGCTTCCAATAAAAATAACTGACCACCAGCGGCATCACACAGATGCTTTCTCAAGGTGGCATTGTGTACAGCGTGTATTCTCCAAGGCTGCTTGTTGCCGGCACTTGGAGCGTTCAAAGCAAGCTGCAAAATTTGCATTACAATGTCCTTTGGTACATCGGTTGGTTCATAATGTCTTATACTCCTTCTTGTTTTGATTGCTTCGAGTAATTCCAATGGGATCACCCCCTCAGATTTTTATTATCTCATCAACCCTTGGACCTGTTGATATGTAAGAGAATTTTACACCGATTTCTCTTTCAATTTTCACTGTGAATTTCTCGAATTCTTTTGAATGCAGAGATTTCCATCCGTCGAGCAATTCATATACCGGTTCAACTTGATCTATGAGTTCAAGGTTGTCCAGCGCTTCAAAAATTTTGCCTTTGATTTTGTAGGCAACGCAAACTGGAATTTTCTCATAACCTGACAGAATATCCGCTTTTGTCAGAATAAGTGAGGTACATCCACTGGATTCAACGGCATATCTGAGCAAAACAAGATCAAGCCAGCCGCATCTTCTTGGTCTGCCGGTTGTGGCACCGTATTCTCCACCGAGTTTACGGAGTCTTTCTCCTTCTTCACCTTTCAGTTCGGTGGGGAATGGTCCTTCACCCACCCTTGTGGTGTACGCCTTCATAACGCCAAAAATCTGATCCAGTTTGATTGGATAGGCAAAGCCAGTTTGTACACCTGTACTTGAACAGTTTGTGGAGGTTACATACGGATATGTGCCCACATCTACATCAAGCAGAACACCCTGAGTGCCTTCGAATAAAAGATCCTTCTCTTTTAGGTTTCTGACGGCTTTTGAACTATCAATCAGAAGATCCTCAATGGAATAGTATTTTTTCATCAGTTCGTCCAGGGTCTTTTGCACATCGATTTTTATCTTCCATATACGCGATAATTCCTCTATGAAATCTCTTGTTCTGGAGACATCTTTCAGATCCTGTATCCTCAAGCCACACCTGAGAGCCCGGTTTGCATACGACAAACCTATACCTCTTCTGGTTGTACCTATTGCAGTCAGGCGCGATTTATCTATTTTTTCATCAAGCTCCCTGTAAATGGGAAGTACAATATGAGCCTGTCTGGAAATTCTGAGCAAAGATCTTGCGTATGGTAGAATATGATCAATCTGCTGGATTTCTTCAATCAACACATCGAAATCCACAACAACTCCCGGACCGATGTACATCATTTTCTGTTTTTTCAAATCGGCAGATGGTAGTAGATGGTGTACTACTTTGAAATCTCCGTAATCTACAGTATGCCCTGCGTTACTCCCACCAGAATATCTGACCACACAATCGTAATTTCTTGAAAGATAAGTGACGACCTTTCCTTTTCCTTCATCGCCCCATTGAAGTCCTATCACCGCTGTTTTCACTGAATGTTTTCCTCCCTTCGGGCGTTGATTTTTTAGACATACTCCTGCTCAAATCTTTTGTAGATCTCATCGACATGTCTTGAGTAGTAATTTGGATCAAAGATCGACTCTATTTCTTCTTCTTTTAAAATTTTGAGATTGCTTTTTGCAAGATCTTTGAGATTTTCCTTTGTTTGCCAGCATTTGAGTGATAGAGACTGAACAAGATCGTATGCTTCATTTCTCGAAAGACCTTTGTTAATGAGTGCGAGCATCAATCTCTGAGAATATATCAACCCATTTGTTATGTTGATATTTCTCATCATGTTATCTTTGTACACGACGAGATTTTCGATCAGATACTTGGCTTTTACCAGCATATAATAAAGCGTTTGAGTTGCATCCGGCAAAATGTATCTTTCAGCCGATGAATGAGATATGTCTCTTTCGTGCCAGAGTATGTTGTTTTCAATCGCGGTGTTTACAAAAGATCTCATTATTCTGGACAGACCGCACAATCTCTCACAGAGAATTGGGTTTTGTTTGTGCGGCATGGCACTCGAGCCTTTTTGTCCTTCTTTGAATGGTTCCTGTGCTTCAAGCACTTCTGTTTTTTGCAGATGCCTTATTTCGGTTGCCATCCGTTCAATTCCACTGGCTATGAGTGCGAGTGTCATCACAAAAAATGCGTGATGATCTCTGTTGACAATTTGACTTGACACTGGTGTTGGTTTCAAACCGAGTTTTTCCAGCGCAGATTTTTCAATCTCCGGTGGGACGTTTGCGTAATTGCCGACCGCACCGCTTATCTTACCAAAATTGATCTGTTCTTTTGCAAAAAGCAATCTTTCGTAGTTTCTCTTTGTCTCAGCATACCAGTTCAGCACTTTTAAACCAAAGGTGGTTGGTTCTGCGTGAACCCCGTGTGTCCTGCCTATTGTCAGGGTGTATTTGTGTTCTAAAGCCATTTTCCACAGTGCTTTGAGCAATTCTTTCATCTGGTTCAGGAGAATTTCACAGGCTTTTGTGAGTGTTAAAGAAAGCGCTGTATCTATGACATCGGAAGAAGTCAATCCGTAGTGGAAAAACCGAGCTTCTTCTCCCATTTTACTTGTCGCCATCTTTACAAAAGCTATGACTTCGTGATCTGTTTGTCTTTCATATTCATTGAAAAGTTTCAGGTCTATCACTGCGTTTTTTCTTGCCCGATCTGTGATTTTCGGTGGTATGATTCCAAATTCCTCGTAAGCCTGCATCACCGCCAGCTCAACTTCGAGCCATCTTTCAAGTGTTGTTCTTTGGTCCCATAGCTCTTTCATCGGTGAGAGGGCATACCTTTCCACCACAAGACTTCCTCCTCTCGAATAGATCTCTCAGACCTATCAGGGCAACTACCAGAAAAATCACCCATGATTTATTCTCCAGTTTTATTTTTGCAACCTCAAAAAGCCCCCAACCTGTAATGGCCCAGAATGCGATCCAGGCAGGATACCAGAGTTTTGTGGAATACGCTAAATCGTATAAAACACTTATAATCAGAGCAGTATAAAACGGTGTAATCTGTATAGTTTCAATTCCTCTGAGTTTGGGCAGTATCATCACCGCGACTGTTAGGATCAAAGTGACGGTGTGCAGTATGTCTGTTTTTCTGAATTTTCTAATGGAAAAATAAACAGATGTTGGGATCGCAAAAGCCGAAAAGATCAAAATGTTCCGTGCGCTGAATTTCAACAGATAGAGTAAAATTACCGCAGCAAAGGAAAACAGCAATTTTGCCATGATATCACATCTTTTCAGGCGCGCTTATGCCCAGCAATGTCAAACCTTTTCTGAGCACAATCATCGTCGCATAGGATAAATTCAAGCGCGCATTTGAAAGTTTAAGATTTTCCTGATCTACTATAAGGCACTTATTGTAGAAGCTGTGAAAATCGTACGCGAGCTGTTCAAGGTACTGTGTCAATTTGCTTGGAGACATGGTTCTTACGACATCTTTGAGTGTATCTTCGAATGCATCTATTTTTTTAATCAAATCGATCTCCGATTTATCATCCAGTAATTCTATGTCCTGTCCTTTTTTGAACGGGATCGATTTGATTTTTGCCTGTTCGAAAAGACTGCAAATCCTGGCGTGGGCGTACTGAACGTAGTACACAGGATTGTCTGATGATCTTTCTTTTGCAAGATTTAAATCAAAGATCATGTGGGTGTTTGGATCTATCATCGCAAAGAAGTATCTTGTGGCATCAACTCCAACTTCTTCTCTGAGTTCTTGCAGGGTTACAAACTCACCGGCTCTTGTTGACATTCTCACTATTTCTTCACCGCGCTTTAGGGTGACAAACTGGTGCAAAATCACATTGAAAAACCCATCTTCTATACCAAGGGCTTTCATCGCTGCCATCATTCTTGGAATATGTCCGTGGTGGTCACTGCCCCAGATATCGTAGACTTTTGAAAAACCTCTTTTGTACTTGTTGTAATGGTATGCGATATCTGTCAAAAAGTAGGTGAGACTTCCATCTTTTTTTATCAATACTTTGTCATCCTCGTCCACAAACTCAGAAACCTTGAACCACAAAGCACCATCTTTCCAGTAAGTGTAGCCTTTTTCCTGAAGGATTTTAAGTACCTGATCGACTGTTCCATCCTTTATCAGGGATTTTTCAGAAAAGTAGACATCAAAATGACACCCGAGCTCTGAAAGATCGTGTTTCATGTCCTGCAGAATATTCTCGACGGCGTATCGCTCAAAAAATAGTGAAATCTGCTCATCCCACTTTTCTTTGTACTTATCCTTCTGTTCTTCAACAAGCTTTCTGGCGATTTCTATTAGATACTGTCCGCGGTAACCATCTTCCGGAATATCGATGTCTTTTACACCAAGAATCTGATTGTATCGAACCCACAAAGACTTTGCAAGCAATTTTATCTGTCTTCCTGCGTCGTTTATGTACATCTCCCTTGTCACTTTATATCCGAGTTCTGTGAAGATATTTGCCAGAACATCACCTATGACGAGCTGTCTACCATGACCGACGGTGAATGGTCCCGTTGGATTGGCACTGCCATATTCAAATTGGATCTTTTCTGGTTCAACCTTGCTCAAAGGATATTCATCGAGTTCTATTGTTTTTGAAAGCACTTTCAGCAGTGCAGATTTTTTCATGACAAAGTTTATAAAGCCTGGTTTTGCAATCTTTATTGCTTCAAACAGATCGCTGTGTTTTAATTCATCCCGCAACTGTTCTGCCAGCTGCATTGGAGGTTTTCTGGCATATCTTGCCCCAATCAATGCGGCATTTGTTGCAAAATCTCCAAAACCTTCTGGTGCGATGTCCACCTCGAAATTGTAATTGTACCCGACGATCCTTTCAACGACATTTTTAAGCTCCGCTTTTAAAAGTTCTCTGAGCAAAAAAATCACCTCACATTGTCCTGTTGCGGTTCATTTTGTTTGTGACACTTGTTATTATCTCAAGATCGCTGTTTTGGCTGTCTGTGATAATTGCGTAAAAAAGCTCTGCCTTTCTTTGAAAACCATATCTTTTTTTCCCGTTCACTTTTTCTACCACAGGTCTCCAGGAACCACAGTTGATGTAGAACTTGTTCTGTCCATCGTGAGGAATAATTCTAAGACAGTTGTGATGTATATGTCCAAATATGACGCCATTGAGCTTTTCTATCTCAGGCTTTTGTTCACAATAGCCAAGTAGATCTTCTTTGTTTAACACTTTCTTACCTTTAAGCAGGTTTTTGGCTACTTTGTAAAGGTAATCTGTTCTTCTGAAATTTCTGATTTTCATAGTTGTCCTGACCAGAAATGATCCTAAGCTCATTCCTCCCATTCTGTTGAGAAAAAGCTTTGAAAAGCAGTGCATCACGGGAAAATTTTTCTTCATCCAGAACTTTGCCTCTGATGTTCTCATCATCTGTAAGAAAGTGCTTATCCACAATTCGAGTACGTCAATGCCAACATCATAGACTTCAACAGCTCTTTCAAACCAGTGAAAAACATCCAGGGTGGGTCTGACGTTGTCGTAATCTCGTATCACTTCAAAAGGTACAAGAGATTGAATATATTCATCAAAGTAAAACATCATGTATCTTGCTATGTAATCACCAAGCGGTGGAACGAGTGATTTGTTCTTTTTGTCGTATCCAAATTTGTTTATTATGTCAAACTGGTTACCATGGATTGCCAGTATACCTGTGTCGGGATCGTAGTAATAAGGCACAATTTTGACGTTCAACAATTCAGATAGCCTTTCTTGCAATGATTTGTTTGATAACAGATAGTAATCATGGTTTCCCACGATGTAAAACACACTGTGATTTTTTGCAAATTCTCTGAAAGCATCGAAAACAAGTGGATGTTTTTTTGCTATGTCATCTATAACTGATCCATCGAGCTGTTCACTGAGCTTGTTGAAAGGTACCAGACCGATTTCTTTCACAGCTCGACTTTCGAGTATCTCAAATCCATCCCCTACGATAACAATTTCAGCGTCTGAGTGCTGTGCAAAATCAGTTATCAAATTCGAAAGTTCGGCATCGAATTCAAAGTCGTCTTTTGCTGAACCGTCTCCGATGTGAAGATCGCTCAGAAAAAGTCTTTTCACCGTTTTCTACCTCACAATGCTGTGTTTTCTTTCAACTTCTGATTATACACCGTGTTTTAAAACGGATAATTGACTTTGTATTATGAGGTACGGAAAAAATTTGCGAGGAATTTGTTAATGCGGGACAAAAAAGCAGGGACAGAGTCCCTGCTCAGATTTTGAATTTTGCGAGTGCATCGATTAATTTTCTTGACATTTCCATCAGCTGTTCACTTGCTTTGCTCACTTTCTGTGCACCATCGGTTTGATCTTTGACCAGCTCCATCATACCTTCAATTTGCTGCACAATGCTTGTTACGGCTTTTGTTGCGTTATCCATTGCACTTGCCATCTCTTGGGTTGCTGCACTTTGCTCCTGCGCACTTGCAGCGGTTGATTCGACCATGCTACCCATGGATTCTACTTCAAACAGGATATCTTTCAGACGTTTACCAACGACAGATGCCTGTTCACTTGCTTCTTCCACGACCTTTGCCGTTTGATTGGTTTGTTCGTCGGCATCTTTCGCGCTTTGCTGAATTTTTCGCAATATATTGGCTATGTTCTCAGTGGCAGATTTGCTCTGCTCTGCGAGTTTTCTTATCTCATCCGCAACAACTGCAAAACCTCTACCTGCTTCACCAGCTCTTGCAGCTTCGATTGCCGCATTGAGTGCCAGCAGGTTTGTTTGTTCGGCTATTGAATTTATCGTTTCAACGATAGTCGCAATGTTTTTCGCGTCTTCTGTCAAGCCTCCGACAGTTCTGGTGGTGAGATCTGCTCTTTCCTTTGCTCTGGCTACGATTTCGACAATTTTCTCGATGGCTTTTTCACCTTCTTTTGCAGAATTTGTGACTCTCTCTGCTCTCTCACTTAACTGCTGGGTTGATTTTGAAACATTTTGAGCACTTGCCGCAACCTCTTCAACACCAGAGCTGACCTGCTGTATTGAGGCAGAAGCATTTTGCACGTTTCTGTTTATTTCCTCTGCTCTCAGTGAAAGTTTATTTGCTATATCACTGCTGTGCTGTGCGATCTGTTCAAGTTCTCTGGAAAAGTTATCTATCGTGTCGGCTGAATTTTTCACTGAACGCATGGATTCTCTTAACGAGACAGCCATTGAATTGAGAGCAGATGCCATATGTGCTATTTCGTCTTTGCCCTTTGACTGAAATTGTGTTGTCAGATCGCCACTACCAAATTGTTCAACACCTTTTGCCAGAGTTTTAATAGGCTTTGAGATCGTGTTACCAACGACGAAGGAAACGAATATCACTATACCAATTATTATGGCTATAACGATGATCATGATCCTCAGTAAGGTATTTGCGCGAGCCATCAAATCACTCTCTGGGATCGACATGCCAAGTGTCCAGTTGGGACTTGAATTGATTGGTGTGAAAAACACAAATGCTTTACTTTTGTCTGGCAGAGTGATTAAACCATTACCTGTCTTGGCTTGGACCATCTGTTTTCCAAGTTCTTCAAGACCAGAATAACCCTTCTGCGAGCTATTCAGAACATTCAATTTGAGAACTGTATCTTTATTTGGATGGGCAAGTACCAGCCCTGTTCCATCCACAATCCATCCATAACCTACCTGTCCCATCTTTATCTGTGAGGTCATTTCACTCAACTTGTCCAGAGAAATAGTACCTCCAAAAACACCTGCCACGTTCCCGTAGCTGTCTAAAACTTTATGTGCAATTATAAAGACGTTCTTTTTGGTCAGTGGTGATTGGTGAATTTCTCCTATGAAAGTTGGTTGATTTTGTCCGACGATTTTTTTGAAAAATTCCCTATCTTTCGCATCGAAAGATACTATGCTGGCACTATCTGTTTCCCACATTTGACCTTTGTAATCACAGACGAAATAGGTTTCAAATACCTCTTTTCTGTCTTTGAGCTTCTCTGAGAGTTGTTGAGCCACCCAGTATGTGGCTGTTACAAGAAAATCCATCGTACTGCTCTGAGCGATAGCCTTCAGTTCAAGAGATCTACCGTTGATCCACTCGCTCACCATCGCAGCATTGCCCCGCACCACTTCGGCGCTCAACTCTTTGGTGAGAGGTAAGACCGTGTTCTGCGTTTGGAAATAAATAAAGATTCCTAAAATAACAAGCAATGTGATTGTGCTTGTTAAAAACCAGAATAGTATTCTTGATCTTACAGATTTCATCCAACAATCCCTCCTTTAAAAAACATGTTGTTATTTTTCTATTGTAATTCTAACACAACTCACATGAGTATTATTATGGCTAAAAGCTCAAGATCTTGTTGCGATGTATTTTCGATTGAATGAGTTTCTCCGGGCGCTGTAAAACAGATATCACCAGCCTGAACAGGTATACTGCGACCGTTATCGTTGAATAAACCTCTGCCCGATAGAATGTAAAATATCTCAAATTCGTTCTCGTGTCTGTGTTCTCCTATGGATGAAGCTGGCTTAACAGACAGTTTTGCAAAAAGTCTTGCTTTTCCCAAAAGGGCTTGTTTTTCTATCAGATGAAGTATATCGACTTCTCCTTTGCCGCCGCGCATGCTGGTGATTTTCTCTGTTCGCATAGACTGTGGGTTTATTACCATGATTTCACCCCCGCTGTTGACCCTTTTAAAAGGGAAGAAGTATTCATCATATATAATATATACTAACACGTATTTTATTTTTTTCTGATCACTTGAAAAGAAAACATCGGTGTGGTATCATACATAATGCGATGGCGGTGTAGCTCAGATGGTCAGAGCGAGTGATTCATAATCACTATGTCGTGGGTTCGAATCCCACCGCCGCCACCAGAAAAATCTTTTAAAAGTGCATGCAGTTCATTTTTTAACAGGAGCACACTCGTGCTCTTTGTTTTTTCTGGGGGTGGATGGAGTGCGAAGATATGCGGTTCTTTTTATCAGCTTTCTGTACTTTTTTGCCTTTGCCGTTGAAATAAGAATGCCAGCCTTTGACAAAAACAACTCTGTGCACAGTATTTACTCATACGATCATGGTGATAGAAAGGAAATAACTGTTGTCTTCTGGGATGAGGATCATCCCAATCCATTCACGGATTTTGTGTATGATATCTATCGCTTCTTCAGATGGGGCAGGTTTTACGACATCGAGACCTTTTTTGTTTTAAAGGACCGTGTGCTCTTTGAAGATGATTTTTGTGATTCACAGTCCTACTATCAGTTGAAAAATTTACATAATAAGGCAGAGATTTCAATCGACGAATTTGAGAAAGTCGATGACGCAGTAGTTGTTTATGTGAGCACATGGAATCACATGTTTTCGAACAAGTCGATGGCTAATACTCAATACATTTCTTTCAGACAGGGTGATCTTGTCGGAACAAGACAGGATGTCGAAAAAATTTACAGTTGGAAAGAAAATGTGCGGTTGAAATTGACTTTGATTTTGTGTACAGCAATGATTTTTCTGGCAGCTTTCACCATTTATTTTAAAAGCAGACACAAAAAGGTCACTATGATAAAAGTTTTCACAACACTTTGTGCTGCTGCAATAGCGGCTGTGAATTTCAATGGTGTCGAATGGTTGATTGTTTCTGGATTGATCTTTAGCGCAATTGGTGATGCATTTTTGGAAAGACCTGAAAAATTCATTCATGGTATGCTCGCATTTTTATCAGCTCATTTGTTGTATTCAGTTGGATTGGGTTTGAAGTTTGCTGTCCCTCCAGTCTGGATTTTCGTAACTGTATTTTTGGTACTGCTGGCTTTGTATTTTACAGTTCTGTATAAACATCTGGCAGGTATGAGATTTCCCATATTCATATATCTTATAGCGATAGGAACCATGTTCGCTTTCTCGTTTTCTCCCATATACAGTGGGATTTATTATCTTAGGGCGCTGTTACCTGTTGCAGGCGGGCTTTTTGTGGCTTCTGATTTTCTCATAGCCGTTGACAAATTTGTGAGAAAAGTGCCATTTCGCAATCTGTTGATTCTTGCAACGTATTTTGCATCTCAGTTGATCATCTCACTGTCAACGATTTTTTAGAAAATCAAAAAATCAGATCGCTTTGTGATAATAGTGAAACAATTCACGAAAAATTTTCTTACACCTGCCTTTTTTGCTCTGATAAAAGGTATCATATTTTCTGAAAGGAGTATCTGACTTTCTGGCAACCAGCAACCTCTCACAATAGATTAACACCTTCTCGCGAGACTGGGGTTTACAGCCCCAGTTTTTTTCTTTTGATGTTGAGTAAGTCAGGAATCAGAAATTTTTTGCGCACAGTTTTGTTAAACTTTCACAGAAGGATCAAAATGTTCGATAGAATAACAATTGTAATTCTCCAAGTAGGAGTTGATTGAGATGAAAAATTCCAGGCTGCTGTACAGGGTCTTTTTCACCTTTCTGAAGATATCCACTTTCACACTCGGTGGAGGTTATGCGATGATCCCTGTCATGCAATGGGAAGCAAAGAAGCTTGGATGGGTCAGCGAGGATGAGTTTTACAGGGATCTTTCGCTTGCTCAATCTATACCGGGTCCAATTGCGTTCAACACCGCTGTTGTGATCGGTAAAAGGGTATGTGGTATTTTTGGAGCTTTCTTGGCAGGACTGGCTATCGTTCTGCCGCCGTTTTTCGCGATAGTGGCTGTTGCAAGTTTGATAAGACCATTTTCGAACAACATCTACGTTCAGAGTTTTCTAAAAGGTTGCTATGCCGCCGTCATAGGACTTGTTTTCAATGTTTTTTATGGTCTTGTCAGGCGCCAAAAGTGGGATGTTTTCAGACTCGCAGTCGTATCAGCTGGTGTTTTATTGCTTGTTTTAAATTCTTCCTTTCTCATCTTGGTTTTTCTCGGTGTCGTTGGCATTTTGTACTACAAGGGGGTGAAGTAGAATGCTTGCAAAACTGGTTTTGATTTTCCTGAAAATAGGTTTTTTCGCATTCGGTGGCGGCTGGGCAATTGTAGGAGTTTTGAAAAATGAAATGGTATCAAATGGTGTACTTTCTGTTGAAGAATTTGCTCAGGTAGTATCGATTGCACAGATGACTCCAGGTCCTGTTGCGATCAATCTCGCTACATACACCGGTTACAAATATTTTGGCTTGATTGGTGCCACAGTGAACACCTTTGCCTTTTTGCTTGCTCCAATTTTGATAATTTCAGCTTTGTTTTTGCTGGCAAAACGCATCAAAGTTGACAAAGAAAGATGGTCCGGAGCACTGACTGGTATCACAACAGTAATGGTTGGTATGACCATATATTCACTGGTTGCACCAAAGATAAATGATCTGTTGATGATATTAATCGCAGCGGCTGTGTTTTTCTGTATTTCAAAATTCAAGATTCATCCACTCATTTTGATCTTTTTAAGTGGGTTTGTGGGTGTTGTCGTTTATGGTGTTTTTTAATGTATAATAGGATCAACAAGGGGGGATTATGGTGAAAAAAACATTAACCGGGATCATCTTAGCGGTATGTGTTTGTCTTTTTGCTTATGAAGCTACCCTGAATTTGCTCAATTTCAAATCGTTCACTTACAAAGTTTTCACTCAGGGTCAGGAAATTCTGGTTGGTTTCACAAGTGATAAAACAAAAGATGGCTATGAGATCACGCACTGGTCGAAATTTGCTGTTAAACAGGATGAAGAATTGAGTTATGACTATTTTGCTACATCATATCTGTCAGCCGTGTTTGCATTTGCCTACAATCCGGCTTATACGAGTTTTTTTGGCATGATCGATCTGGACAATCCAACAACCATGAACATGTACGGTATCAAGATCACCTACGATGGCGAAGAAAAAGTTGGAAAGTACACAGGAAAAAAGTTCACTTATTTTGTGGACGACAAACCACTGATGAGCTGGGTTGTAAACAAACAGGTACCTCTTGTTTTGAAATCTACTATCTATGAAGCCGATTACACCTTTGAGCTTGTTGATTTTCAAACAAGATAGCCTTGATTGATTAATCTTTTCTTGCGGCAAAGAGTTCTGCACCTGATAGGAAGTATTTTGTCAGTGTAAAGAACAGTATAAACATCGGTATACTGGCAATTGCCGCTGCCGCCATTAAAGCACCTTCGTTGGTGTATTTTTCTGTTGCAAACTGGATGATGTACAGCGGTATGGTTTTCTTTTCAGGGCTCTGCACCACGAGCAAGGGCCACAGAAGGTTATCCCACTGGGATCTGAATGTCAAAATAGCAAGTGTGGCAACGGCCGGAAGACTGTTGGGTAGAACGATTTTCCAGTATATACCAAATTCAGTTGTTCCATCTATTCTGGCAGCGTCAATCAATTCGTCTGGAAAGGTCAGCAAATACTGTCTCATCATGAACACACCGAAGGCATTCATCAAAAGAGGCACGATTAATCCGGTATATGTGTCTTGCATGTTCATTTTTGTTACGATGAGGTACAGTGGGATCATTATCGCTTCGAATGGAATCATCATGGTACTCAGGATCATCATAAACACGAAGTTTCGACCTTTGAATCTGTACTTTGCAAGACCATAGCCAGTTAAAGAACTCAACAGCACAGTTCCAACTGTCGTCAAAGATGCTACTAAAAAGGAATTCCAGATACTTCTCAGATAAAAGAATTTCCCATCATTTCCCTTTATAGCCTGCCAGTAATTCTGCAATTTGAACTCTCCACTGATCCATGGATACGGTATTCTCATTATGTTTTTTGAAGACATGACAGAGGCTGTGAACATGAACACAATCGGTACCAGAATGAAGATGGCAAACGAAATCAGAAAAAACCATATAATGATGTCTACAATTATCGACTGTTTCATAATTCACCTCAGTAAGAGATGTTTTCAGTCTTTGAAATTTTGATCTGCAGATAACTGAAAGACATGATTATCAGGAAAAGAATCACGCTCATCGCGCTTGCTCGTCCGATCTGCCGGTCTCTGATGGCTGTGTTGTATATGCTGAGTGTGATAACGTCAATTGGCTTGAGCGGTGCACCTCCCTGAACAAACAGATACTGTGTGCTGAAGGTTCTCAGACACTGAATCATTGACATAACTGAGACCAGAAGTGTGGTTGGCTTTATCAGTGGCAGGGTAATGTACCAAAAATCCTGCCATTTGGTTGCTCCATCTATTATGGCAGCTTCGTGAACAGATCTTGGGATACTCGCCATACCGGCAACAAAAATTATCGTGAAATAACCAACGTATTTCCAAAAGTAAACTATTATCGTTGCGAGCCTCAGCATATTCTCATTTGAAAGCCAGTGATAATCGATTCCTTTTGTGTTGAAAATAAAGTTCAGAAACTGGTTGGACAATCCCCTTGGGTCGAAAATCAAAAGCCAGATCGATGCCGCTACGACTGATGACAAAACTGCAGGTGAGTAATATGCCATCTGCAAGAATTTTTGAAATCTTTTTCTGGTGAGGATCAAAGCCGCAAAAGCCAGACTGAATAAAACCATCGGTACAAAGGTTCCAAAAGCAAATATAGATGTTGCCTTGATCGAGTTCCAGAAAGCCTCCGATTTGAAAAGATATAGATAGTTATTAAAACCCACGAACTTTGGTGGTTTGAGCGACAAAAGTTCTTTTTTGAAAAAACTCGTCCAAAATGCGTTTGCCATTGGATAAAAACTGAAGATTGCAAAAAAAATTATAGCAGGCAGAGTAAATACAAATCCCCAAAGTGCTTTTTTCCTTTCCAAGGTTCGCAAACCTACCACCTCAGAAAAAGGTGGGTATAACCCACCTTTTTTGTTTATTCTTCCTGGAGAAGTTCATTTGCTTTCTTTTTGAGAATTTTCAAAGCTTCCTCTGGTGTTGTATTTGTCAACATCACAGATTCGACAGCTTCTTTGATCAGTTGTTCAAACTGTGGTCCTTTTGGATGAAGTGGAACAATATGAGCTTTTTCCATATCCTGAAGGAAAACTTCTGCATACGGATAATTTTTGAATGTATCGGATTCGATCAGAGATTTCTTTGGCTGTATGAGACCAACATTCAGCAAGTAATCCTGCGGGTGGCTCAGCATGTAATTTATGAATTTCCATGCCCACTGTTGCTTTTCTTTTGAGCTTTCTTTGTTGACCATGTAATAATGTCCATAATAATTGCATCTGACATCCCTGACGGCATCTTTGAAAACAGGGAATGGTATGACCATCCATTCTTTGCTGTTGTAAAAGGCAGGATTTTCTGCTTTGATTCTGTCTATCTGGTACAAGCCAGACAGGCACATTGCAACGGTGTTGTTGTCTTTATTGAATTCTTTTCTTGCAGGGTTGTAGGTTGGGGAACCGAGGTTCTTTCCATTTGGTCCCCAGTCTTTCATGAATTTCAGTGCTTTTAGCCATGCTTCATCATTTACAATCGCTGTTTTTAAATCTTCGCTGAACAGTGCTCCTCCAAGCTGTTCGACCATTGGCAAGAAGAAAGTTAAATAATATGGGTATCGAAAGTCAAAACCCCTTCTTTTTATGATCTGCCCTTCTCTTATTACCAGTTTCTCGCTGATCTGTACCATTTCTTCCCACGTTTTTGGATAATCTTTTTCTGGATCAAGCCCTACTTCTTTGAAATACTTTTTGTTGATAAAGACGCACCAGTTTGTGAGCTCTAAAGGTAAACCATAGATCTTACCCTGATATGTGACTGCATCAAGAGCACCTTCGATATACCAGTCTTTCAGTTCGTCAAAACTTTTCAAACCGAGTGCATTCAGATCCACCGGAGCAACTCTTTCATTGACGATGTACGGGTATGCATCCTGTATCTCTATGTTGAAAATGTCAGGACCTTTGTGTGCTGCGAATGCCGTGAGCACCACTTCTCTGATCTTTGCTGATGGATAAGTCACGCGTGTGATTTTGACATTCGGATACATCTTCTCAAATTCCTGAATATACCGCTCTTCCAAAGGAGTTCTGTTTGGATCCTCATGAGTCCAGATAGTTAACTCGATTTGAGCAGCACAGACCATTACCGCTAATGAGAACGCCATAACCAGTGTAACCCACCTCATACCAGTACCCCCTTTAAAAATTTTTGAGTAAAAGACGAATCACAAGAAAATAATACCACATAAGGCTCTGAAAAAATAAGGTTTTTTTGAACGCGTTATACTCAAACTTAAATTTATTGTAGAATATTCTTAAAGAAGGAGAGTGTCACAAAAGTTGACCAAGGTCAATTTACAATTTCTTTCAACTTTGCGTCTTGATGAGTGAAAAACTCACACATTCTTGATGAACTTCTGAATGTAGTCAAATTTCTTTACAATTGGATTGAGAATCTATCTTTGGGAGGTGGTGGAATGAAAAACAAGCTGATGTTTTTTATCCTGTCTGTGTTTTTGGGGGTTACTACTGTTTTCTGTCAGTATTCGAACAGCTTTCAGACTTACGACGTTTTTGTTTACTCAAAATATCCTGTGGGTTCCATCTGGGGTGATCCGCTACCTGACGCTCCCGCATTAGCTTTAAGAGGAAAATATTTAGTCGGTGTACAAACCCTTGAATTAATCAATCCTGGACAGATCGATATTCTCAGAACCATAGCGGAGAATTCTGTGGTTGTCTATGACAGACCCCTTAAAGTTGAAATATGGTACCCTGCAATACTTGAGCCTGGACAGGTTCAATTGACTTTGTACAGTGATTTTCTCGGGAGAGCCGATAAACCCGGTACTCTGAGACCTTACACATTTTTGGGTAGAGCCACTCTTAACGCTTTACCAAACACACAAGATGCTCCTTATCCGCTTGTAATAATATCCCATGGATATCCAGGTTCACGCTATCTGCTTGCGTATCTTGGGGAAAATCTCGCTTCCAAAGGCTACGTGGTCGTTTCAATAGATCATACAGATTCTACCTACAAAGATGTCAGTGGTTCTTCGAGTTTTGTGAGTACTGTTGTCAACCGTACTATCGATCAGAAGTTTGTGATACGTGAGATACTCAAGATGCCAGTCTGGAAGGACATGTGTAACCCTGACGCAGTTGGAATCATAGGTTATTCCATGGGAGCATTTGGTGCGCTAATGACTCTCGGGGCAGGACTGGATAATAATGAGATTGTTAACAGGTATTTTGGAGTATTTGCTTCCAAGTTGTTCGCCAAACCTTCCGATGAAGGCGATCCTCTTATGAAAGCCTGTGTTCTTTTTGCTCCGTGGGGTGGTGCAGTTGGTTCAGATCCTACGGGAGTGTGGAATAAAGATTCTCTTGCCAAAATAAATGTTCCAACACTGTGGATTGCTGGCTCTGAAGATGATGTTGCCGGTTACAGAGGAATCGTGAACCTATTCAATTCAGCGGTTAATTCTAAACGCTACCTTTTGACTTATCTGAATGCTCTGCACAATGTAGCACCTCACCCAGCACCAGCGGAAGCAGTAGAATTTGATGATTACTATCGCTTTGCAGATCCTGTCTGGGATGTATGGAAAATAAATAACATAAACGAGCATTTTGTGACTGCATTTTTTGATTTCTATCTAAAAGGTGATGAAACGGCAAGAGAATACCTCAATGTCACTGCTGGAAACTGGCCCGGTTTCAAACCACGAACTAAGGTGGGAATGGAATTCAGGTTTGTTGATCCTGAAAAAGCACCATGAATCTTTGAGTTTATTACAGGGCGGATTCGCCCTGTAATTTTTCTATCAGTCGTATGGCAATTCACTTTTTTCAATGCAAATAGGTTTCTTTGGTAATCAAATATGGCATGTCACGCCGCAATGCTCTTTATAAAAAACAAAAAACGGTGGAATTTTTCCACCTTTGGGTGAGTAGCTGGCGCTGTTCAAAGCCAAAATTCATAAAATTAGGTGGCGCCCCCAAGGGGATTCGAACCCCTGCTTCTGGCTTGAAAGGCCAGTGTCCTAGGCCGCTAGACGATGGGGGCACAACACAAGTTATATTACACTATCAGTTGGATTTGGTCAAGAGGTTTTCAAAATAAAGGCGGCAAGCGCCGCCTGGTCGGGGCGACTGGACTTGAACCAGCGACCTCTTGCGCCCCATGCAAGCGCGCTAGCCAAACTGCGCCACGCCCCGCGTAACTAATAATACCACTTGAGCACGAGTATTTCAAGATACAAATAACTCAAAATTCCAAAAAGTGCGGATTTATTGGAAACACAGAACTTATATATAGGAATTCTAACCTGTGGCTGTAAGGTTTTCAGTGTTATCAAATTTAGTTGACTGTTATGAATTGTGTGATATGATTGATAAGGTAAACAAGAAATTTGGAGAGGTGATAGAAAAGTGAAAGAAAAAATTCATCCCGAGATGAAGCTTGTTTCGGTGAAATGTGCTTGTGGCGCAGAACACAAATTTTATACAACTCGTGAAAATGTCAGGATTGATGTGTGTTCAAATTGCCACCCATTGTACAAAGGTCTGTCTGGTGCAAGCCTGGTAATAGACACGGAAGGTAGAATAGAAAAATTCCGCCGCAAGTATAAAGACAAACAATACTGAAGAGCAATACATTCTTCAAGGAGGGGCATTTTGTGACAAAGGTCGGAGATGTTGTGAAGAGCAAAGTAACTCAAATTACAAAGTTTGGTGCAATGGTTACACTCGAGAGTGGAGAAGCAGGTTTTATTCACATTTCCAAGATAGCCAACCAGTACGTGAAAAACGTCGAGGATTTTCTCAAGCAGGGTCAGGAAGTAACCGCAAGGGTCATCGGCAAAACTAAGGATGGCAAGTGGGAACTGTCTTTGAAGGAACAAAAAGGACCGGAAAAGGGTTCAGAGGATCAAAAAGGAACAAGCAAAGCCGAGTTTGAGAAGAAACTCGCAAAATTCATGAAGGAAAGCGAAAGAAAAATGGCGGAGTACCGCAAAAGGGTCGAGAAAAAGGGTGGGAGGTTCTAAAGAAGATCCTCAAGTTTCTCTGGAAACGGTTCTGTGTTTCTGACTACAATTACTTTGGTTCCAATGTCTATTAAAGCATCCAGAGTTTCTACGTCTTGATTGAGCAAGCGCACACAACCATGGGAGATTCTCTTTCCGATCTCCCATGGTTTTGTTGTACCGTGGATGCCATATGTTGGATCCGAAAGCTGCAAAAATCTCGTTCCCAGACCGTTTATAGGTGAACGTGGCGGTATATACTCTCCATACCAGTAAAGTGCGGGATCTACTTCCTTTTTTGTGATCCAGTAGATTCCAGGTGGTGTCGTGTCGCTTTTTCCAATTGCAGCAGGAAAGGTTTTGATCAGGATCTGGTTGTAGTACAGTGCAAGGCGCGCTGTCAATGTGTTTATGACTATTGTTGTCAAAGAGCTGTTGAATTTCACTCTGGCTAATTTCAGAACAGTGCCGGCGATCAATTTATTCGAATCTTCCAAGCCGTTTACAATTTCAAGATCTGCCATTCTCAGTTTGTAATTGTTGGCTATTTCCCATAAAGTTTCGCCGGGCTTGACGGTGTGTTGATAAGGTGGAACCTGTTCTATGACAAAAGGAGCGGTATTCCCCCTGAGAAAATTGGCGACCCCTGCAAGAATGAAAATATCTCTCTGTACTTTCTTTTTCAATCCATAGGGCAATTCAAATTCGAAAGTGATTTTGTCTATACCATCTTTGAGTTTGTCATCGGTATAGAGATAGAGAATATCTGAGTAGGTGAAAGATCTGAACGAGGCATTTTGCAGTTGACAGTTCTTCAGTTTCCAATCTTTGGGACTCTTTATAATAACATACAATCTTTTGTTGTTTTCAATATCGGTGAACAGAGAAATTTCCGGCTGGGCTCTGTATGAAGATACTCGCAGGATAGATGGATCTGTACCTTTCATGATGTTTTGCAAGATGTTCTGTCCAAAAACTTCTGGTACGATCCAGTCTGTTCTCGATACGTCGAAGGTTATAACCTGCTTTGAGCTTTCCACTGGCAGTCTGTGCCCAGTTTGAGTGAGAATATAACCCTTGAATGAATCTGATGTAGAATACAGAGGTTTTACAAATAATGAGAGTCTTTCGTTTTCAAAAGACAGTACCGACAGTTCATGGTCTATTCCAAAGCTCAGCAAGTTCAAGAAGAATAGCAAGAGCAATACGACTCTTTTCATCGGTCCCAACTCTCTTTACCGTCCCGTCTTTCTTGAAAATGATCACGCTGTTTTGATCACTTCCCATTGCTTCGACCCTGTTTGCGACTATCATATCAAGGTTCTTTTTTTTCAGTTTTTCCTGAGCGTATTCTTCGATGGACTCTGTTTCAACGGCAAACCCGACAAGAATTTTGTTTTGCTTTCTCTCTCCCAGATATTTCAAAATATCGACAGTTTTTTTCAAAGGTATGCTCAACTGCTCTGAGTTCTTTTTTATTTTACTCTCGCT
>NZ_JAVRKW010000006.1:44366-136157 GCF_031962025.1 Pseudothermotoga sp.
GTAGCCGGTGCAACAACGAGCACATCCGGCCATTTTGATAACTCTGTGTGAGGTATGAAACCATTTCTTATGTTGAAAGCGTCTGAATCGGTATAAACTTCGCAATTTCCAACTGCTGAGAACAGATCCTTTGAAACGAGTCTCTCAGCACTCTGTGTCATTACGATTTTCAGTTCGTTTCCAGACTTTCTGAGCGAACTGACAAGTTCAGCAACTTTGTAGAGCGCTATGCATCCGGTTATTCCAACAAGTATTTTCATCACAGCTGAGCGCAAAAACTCTATCGTAAGATACAAAAGAGTGCGCTCTTTCCTCCTTTTAAGCATTTTTGAAATTGCATAACCATGATATGTCGCGACCCACTTAACGTAGCACGATGGGTTTTGTTGAGATCACTTTACTTCCGGCAGAAGAATTTTCAATATCTCCTCGTTTTTGATCCTTATATAACCTTCTTGAAGTTCTTTAAAAGCAATTGATACCAGATTACCATCTGGTGTTGTCACGTATGGTTTTGCGTACTCTTTCAATGCTTCTGCTCTTTTGGCAACTGCAATGGGTACCGCGTACTTGTAAGGTATTCTTTTAGACAGATAATCGTAGTTTATGACTGGTCTACTCAATATCTCCACCTCCGTTTTCGAAGAATCTGTGCAAACCCAGCCGGTCAATAACTCGTTTGACCTTCAACTGTTCTGCAACAATTATAGAACATAACTGCTCGATTGATTCCTGTAAATTTGCGTTGACTATTATATACTCAAAATTCGGAATGTACGAAAGTTCTTTTTTGGCATCTTCAAGCCGTCTTTGGAGATTTTCCCTGTCTTCCGTGCCACGATTGATCAGTCTTTGCTTGAGCACGTCGAAGGATGGCGGTGCAATGAATATGTATACGGCGTCTTTGTATTTGTTCATAACTGTCATTGCTCCCTGTACGTCGATGTCAAGCAGCACACTCTTTCCATTCTCAATTTGCTCCTGAACAAACTTCTTCGGTGTTCCGTAATAATGATTGTGAACCACTGCCCATTCAAGAAATTCTTCACGCTCGATCATTTCTCTGAATTTTACGACATCGACGAAAAAGTAATCTTTTCCTTCGACTTCGCCCGGTCTTTTAGGTCTGGTGGTGCACGAAACAGAGAATACTATGTTCTTAACTTTTTTCAAGGTCGCTTCTATGATGGAGGTTTTGCCCACACCTGATGGTCCGCTGATCACATACAGAACACCTTTCACTCTACTACCTCACTTTGTTCAGATTTTCCTCGATCTCTATCATCGATTGCTTGAATCTTTGGGCTATTGTTTCTGGCTGGATTGCACTGAGTATTATGTGGTTGCTGTCTGTAATCAGTATAGCTCTTGTCTTTCTGCCATAGGTAGCATCGATGAGTTTACCTTCATCTTTGGCTTCATCTTTGAGCCGTTTCAATGGAGCGGATTCCGGATTTACGATTGCTATCACACGATCACCTGAGATCACATTACCAAAACCTATGTTGATCAAACCGTACATCGCGGACCACACCTCCTAAGGATTACTCAATGTTTTGGATCTGTTCTCTGAACTGAGAAACCAGTACCTTTGCTTTTAAAGCGTTGTCTGTGATTCTCTGGTCTTGCGATTTGGACAAAATCGTGTTGATTTCTCTGAACATCTCCTGAGCGACAAAGTCAAGGTGATTGCCGACAGGATCGTTCAATGAAAGAAGCTGCTTGGCTTTTTCTATATGGCTCTTCAATCTGGTGAGTTCCTCTCGTATGTCGGCTCGCTGTACTGCCAGAACCACTGCGTTCTCAAGCAATCCTTCATTTAGCTGTGTACTGTTGTCGAGTATCTTTTTTACATCCTGTATGATTTTTTCTTTCATGAGCAGCGGCGATTGTTCACTGAGTCTGGAAATTTCATCGTGTAAAATCTGTAATTGCTGGAGTATCTTTTCAAAATCCTGTGCTAATTTCAATCCTTCTTCTAATCTTTCTTCATCCAGCAGTTTTAAGGTTTTCTGGACAACCTGCTGCACGATTTCAAAAATTTCCTCTTCTTGCTGTTGAGATAGTTCAAACCGCACAAGGTCTCGGAAGCGCAAAAGGTTATCTAAATTGACCGGCTCAGGTATCCCAAGCCGGCTGACAAGGTCTTCCATGGCATCGTAATAACTTTTTGCAAGACCATAATCGATTTTCACTGCATCCAGCGGTGTCAAAAATTCCACATATAATCTCAGGGCTACCTTGCCTCTTTTTACGACATTCTGTATGAGCTGTACCAGTTCACTTTCTCTGCTGAACATGAAAGAAGGAGACTGAATGTCTGTAACAAAATATTTCGAGTTCAGCGATTTTATTTCGCACAGAACTCTGTACTTGTCGCTAATTTTTTCGTATTTTGCATAACCTGTCATGCTCTTTGGCAAAATATCCCCACCTATGTCTAACTATACCACATTTCAATCGAAAATAGCCGTTTATATCTTTTTATCTCTTCATAACTCATTTTCTCTTTAGAAAGCTGCACCAAATCGGAAGAATGGTTTGAAGTTATCAAAACTCCAGTTTCCGTCAAAGTTGTAAGCCACACCAAAACCGATTACTCCCAGCATAGGTACTGCAATGTCAAGTTCAGGTCCTGCTGTGAAATTCAATCTTGTTTTCCACAGACTCTCACCCGTTCCGCCTACATCTGCAAATGCGAGTAAATACATCGGTACAGTTTGTGATTTCAGATCGTATCTGAGCTCAATGCTACCAAGCCAGCCGGCTTTTTGCTCAGTACTTTCTGTGCCTCTCACCGCATTGACACCGTAGAATAATATCTTTTCTTCAGACACCCCGGATAATTTGTATTTTTCCAAGAACAAACTTGCAGCAAAACCTCTGAATGCTAGTGAGAAAAGATCTTCGTAGACTGGCACAAAGGCTCTGGCATCGAGTCTGGCTTTCCAGTAGTCTCTATCGTTCAGAATTTGAAAAAGTCCTGCCTTGTCCAATCCTATGTAGAGATACTGACCATTTGTTGCAAAAATTGCACTGTTGCGCGTGTCATAAGAGTAATTGCCCGACAGGATCAAAGTGTTTTCATCATCGCTCAAATACGAATAGTACCTGTATTCGTAAGTCACACCGGCCCCAAAGGCATGTCCCTGTGATCTGAGAGTAGTGAAGTTAGCACCTATCTTTAAGATATTCGTTATTGACGAATTAGACGTTTCGTATTCATAGCTGAAAAGTGCTCCAAGCGTTGCAGGCAGTTCAAAAGGTTTTCTCACAGAATAGTCAAAGCTGATGCTTTTGTTTGTCAAGCCCAGTTTACCGGTTATGGAAAAGCTCTGTCCGTATCCAAAAGGATTGGTTGTGCCCAGGGTTACTTCTCCCATGAACCCTTCATACCAGGGTCCCTGGGTAGGAGTCCATGTTATACCGCCGTTGAGATCAAATTTTCTCTTTTTTTCGGTTATATCTACTATAACTTTGACCTGGGTTGAATCCACTGTACCTACGGGATATGCATTAACAGATTCAAAGAACTGTGTTCGGTTCAGTGCAGAGACCGTATCATAGAAATCCTGTTTCTTGAGAGGTTCACCTTTTTCGAATGTGATTAAATCACTTATGACATATTTTTTTGTTGTTTCAAGACCTTTGAGTTCCACATCAGAAACGTACTTTTCTAAAACCTGAAATTGTAATTTGTCCTGCTGCTCTTTTGCTATGACATACGTCATTGGATAACCCTTGCTCTCGTAGTAATCGACGATGGCTTGCATAGACTTGAGAATATCGACGTTGTAAACAGCCTGATCTGGTTTGACGCTCAGAGAATTTTTGAGTTCTTCTGTTGGTATGAGTTTGTTCCCGATAATTTCAATCTCTTTGTAAACTTTGCTGTCTGATATGATCTTTTTAAGAACCACGTTGATTTTCAGGACCGCCGTCTTTTCAGCAACACCAGGTACTTCCATCTTTTCAAAATTGATTGAAGTCTCTTTGTCGAAGTACACATATTTACTCAACACGCTCATAACAGATGACATGTTCTCAACTTTTGGATAACAGCGCTTGATGTCCTTGGTTAAAATTCTCAAAAAACCAGGAGTTGTGTAAAAGTCCTTGAGCGTGTCTATTTTTATTTGCTGTCTGATTTTTGAAAAATCAAGTCCATCAGTTTCACCTTCAAAATAAACTTCCCACAGTGCGTACTGTGTTATTCTAAAAACGTAGATATCTTTATCCAGATCACCGCTGACTTCCACCAGAAAATAACCGGCTTCATCGAATTTTTCTTTGATCGCCTGCAGAGAGTCTCTGACTTTCGCAATGCTCAAGGCTTTGTTTTTCTCGAGTTTCACGGCTGCTTCCAGATCTGATTTTTTGACCAGTTCAGGTCCAACAAGGTCGATTTTCCAGCCTTTCACAACGGGATTTTCCTGAACATTGAGTTGAAGCACGTATCCATTATTGGATGAAATCAATCTTGGCTCAATAGAAGAAAAATACCCTGTATCGAAGATCTTTTTAATCAGTTCTTGAACCCCCTGATCTGTCAATTCGATTTTCAAGTAGTCTTTCACTAAGGCAAGCAGCTGGGATGCTTCAACAGTTTCAAGCCCGACAAAATTAAGATCGCTTATCACCACTGCGGTCATTACACAGGATAAAACCACTGAGAACAAAAAAGTCAACCAGAGTCTCATTAAGGCACCTCCTCTATGATACTTTTTTCAAGTTCTTCAACTGCTTCATAAACCAGCTTCATGGCAGAAGGTGAAGAAAAATCCTTTAACAGCTCTTTAAGCTGGCTGCTCGATATGGTATAGGATCTTTCGTCTTTGTATCTGTACACGACTAATTCTACATCATTTGATGATAGTAGCAATGTAGAAATCGAATCTGAAAGTTCTCCTATATCCTGGCAGTCAACGTGGTTGGTATCAAAACAGGCTCTCACTGTTGTGCCAACACCTTTTACACTTTCCACCTTTACGCTTCCACCTGTTGCCTCTGCTGCCTGTTTGAGAAAAGGTAAACCAAGCCCCACTCTTCTCACGCGTGGATCTCTTGTTGTATAAAATGGATCGAATATCTTATGGAGTTGTTCTTCATCCATACCTCTTCCGTTGTCTTCAACCTCAAAGCAAAACCAGTTTTTGTTCTGTTCGATCCTTAAAATTATCCTGCTTGCACCGGCATTGAGAGAATTCTGCACAATGTCCATTATGTGATCGGATATGGTCCTCAATCCCATATCGAAAGAACCTTCTCTCTGCTTGGCTTGGATAAGACATGAAACAGTTCTTCAAAGTTCAAATCTTTTAGTGCCAATCTTGTAAATCTGCAACCTATTTCGTCTGGACTGTGAGCATCTGAGTTGCTGAGCACGGTGAAACCGGCTTTAACAGCTTCAATCCATCCATCTTTTGTACGTGCTTCAGCCAGTTTAACCCGCTCATCTTTTGGAAAGACACCAAGTTGATACAGTATTCCAAATCGTCTTTCGACATGTGCGTAAGCCGGTATTCCACCATGCGAACAGATGATATCTACAAGATCGCTAAGTGATAGTTCAAGGGCTATACCCAAAAAATCTTCTTCTAACCTTTGAAATTCATCTTTTTCATTCACAACTATCTGATATCCCATCAACTCAGGGTCGTAGTTGACTTTTGGCAAGAATCTTTTTACAAAATTACACAGATTGATCGCCGCTTCAATTGAATAAAAATAAGCCAGTACATGAACTTCCTCAAAAGAAGTGAGTTCCACACCCGGAACGAAAAGACCGCTGATTTTTTTAGCGAAACTTTCCAAGTTGTAACAGGCATTGTGATCTGTTATGGATACCACATCCAGTTTTTTCTCTCTGATTGCCGAAGATATGATACCCGGTACCATTGTTATCTGGGCACATGGCGATAAGCATGAGTGCACGTGAAGATCTGCCTTTATCATGACTTGATTCCAATTGAATACAGTAATCCCGCGATTTCAAAAGGAGAACTGCTGGTTTTCAGCAGACATATACCCTCGTGCTCTGCTTTCACAATAGTTTCCTGAGGATATTTGTGACCGTTACACAATACTATCGCTTTTATACCGGAGATTGCCGCCACCGCAACGATATTCACATGCGATTGCACAGTTACCCAGATTGAAGAAGGCTTTGCATGCGACATAACCTCGCTGAGAAGATCTCCACTGCAACCGTAAAGTACTTCCTGCTCACAATTTCCGCAACAGATTTCTAACCCCAGTTTTTCTGCGATTTGAGAGATTTTCACTGTTTTGCCTCCCTTCCCCTTAAAAATTCCATTTCAACCACTACGCCGGCACCTACCTTTGACATGACTATCATGTTGTCTGAACAGCGCTTCATGTTTGCAAGACCCATTCCCGCACCGAAGCCAAGCTCTCTCACATAATCTGGTGCTGTAGAATAACCCTCACGCATCGCCAGTTCAACGTCTTCAATCCCTCTGCCTGTGTCTTCGACTCTCACAAAAATGCTTTCGGGTTTTATGAAACAGTATATCGCACCTGTGCTGCCACTGTGAATGACCACATTTGTCTCGGCTTCGTAGGTGGCAATCGATACTCTTCTTGCTGTTTTTTCATCGACTCCTTTTGAAAGCAAAAACTGTCTGAGTTTTGATGCACCTACCCCGGCAAGGTTTATGTCAAAGTAATCTATGGGAAAATAAAAATCTGCACCGGATTTGTCCAATCTTTCACCGGTCAAAAGAGACCTCGCAAAATACTCTGGGCTGTCGAGAACCTCACGACGCCTTTCGTCATGAAGATAAACAAGTCCAAGTTTGGCAAGTAAAGCCATCATCACATCGTTTTTGGTGACTATTCCAACCAGTCTTTTTTCACTATCCACAACGGGAAATCTTCCATAAGACCATTTCTCAAAAAACTCTATCACTTCTTTTAAAGTCGCTGTACTTTCGATGAAAATGACATTTTTAGTCATTCTGTTTTCAACGGTGTCGTCTATATATCCCCCTTCCAGGGCTTTTATTATGTCTTCGATGCTCACTATGCCTATTAGTTTTCTGTCACTGTCAACTACGGGCAGACCAGAAATTCTTTTGATTCGAAGAATTTCCTTAACTTGTCTGAGTGTTCTATCTGGTTTCACGGAGATGACACTGTGGTTCATTATCTCCGTAATGGACATGTCCAAGAAAAAACCCTGCACACGATCGAGTATTTTTTCCATCGTTCAGACACTCCAAACAGGTTTGAGTTTTTTGTTATAGAGCCTTCCACAGGCTTCAAACATGGTCATTTTCGTAACGGCAAGCACTATTCCACAGGCACGTGCCATTTCCACCGTTTCGGATGGGAGAGTATCTTTTCTGACAATTATGACTGCCTGTATTCCGACAACCTCTGCTGTTCTGACAACCTGTGGTGTTGTCAACCCTGTTAACAGGACCATACCAGGTCTTGCTATTGCCAGCACTTCACTCATCAAATCTGAAGCAGAAATGTATTCAAATTCGAGCTCATTGACTTTTTCCTCACCAGTTATGACCTTTGCTTTGACTTCTGCTAAGATTTCTGAAAGCTTCACAAATTCACCTCCTTGAGGATATCTCCTGTGTATCGGTATTTCAAAAATGCTTCATAGGTCCATGGACAGAGCTGTTTGAAAATGCGAGCAACGGCGATTGCAAACTGCTGCATCTCCCATTGAGCATGTGAGTCTGCTCTCAAAGAAAGAAAGTTCATGAGACTTCTTGCGTTAACTGTCCAGATAAACTGTGTGTAAGTGGCAAGTGGAAGGACCAGTCGCGCTATTTCCCTTTGAAGACCCATTTGCAGCAACTGCATGTAACACCTATAAGAGTTTTCGTATGCCTGCTCGATGATCTGCCTTGCCTGTTCACTTTGCTCTTTAGCAAATCTCTTCTCAAAATCAGGTGAATAAAATTCGTCAGTGAACTGAGTGTATCTTCCGCTCAGCTCGTTGTATGATGCTATTCTGTGTCTCATCCACTGTCTTGCCACAAAGATCGGACATTTAATGTGGAAAGTGAAAACGACATGTTCAAAAGGTGATTCATGCCCGCTTTTCAATAGATGTTCCAGTAATCTTCTGTCTCTCTCTTCATCGATCGGCTCCTTGCCATGAGAAATCCTTGCGGCTCTAACTATCGAGATATCTGTTCCCATGCTGTCTATCAGCTTCACAAACCCTTTATCGAGAACTTCTATGGTCATTGTGATTCCTCCTTGTTTTTAGTTACACAGGCATAGGCATTGTGATCGTGTATGGACTCGAAACTCTCAACTTCTACCTTATACCAGAAGATTCTGCTATCTTCGTTCAATTTGAGTGCAATCTCTCTTGCAACATCTTCAACAAACCTTGGATTGTCATACGCATGTTCAGTAACGAATTTCTCATCGACTCTCTTTAGAATAGTGTACACCGGCGAGCTTGCACTTTTCTCTGCGTATTCTATCAGTTCCTCAAACCAGATTAATCTTTTAGAACGCACATGTATCCAGACAATTGCCCTCTGATTGTGTGCTCCTCTTTCGCTGATCTCTTTTGAACACGGGCAAAGGGTGAGTATTGGTACACCTACACAGACGGTGAAATCGTACATATCGGCGGATTTTTGACCCTCTATCCGACAGGTGTACTTTGTAAAACTCTCCTGATTGGAAACAGGGGCATTTTTCAGCACAAAATACGGAAACTCTATTTCAACTCTTGCGACGCTGGCGTTTAAATTCATCCTGAGCTCTTCGAGCATCTGCTTTATGAGTTTTGGATCTATTCCCAGGCGATATCTGTTCAGAACCTCGACAAATCTGCTCATGTGTGTTCCTCTGAATTCAACAGGTAGATCGACGTACATGTTTATATTAGCCACTGTATCCTGATATCCATTTTTCTTATCCATCACTGTGACCGGATAGCTCAGATTTTTTATACCGACTCTTTGCAGATATACGTTTCTTGTGTCTGATTGACTCTGTACGTCTTTCATTTACTCATCTCACCTCTATAAGTCACAAAAGTATCCGGACTTTCCCAGACGGTTATCTCATAAAGTGTGTGTCTCTCATTGGTGAGTTTGACTTTCAATTTATTCCAGATCCATTTTGATATATTCTCAGCCGTTGGTTGGCTGATAATTTGATTTAGATAACTGTGATCGAGTTGATCGAGCACTTCTTTTTTCACAATGTCTCTGAGCTCAATGAAATCTATGATCATACCCTCTTCATCTGGTTCACCAGCAAGAGTAACTCTAACCTTGTAAGTGTGACCATGGAGTGACTCACATTTGCCGTGATAATTTTCAAGTCTGTGCGCGGCATCGAAATTGAAATCTCTGGATATGAAAAACACATTTCATCACCTCTTGAACAGCAAAAGTGCAAAGAAAAACAGACTCTGGACGACCACTATCATAGAGCCAACCGGAACATCTATCCAGATGGAAGCTGTTATACCGGCAACAACGGTTATAATCCCAAAGATCGGTGCAAGGAGAAAAATTCTTCTGAAATCTTTTGCTACGATACTCGCGGCTGCGGTGGGGGTTATCAGGAACGCAGAAACCAAAACGACTCCGACAGTTCTCACGGCAATTACTATTGTCGCGGCAAGAATCGCAAGAAAAGTATAATATATCGACTCGGTTTTAACTCCTGTAACCTTGACGAATTCTCTGTCAAAACTCATGTATATGAGTTTGTCTTTCCACAGGATCGTGAAGACCACCACGATCAGCGATATAACGGCAAGAAGGAACAAATCGTTCCTGGAAACAGCCAGTATATCGCCAAACATGTAAGACATGAGGCTACGCCGTTCATTTTTTATGGAAAACAGTATTATCCCGACCGCCATGGATAGGGAAAAGAGTATACCGATGCCAGTATCTTCGTGAATACCTTTCTGCGATAGATAACCAAGAACTATTGATACAAAGATGGACAGTAAAAGAGCTGTGAGAAAACTTGAAAACCCCAAGACAGTTCCTATCGCCGCCGCGGCAAAGGCAATATGTGCAACACCATCACCAAAAAACGCCATCCTTCTGAGTACAACATGAACTCCCGTCAACGATGTGCCGATAACTGTCAGAATGCCAGCCATGAATGCCCTTACAAGAAAATGACTAATCATCTGTCTCACCGTGCCTGTGAACGATTGGTCTAACTCCATAACCATAGAGTTTGTCGAAAAACTCTCTGGAGATCTGGAAATTGTCGCATATTTTGTGAGAAAGCATGGTCTGGTTTATGCAGAAAACTCCATCTGAAAAGTCTATTACAAAACCTATGTCGTGCGTTACCATTAATACAGTCATATTTTCATCTACAAAGCGCTTTATCATTTCATAAAATGCCTTTTGACTGTCCACATCAAGCCCGGTTGTGGGTTCATCGAGTATGAGAAATTTTGGCTTGCAGACCACCGCCCGTGCTATTAAAACCTTCTGCTGCTGACCGATACTGAGCTGTGAAAAGACTTTCTCAGAAAAATCTATCATTCCGACTTTTTCAAGGGCTTGGGCAACGATTTTTTCCACGTTTTTTTCTTTGCATCTCAAAGCTCCCATTCTGACGACATCTTTGACTTTTATTGGAAAATTTTCGCGAGCGGGAGAACGCTGAGGAAGATAGCCAATGACTTCTTTTTCAAGGTAACGGTCATTTGGCATTCCAAATATCTTTATTTCTCCTTTTAAGGGTTTTATAAGATTGAGTATGCTTTTGACAAGTGTTGTCTTGCCGCCACCATTTGGTCCGACCACTGTGTAAAGTCCTTTTTGTTCAATAGAGAGATTCACGTCTTTCAGGATTATCTTTTCATCTATTGAGACTGTGAGATCTTGAATTTGTAAGGGATATATCAAAAAACTCTCCTCCTTTACCATTTAATTTTATCATCTTGGAGCAAACAGTGTAGAATATTATAAAGGAGGTAAGCAGATGGAACAGATGGACAAATTTGCGCAGATCAAGGAAAGGCAAAAAAGGATTGAGGAAAATCTGTCAAAGATCAACCACAAGATCGCAGTTCTCAGTGGAAAAGGTGGCGTTGGTAAAACGACGGTTGCGGTGAATTTAGCAGTTGCCCTTGCAGAAGAAGGTTTTGAAGTTGGATTAGCCGATCTGGATATACACGGTCCGAATGTCGCCCGCATGCTCGGTTTGAAAGATGAACCTGTGATGCAAAACGGTCTTATTTTACCTTTGAAATACCTGACCAATTTAAAGGTGCTTTCGATGGCAATGTTACTCGAGGATGGGCAACCAGTCGTGTGGAGAGGTCCACTGAAACACACTGTGATTCAGCAATTTCTCGGTGATACTGACTGGGGAAAACTCGATTTTCTCATATTTGATCTGCCTCCAGGAACAGGAGACGAGGCACTCAGTCTTTTTCAGATGGTAAAGCTGGACGGAACTGTTATAGTTACAACACCCCAGCGTGTTGCCGTTGACGATGTTGAAAGGGCTATAAATTTTGTCGGTGAAATGGGGCAGAGGGTGCTCGGATTTGTGACCAATATGTCTTATCTGATCTGCCCGAATTGTGGCACAAAGATCAAGCCATTTGGAGAAGGAGTAGTGAATGAGCTGGTGCAAATAACAGGTGTTCAGTGTCTGGGCGAGATACCAATGGATCCGACGGTGGCTCAATATTCAGATGCAGGTAAGCCGGTCGTCTCTTTTCTAAGAGGTTCTGAAGCTGAAAAAAGTTTCAGGTCACTTGTTGAAAAAGTGCTTTCAGCAATTGGAGGCTGATCAAAATACACTTCTTTGCACCTTTGAATCACTTTGTATCAGATTTTTATGTTTCTTTTTTGACGCCTCTTGCACCGTATTTTATGCAAAAATATCATGTGAATGCGAAACAGATCGCTCTATTCATAACCGTGATTTCTTTTATCTCATCCATCTTTCAAATCTTTTTTGGTGCATTGTCTGATAAAATTCAAAACAGATTCAGGTTCATGTACATTTCAACGGTCGTAACGGTTTTGTTTATAAGCGTGATTGAATTTGCGCCGAATATATCAGTACTGTTTGTATTTTTTATAATAGCTTTTTTTGCCAATTCTGCCTTTCATCCAGCCGGTGCCGCGGCTGCACATGGTCTGTCTGAAAAGTCGATGCCATTTTTTGTTGCCGCCGGAACTCTTGGCGCCGCTGCTGGTCCTGTCTTTGTGACTCTTTTTTCATCAAAAGTTGGGCTTGAATTTCTGTGGCTGGTCAGTTTGCCTGTGCTTGCTGTAATGGCATTTATGATGAAATCCGAGCCAAAATTGAGCTACAATCACGATCACCAGGCTGTGAAAGTCAGTTCACAGCAAAAGAAACTGCTATTTTATCTGTGGTTTGTGGTCAGTATGAGAACTCTGGTCATGTCTATTGCTCATCTTTATGCTCCAATTGTTTCCACACAGAAGGGTTTTTCAATAGTTTTTGGAGGATCGCTGCTCTCGGCAGGCATAGCAGTTGGAGTGTTTACAACCATGCTGGGTTCCTGGATGAGTAAAAGATTCGGCAATACTGTCACAAATCTTGTCAGTTTTCTTGGCATGGGTGGTGCTCTTTTGGCTTTTGCCGGTGCATCGAATATGCTACTCATGATGATGAGTTATGTTCTAATAGACGCCTTTGGCTATCTGACCATGTCTTCAAATCTATCGCAGGCTCAAATAACCTTACCCAATCACACTTCTTTTGCTTCATCCATAGTCATGGGATTTGCATGGGCTTGTGGCACAGGTCTAAGGGTTTTTGTGATACTTCCGTTTGGAGACAGCATTAACGTTCTGGTTTATTTCACAGCCCTGATATCCTTTCTGGTGGCTTTTGTTGTTTTCTTAGGGGGGAGAAAGCTGTGCCTTTTCAGAAAGGTTTAGAGCCAAAAAGGTTAGCAATGTACTTTACGCTTATCTATACAGCAATCTTTGTGGTTCTCTTTGTGCTGTATAAAAATTTCTTCAACACGCTTTTGTTCACCTTTATCGCAGTTATGGTTGTGGATGCAGTGGCTGGTCTTATCAAGAAAATCTTCAAGATTTCTAAAAAACTGTCAATCATTATCTCGCTTGTGATTTGTTTTTCCGTGTTTATCTGGGGCCTTGTAACAATCATTCCAAGTGCATTCACGCAGTTTGCCGATTTTTATACGCTGATCGCAGACATAATTGAAAAAAGAGCGTGGGAACAGTATATACAGAACAACAACGAGCTTTTGAAGATGCTGAACGGTATAGTGGATTTCATAAAACCGGGCATCAATCAGCTTGCAAATTATCTTTTGAGAGTGATTGCGTCCAAAATCCCCGGTGCACTGGTTGTGCTGTTCTTCACAATACTTGGTATCATCTATGTCTCTCTGTATTCGAGCAAGATAACTCGAGTTATACCGCTTATGTACCCGAAAAAATGTAGAGAGCAGATTAACGAGTTTGTGGAAGAACTCAAGATGAATATGCGCCGATTCATCAGCGTTATTACCCTGAATGCGATAATAGTTGGCGCTGCGTTCTTTTTACTGTTCAGGATCATGAACATATCCTATGCCCCACTGATAGCCTTCTGGGCTTTTTTGACAAATTTTATACCGATCGTTGGTGTTATCTTCGAGTTCATTCCTGTTTTTCTGTTTTCTCTGTCTTTGGGATTACAGGGCATGCTCTGGGTAGTCTTTTTCTCTGTTTTGATACATCTTGGTGTTTTCGTGCTGTTTTTTGAAATCATGAAAGGCTATGCCAGAGTTAATCCCGTTTTGATGATCTTTTCAATCTTACTCACAGGCGAGATCTTTGGACCGGTTGGTGTGTTTTTCGGTGTGCCAGCGGCTGTCTTTGCAGTTGTTTTTTATAAACAATTTCTCTACCCGCAGTTTGAAAGGGATTGATAATGAGGTATGCCGTTTTGATCTCGCTCATTTTCTGGTCCCTTTTCTTTGCGGGGACGATTGATCAAATTGGTAAAGATCCAGAACAGAGCTGGCAGGAATTGATAGCTCTGATCAAAAAAGATCCGGATTCTCAATTGATTTTCTCTGAGGGACCGCGGATAGCTGCCAAAAGACGTCTTGCGCATTTTGACGCATTAAGACAGGCTGTTGTCAGCGAGAATTTTGACCAGTTTATAAAAGACATGTCCAGTTGTCTGGATCTTCAAGTAGATCTTGTAAAAGAGCTTTTGCTGGTTTTTCCACAGTTAGAAGATCATGTTAGAAGGTTTGAAAACGGTGATTTTCAAGAAATAGCCTTCATAAAAAGTCTGTGGAAAGTGGGGTTGCGCGTAACTGCTCCGACAGATTTTGGGAAATGGCTTGTTGAGAATTTTCTGAAAGATCCCTACCTGCTGGACTGGAACCTGGTTGGATTGATCAAAACTTCCAGGAATTTTTCAGAAATTTCCCAGCAGATAACCCAGACCTGCCTTTTGCACCAGAATGAAGAGTCATCTTTCCCTTCTCTGTACAGACTTCTTGAGGTTGCAAATCAATTTGAGACAAGTAATCCTGTGCAATTTGCCGTTGAACTGAAATCGTACATGGAATTACTTAACACAGTAAACAGGTTAGAGCCGTCTCGAATAGATTCTTTTGAACTGTCCAAGGTCATCTTACAATTTGATCAGCTATCACTGCCAAAAGAAGAAATCAGAAAAAGGCTGCTTTTTTTAATAGAGAACGCCAAGAAATTTGGTGTGAAATTTGACCAGATCCAATCAAAAGACAAGAACATTAACAGTTCTCTCAAACAACACAGTACTGCTGTCAAGGAAAGAAAGTTCTTTTTGATCTGGATCGTTTTCTGGGTTGCAGTCTTTTTCATTATCCTGGCTATAGATAAAATCAGACTCAGTGTATTGATTGCACTTGGAATGAAAAAAGCTGCCGTTAAGACGTGTAAAAGAATTCTGCAAAGAGAACCATCAGATCTGAAAACTCGATCGAAGCTGGCAATGCTTTATGAGCAACTGGGTGATGTCAATCAGGCAATAAAGGAATACCAGTGTATAAAAGATTTGAGCAAAATGCTCAGATCACAGGATAAAGAAAAAAATTGACTCAGTCATCGTGTTGCGAGATTTCCGATGTCTTTGCATTAACTTTCAGAGCGGTTTTTCTTGCGGTTTTCTCCCATCTGCCGGTTAGATAGAACACCAACTTAACCAGACTTCTGAATATTATATCTATTATCATGCCAATCCATGCTCCAAGTAATCCCATCCTGAAATGAGCCACAAGAAAATATCCAACTGGTAGTCTGATGAACCACATTGCGAATGCAATTGTGAACATCGGAAAGGATGTGTTTCCTGTACCCCTTAAAGCACCGTTCATTGAATAATCAATTGCCAGAAAAGCCTGAACTAAGCCTATGAATCTAACAGGTAACTCAGCCATAGTTATTATTTGCAGGTCATTTGTAAAAAGCCTTATCAAGAGCTCTGGAAATGCAAAGATGAATAATCCAACTGATATCTGGAAAATCGATGTGAGAATCCAGCCCTGGCGAACGACCCCGGCTATCCTTTTAAAATCTGCTTTGCCGTTGTACCTACCCACGAGTGTTGTTATTGCAACAGAGATTCCCATTCCGGGCATGAAAGAGATCGACTCGATATTTATACCAACCCTGTGAGCCGCATAGGCTTTCGATCCAGCCAAAAGCAGTATATTTGCAAAAATAAGCAACCCTGTGGAAAATAACATGTTCTCACCGGCAGTTGGCAGACCAACCGATAGAATACTTTTGATCGTCGACAGATCGAATTTTCTGCCTTTTTTGTCTTTTGCATACAGAGTATAGCTTTTGAAAACAGCTACGAACAGTAAAATAACACCCACTAAACGCGATAGCACAGTTGCAAGTGCTGCACCTTTTGTTTCAAGTCTTGGTAAACCGAATTTTCCAAAGATCATCGCATAATCCAGAAACACATTCAAACTGTTCGAAATTGCCGCGACTATCATTGGAGTTTTTGTATCCCCAGCACCTCTTAAAGCCGCACCAAGGGTTCCCATTAATGACATCGTGAGTATACCGAGCAGTATTATCCTTAAATAATCCACACCTGATTCGTACACCTGCCGATCGACATTGGGGAAAATTTTTAAGATCACCGGTACCAGCGGTACGAAAAACATCATCATCAATCCCCAGATAGTTGCAAGGTACAAACCGTTCCAGAGAGTTTTAGATATCATCCGATGATTTCTCGCGCCGATGGCATTTGATACCAGTACTGTGACACCTGTTGATGCAGCTATGAGAATGATCTGAAATATGAAGAATATCTGATTTGCGAGTGAAACCCCACTCATCGCCTGCCATGAAAGGTGACCCAGAAAAGCCGTATCAACCAATCCAAGGAGCATCTGCAATGCATTTTCAGCCATAGACGGCAGACCGAGAGCCAAAAGCTCTCTTTGAATTTCTCTTGCCTGACTTTTTGTGAGATACTGTTTGAATAGAGAGTATTTCAACTTCAAACCTCCATTAGAGTGAATAACACTTATTGGTTTCGAATTTAGTTCGCGTTCGTAACTTTTTGTGTCCGTGCTGTGTCAAAATCTGTCCATTCATCGTATACTTTTTCAGGGGGTATTCAATGGGTGGCTATTACAGCACCAAGGATCAGCAGATAAAAATAGAGAATGACTTTGATGCGGATAGAATACTTGTAATATGCACGGGCGGCGATGATTTGTTCACAAAAATCCTCAAACAAAGGGCGATTCTGGTTACACCAGATGAGGAACTTATGAAAGGAGCTGATCCAAAATCACTGAGAATTCTCATGAATCCACTTAAACTGTCTTTTGCCCCTGAATCATTTGATATGGTTATCTGTTTTTTCACTTTTTTCTACCTTCCAAAACACAAAGCTATCTTTGAGAATGTCAGTTATGTTTTAAAAAGATGGGGAAGGTTATTGATATGGGATGCAACTATTCCAAAAAAGATCGGTCATAAGAGTTTTTTTGCTGTCCCCGTTTTGATAGACAGTGGTTTTGAGGTAATCAAAACCGTGCATGTGACAAAATGGAAATTCGAGCAAAATTCCGGTTTTATCAAAAAAATAGCACGTGAAAATGGTTTCAAGCTTCTCAAAGAAGAAATTTACGATCAGATTTTTCATCTGGAGTTTTCCAAGATAGCTGAGATTAAAAGATGATTACACCATGCTGGAGAGTTTGAGAAGTTGATTTATCGTTTGCTCGTATGTCGGTTTTTCATCTATTCCCTGCTTGAGAAAATCGTTTATAGGACCTATCATTTTTATTGCGTTGTCTATCTGTGGATTTGATCCGTTCTTGTATGCACCCACATCTATAAGGTCTTTGGCTTCATAATAAACTGCCATCAGGCTGCGCAATTTTTTACTGGCTTCTATGTGGTCTTTGCTTGCTATGTCTATCATCAACCTGCTCACACTGGCAAGGACGTCTATTGCAGGATAGTGGTTTAATTCTGCCAGTCTTCTGGAAAGCATTATGTGACCATCGACAACACTTCTAACCGTATCGGAAATTGGTTCGTTGAAGTCATCGGCTTCGACAAGGACCGTGTATATCGCTGTGATGCTTCCTTTATCTGAATTTCCGGCTCTTTCCAGTATCCCCGGTATGCCGGCAAAAACGCTTGGTGGATATCCCCTTGCGGTTGGAGGTTCTCCAATTGCAAGACCTATTTCTCTTTGAGCCATAGCCCAGCGCGTCAGAGAATCCACCATCAAGAGTACATCCAGACCCATGTCACGAAAGTACTCTGCAATACTCGTCGCAGTGTATAAAGCTTTCGCCCTCATCAACGCAGGCTGATCAGAGGTTGAGACGATTACCACCGATTTTTCAATACCTTTTGCAAGATCTTTTTCTATGAATTCTCTGACCTCTCTGCCTCTTTCGCCTATCAGAGCGATGACATTTACATCGGCAACGGTGTTTCTTGCTATCATTCCAAGGAGTGTACTTTTTCCAACACCGCTTCCTGCAAAAATTCCTATTCTCTGTCCCTTGCCTATGGTTATAAAGCCGTCTATTGCGCGGACGCCTACCGGCAGAGGTTCGACGATCCTCGCCCTTTTCAAAGGGTGAGGTGCACTGTTGATCAGTGGATATCTGTGTTTGGTCAGCAGGGGTTTTCCATCGATAGGTCTTCCAAGACCGTCAAGTACTCTGCCTTTCATCTGGTCTGAGACCGGCACATCTAATCGCTTGCCGGTTTTGTAGATCACCGTTCCGTGTTTTGCCCCTGACAGATCTTCGAGCGGCATGAGCAGGACTCTTCCATCTTTGAATCCCACAACTTCGCAAAGCGGTTGTTTACCATTCAGATTCAGTTTGCATACTTCTCCAAGGAACGCATCTGGTCCGATTGATTCAACGGTCAATCCAACAATACGGCTTACCTTGCCGTTGATTTTTAGAAAGTCTTCCTGCTCGATCCTGTTTTTGAGTAGCTCTAAAATCTCAAGAGGATCGCTCATGCCCGAAGACCTCCTCAAGAATCTGGTCCACGATTTCGATCGCATACTGATTGGTACCGTCTATGAGACCGATCTCGGTGTCCACGATGATGTCTCCACGTTTCAAAGTTGCTGATTTGACGACTTCTGCGCCAATGGATTTGAATTGTTCTACAAGCTGGGGGAAATCTTCAAAGTCGTTTGCATTCATGGTAACTCTGATGTTGCTCATACCTACGATTCTGTTCAGAATGTTCTGAATTTTCTCCTGATAGTTTACCCTGTCTATCTCTTTATAGGTTATCTTTTTCACCAGGATGTACAGAACATCCGTTAGTTGATGGGAAATATCACTGACTTTTGATCTGAGCTGTTTTTGGAATTCCTCCGCGATTTTGTTGAGTATCTGGCTCGTGATTTTAATTTGATTCTGCACAGTTAGAGCTTCTTTTTTTGCGTTTTCCAAGATACTCTGAGCTTCTTTTTTTGCGTTTTCAACTATTTTTTGAGCGTGAGTTTGTGCATCGTTGATTATCTGCTCGGCTTGCCTGTGTGCATTGTTCAGTTCTTGCTCGGCTTTTTTGAGGAATTCTGCCGGATCCTGAACGGTTTTTGCCTGGCTCAATACACAGGGGCTGTCTATAAAAAGCTGGCGTTTTTTGATGATCACACGATCAGCTCCTCGCCACCACCTTTGGCTACGATTATTTCACCGGCTTCTTCAAGTCTTCTCACAACATTTATGATCTTCTGCTGGGCTTCTTCGACGTCTTTTATCCTGACAGGTCCCATGTACTCCAGTTCATCCTGAAGCAATTGAGCAGCTCTCTTGGAGATATTTTTGAATATCTTTTCTTTAACTTCCTCTGAAGCGCCCTTGAGAGCGAGTGCCAGGTCTTTGGTCTCCACTTCACGCAGAATCAACTGTACTGATCTGTCATCGAGTTTTGTCAGATCTTCAAAGACAAACATTCTGCGCCTGATTTCTTCTGCCAACTCAGGTGAATCATAGCCGAGTTTCTCCATTATTTTCTTTTCCGATGATCGATCTAAACTGTTCATGATCTCTGCCGCTGTATCAACACCGCCCACCTGACTGAAGCTCTGGCTGACAAACCCTGACAATTTCCTTTCCAGATTTTTCTCGATTTCTCTTATGACGTCTGGAGAAGAACGCTCCAGTAACGCTATTCTTTTTACAACTTCAACCTGAAGGTCTTCGGAAAGCGATGACAGGATTCTTCCTGCAAGTTGCGGCTCAAGATAACTCAATATCAGAGCAATTGTTTGGGGATGTTCGCTCTGTAAAAAATTGACCAGCTGTATGGGATCGGTTTGTTTGAGAAAATCGAATGGTTTTACCTGAAGGTTAGAAACCAGTCTTTCAATGATCTTCATTGCTTTTTCTGGTCCAAAGGCTTTTTGCAGGACTTCTTTGGCATATTCGATCCCGCCCTGTGAGATCATCTCTCTTGCACGGGCAATTTCTTGAAACTCTGAAAGAACAGATCTTTTTTCTTCATCGGATATCTTTCCAACGTTGGCTATCTCAATTGTTAACTGTTCGACATCAGATTCATCAAGGTGTTTCAATACAGATGCGGCTTTCTCTGGTCCAAGCATAACGAGCAAAACCGCGGCTTTTCTTCTTCCACTGATCTGTTTTTTCTCAGCCATCTCATATCCCTCTTTCCACCAACCAGAGTTTTATGATACTTGCAACTTCTTCTGGTGACTCTTTGTAGATCTTTTCCAGGTTTTCTTTGAGTTCAAGCAATGCCTGCTGCTCTGGTGTGAGAGGTGCTTCTTTGACTTTTTCTTCCTCGAGCACTTTCTTTAATTCTTCTTCCATTCTCAGCTTTCTCTGTTCCACTGCTTTTCTTCCTTTGATTCTTCTGAGCTGTATGATGATCAGATAAATCAAGAAGAAGCAGAGTATGAACAGAACACTCAAGCCAAAGATCATCATGGAAAAGCGTCTCTTTTTTTCCATTTCAGCCAAACTTTTCTGGTATTCTTCTTCTATGGATCTGTCAAAAGGTAAAAAGGCAACTGAAATAGAAAGTTTTGGATCGCTCGAATTGGCTCCGATACCCTTGCTGACAAGGTCTGAAACAATACCAGCCCATTTGACCCTTTCATTTTCGTCGAATTTTTGAAAAACCGATGAGGAAGCATCTATTACAACAGACAGACTAAGGGCTTCGATTTCTCCTTCTTTGTTTTGAACAACATTTTCGACGATGCTGTTCAGCTCGTAGTTGGTTATCGTATGGGTTTTTTCATAAGTCGAAGTTCCTTCACCTGTTGCACTTGGATAGGTGGGGGGTATGTTTGAGTCTGTGCCAACTGCACCATTTGCCGGTGGTTGATTTGTGCTTTTTTCTGATTCCTGTTCCTGACTTCTGATGATCCCCCCCTGTCTTGTAACTGGTTCATATTTCGTGGACTGTTTTTCTATTTTTTCCCAGTTCAATCTGATGTCTGGAATGACCTCAACTCTACTCGGTCCAAATACGGCTTCAAGTGTCTGTTTTATCTTTTTTCCGTAATAAGCTTCAAGGCTCATCTTCAGCTCAGTTCTACTCGAAGCCAGAAGCATATCACTTGAGGTAATTACCTTGTCGCTCAGTACCCTCGACATCTGGTCGACCACTTTTACATTCTCCAGTTTCATCCCTTCGACAGCACCGGCTACCAGCTCCATTATTCCCTTTACCTGATTTTGTGTTAGATCTTGACCGGGTTGCAGAACTACCAGAACAGATGCTCTGGGCTCAGCCATTTCACCGCGTACATAATAGGTGTATTTTGGTAGGGTGAGGTGAACACGTGCCGCTTTAACACCGCTTATGGTCATAATACTGCGTTCGAGTTCTCCTTGCAAAGCAACCTGGTATCTAACCTGTCTGTCAAAACTGGTCGCTCCAAAACTCTGCTGATCGAGAATTTCAAATCCCTTGGTAGCCGCACCGAGTACACCCATAGAGGCAAGCTTCATTCTCAATTCATAAACGTTGTATTTATCCGGAACGAGTATCCTTCCGGGCTCGACTTTGTATTGTACGTTCATTGTTTGAAGTTGCTGAATCAAATACCCTGATTGTTCATCGGTCAATCCGCTGACCAGCAGCACATACCTTGGAGTTGTGAAAACCACGAGCATTACAATGCTCACAACCAGTATTGCCACACCAATGCCCGTGAACAGTATCTTGCTGGGGACTGGAAGTGCCTTCCATTTTTCATACAGGTTCTTAAAGTATCCCCAGACTTTCTTCAGAAAGTTCAAACTCACCACTCCCTGTTATACTATTCTATTTTATCACTCCTATGTGCAAGCCCTTGGAAGAAAAGCCGGCATCGATGTAAAGCTGCCATATTTTGAGTAGAACAGACAGGTCAAAGTCTTGGGAGCTTAGTAGAAATTGTACACCAAAGTCTGGAATTTTTCTATAGCAAACCCCTATCGTTGGATTGAAATTTTTCTCGCCAATTATCAGGGAAAAAGATTGGGTGATAGTTGGGTAGGCAAGCACAAAGTGAGAAATGCCATCAGGGGAAAAATCTATTCCAGTTGCAAGATCCACTATTCCAAAGATTGAAAAGTAAAAGTTCGAACCGGCAGAGTAATTTTCCCCGATTTGTGCGTATGGCTGGATGTACAGCACATCCTTCAAAAAAACTGGCTGGTCTTTCAACCTATTTGACTCGCTCAAAACTTTTCTGGAATACTCAAAACCGCTTTTGCTTGGTCCGTACAGCTCCACCTTACCGGGTCCTTCGTAATAAGCGGAAAGTGCATACTCGATTTTTCCAAATTTGTTTTTCAGGATGTTCAGATATCGATTTGCCCCGTCTATTGACCAGAAGATGTTGAATGGATTGAGCACACCAAGCTGCTGGGCGGTAGATGGCATAAGCTGTGTTAAACCCATCGCGCCTTTTTCTGACAGGGCATGGATGAAAAAACCAGATTCCACACTTATCAAGCCTTTGATCAGGTCTCTGTTTTGATCCGGCAGCATCCAATCGACTGGTACAGATGTGTAAAAAAATGGTTGAAAAATAGACAACTTGAACTGGTTGTTGTACAATTCTATGGAAAAGTGAGTTGTTGGATTTGTAAGAAAAAACAAAGGATCTGAGAAGATCGAGCACGAAAAAATTATCAAAATGAAAAGGACGGTCTTTTGCATCACATCACCCTTTTTCATTATAGAAGATTTGAGGTGGTTTTTTGAACTGGGTAATCGATCTTGAAAAACTCACTAAAGAGCGCAGGATAATACTAAAAGGTATATACGAGGCACAGACAGTTGAACTTCCCAATATGCAGTGCAGAGTTCTTCAACCGATAGAGGTTAAGATAGTAGCTGTCGTGACAAAGGATGGCATTGCTGTTGGTGGTTATGTTAAAACAGTTCTGGAACATCCCTGTGATAGGTGTCTGAAACCTGTTGAATTGAAAATCCACGGTACTATTGAAGCACTTTACAAACCACTGAGCGAGGCACCAAAGGAAAAAGAAGAAGAATTAAAATCTCTCAGAAACGTGTTATACTACTCATCGGACAGTATAGATCTGTCAGAAAGAATAATAGAAGCAATAGTTGTCGATGTGCCGATGAAAGTACTCTGTAAACCTGACTGCAAAGGATTGTGTCCCTACTGTGGGGCTGATTTGAATGAAGATCCAAATCATACTTGTGAGGAATACAAAATAGATCCAAGGTTGAGCAAGTTACTTTTATTGAAGAAAACGAACAAGGAGGGTTAGTAGATGGCAGTTCCAAAATATAAGCGAACAAGATCAAGGACGCATGCCAAACGCGCAAAGATTTACAGAGCCATTACTGTACCTGTCAGTAAGTGTCCAAATTGTGGTCAGCCAAAATTGCCGCACAGGGTTTGCCTGCACTGCGGGTATTACAACGGAAGGCAAGTCCTGGAAATAGCAGAGTGAGGCAATGGTACGTGTCGCACTTGATTTGATGGGAGGAGACAGGGCACCCACCGAAATTCTGGAGGGTGCCAGGTTGTCTTCTTCACAGGATGTGAAGATCACACTCATAGGAACAGAACAAGCTCTAAAGGGAATAGATGGCTTTGAGAAAGTACAAGTTGATGATTTTCTGCCGATGGATGTGAAACCCACAGAAGTTCTTCGAAGAAAAAACTCCTCCATGTACACTGGTTTGAAATTGCTGAAAGATGGCAATGTGGACGTTTTTGTCAGTGCCGGCAATACCGGTGCACTTCTTGCAGGTGCAACTTTTGTGCTTGGCAGACTCGATGGTGTAGAAAGACCCGCTCTGGGTGTGCCAGTTCCTTCAACTGATGGTTTCACGATTTTGATCGATGCGGGTGCGAATGCGCATGTCAGAGCAGAACACCTTGTTGATTTTGCTGTCATGGGTTTTTCGTACGCAAAAGTCCTTGGACGTGAAAAGCCGAAAATTGGATTGCTGAACGTTGGTGAGGAAGAAACAAAAGGGGACGAAGTGACAAAGCAGGCATATCTTCTTCTGAAAGAAAACTTTCCAGAAAATTTCGTTGGAAATATTGAAGGGCACGATATAAACACAGGCAAAGTGGATGTGGTTGTATCGGATGGTTTTTCTGGAAATGTTGCCATGAAGACGATGGAAGGAACGGCAAAGATGATTCTGCAGACTTTGAAACGCAAAGTGGATGGTGCTGGATTGTTGCAGAAGCTTGGAGCACTGTTGATGAAAAAGGTTTTTGCCGAGTTGAAAAAAACACTCGATCCACGCACATACGGTGGAGCCTTCATCCTTGGTGTTAACGGGCTTGTGGTTAAAGCCCATGGATCATCTGATAGATTTGCAATTTCAAATGCCATCAAGGTTGCCTGTCAGGGAGCTCAGATGCGAATAGTCGATGGAATAAGGAGTGAGATAAGACGTGTGCGGGATAGTGGGGCTAACAGGTCAACAGATCAAAGTCAATGATCTAATTGAAGCCCTCGAAAAACTCGAATATCGCGGTTATGACTCTGCCGGCGTTGCGTTTTTAAAAGATAGCAAACTGTGCATTAGTAAGTCTAAGGGAAAGGTCGAAAATCTGAAAAATCAGTTACAGGATAATTTGAGTCAGATAATCCAGACAGGTATTGCTCATACGCGCTGGGCTACACACGGTGAGCCCAATGATGTCAATGCCCATCCTCACTGTGATTGTTCTTGCAAGATATCTGTTGTCCACAACGGCATAATCGAGAATTTCAGATCTCTAAAGGTCAGACTGCAGGAATTGGGACATAAATTTCTCTCTCAAACGGACACAGAGGTAATCCCGCACTTAATAGAGGAATACTACAACGGTGATTTGCTTGAAGCTGTTAGAAAAGCCGTTCTGAAACTCGAAGGAAGTTATGCCATAGCTGTTGTCCATAGCGATCATCCGGATATCATCGTTGGAGCAAGGAAGGGCAGCCCGTTGGTTGTTGGTATGAACGGGCAAATTACGGGACTGGCATCTGATGTTACACCATTGCTCAAATTCACAAAGGAAGTCGTTTTTTTGCAGGATGGTGAACTTGCAGAACTCTCAAGAAATACCGTAAAGATCATTGGTTTTGATGGTACCGCACGTGAATATAAGCCCGTTCACATAGAATGGTCTTATGAGGATGCACAGAAATCTGGTTATAAGCATTTCATGTTGAAGGAGATTTTCGAAGAACCTTCGTGTATAGTGTCTGTCCTGACCGGAAGGATTAAAAACGGTTCTGTTGTTCTTGAAGAACTCAAACCGTTTGAAAAGATTCTGGAAACTTCCAGAACACTGAAGGTAGTTGCCTGCGGGACGAGTTATCACGCCGCACTTGTGTTCAAATATCTTGTGGAGAACACAACTGATGTCACCGTCGATGTGGATGTTTCATCGGAGTTTCGTTATAAGCGACCTCATATAAGACCCGAATCGATAGTTCTTGCTATCTCGCAATCTGGAGAAACCGCTGATACTCTGGAATCTGTACGACTCGCAAAGAAATTTGGTGCAAAGATCATCGCCGTGACAAATGTCGTTGGCTCGACATTAACGCGCGAGTCGGATTGTGTACTCTATCTGAATGCAGGACCAGAAATAAGCGTTGCGGCAACAAAATCTTATGTTGCACAGCTTGTGATGCTCTATTTGTTGGCGCTTAAAACAGGTGAAGTTGTAAATGGTTCTTTTAATCTACAATTGATCGATAGACTCATGAGAGTTCCTGAGATTTTCGAGAATGTTCTAAAATCAGCAGACAAGATTCGTGAACTGGCGATTAAGTACAAAGATTACAAACACTTTATGTACATCGGCAGAGGATACGGTTATCCCACAGCACTTGAAGGTGCTCTGAAGTTGAAAGAGATAAGTTATATTCACGCCACAGCATACCCTGCCGGTGAATTGAAGCACGGTCCAATAGCAATGCTTGGACCTGAGTTCCCGGTTTTTGCAATTGCTCCAGATGATTCTTTATTCTCAAAGATGAAAAGCAATATCATAGAATGCAGATCAAGAAATGCAAAGATCCTTGCCATCACAAACACTGATAATCAGGAAATTGCAGAGCTTGCAGATGACGTTATCTTTGTGAACAGCAGCAGTGAAGAACTTTATCCTCTTTTGATGACACCAGTCATTCAGTTGTTCGCTTATTTTGTTGCCGATGAATTGGGACTTGATCCGGACAAGCCCAGAAATCTTGCAAAAAGTGTGACGGTGGAGTGATAGTGTGGAACTGGTTAAGAAACTCATTCAGTTGATGTATGAAAAAGAGGCTATTGACCCAGTGGTACTTGATATGTCTGAAACACCACTGCCGACGGAGTACTTTGTAATTGTGACAGCCAATTCACAGACGCACATGGGAACTCTTAGAGATGCAGTCGTTGAATTTTTCACAGCCAATGCCCATCCTTTGATTTATTTTGATAAAGGCACCGGGTATGACTGGATGCTGGTAGACGCAGGAGAGATAGTGGTCCACATTTTCACATCACATGCAAGGGAATTTTATGATCTGGAAGGTCTGTGGAGTGATGCAGCCAGGCTTGACTAAGCCTGACCGCTGCAACCAAGTACCGCTCTCATTTTGTGTTTGACCAATTCCTTGATCGCATCCCTTGCAGGACCCAGGTATTTTCTTGGATCGAATTCCTCTGGATGAAGTGCAAATATTTCCCTTATTGTTGCCGTCATAGCAAGCCTTAGATCGGTGTCGATGTTAACTTTGCATATTCCCATTGTTGTTGCTTTGCGAATCATTTCCTCTGGCACACCCTGTGCCCCGGCGAGTTTTCCGCCGTACTTGTTTGCTTTTTCCACAAATTCCTGTAAAACACTTGATGCACCGTGCAGGACCAGTGGAAAACCCGGCAATCTTTTTGCTATTTCTGAAAGCCTATCAAAATCGAGTTTGGGCTCGCCTTTGAATTTGTACGCACCATGGCTCGTGCCTATGGCAATAGCCAGTGAATCGACTTTTGTTCTTTCTACAAACTCAACGGCTTTATCCGGGTCTGTGTAACTTGCCTCTCTTTCACTCACAACGACATGCTCTTCCACACCGACGAGTCTGCCGAGTTCTCCTTCTACTACGACACCTCTTGGGTGTGCGTAATCCACAACCTGCTTTGTGAGTTTCACATTTTCTTCAAAGGGCAAATGAGATCCATCGATCATCACCGAAGTGAATCCCGCATCGATTACAGCCTTACACAGCTCAAATGAATCGCCGTGGTCAAGATGAACGCAGATAGGAATTTGTGGTGCGTCCTCAACAGCTGCTTCAATCAGTTTCATCAGATAAACCTGTTTTGCGTACTTGCGTGCACCTGCTGATATTTGAAGAATCAGCGGTGCTTTTTCTTCTTTTGCAGCTTCGATGACTCCCTGAAGGATTTCCATGTTATTGACATTGAAAGCACCTATGGCGTATTTCCCGTAAGCCTTTTTGAACATTTCTTTACTGCTGACAAGCGGCATTTTAAGCCCTCCCGTGGTAGGATTGAAAGTGGCGGAGGCGGTGGGACTCGAACCCACAAGGTGGCTTCACCACCACCGATTTTCAAGACCGGCTCCTTAGCCAATTCGGACACGCCTCCAAGATTATATTATACTCAAGCGGCAAAGTTTTGCAAGGATCAAGTGAAAAGAGGGGATTGATCTGTGAAAATAGCAATTCTCAATCACTACGCGAGTTTACCACAAATGGGAAGCTCGGAGACCAGACACTTTGAACTGGCAAAGAGGTTTCTGAGTGACGGACATACTGTAGATATATACGTTGGTGAATTTTCACACCTGAACAGTAAACCGTGGAATGAGACTTATTTTGAGGTGCAGGGAGTCAGGTTTTTTGTCATCAAGACGAGAAAATATCTTGGCAATTCTCTGTCAAGGTTTCTTTCCTGCTGTGATTATTTCATGAACGGTAAAAAGATCATCATAAAAAACGAGTACGATGTTGTGATTGCCTCTTCGCCACATCCTTTCTCCTGGGCTCTTGGCTGGTACTACTGTAAAAGGAAAAAAGCAAAGTTCACAATAGAGATAAGGGATGTCTGGCCAGATGATCTTGTGGCTCTTGGAATGATGAACTATTCAAACCCTGTTGCGCGGTTTTTCAGTTATATGTGCAAAAAATACTATCCCAGGGCATCAGAAATAATTAGCCTTGTACCAGATCTTTCAGCGCATTTCAATCGCCTTGGCTTGCACAGCAGGGATATTCTGTACATTCCAAACGGTGTTGATTTTCAGATGTTTAAAGACCCAGAACGATGTGAAAAAATAGATGAAATATTCTCAAAAATACCCAAGGCAATCAGAGTTGTTTATGCCGGCTCGATTGTTCCACACAATGGTGTCAAAGAATTTATCCAGTTGATCAATCAGGTTGACCAGCGCGTGGTTGAAAATTTCGTTTTCATATTCGTTGGTCCATACCATAAAGATTATCTTTCACAGATAAAAGCGATAGCAAAGGAGAATTTCTTTTTCTTTGAACCTGTGCCAAAAACGTGCATACCTTATTTGTTTTCAAAAAGTGATTTATTGTTGTTCACACTTTCCCAGGCACAGATGAATAATCCCGCCGTTAGTTCTTACAAGGTACTCGATTACATGGCATCTGGTAAGCCTGTGTTGAGTGTTGACATCGATGGATTGTTATTCAAATCGACAAATGGAGCCATTTTTTACAAGGATCGATACAGCCTTCAACATGCCCTTGAACGAGTTTTGAATCAGAACATATCAGAGCTTGGAAAGAATAACGTTGAATACATTCTAAAAGAAAGAACTTGGGAGATCCTCTATGAGAAAATGAAGAAGGCTATCATTTCTTGATTCACCATGGAAGAGAAACTTTACCGAGTAAAGCCGGTCTTTTCGCGCCGGTTACCGACGGTATATTCGCCGGCATGCCATTTAAAAATTCGTTTGCAAGAAACGCCATTGAAATGGCTTCCCTTGCTTTTGCAAAAGTTTTATGTGGCAAAAGCACTTTGTAGCCAAAAGATTTCAGGTCCTGAATCAGGATTTTGTTGAAAGCACCTCCACCAAAGACGTAGATTCTCTCTACTTTTGAAAGATACCTTTTGATATTCTCATGCACACAGAAAGCTGTGAAATACGTCAATGTCCTTAAAGTATCATAATCTCTGGCTGGAAATCCTTCAAGAAACTTTCTGTTATACCACTCTCTACCCGTGGTCTTTGGAGGTTTTCTGTTCAGGTAATCTTCATCTTTTTTGATGAGTTCTTTTAAGATTTGCTGGTCTATCTTTCCTTTGCCTGCCAGATTGCCGTCTTTGTCGTATTGCAAATTGAAATTTTCTTTCACATAAAGATCGATCAGACAGTTACCCGGTCCTGTATCAAAAGCCAGCACTCTTTCATTTATGTAAGTGACATTGGCTATACCGCCTATGTTCAAAACAACTGTGTTGGGTTTTCTGAAAAAAGCCCAGTCAAAATAGGACGTAATAGGCGCCCCTTCACCGCCCAGCGCCACATCCTTTGTTCTGAAAGAATGAATCACAGGTACATTCATCTCAACTGCCAGTACATCGGCTTCTCCTATCTGCAATGTGGCTCCTTTTTGTGGCATGTGATAAACTGTCTGACCGTGGTATCCAATCGCATCAACTTTCATATTCAGATGTTTTAACATCTTTGCATGCATTCGAGCGATCTCAAAATTCATAAACGTGACATTCTCAACAGATGATAAAAGTGGATCGTAAGTTGTTATAATGCGTTTTTTGAAATCTTGCGGATAATCAATGCTCTGAAAGTGAATCAATCTGAATTTTGTGCTGCGGCCTGAACCTGTGAATTTGACAACTGCCACATCCAGACCATCGGCACTTGTGCCGGACATCAAACCCATTATGGTTCTCTCTTTTTTGTTGAGTAATTCTACAAAATTGCTCCAGAGCATTTTATCCCTCCAAATACAACGTTGTGCAGAAGTATTCTGATTCTCATTATCTCGTCTTCGTGTCTTTTGATAAATCCTTTGTTTGTCAGAAAAATCACAAAAAGACCATCTTCCCTGCACCAGATAGTTGTACCGGTAAAACCGCTATGACCGAAGGATTTTTCACCAAGCATATCGCCGCTGCTGGTACCACTCATTGGACACATCCAGCCAAGATGCCTTTTACTCCCGTTTACCTCGACTATCTTTTGAGTGAAAAGCTTCACCACATTGATCGGTACGATAGCCTCTGTGAGAAGGCATGTCATGAAAGTGTGTAGGTCTAGCACATTTGAAAACAGTCCTGCATTTCCGCTTACTCCGCCAAGATAATAGGCAAGTTCATCGTCCGGCTGACCGATCAATCTTTTGCCGTCTCTTATTGAAGTTGGTGCAACATTTTCAGATGGACCTGGAGAAAATCTCGTATTTTTCATTCCTATGGGCTCGAAGATCGAATAGATGTATTTGTCAAACGGCATACCCGTGATTTTTTCAACTATTGCCATCAAAGTTATGAAATTCAAGCATGAATAGACTATTTTTCTACACGGTTCTTCGACTGGCTGGATTTTCAGTATCTCATCCAGCAATTCTCTGTTTTTTAGATATTTCCACAGCTCCGAATAGGGCTGCATTCCGGATGTGTGAGTCAAAAGCTGAAGTATAGTGATATCGCTTTTTGGTTTTGCAAGATCCAAAAAACGTCCAACTGTGTCGTTCAGGTGCAGGTATCCTTCAGAGAAAAGTTTCATAACTGCGGTTGTTGTAGCCACGACTTTTGTCAGACTCGCAAGATCGTAGACAGTTTCAATGGTGGTTTTTCTCTCAAAATCAATTGTTCCATAAGCCTTCCGGTATATTATTTCACCTGGCTTTCCCACCAGGACAACGCACCCCGGATAGATTTTGTTCAGTCCATCCTGAACCACTCTGTCGATTTTCTCCTCTGTCGTCATTTTCTACACCTCGCTCAAAAAACAAGCCACTTTGTGCTTTTCATCACCGATGAGTTTTGGTTTTTCTTTTTCACATTTTTCTATTTTCAAATTGCATCTTGTTGAAAACGGGCATCCAGTCGGTGGATTGACAGGACTTGGTGGCTCTCCAGAAAGTGTCAGCGTGTGGAGTTTTCTAAACTGTGGATCCCAGCTTGGAATGGAGTTCATCAGCGCTTTTGTGTATGGATGCATCGGGTTTTCAAAGACTTCACTGGCTTGACCACATTCTACCACGTTCCCAAGATACATCACAACGAGCCTGTCGCTCATGTGATACACAACATCAAGGTTGTGCGAGATGAACAAATAAGATACTCTGTACTCTTCTCTTATCTTCATCAAAAGGTTTATGATCTGGCTTTGAACAGAAACATCCAGTGCCGATGTGGGTTCATCACAGACTATCAGTTTTGGATTTAAAGATATCGCCCTTGCGATTGCTATTCTCTGCCTCTGTCCACCGGAAAACTCATGCGGGTACCTTGACAGATATTCACCAGCCAATCCCACTTTACCAAGAAGGTCTTTGATGTAATCTTCCTGCTCTTTTCTGGAAGAAAAAACATTGTGTGCTTCAAGTGGTTCGCCAATTATATCCGCTATTGTCATTCTTGGATCGAGAGAATTAAAAGGATCCTGAAAGATCATCTGCACATTTCTTCTGAACTCTTTTTCAATGTTTTTCGGTACTTTTTTTGAAACATCTATACCTTTGAAAAAGATCTGTCCGGAGGTTGGCTGTAATATTCGTGAGACGATCTTACCAAGGGTTGTCTTTCCACATCCAGATTCACCAACAACACCAACTGTTTCATTTTCCTGTATATCCAGATCGATCTCTTCAAGTGCTCTCACCCAGCCACTTATTTGCAGAAACACTCCGGATCTTATTGGAAAATATTTTTTCACGGCTTTAAGAGAGAGAATCATCGATCATCGCCCCTAACATAAAGCCAGCAACTCACAGAACTTTTTTCAAAAGAAATCTCCGGTGGTTCTTTTTGTGAGCAGATTTTCATTGCCCTGGCACACCTTGGGTGAAATCTACATCCTTCTGGGAATTTGTTTGCAGCAGGTACAGTACCCGGAACATATGGTAACTGCTTGCCTTTGTATTCTTTTTTTACCCTGGATTGCAAAAGAGCCGTCGTATACGGGTGCAACGGCTTTTTGAACAGATCAAAGATATTTGCCTTTTCCACGATTTTTCCAGCATACATCACATGAACTCTATCCGCTAACTCTGCAACTACCCCAAGATCGTGGGTTATAAAGATAACAGAAGTTTTGAAGGTTTTCTGAAGTTCTTTGAAGAGTTTTAATACCTGTGCCTGAATTGTGACATCCAGTGCTGTTGTTGGCTCATCCGCAATGATCACATCGGGGTTTGTGAGTAAAGCCATCGCAATCATTATCCTCTGTAACATGCCACCACTCATTTCGTGTGGGTATTCGTCAAATCTCTTTTCAGCCAGAGGGATATGCACTTTTCTAAGCATTTCTATGCAAACGTCTTTAGCCGTTTTCTGGTCTACTTTCAGATGAGTTGTGGCAACTTCCATCATCTGCTGACCAACTGTGTAAAGTGGATCGAAGCTTGCCATTGGTTCTTGAAAAATCATCGAAATCTTTTTCCCTCTTATTTTTCTGTATTCCTGATTTGACAGCCCCGTCAGCTCTATGCCCCTGTATTTGATAGATCCTTCAATGAGCGCACCCTTTACAAGTCCCATTATTGTCAGTGCTGTTACGCTCTTACCGCAGCCCGATTCGCCAACGAGTGCGAGTATTTCACCTTCGTTCAATTCAAAAGATATACCATCGACAGCTTTAACCAGTCCATCAAAGGTTTTAAAGTAAGTTTTGAGATTTACAACTGAAAGAATTGTCATACCTTTTCAACCACCCTGTACGGATCAAGAGCATCTCTGAGTGCATCACCAACAAAGTTGAAGGCAAGGACTGAAATCATTATGAAGACACCCGGTATCAGCAACCATGGACTTGTGGCAAGAGCTGAGATGGACTGCGCCTGTCTCAATAAAAGCCCCCAGCTTGTCATTGGCTCCTTGATGCCGAGTCCCAGAAAACTTATCGCACTTTCACCCAGGATCATCCCGGGTATAGAAAGAGTCGATACGACTATCAGATAACTGGTTATGTTGGGTAGAAGATGTTTTCTTATTATCTTGAAATCCGAAACACCGGCAACCTTTGCCGCAAGGACATATTCTTTCTCTCTAAGACTCAGGACCATACCGCGAACTACCCTTGCCACGCCCATCCATCCTATCAATGAAAGTACTATCACTATTCCAAAATAAACCCACGTACTTGGCCAGCTTGGTGGTAAGATCACAGCCAGAGCGAGCCACAGGGGGATTCTTGGGAAGGAACGTAAAAGCTCTATAAATCTTTGAATTAAAATGTCTATCCAGCCACCGTAATATCCTGAAATACTGCCCATTATGGCACCTATGATGACACTTATGAAAGTGCCTATCAATCCAACAGTCAGTGATACTCTGCCGCCTATCAACGTCCTGGAAAATATATCCCTGCCGAATCTATCTGTGCCGAAGAGAACTATCATTGCTTCAGAAGGGTCTGCATCTATTCCAAAAAGGTGCAAATCAGTTTCAATTAATCCCCAGAATTTGTATCTTTCTCCTTTCACAAAAAATTTCACCGGGTAAATTCTGGATCTGTCCTGTTCGTACTTCACCATGAATGTCACAGGGTCGCGAGTTTTTTTCAGCCCATAGACAAATGGTCTGTGAAGTTTCCCTTCGTGGAAAAATCTCACAACTGTCGGTGGAGCATAAGTGAATTTGCTGTGTGTTTCTTTAAAATCATAAGGAGAAATAAAGTCGGCAAATATGATTAAAAGGTAGAGAATAATCAAAACCCACACGCCAAAAACTCCGAGTTTGTGCTTTTTGAACTGATGATAGACTCTACTGGATCTACCCATCTTACCACCTCAACTTACTCTGATTCTCGGGTCGAGTAATGCCAGAGCAATGTCAGCCAAAAGATTGCCGATCTGTGTGATCAAAGCAATAAACATCAAAAAGGTCATGACCAAATACTGGTCATGGTTCAAAAGTGCGTTATAGAAAAAGGGACCAATAGTTGGAAGATTGAGAACAATCGAAGCGATTATCGTACCGCTGAAGATATTCGGAAGTTCCATTCCAGCTATGCTGACCAATGGGTTGAGCGCATTTTTTACAATATGCCGTCTGACGACTTTTTCATCTAAGCCGCGTGCTCTGAGCGAAGTGACAAATGGTGATCCTATTATATCAAGCATGTTGCCTCGCATTATTCTCATAAGACCAGCCAGTCCACTTACTCCGACGACGATTATGGGTAACCATATGTGGTTGAGAAGATCGACGAATTTAGCCCAGCTCCAGGGCGATCCAATGAACTGTGGTGAAAACAACCCGCCAACGGCTGTGCCACCCAATCTGAGTATCAAATACATAAACACCAGTGCCAGGAAGAACTCAGGTATTGATAAACCTATAAACCCAACAACTGTCAGAAAATAATCGCTCACTTTGTAAGGGTGAAAAGCCGAGTAAATGCCCATGGGTACGGCTATCAACCACTGAAACACCACCGTAAACAGTGCGATTGCCACAGTCCATCCAAGTCTTTCCCATATCAATTCAACAACCGGTCTTTGATAGGAAAAAGAATATCCAAAATCACCTTTGAGAATTATGTTTCTAATCCAGATCAGGTATCGCTGATAGGCAGGTTTGTCAAGTGCAAGTTCTCTCCTGAGTGTTTCTATCTGCTCCGGTGAAATTCTTGGGTTTTCAAGGTACTGAGAAAGAAAATCACCCGGCTGAAGTTCTGTGACAACAAAACAGATGATAGAGATTAAAAACATCATTGGAATCATTATCAGAATTCTTCTAATAACAAAAGCCCACATCGAATTAAACCTCCAAAAACAGAGCTCCTCTTTTCGAGGAGCTCTGCAAAAAGATCACTTTCGATAAGCGGTCCATACTGTAAACACAATCATTCCATCCTGTGTCAGACCAGCGTTCCCAAGTGTGTTGTTTATACCCCAGATGTTCATACCCTTGCAGACAAAAATAACTGGCAGATAAATGTGATAAAGCTCCTGCCATTCGTCGTAGTAGGCTTTTCTCTTGGCTGGATCCATTTCGATCTGACCAAGTTCAAACAATTCCCAGATTCTCTTTTCCCAGTCAAACATGTTTTCGAACACAGGCTTTGGTGGAGTGGCTGTTTTGTCCATTGTTGAGTAGTGCCAGTAATAAAGCTGTGTACCAGGTTGCCAGATTGCCTTTCTCAACTGTGGGTCAGGCTGGTTTCCAAATGCCCTCACGCCAGCTTGGAAGTTACCCGCGCCGAACATCTGACCAACCAGTGATGAATCCAGGATTTGCAGGTTAACCTTGATACCTATTTTTTGAAGATCCTGTGCGAAAATAAGTGCAATGTCCTGATATTCCTGTGGAGAACTCTGGACAAGTAGATTGAATTCCACACGCCTTCCGTTGGGGAACAGTCTGTATCCTTCTTTGTCTCGATTCTTTAGACCTATCTTGTCAAGCAGTTCAGAAGCTTTTTTCAGATCGTATTTTCTCAAGAGCTGTTCGACCTTTGGATTGTAAAATGCCTTGTTTGAAGGAAGCATCAATCCAGCATCTGGTATTGCAAGACCTGCAAAAACTTCGTCTATGATTCTCTGCCTGTCCAGCGCGTATTCCATAGCCTCTCTGAACTCGAGCTTTGCAAACAGCTCTTTCAAATCAGGATCGTTAACGTCGAAGTTGAAAGATATGTGAATTGGGCTTGGCGTTGGCTGGTTGGGCTGCGTTGCATAAACTTTGTATGGAACGTTCCCAGCCAGTTCCTGCTGTTTGAGCATGGGATAATCTTTGGAAGCTACTGCCATGAAGTCGATTTCTCCAGCCATGAACTTTGCTAATCGAACTTCGGCATCTCGAATGATGAGATACTCAACTCTGTCAAAATACGGCAGTTTGTTACCAAATCGATCTGTTTTCCAGTAATTTGGATTTCTTTCCAGAACGACTTTTTGATCTGTTATAACCTGTACGAGTTTATATGGTCCATTCACCACAACTTCTTTTGGATCGACATTCGACAGCCATATTTTGTTCACAGAGCCAAGGTCGTTTTTATCCACCAGTGGTTCGAGTTTGTGCTTTGGGTATATATACACATGTGATAAAACGGTGAAAAATGGTCCGTATGGAGAAGGCAGAATAGCTTTGACAGTTTTTTCATCGATCTTTACCCACTGGATCATCTTGTTTTCGCCTTTTTCGTCTGGTATTGTGAATCTGTCAATGGAATTACCGCGAGCATATTTGTTCATCACAAAGTATTCGAAGGTAAAGATCACGTCGTCTGCGACTATGGGTTTTCCATCAGACCAGTACGCTTCCCTGATGAAGAATGTTACTTCTTTCCCGTCTGGAGAAACGGACCAGGATTTGGCAAGACCGGGTCTGATTTCGTTGGTTACGGGATGCATCTCGACAAGAGTGGAATACATTGGACCCATGATAACGGTGTACGCAGATGAATCAAGAGTGCCATAAAGTAAAAATGATTCAGGTGTTGAAGCAAGTGCAAGCCTGAGTACGCCACCCGATTTTGGTTTTGGATCTGGTGTCAGTATGCTGTCTTCCACAAAAAATTCAGTCGCAAGAGCGCTTAAAACTACCAGGAAAACCGAGATCAGTACTAACCACTTTTTCACACCATTCACCTCCCACTAAATGTGATTACAATATGACTAATTTCCAAGAGGTATAATATCATAAAGATAATCTCTATGGCAAATGGGGGAATGAGTGTGAAAATTCTTGGAATAGACGGTGGAGGAACATCTCTGAAAGCAACTGTCGCACAAGAAGATGGTACCGTGCGCAGAATAGTTTTAAATCGCGGTGTCAATCTGGCTGCTGTTGATTTGAAACAACTTGAGCAGACGATAAAAGAATTGTTTGAATGGTCACAGGACGTGGATTTTGTGAGAGCTGCATTTTCAGGTGCTGGCAGCCAAAAAAGAAAATCTCTGCTTGTTGAAGTGCTCAATAAATATTTTCCAAAGTCATCAATTCAGGTTTTCACCGATGCAGAAGGAATTTTGTACTCATGTTACGAAAACGAACCCATAGCTGTCACGATCGCCGGTACAGGATCTGTGGTGATGGGAATTGACAGTTTACAGGTGATTCATCGTGCAGGAGGCTGGGGACATCTATTTGATGATGAAGGAGGAGCTTTCAGCATCGTCTGCAAGATCATAAAAGCTGCTCTGGATTACAGAGATGGTATCGGTGAATATGATTCTGTGTTTGATGAATTGATTCGTTTTTACGGGGTAAATTACATCGAAGATCTTGTTGAATTGCAGAGACTGAAAGATTTCAAAGAAAAAATAGCCTCTTTTGCAAGCAGTATGACAATCACGCCGCTTGTGCTAAAAGTGATGCAACAAGATCTGCAGGTTCTTCTAAAAAGGACCGTGTGTGTTTTGCAAAAAACCGGTGCAAAAAAACTGTACATCCACGGTGGTATGTTCAAGATTACCCATTTTCAGCATATTTTTATGCAAAATCTTCCTAACACAGAGATACTCAATCTTAAACACGATGTCGATTATATGCTTGCAACCAATCGATTTTTGTTCAACTTGAAATAATCAATCGATGAGTTTCTTACAGGATTTTTTTAAACGAAAGTGATTTATCGGTATAATGGTATGAACATTTTTTGAATATGTTATACTAAGTGATAGTGTTATAACAATAAACCATTTTATAGAGGGAGGTGCGGTTATGAAGAAATTTTTGGTTGTCTTGGTTTTGATGGCTGTGGTATCGATTTTCTCGGCAGATCTTTCGATGATCATCTCAGTGACAGGCGCACATCAGAGAAATTTCAACCCTTATTTTGCCAGTGGAACCGGTTATGCAGCATGTGGTTTTATTTACGAAACCTTAGTGTATTCAAACAACTTCACCGGTGAGCTCATACCGTGGCTTGCTTCTAGTTATGAATGGAGTTCAGACTACAAAGAGATTACCTTCAATCTGAGAAAGAATGTGACGTGGTCAGATGGCAAACCTTTTACCGCAGACGATGTGATCTTTACTTTTCAGATGATGAAAGCATTTCCGGCGTTAGACACACAAGGTATCTATAAGTCGGGATTGGAAAATATCGAAAAAATCGATGATTACACAGTGAAGTTGCGCTTTTCAAAACTCAATACTTTGGTAATCTACAACATAGCAGGTGTCTACATAGTACCAAAACACATATGGGAAAAGGTTGAAGATCCATCCAAATTCACCAATGAGAATCCGATCGGTACAGGTGCTTATGTGCTTGAAACTTTTACGGACCAGGTTTTCACTTTGAAAAAGAGGGTAGATTACTGGCAGGCAGATAAGGTCAAAGTCGACAGGATAAGAATTCCAGCCTTCAACGGGAATGAGCCCGCACAGCTTGCAGTGGCAAATGGTGAAATAGATTGGGCTGGTATAAATTATCCCAGGATAGAAAATATACAGAACAAGGACATAAAATACTGGTTCCCAGAAGGAAATCCAGTATTTCTGTTCTTCAATCTTGAAAGAGAACCTTTCAAAAATGCGGCTTTCAGAAAAGCTGTTGCCAAAGCCATCAATACAGACGAATTGATAAGAATAGGCATGACGAACTACGCTGTGAAAGTCAATCCTGTTGTCATCAAATCTGGATACTCATATCTTATAGATGAAAGCTTGAAGAGTAAGTGGTACACTTTCAACCTGCAACAGGCTAAAACTGAACTTGAATCACTTGGTTTTAAAGCCGCTAAAGATGGAGTGCTGGTTGGACCGGATGGTAAGAGACTGTCTTATGAACTCATTGTCCCGGCTGGTTGGACAGACTGGATAGCAGTCTCACAGCTTTTGTCTCAACAACTCAAGAAGGTTGGTATAGAGTTGAATGTAACTCCAATAGACTTTGGTGCGTATTTGACCAAGATCAGACAGAAAGATTTTGATGTTGCGGTGAGCTGGTCAAACTATGGTCCAAATCCTTATATTTTCTTCCAGAATTATCTATACTCTTCGAATGCGTATGTTGGAAGTAACAGAGGAGGATGGATAGATAAATACACAGATGAATTGCTCAATAAACTTTCTCAGACGGCTGATAAAGAAGAGATAAAATCCATAGTCTCAGAGATACAGAAAATCATACTTGATAATGTTCCGGCTGTACCGCTCTTCTACAACCCGGTGTGGTTCATTTACTCGACCAAGAACTTCACCGGCTGGCCAAATGAAAACAACGCTTTTGTGGAGCCAAGAACAACTGGCATGGACAAAATCTATCTTGTAATGCATCTTGAACCAAAGTGATCGATTCGGGGGTTAACGCCCCCGATTTTCTGGAGGTGTAGTTTTTGAAATACATTTCTCAGAAGATTTTGTTTTTTCTCATAGCTCTCTGGACAGCTCTGACGTTGAATTTTCTGATTCCCCGTTTGATGCCGGGAGATCCTGCGGAAAGAATTATGTCTCGGTTTTCCTCAGAAGTTAGTGAAAGTGCTGTTGAAGCTTTGAGAATTGCCATAGGTCTGGAAAAGGACAAACCTATTCTTGTTCAATATGTTGAATACATTAAAAACAGTTTTTCCGGTAACTTCGGCATCTCTTATGTGTACTATCCAGTTTCTGTGAAAGATGTCCTTGCATCTTCTCTGCCCTGGACCATAGGGCTGGTTGGAATCTCAACTGTGATAAGTTTTTTGATAGGAACGTGGTTGGGAGCAATCGCTGGATACAAAAGAAATAGACCAATTGGAACGACTCTGACTATGATGTCTTTGATGATAAGAGCCTTTCCATATTTCTGGCTTGCGATGATGTTTCTCTACGTTTTTGGTTATGTTCTCAAATGGTTTCCACTCTCAAACGCATATTCAACCAAAGAGTTTCTCAGCGGTTGGGATTTTGTTGCCAGTGTGATATATCACGCCATTTTGCCGGGTATGACACTGGTTGTTGCGTCTCTTGGTGGCTGGATTTTGACGATGAGAAACAACATTGTCACTGTTCTGGCTGAGGATTATATACTCCTTGCTGAAGCCAAGGGACTTTCACAAAAAGAGATACTCAGCAATTACGCAATGAGAAACGCCATCCTGCCAAGTATAACAGCCTTTGGTTTATCCTTGGGATTTGTGGTGAGCGGCGCACTTTTAACGGAGATTGTTTTTTCTTATCCCGGAGTAGGTTACCAGCTATACAGAGCAGCCGTCAGTCAGGACTATCCTTTGATACAGGCTATCTTTTTCTTCATCTCACTGTCTGTACTGAGTGCGAATCTGTTGATGGATTTTGTGTACATGTTTCTTGATCCAAGAACGAGGGGGTAAGTTCTTGACTGTGAAAACATGGATTGGTTTTAGTATAATCGTGTTTTTCCTTATAGTAGCAATATTTGCTCCATACATAGCACCATACGACCCAAGTGAAATAGTTGATCTACCTTACGAACAGCCGAACAATTTACACCTTCTTGGCACTGATCGGTTGGGAAGGGATATTTTTTCGCAACTGATATACGGGACAAGACTTTCACTGTTGATTGGAGTGCTCACCGGTCTTTTCATGACCGGTATATCAACTCTTGTTGGCATGATTTCAGGTTACTATGGAGGAATTGTCGATCGTGTTCTGTCGACAATAACAGATGTGTTTCTGGTGATACCGGGAATTCCCCTGATGATTGTGATATCTTCCTACATAAGGGTTCGAAGTTTTTGGACCGTTATACTTGTCATAGCGATCACCGGCTGGGGTGGTGGTGCCAGGATAATAAGATCACAGATGCTTTCTGTTAAAAATAGAGACTTTGTGATCGCGGCAAAGATGGTTGGAGAAAGAAATATCAGAATTATCTTTTCTGAGATATTTCCAAACATGCTGTCTTTGATAGCTTCGAATTTCTTCAGTGCTGTTTTGTACGCGATTATCGGTGAAGCATCTTTGTCTTTCCTTGGTCTGGGTGATGTGAGCAAAATTTCATGGGGTACGATGCTTTACTGGGCACAGAGTGCCAATGCTCTGTTGAACCGAATGTGGGCTTGGGTTCTTGCGCCTGGCTTGGCAATAGTCATGCTCGGAACTGCTTTTGCACTTTTGAATTTTTCACTCGATGAAATGACTAATCCAAGGCTGAGAAAGCGTTAGGGTGATTCAATGGTCGAGATTTTGAATCTGAAAGCAGGTTACCGTTTCAGAAAAAAGATCATTAGGGCAGTAAATGGCGTCAATCTGAAGGTTTATGAAAAAGATTTTCTTGGTATAGCCGGTGAGTCTGGCTGTGGAAAGTCTACTCTCGTTCTGGCGATGCTAAGGTTGCTGAAAAGCCCCGGTTATGTAGAATCTGGCAAAGTCTTGATAGACAAAGTAGATATATTCAGCCTATGTGAGGAAGAATTGTCCAAGATTCGCTGGAAGGAATTTTCTCTTGTTCCACAGAGTTCTATGAATTCACTTAATCCTGTTATGAAAATAAAGGATCAGATCGCAGACGTGATACTTCATCACATGAGTATTGGAAAAAAACAGGCTTATGAGATGGTTGAGGATGTTCTAAAACTTGTTGGTATTCCGCTAGATCGTGCAAACAGTTATCCACACCAGCTTTCTGGAGGAATGCGCCAGAGAGTAGTCATAGGAATGGCACTGGTTCTTTCTCCAAAATTTGTGGTTTTTGATGAACCAACGACAGCCCTGGATGTGGTTGTGCAAAGATCAATTCTGGAAAAAATCTTTGAGCTGCAGGAGGAAAAAGGATTCTCGGCAGTTTTCGTAACGCACGATATCTCACTTTTGTTTGAAATATCAAAACACTTAGCCATAATGTACGCAGGTGAGATAGTCGAGTACGGTGATACCAGATATGTCTATGAAAAGCCATTACACCCTTACACAAAAGGTTTAATTGAAGCTTTACCAAATATATCTGCAGAACTCAGAGAGTACAAAAGTATTGCGGGAAGACCACCAGATCTTTCCATTCCAATTGAAGGATGTCCTTTCTATGAAAGATGCCAGTTTAGAAAAGAAATTTGCCTTAAACAGCATCCAGAGTACAAGCAGGTTGAGCAAGGCAGGTGGGTTTCTTGTCATCTGTACTGATTGCAGAAGGAATTGTCAAAAATTTCGTTTTGAGAAAAGGTATAAAACACTACACAGTGCACGCTCTGAGGGGAGTAGACCTTCATCTTAAGGAAAAAGAGATACTGTCAATCGTTGGAGAGAGTGGCTGTGGCAAGACAACTTTTTTAAGGGTTGTCGCAAGAATATACGTTCAGGATGATGGAAAATTATCTGTGCTCGGTGAACAAATTCCAAAGAAGATGAGCAGAAATCGAGAATTGGAATACAGAAAAATCGTTCAGATGATCTTTCAAGACCCTTTCTCGGCATTGAACCCGGTGAAAAAGGTGGGCAAGTTCCTTGAGAGACCTCTTAAGATCTTCAAAATACCTGATGTGAAAGAAAGAATAAACGAAGTGTTGAGAGAAGTCGAACTGCCTGTTGATTCCATCGAAAAATACCCGCATGAACTGTCTGGTGGGCAAAAACAAAGAGTGGTCATTGCACGGTCGATTATAACCAAGCCAAAGATAATACTCGCCGATGAACCCACTTCCATGCTTGATGTGTCGATAAAAGCCTCTATACTCAACCTGCTTTTGAAATTGAGAGAAAACCATGCCGTTTCTCTGATTCATGTTACACACGATCTTGCCTGTGCAAAATACATCTCTGACACGATAGCGGTTATGTACGCCGGACAGATCATTGAAGAAGGAGACGCAAAAATGGTAGTTGATGAACCATTACACCCGTACACCAAATTGCTCAGAGCCGCAGCACCAGATCCCAACAAAGTTGGCAACAAACTGGGACAGACAGGAGAACCCCCCGATCTTATAAATCCTCCCACTGGATGTGCCTTTATGCCAAGATGTCCCTATGCTAAAAAAGAATGTTCGAATTTTTCGCAAATCGTGAATGTCGACGGCAGAAAAGTAAGGTGCATTTTATATGCCTGATAGGTGCTGTGAATAATAAAATTCATTGGGCAGCGGAAGCCAAAAATTCTATTATTTTTTGAATATCTGGTAGTTCTTTGATTGGATATACCTTGAAAAAGATGATTTTTCCATCTTCATCGATTATAATGTTTGCTCTCTCTGAGAAACCATCTTTTTCTCTGAATATATTGTACATTTTTGCAACTTCGCCGTGGGGCCAGAAATCAGAGAGAATCTTCAGTTTCTTCAGATTCAGCGATTCTGCCCAGGCTTTTTTGCTTGGTACGGGGTCAACGCTCAGTCCAAGTGGAACTGTGTTCAATTTTTCAAATTGATCGTAGTGCTGTTCTATTGATTTCATCTGGTTTGCACAAACAGATGTCCATGCCAATGGATGGAATGAGAGAAGGACCTTTTTACCCTTCAACTGTGAAAGTCTGATTGTGTTGCCATCCTGATCCTTCAAAGAAAAATCCGGACTGGTTGAACCTATTTCCAACATTTTCATCACCTCCGCTTTGACTCAATAAGATCCATGAGTTTCTCAATACTGTGCTTTCTTTTGAAAAGTGGGTCTAAGGAATTTTTATAAACTCTTTGTTGTGATTCGAAGGTTGGTCTTTCCTGGGCATAAAACACGCCCAGTGGTAGTGGAGATTTTTCCATAGCCTTTTCAAAAGCCTTTTGAAGGTTTTTTTCATCGTGGTCTTTCATATAGTAAGTGTTCTGTTTGAACCATTTGTAGGTGTTGACTTTGTTGAAAGTTACACATGGCTGAAATATATCTACAAGTGAGAATCCTTTATGGAGAATGGCTCTTTTTATGATTTCTTTTGTTTGCTCTATGTCGGCACAAAAGGCTCTTGCGACAAAGGAACATTTCAACGATAAAGCAACGGCTATGGGGTTAAAAGGCTCGTTGATAACGCCGTTAACCTGTACGGGTGTTGTGAATCCCATTTCACTTGTTGGTGAAGCCTGACCTTTTGTCAAGCCATATACCATATTGTTGTGAACCAAAACGGTTATGTCCGAATTTCTTCTTATGGCATGTACAAAGTGATTTCCTCCTTCACCGTACATACAACCGTCTCCGCTTTCGACAATTACTACAAGGTTTGGGTTGGAAGCCTTTATCCCTACAGCCACCGGTAGACTCCTTCCATGCAAGCCGTTGAAATAATTGCATTTTATGTATTGAGGAGCTTTTGCTGCCTGACCGATACCAGAGACGAGTACGAGATTCTCTGGTTCTATACCGAGTTCTTCAAGTGCTGATTTGACTATGCTGCGTATTGAATAATTGCCACAGCCGGGACACCATGCTATATCCACATTTTCAAGATCGAATTTCGTGGACATCAGATCTCCCCCTTTATAAAGCTTTGAACGGCATCTGTTATTTCTTCAACATAAAAGGGTAAGCCATCGTATTTGTTCAATGTTTTGAAATTGTTGAAACCGAGCTCCATTTTAAGGAGTTTTCCAAGTTGCGAGGTCGCATTTGATTCTACAACGAGTGTTTTCTTTGACTTGTTCAGATATTCATTCAGATTGGATGGTAATGGGTAAAGTTGTTGTAGATGAACAACTGCCAGATTTTCAAAGTCTTTTGTTGCCTCAAGAACAATATCTCTTGTCGAGCCAAAACACACTATGAGATATTCAAAATCTTTGTCACCGATGAACTCTGCTGAAATTTCGTCGGAGAAGTTCTTCAGTTTTCTCAACCTTTTTTCGACCATTTTCTTCCTTGTTGAAAAATCTTCTGTGATTTTACCAGATTCATCGTGTTCATCACTGTCTACACACACCAAGCCGTTCCCATATCCCGGTACACCTCTTTGAGAGATGCCGTTTTCCGTTATTTCGTATCTTCTGTACTCAGAAGAAGTTTTCACGATGTAACTGGGCAGATCCTTTATCTGTTCAAGTTCCTGGAAATTGTAGATTGTGTCCATTAGATACTGGTCTGTGAGAACAAAAACAGGTATTTGATATTTATCTGCAATATCAAAAGCTTTCATCGTGCAGGAAAATGCCTGTTCGAGATTACCCGGTGCAAGGATCACCCTTTCAAATTCACCGTGACCGGAGAACAACGCAAACATCAGGTCTGCCTGCTCGGTTCTCGTTGGAAGACCGGTCGCAGGACCGGGTCTTTGAGCAAGGTGTATTACAATCGGACTTTCTATCATCCCGGCAAGGCTCAACGCTTCTGTCATCAGTGCAAAGCCTCCGCCGCTGGTCGTCACAAGTGCTCTTGCTCCGGCATACCATGCCCCTAAAGCCATATTCATCGCAGATATTTCATCTTCCGCCTGCTCAACTATTATGTCGAATTCTTTTGAATAAACTGCAAGATTGGTGAGAACACCTGTGGAAGGAGACATTGGATAAGAGGAGACGAAGTTACAGCCACCGGCAACAGCACCCAGTGCAACGGCTTCAGCGCCGTTCATCAACAAGTGGTTTTTCACTTTTTGATCTGTTTTCAGATCCACTTTGATATCTAAATCTACGTTTTTGGTGAAATAATCATACCCCAGTTCAATTGCTTTTTTGTTTTCTTCGCAGATCCTGGATCCCTTGTTGCAAAACCATCTCTCAACAGCCGAAAGTGCATTTTCAAAAGGAAGTTTCAAAAGAGCACAGAGCATGCCAAGAACCACAGAGTTGGAATACAGTTTATCCCCAGCTTGCATGGCTAACTTCAAAACAGGTATCTGCCTGATCTTTGATTTGAGATCATCAAGCTTTGTATTCGAATCTGAGTCGACAAAGATGAAAGTATTTTTGTCTATCCTATTCAAAAGCCTGTGAATGTGCATTTCTCCTGGCGACAGAGAAAAAAGAATATCTGTTTTTTTGCAAAAAGCCCTTACCGGACTGTCACTGACTCTTATCAAAGTCGAGTTGCTTCCACCTCTAACACGAGACATATACTCTTTATAGGAAAAGACATTCAAACCATATTGCTTGAGAATTTTTGGGAAAAGATATTCAATCGTCTGAATGCCCTGCCCGGCTTCACCGCAAATGACAATGGAAAGATCCATAAGAATACCTCCAAACAAAAAAGCCCTGGATTTTTCCAGGGCTTTTTTTATTCTTCGACTTCGATTCTTGCACTGTTATCCCACAGACCGTGTATATTGCAGTATGACAGTGCAAAAATTGTTCCAGATTTGCTGATCTTCACCACAGTTTTAACCACAGGTTCAGTGTAAACATCACCTGTATTTGGACCTTTTGTAGATTCACCGTGCACGTTGAATTCGTAGTTGCCTATTTCGTACACATACGGATCACCATCTGGCTGGAAGAACAGTTTAATCCACTTTATGTGGTGTTCAGTCGTATTCGGGTGTGGAATTTGTTTACCAACACAAGCTGTGATTTCTACTTTATCTCCCTTCTTAACTTTCTGAGCTACTTCTATAATTGGTACGTGTTTTTCTTTTTTAAAATCTTCTGACTTGATAAAATCAGCGAGTTTCATACACTTCCCTCCTTTAAACAGAAAATTCTACGTACATTTTTTTGGAAGAACCACAGACCGGACATTTTTCCGGTGGCTCGTTTTCCACTGTGTGACCGCAGACTGAGCAGATATAAATTTTGTTGGCTGGGTAATCCTCTTTTTTCTCTACAAAGTCCTTAGCCATTTTGTACATCTCTGCATGGATTTTTTCAGCTTCCCATGCGTATTTTGTACTTCTTTCAGCACCCTTTTCCTGCTGAAATTGTGCGACTGTGTTGTAAACTGGATACATTTCGTTGATCTCAAAGGTTTCACCATCGATACACTGCTGTACGTTGTCCTTCATTTCTTGATGAATTTTACCCAGTTCTCTGTAGTGGTTTCTCGCATGAACAAATTCAGCGTAGGCTATTGCTCTGAAAAGATTGGCAAGTTTCTTCAATCCCTTTCTTTCAGCCTCGTCTGCAAAGATCAAATACTTCATGTGTGCCATGCTTTCGCCTGCAAAGGCATCTTCCAAAAATTTTTTGGTCATTTCTCTCACTCATCTCACCCCCTATTTTTATTATACAACACATTCAATTTACAGTTTGATTCAAAAATTAATGCTCAATCACCAGACTCTTAATTTTTCTTCAGAATTTCTGTATTGACCAGATTTGGTGGTATCTCACCCATCAAAGCCTTTATGATGTTTTCAGCCGCCATAACAGACATCCTGGTTCTGGTTCTGTACGAAGCCGAACCCAGATGCGGTGTAAGAACGACGTTGTCCATCTTTAGAAGTTCTGGTTCAATCTGTGGCTCATTCTCAAAAACATCCAGTGCAGCACCTCTTATCCAGTTGTTTTTCAAAGCTTTCACCAGGGCTTTCTCATCTACCACAGGACCACGTGCGGTGTTTATCAGGTAAGATTCTTTTTTCATCATTCTCAACTGTTCTTCTTTGATTAAATGGTATGTCTGTTTGGTGAGAGGAAGATGAAGGGTTACAAAATCAGATTCTCTTAAAAGGGTATTTAAGTCGACGTATGTTGCTTTCAATTCTTTTTCAATCTGCTCGGAAATTCTGGATCGGCTGTAGTAAAGAACCTTCATATCAAAACCCAGGGCTCTTTTTGCCACAGCCTGACCTATCCTTCCAAAACCAATTATACCGAGTGTTGCACCATGCAGATCTGTGCCCAGAAGCAACATGGGTTCCCATCCACGGAATTTTCCGGCTCTCACAAATTTATCACCTTCGACAATCCTTCTTGATATTGCCATCATCAAAGCCCAGGCTAAGTCTGCTGTCGTTTCTGTTAATACACCCGGTGTATTGGTCACCATTATGCCTCTCTTAGTGGCTTCTTCGATGTCTATGTTGTTATAACCGACGGCATAGTTTGCAATGACCTTGAGCTGTGGTCCTGCTGCGTCCATGACCTCTCTGTCCACTGTATCGGTCAAAAGGCACAACAATCCATCAACACCTTTGACTTTTTCGATCAGCATTTGTTTTGGTATCACGCCATCATAATCGCTGACCTGTACATCGAAGTGGTCATAAAGCATCTTGAGACCTTCCTGTGGAATTGTTCTTGTAACAAAGACTTTTTTTCTTGCCATTCACAAAACCTCCTTTAATCTCGCATACGATGTGAGAAAAGTCCTTTTTGCATTGGCAATGACAAGTTCTGGATCTTCATCTGGCAGTGGTTTTATTTCAAAAGATACCACGGGTTTGTTTTTCTTTTCAAAGTAGTTGTTCTTCAAAAGCGCTTTTAGAAAATATGTGAGTTCATCGATATCATTGCTGCCGTTTTTGATACCAAACCTTGGATGCATATCTCCATAAGCAGGATGATCTTTCTGAAGAACAGCGTTGCCAATGTGAGCATGTGTGATGAAAGCTGAAAGCAGGCTAATAGTGTAAAATGAATCTTCAAACAAAAGCGGCTGATGGGAAAGATCAACGGTCAAGCCGAAGTTTTTGCAAAATGTTCTGACCTTTGAAGCGATATCAAAGGCTATCGGGGCTGGTCCAACAAGGGCTTTTTTGTCGACAGACCAATCAAAAATCTCTAAGTTAACAGCCAGTGTATAGCCGTGATTATCTGCTTTTGCTTCGGCATAATCGCAGAGTTCAACCAGAGATTCAACCAGCTTATTTTTTGCAGTTTCAATTTGATCTTCTTGCGGCATCTTGCCGCTCAAGAGCGCCACTGCTTTTGCACCGCTTATATATGCTCTATCGATGACCTGTTTGATTTTTTCGACGGCTTTTAATCGCTCTTTTTCATCGAGTGAATTCAAATTCAACTTATAGGATAAAACCAGAGGCTGTGCCGCTATCAGCAACTGAACCCTTGCAGTATTGCACATTTTTCCTATCTTTACGAGAGTATCTTCGTCAACAAGAGCGCTAACTTCGATGGCTTGGAAAAATTCATCGATCAGAATCTTTCTAACGCTTTCAATTATTTGCTGCTGAGTTTTCGCATCTGGATAAGCCATGAAGTGCACTATACCCATGTGAAAAAGATCGTACCACAATTTCATCACCTTCTTTTCTATTGATCCACTCTGTATCCATATTTTTTCAAAAGATGTGAGTTGACAGCAAAGGTCGGCACTTTACCTGAAAGAACTTCTATGACACCCTGTGCAGCATCCCGAGCCATTCTCACAACACATTCTTTTGTTAAAGCAGAGTTGTGTGGTGTGAGCAGTATTTTATCGCAACTGAAAAATGGATGATCTTCTTGTGGTGGTTCCTGGACAAAAACGTCTGTTGCAGCGCCGGCGATCCATCCTTCTGTCAGTGCTTTTAAAATTGCATTTTCATCCCACAATGGTCCCCGTGCCATGTTTATGATGAAAGCAGTTGGCTTCATCAATTTTAACTGAGATTCATTTATCAAGTTTCTCGTTTCATCGGTCAGTGGTGCATGTATTGTGATAAAATCTGATTCTTTCAAAAGAGTTTGTAATGACACGAGTTCTACTCCAATTTCTCTGGCTTTTTCTTTATCAACATATGGATCAAATGCCATAACTTTCATTGAAAAAGCCATCTGACATTTTCTGGCTACAAGTGTGCCGATCCGCCCAAGTCCTATTATCCCCAGAGTTTTTGAATCTAAGTCCACTGTGGAAAAAAAATCTCGTATTTTGAAGTTATTGTTTCTCGTGGCACTGTCCATTTGCTTGAGCTTTTTTGCAAGTGCAAGGATGAATGCGATGGTTGCCTCTGCTACTGAAACGGCATTTGCATTGGGTGTGTTGACAACCCAGATGCCTTTTTTCGAAGCCTCTTCAAGATCTACATTGTCCAAGCCCACTCCATGTCTTGCGATCACTTTCAATTTTTGCGCACTCTGAATGATTTCTGCGGTAAACGGAGATGTCCTGACTATAACACCATCGATATCCACTATCTCTTTTTTCAGGACCTCTGGATCAGTACTTGAGGCATGGACAACCTGAAAACCCGCTTGCTGTAACATTTCAATGCCACTCTCATGAATTGGTTGAACGATCATGACTTTCATAGGTATTGAGTGCATAAAACTCCATCTTCTTCAAGATGGAAAAATGCACTCTTTCCTCCTTTCTAACATCAATTTTCTTGTTTTTTCTACATGTTTTTTGTCAGAGAACCCATCGCAGAATGTTCATTGATTGAGGTTAATCAACTGTGGCTTTTTCAAGCCCCGCTTTTATAAGCGATGAGTATGACTTTTCGTGCCTTTATTGAGATTCAGTTCGTGACTAAAATAATTATAAACTCTATTTCTAAAGCTGGTTTATGCAGAAACCGATTTTTAAGTGTAATTCTTGTGCACGGTAGTTTTTCTGGTGCATTTTCATTAACGAAAAAGTAAACTTTCTGGTGTTTATCATCTTCAAAAACATGTCAGTTGTGTTGAGAACCTTATATATCAGGTCAAAAGATGTAGAATGGTAAAGGAGGTGTCTGATTTGAAAATCGGTAGCTACAAAGATATTCAGCCGCAGAGTTTTTTCGATGGTAAGGTTTTAAAGCGAGTTCTTGTAGGTCCAAATGACAATTCGCCAACTTTTGCGATGAGACTTTTCACACTCAAACCAGGAGCAAGTACACCATATCATTCCCATGATTGGGAACACGAGGTTTTTGTTGTAGATGGAAAAATAAAGGTCAAATCAAAAGATGGAGAAACAGTGGTTGAAAAAGGTGCTTTCGTTTTCGTGGAACCAAATGAAGAACATCAATTTACAAATGTCGGTGATAAATTCGCACACTTTATATGTGTTGTGCCAAATCGCGGTGAACAGTAAAACAAAATCCGCAAAAAGATACTGGTATCTCTCAATAATGAATTAGAGGTGTTTTTATGCAAAGAGACACAAGGGGTGTTTCACTTCTTCGGTCCGATCCCAAGAAAGCTGTCGTGAAGTTATCTCTGCCAATGATGGTGGCTCTGGTTGTTCAGGCTCTATATAATCTTGTTGATAGCATCTGGGTAGCAGGACTTGGACCTGAGGCGCTTGCGGGGATTGGGCTGTTTTTTCCTATTTTCATGATCATACTGGCTTTTTCCGGTGGAATCGGTGTCGGCGCAAGTTCCGTTATATCTCGAAAGATAGGAGAGAGAAACAAAAAACAAGCCGATTCTGCAGCTACCTGTTCTATAGTCTTGCTATTATTTTTGGCATCAGCGCAACATCAACGGTGTATCCTTTCCTCGGCTCTGTTTTAAAACTAACAGGAGCCAGCGGTAGGACATTCGAGCTTGCAGTAAAGTATTCCAGAGTAATGCTTGTGGGTATAACACTCTTGATGTTTAACAACGTGGTAAATGGGATACTCAGAGGCGAAGGTGACACAAAAAGATCAATGAATGCCATAACCCTTGGAGCAGTTTTGAATATTTTCTTAGATCCTTTGTTCATATACACCTTCGGCTGGGGTATTGAGGGGGCAGCTTATGCAACCGTTGCTTCGATAGTTGCTTCAACCCTTTTGATGGCAAACTGGTTGTTTTTGAAGAAAAATACTTATGTTTCACTCAGCTTTAAGCATTTGCGTGAGGGTAGGCAGATAGTGATTGATATACTGAGGGTTGGAATACCAACGTCTTTTGGCCAAATAATCATGTCTACATCTAATTTTGTGTTGAATAGATTCATCATAGTAGCTGGTGGAGATATAGGTGTTGCCATTTTCACAAGTGCGTGGAGAATCATAAATTTCGGCACGATACCATTGATGGGTATAGCAAACGCCGTGACTTCTGTAACCGGTGCAGCCTATGGTGAAAGAAATTCAAAAAAACTGGAAGAAGCTTACCTTTTTGCGGTGAAATTTGGTCTTATCATTGGTCTGTGCACAATGACGGCAGTGTTTTTGTTTGCTTCAAAGATAGCATTTGTATTCACCTATTCGAAAAGTGCCAGCGTTCTTTTCCGAGATCTTGTGAATGCCCTGAAAATTTTGAGCTTTTTCATCCCCACGGTTCCATTTGGAATGTTTACTTCTGCTATGTTTCAGGGTATAGGTCATGGAGTTAAAAGCCTTGCAGTTTCAATTCTCAGAACGGTGGTTTTGCATGTTTTCTTTTCATGGCTCTTTGTGTTTGTTTTGAATTTAGGTTTAAAAGGTGTGTGGTGGGGAATGTTGTGTGGGAATATGGTGGCAGAAGCTGTGACTTTTGCGTGGGGACTTGCGACTCTAAAGGGTTTGAGAAAAATTTTCCAGATGGAGAAAAACAGGATTGATGCTGTTGAAACAAACGTGCTGTAGTTCTTCATATTTGTTTATCTCATCTGCTGATGATTTAAAAATTTAAAGTTGTTATACGCAGGGTAGATAGATCACTTCTCATGATCAGGTTCAAATAATAAATCGGCTCAGTCTGGTTTTGGACATAGATCCAGCGTTGCATATGCAAAATCTGAGTTTCTTCAGGCAACATCAACAGTGACCTTTCTTCTTTCTCTGCTATACGCGGGATTATTATTTGCTCAACCTTTGATATCGATATGTCTGTTTCATTGACGAGTATTTTTGCGATGGATTTTGACAGATCTTTATCGTCAAAGATGGATGCAATTTCTGGATGAAAGTACGAATCTTCAATTGCCAAAGGTATTTCATCGACATAGCGTAATCTTCTAAGGTAAAGGCATTTTGATGTATGCCTGAAACGAAGATTTTGTTTCAATTTCAAATCAAGATCTATGTATTTTTTCTCAATTACAGTGTTTTTGGAGTGGATATTAAAAGTCTCCAAGGCATAGCTTAAACTTATCAGAGGCTCGAAACCAAGAGATGGTCTTATTCTTTTGACAAAGGTGCCAACTCCGTGTTTTTTGACAAGATATCCTTCCAGAACAAGACTATCTATAGCTGATCTGACAGTGGCTCTGCTGACTTTGTAGGTTTTCATCAAATCAAATTCTGTGGGAATTTTTTCTCCCTCTTTCCAATCGCCTTTCAATATCTTTTCTTTCAGTTCCTGTTTCAGCTGAACATAAAGAGGCATAGCACTTGTTTTATCTATCAACTCATCATTCCTCCAAGTTATTTTATCAGAAATGAACTACTGGGAATACGATGTAATATTTTTGAGTGATGCTAAGTTGTACAAAAATAGTTGGTGAATCTGCTCAAAAAGCCTAAACCTTCTTGAAGGTGACCAGAGGCGATCTGGTGCTTTTTATGATATTTTCCTTTTTTGTGCATCACTTAGGTCTAATCCAAGTGTTCCTCCGGGGTTCATGATGTTGTTGGGATCAAAGTATCTTTTTAAGGCTTTCATCACTTCAAGCTGATTTTTGCCTATGCATTCTTCGAACCATGGTGCGAACAGTTTTCCTATTCCGTGGTGGTGGCTCAACGCCGCACCGTGTTTTACTATGTTGTCGAGTATCCCGCTCTGGTATTCAACAAACTCTTCGATGCTTTCAAATTTCCCTATGAAGATGAAATACAGGTTGGTTCCCTGAGGATAGAAATGTGAACAATGGCTCATAACGATGGTTTTTGGTCTTTGTTTGCAGTATTTTCTGACATTTTCCCAAACATATTCAACCTGATCCCACGCCACAGCGCATTCGAGTGTATCTATGACTATGCCAAAATCATTCAGATCATCTCTGAGGTATGGATCTGTAAATCTGCCGTGTTCCCATGATTTTGCCACAAAACCTGTTGTGTACATCGCACCATATCTTCTTGCCAGCTTCATTATGTTTCTTTTGACGTTTTTTGCATAGCTTTTCTCTCCCTGCGCAATTCCAAGGAGCAAACATCTTTTCATGGGTTTAAAGCCCCGAAAGCTTATCATTTTGTCTATCAGTGTACCTTCAACACCATAGAGTTTTAACGCGACGTCTGTTTCCTCGGGGTCTGATAATCTCATTACCGAAGGAACACCAAATTGAGATTGCATTATCTCCCTTGTTGCTTCTATCGCACTGTGAAAATCTGGAAAGATTAAACTGAATCTTTGATCATTTTCCGGAAGATATCTGAAGATTTTAAGCGTGGCTGAGACAAGTAATCCATAAGCTCCCTCGCTACCAATGAAGATTTGGTCTATCGATGGACCAAGAGCAGCCCTTGGATATTCTTTTGTAATGATCTCTCCTACGGGGGTTATGTATTCCTGACAGACTACAAGGTCTTCAATTTTCCCATAATACGTCGAATTCTGCCCTGCACCTCTTGTGACGATCCATCCGCCAACGGTGGAGCCCTCAAAGGACTGGGGCAGATGACCGCAGGTGTATCTGTACTTTGCGCCGAGTTCTTCAGGTGCGTTGTTCAGTTTTCTTTCAAGTTCTGGACCGTAGATACCCGGTTGAACTGTGACGGTGTGGTTGATTTCGTTCAGTTTGAGAATTCGATTCATGTGTTTTGTGAAATCTACGCAAACACCGCCATTTACACATTCAGTTCCTCTTGTTACTGTTGAGCCTCCTCCCCTTGGATAGATTGGTATTTTGTTTTCACTGCAGTACTTTACTATTTCTACAACGTCTTTTTTATCTTTTGGAAATAAAACTGCATCTGGGAGGTTTTCTATTTTCTTTTCTCTCAATCTCATTAAATCAAGCATGGTTTTTCCAAAACTTGCTTTCACCCTAGAATAGTCATCTGTTTTCACATTCTCTGCTCCAAGCATGTTTTCGAAAGCTTGAATGTGTTTTGGTGAAAGCTTAATTGGTATATCGACCTTCACCTGTTCAAAACCGGGATTTACATGATGTTCGAAATGTTCATCGGATAATTCAAAGACCTGCTTCATCAATCTGTAGAGCCTTTTGTTTGGGTGTTTGAAAAAATTTGGATCTCCCCATTTGAAGATTGATCTGTAAGAACCAGCAGGAGGTGCCTGCTCAATCCATTTTGGTTGAAATTCCATTTCTTTCACCTCTCAACATTCTGGATAACCGGTTATCCTTTGCATGGATCTATACAGTGGACATAATCTGCCATACATCTTTTTGTAGACATGTTCATACAGCTGAGAGTAAAGTTTTGCACGGTCCTTGTCCGGTATGAATTGTTTGCTGTATCTGACCATCTTTTGAACGGCGTTTTCAAAAGAAGAGTAGTATTTTATTCCAACAAAACCGACTATAGCTGCTCCAAGACCAGAGCCTTCGTAAGTTTCTCCTCTGACTGTTTCTTTGTTCAAAACATCTGCCAGTGTCTGGCAAACGAAATCCGATCTTGATCCTCCACCTGTTACCATGACTTTTTCGATGGGTGTGTGAGAAACCTTTTCTATCTTTTCTGCCGCGTCTTTCAGTGCATAGGAAAGACCTTCTATTATGGCTCTGTACAGATAAGCTCTGTTGTGCACATCACCAAATCCTATGATTGCTCCTCTTGCTTCTGGCATTTTTAAACCAGCACCCCAGTAAGGTTGAAGCATCAAGCCGAGTGAACCGGGCTTTGTTACTTTCAGCAGTTCATCAAAGACATCTTCGACTTTTATACCTTTTTCCTGTGCTATTTGAGATTCATAACTGCCAAATTCCTTTTTGAACCAGCTAACCATCCAGAATCCTCTGAATATCTCGACCTCTGGATTGAAACGATTCGGGATCACAGCAGGGTATGAAGGCATGAATTTCAATGGTTCAAGGTATTTTCTGGAAGTTATCTGCATCGTGGTCGTTGTGCCAAGGCTTGCACATGCAAGGGATTCTGTCAGGCATCCCATGGCAACAGTTTCACAACCTTTGTCTGATCCTGCGGCTATCAACGGAGTGCCCTGTGCGATCTGAGTCAGTTCTGAAGCCTTTTTGGTCAAAGTTCCTATTACGGTCGCCGGTTCAACCAAGTCGGGGAGTTTGTCCTTTTCTATCTGAAACAGATAAGGCTGGTAATCGTGCTTTGGATCAGCCCATCTGAGTTTTTTGTAATTAAAAGGTATATGACCTATCTGATTGGCAATTGAATCGATGAATTTGCCGCTGAGAAGATAGTGAAACCAGCCGGAAAGCAGCAAAAATTTGTGGGTTTTCTGCCAGATCTCCGGTTCGTTCTGCCTGACCCAGTTTGCCTTGCATTTTTTTGCCGAGATCTTTGCGGCCTTATCCATCCCGACGATCTTAAAACCTATTTTGTAATGCAAGGGTAGTTTGATATCAAGCTCAGCCATTCTTTGATCTAACCATAAAATTGCTGGCTTTAATGGGTTGCCATCTTTGTCCAGAAAAACACAGGTGTCGCGCTGGGTGGTTACTGTCACAGCCGCTATTTTTTTCCACAGAGCGGTGTCTTTTTCTTTAACCACTGAACAGGCTTTTGAAAGGGCTTTTATGTACACTTCTACATCCTGTTCAGCCCAGCCAGGTTTTGGCGAGATGTAAGTTTGCGGGTATTCCTCTTTGTGCATTTGCAACAGTTTACCGTTTGAATCAAAAAGAAGTACTCTCAGGCTCTGCGTGCCGCAATCTATTGTGAGTATCACATCAGACATACTCTATCACCTTCGATGTGCTTGTTGCCACAAGGTTTGCACCTGTTCCGGCTATGTTTTCAAGAATGATCTCTCCTCTTGCAACAGGTTTTTGAACAACGACTTTTCTCACACAGTCCATTGCTTCTTTAAAAGATTCAAGTGGTATAGGTCTGTCTGTTTTTACAGGAAGCAGCTTATGGTTGATTGTGGCAACAGTCGTACACAGTATTCGTTTTGGATTCAAAAGGTCGTTTTTTGCAAATTCAAAGCCTCTTGGACAACTGTACCCGCGAAAATCGTTTTCACCAAAAATCTCAATTTCACATCCCTTTGGACATACGATACACACTATTTTTCTGTTAAATCTTTCCATATCTTCTCCCCCCAGACCGGAAAGCTCGATAGTGATTTTACTCTTTACTGATGAAATCTCAAAATCGACAAATTCAGTTTGCTGTGGTCTAACCGTCTCAAAAGTTTTTTGAGAAATTATTTCATCAGATCTGACAAGCAATTTTGCGTTCCTTTTCTGATATTTTGGTCGGAAAAACAATCTGATTTTTTCACGGCATGGAAGACTGATTCTTTGAGGCACGCAGTAAGCGATATCCTCTGATGGTTCTATCTGCAGATACTTTTTAACCGTGAGCAATCCTTTTGAATACATCGCTGCAGATCTTCCTGCGATTTTACCGGTCTGTGTAACATAATCTACAAGATCATGCACATGCAGAGCATTTCCACAGCTGAAGACACCTTCTACACTTGTCATCATGTTCTGATCGACAACTGGACCTTTTGTTTTTTCGTCCATTTCTATTCCAAGCGACTCTGCAAGTTCATTTTCCGGTATTAGCCCAACGGCTAAAATCAATCCATCGCACTCTATCGTTTGTGCAGTAGAAGGAATGGGTTTTTTATTTTCATCGACTTTTGTTATTTCAACGGCTTGTAATCTTTCTTTTCCGAATACTCTTGTAACCGTATGGGAAAGAAACAGAGGAATCTTGAAATCTTCCAAACACTGAGATATATTTCTCGCAAGCCCGGATGGTTGCTTTTGTATCTCATAGACTCCAAGCACCTGTGCTCCTTCCAATGTCAGCCTTCGTGCCATTATCAATCCTATGTCCCCGCTTCCAAGTATTACACATCGTTTGCATGGTAAAAAGCCCATTATATTCACCATGTACTGGGCAGTACCGGCTGTAAAGACACCGGATGGTCTGTCACCGTGTATGAAGATTTGCTTTGAAGTTCTTTCTCTGCAACCTGTGGCAAGAACGATAGCTTTGCTTTTCAAAGCAAAAATACCTTTGCTGTTTTGAATGGTTACACAAAAAGAGTCATTTTCTTTTTTAATCTCAAGCACAAAACTTTGAAGCAAGATATCTATGTCAAGCTCGTTCAGTTTTTCTATATATCTTTCGGCGTATTCTGGGCCTGTTAGTCTTTCTTTGAATTCTATTACCCCAAAACCGTCGTGAATGCATTGTTTTAAGATTCCCCCGGGCACTGGTTCTCTTTCCACTACCAAAACTTTCGCTCCAGAAATATTGGCTGACACTGCCGCAGATAGTCCTGCAGGTCCTGCACCAATGACAAGCACATCGTATTCAACCATGTCAATCACCCCTTGTTTTAGAAACCACTATATATGAAGCCCCGCCTTTTTTTGTCAGATTCAGTACATCGATCTTTTGTTGTGAGAGTATCTGTAAAATATAAGGTGTACAAAAACCTCCCTGACATCTTCCCATGCCACAGCGCGTTCTCCACTTTATACCATCAAGGGTAGTCGCCGGTAGGATGGAATTTACAGCCTTTATAACCTCGGCTTTTGTTATTCCTTCACACCTGCATACAACAACACCGTAATCTGGATTTTTCTTGATGAGCTTTTGCTTTTCTTCAAGTGGCAGGTTTTTGAACAAAGGTTCACCTTTTCTGGTGGGTACAAATTCGGTATTTGGCAGAACTTTGGTTTCATCTGATAGAATTTCCACACACATTCTGGCAACATCCTGTGCAATTGCCGGAGCGCTTGTCAAACCCGGAGATTGTATTCCGGCGGCGTGAACTAAATTCTTCACCTTTGTTGATTTTTCAATTATAAAGTCTTCTTTGTATGTCGCCGCTCTTGTACCGGCAAAGTACGTTATAATGTCTTTTAAACCAAGACCTTCGACGAGTTTTGCGTGCTTTTTAATCAGTTCATTGAGGCTATCTTCGTCTGTGCTGTAATCTTCTTTGAAAGGTACTTCTTTTGCGGTGGGACCAAGCAGTAGATTGCCATGAACAGTTGGTATTAAGCCTCCGCCTTTTGTAACTGATTTTGCCTGAGTTATGTTTGGCATGGAAATAGTCAACTTTGCAAGGTTCTGCTTTTTACTGTCTATTATTGCCATTATCCCTTTTCTTGGATGTATGGTGAAAAATCTGTCATTGGCAAGCTCGGCGATGTAATCAGCCCAGAGTCCAGCAGCATTCACAACTACCCTTGGAAAGATTTTTCCACGATTGGTCTGAACAGAAACGATCTTTTGTCCATCTAATTCCATCGATTCAACAAAGGTTTGAAAACAAAACTCCGCGCCGTTTTGAATTGCATTTTCAGCAAAGGCAAGTGTCATCTTGAAAGGATCGACGATCCCGGCATTTTTGAAAAGGCAAGCCCAGGCAAAATCGTCGGTTATTTTCGGTTCAATTGATTTCAATTTTGTTTTTGAAAGGAATTGAATCGATTCTATTCCGTTTTTTCTGGCTCGAGAATGGATAAGTCCGGCAGCGGTAAAATAAATCCAGTGTTTGAATAAAATAGCCATGCCATTTTCCTCAAATGGAAAGTCAAGCTGTTTAGAAAGTTCAGGTAGCATCTTCAGCCCGCGCTGGTTGTACAGAGCTTTTTTTGAACCGGGTTTGGGAGCAATCGGCGGATGAGCCATACCCGCATTTCTTGAGCTTTGGTGCATGGCTATGTCGCTCTCTTTATCGATTACAAGTATACTTATTTTGTATCTTGACAATTCTCTTGCTATCGTACAGCCCACTATTCCAGCGCCGATGATTAAAACATCGACCCTTTTGTTCTCAAGCTTTCTGTCTTTTAGATTGGGTTTTGATGGTTGATCTTTCTGAAGACCTTTGCATTCTAACAAATTAACTACATCTTTTTCTGCAAAACGCGATGCGATCTTTCCAGCACTGACTACTTTTTCCCAGTCATCGACGATACCTTCAAGAAATATCGAGCCGTCTTTTTCATATACTTCGATGTTTTTTGAGAATTTCTGTTTGAGTATTTTTTCAGCTTTGAGGATAGCGATCACCTCTTTGTTATACGGTTGTCCGTACATCCTAATCTTAACTCACTGGAATTTTTTTGTCAACATTTTTCTAAAATGAGTGAAAAACATCATCTTTTCAAGAAATTTCGCCAGAGCTTCTCAAAGGCTCAATTTGCATGATGTAGAAGAACCATTTCATAAATGTAATGAGTGGTTTTTACAGAGAACCAGCCAGAAAGCACATCTCATTTATGTGATTGTGATGAATGGATGTTCTTTCTTGAACCATACAGAAAAAAGTTTTTGGTGGTATCAGGAGAGTCAAGATGACAAAAGCAGAAAAAATCAAGCAAACTTTGCAACAGACTAAAGAAAAAAGAGAAAACCAGATACCTTTAGTGTACCAAGATAAACATGCTAAAGAGTGTAGGGCTGGATCGGTCCGAAATAATGCTCGTGGAGTGGCAGATCTCTGCCAGGATATTTGGGAGTAATTCCTGTATACTGGTAAGTCATACCATGTAAAAGCGGGAAACCCAATCTCTGATGGGAATCCTATCCCATTCATGGGATTGGGAGGAGGTCAACTTCACAGGCTTGACTTTTCATAATCAAAATAAAAAGCTTTAGAAAAACGGGTAAGTGCGAGAGAATGGAATAAGAGGCTTGGTTATTTGGTCATAAAAAAGGCAGGGGAAATCCCCTGCCTTATTTGAATCATTTTCCGGGATTTGGACCTGTATTTCCTGATCCATCGAGTTTTAAAACGTAAATATCTCCATTTATCGATCCAGCAACAATGTAGCCGTCATCAGAAGTCTGCTGAACGCTGTAAGCTTCATCATCATCTTCATTGCCAAATGTCTTTTCCCACTGAAGATTTCCATTTGAATCGAGTTTCAAAACGTAAACATCTTTCCACCCGGCTCCAAAGGATTCTGTGCTTCCAGCAACAATGTATCCGCCATCTTTTGTTTGTTGAATACTGAAAGCCTCGTCATCCTTGCTCCCACCAAATGTTTTTTCCCATTGTATATTTCCATTTGAATCGAGCTTTAAAACGTAAACATCTTTCCCTCCAACTCCAGAAGATCTTGTACTTCCAGCCACTATGTATCCACCGTCTTTTGTCTGTTGAATACTGAAAGCCACGTCACTATCGCTCCCACCAAATGTTTTTTCCCATTGTAGTTTCCCATTTGAATCGAGTTTTAGAATATGAACATCAAATTTTTGAGCTCCATAGGAATATCCAGCCACGATGTATCCACCATCTGTGGTTTGCTGTATGCTCGTTGCCATATCATCATCACTTCCACCAAATGTTTTTTCCCATTGTAGTTTCCCATTTGAATCGAGTTTTAGAATATAAACATCAAATCTTCCAGCTCCAGAAGATCTTGTGCCTCCAGCCACAATGTATCCACCGTCTTTTGTTTGCTGAACGCTGAAAGCTCCATCGTTATCACTTCCACCGAATGTTTTTTCCCATTGCAGTTTTCCATTTGAATCGAGTTTCAAAACGTAAACATCTTCCCCCCTATCTCCAGAGAAGTATGTGTATCCAGCAACTATGTATCCACCGTCTTTTGTTTGTTGAATACTGAGAGCCTCATCACTGAATTTTCCACCAAACGTTTTCTCCCATTTCAGCTTCCCATTCGGATCGAGTTTCAAGACGTAAACATCATCTTCTCCAGCTCCAGAGGAGTATGTGTATCCGGCAACTATGTATCCACCGTCTTTTGTTTGCTGAATACTTAAAGCTCGATCACCTTTGGTACCGCCGAATGTTTTTTGCCAGACCTGAGTACTACCATAGCTACTGACTGCCAGTAAGATCATTATCAGCAGAAAAACTCTTAGATACTTTTTCACGGTATATCCCCCCTTGATGGTTGAGTTAGGACAATTATATATCAATTATTTCAAAATTGTCAAAAATTTCAAATGAGAGATTGATCTTTAGCCTTGCTATATAATTTTGCCTGATGAGGTGGTATCGTGCAAAAGATAAAGAAAACTTTCACAGTGACTGGTATGACATGTGCAACGTGCGCAAAAACCGTTGAAAGGGCTTTAAATAAAATTGAAGGTGTAGAATTTGCCGCAGTTAACCTGGCTACTTCAACGGGTTTTATCGTTGCAGAAAAAGAAATTCCCATCGAAGTGATTAAAGCCGCTGTTGAGCAAGCTGGTTATGGCATATCAACTCAGCCCTTAGAGGAAATAGAAAAGAAAAGATACACAGCTTTTAAAAGAAATCTGATACTGGCATGGGTTGCAACTTTGCCACTTGCACTGATGATGCTGTATCACATGCTGATAAGTCCTGTGAATTATTTTGTCTGGTTTGAGATTTTTATGGGAGGTTTTGTTGTTTTCTTTGTTGCAAAAGACACTATAAGAGGTGCATGGATTGCTCTTACACATAGACACACCAATATGGATACGCTTATATTTTTTGGTTCAGTTGCGTCATGGCTCACCGCAGTTTTGGAAGTTGCTGGTCTTCCTGTCATGTCCTTTGGCAGTATAGGTGCGATGATCGTAGCCTTTCACATAACTGGAAGATTTATAGAATCTCACCTAAGAGATCGAGCAAGTAAAGAGATTAAATCGCTTTTGAAACTTCAATCAAAAGAAGCACGTGTTGTAACGGAAAAAGGTGAGATCACCGTGCCGCTGGAAGCAGTAAAAGAAGGTTTGATCGTGTCGATCCTTCCATCTGAAAGAATACCTGTTGATGGTGTTGTGATCTGGGGAAAATCTTCGGTTGATGAATCGGTTATAACTGGAGAATCGATACCAGTTCACAAAAAAGAAAACGATGAAGTGATAGGTGGTTCTGTTAATCTGACAGGTCCTTTAAAAGTGAAGGTGACCAGGGTTGGCGAAGATAGTTTTTTATCACAGATGATAAACTTAGTTCAGCAAGCTCAGGGCTCAAAAATACCTATTCAGGCGCTTGCAGATAGAATTACCATGTGGTTTGTACCAGCGATAATATCACTGGCAGTTACAGGTGCTGTTTTGTGGTATTTCAACTTTGAAAAATTCGTACCTTTTCTTGATAAAATGAGCAAGATCTTCCCGTGGGTTATGAGCACGGTAGAGCCTTTCAATTTTGCAATTTTTGTGTTTGTTGCAACGATAGTTATAGCCTGCCCGTGTGCTCTTGGGTTAGCCACTCCGATGGCTCTTGTTACTGGAACAGGACTTGCCGCGAAAAAAGGTCTGTTGATAAGAAATGCCGAGGCTATTCAAACTTCTAAGGATGTAAAAGTGGTGTTGATGGATAAAACAGGTACTATTACTGAGGGAAAGCCAGCAGTAGTACAGCACAACCTTGATGAAACTACCTTGAAAATAGTTGCAAGTATAGAAAAAAAACTCAAATCATCCGCTTGCCAAGGCTATATCTTCTACGGTCAGAGATTTTTTTGAGATAAAAGATATCGATGAGATAGTTGGTGAAGGAGTTAGAGCAAAAGTCGGCAAAGATGAATACTTTGTTGGAAGGCCGGTGAATATGGATCTGTATGAAGACTTTTACACACAAGGAAAGACAGTAGTTGAAGTGAGAAAGAATAATGATATTGTGGGATTTCTTGCCATAGAAGATACTATAAGAAGTGATTCGAAAGAAGCAGTGAACAGGCTTAAAAAAATGGGAATAAAACCGGTAATGGTAACGGGTGATAATCAGATAACAGCAAGGGCAGTGGCGAATAAAGTTGGCATACAGGAGGTTCATTTTGATGTTAAGCCTCAGGACAAGCTTGATATAGTGAGAAGATATCAGGCTAAGGGATTGAAGGTTGTCATGGTTGGTGACGGTATGAACGATGCCGGTGCTTTGAAAGGTGCAGATGTTGGGATTGCCGTTGGCAGTGGAACTGATTTGGCGATCGACAGCGCGGATGTGATCATAATAAACGGTGGTATATCCAGGATAGTTGATGTAATAGAAATATCCAAAAGGACTTTCAAAATCATAAAACAAAATCTTTTCTGGGCATTCTTTTATAATATTATAGCTGTACCAAGTGCAATGGCAGGGCTTTTGCATCCAATTATCGCTGAAATTGCCATGGCTTTGAGTTCTATAACTGTGGTTTTGAATTCACTTAGAATAGAAAGATCTTAAAAAACCACCTTCAGCTTTTTTATTATTTTTCCACTTCTTACTACGAGTACAGTTCGGTTTTCCATTGCAATCCAATCATCACTCATTGGTTCTGAACAGACGACAAACCCATTTTTGTCAGTGTACCAGAGCGTGTAATAGTCCTGGTTTGTGCTGTAACCACAGTAGACAACAAGATCGTTTTTATTCATCATCAAAAAATTCATGCCTGTGTGTCTGTAATTTTGAGCCACATATTTTATTTTCTCTAAAAGCTCTTCGTAAGAATTGAATTGCCTGACTTTTAAAAAATAAGAGTACGTATCACTTTCAATGAAATGGAACGGTATGTCGTATATAGTTCCATTGTGACAAAAGGCTTTTCCCTGGTTGTCTATGAAAGGATGAAGTTGCAGGAAGGTAACTGGTAGATGATCTGATGCCTTTCTTGCATGAAAGATACCGGCTTGCGCTGAAAATGATGGCAGATCTTCTTCATATACTGGTTTTGGTGAGCGATAGTAAATCACTTCGCCGTCTTTTAAGGCGTAAACTCCCCACCCGTGGTTGTGGGGAGCGCCTTTGCCACTTTGAGCCATCAACTGTAAGTGTTTGAAAAACACATCCACGTTCTGTTCTTTTTCAAAGGAAAAACCAATCATTCTGCACACAGTCATCACCAAAAATATGATACAACAAAAATCAATTATTTTTGATCATATTCTTAATCGCTTCAATTGCTTGTTCTGTGGTCATATTTCTTATATCTACACCAATGTGTTTTGACCTGTCGAAATTACTCGCTTCAAAGGCATCTCGATACATCTTTTTTTGCATTGCTGGATCACAGCCCGCTACATAGAGTTTCTCTATCTGTTCATCTTTTGTCAATGTCTTCAGATAGACATCTCCGTCATCTGCACAGAGCTGTGGATGGAGTGCCACGAAATCGACCAGTTTTTCTCTTCTTATGGCATTGAGCACTTCAAAAATATTCATCTGGTGAAACGAAGGACATGTACCCTGACAAACACACAGCAACAATCCTTTTTTACCCATGGACTTTCACCTCCGCCGAATAGGATATCGCGCCGTAGTCACAGAGTTTTTGACAGCCTCTGCAGAACTCCACGCATTCAAGTGGGTTGGTAACGACAGGCTTGCCGTCCTTGATCGTGTAAACCCCGTGAGGACAAAAGTTTGCACAACTCAGACATCCGGCGCACTTGCTGTAATCAATGACTGGATACCAGTTTTTTGCCATATTATCTCCTCCCCTTTATTCTCCAGCGATTTTTTCCGCCAGGTCTATGAGTTCAAGAACTCTTGGATCTTTTAGGACAATTCTTTTTCTCTGACCTTCTCTTTTTAGTTCAATAATTCCAGAATTCTGTAAAATGGCTATATGTCTTGATATGGTCGTTTTATCGATGTGGTTTGCGGCTTCAAGATCACACATACAAAGATTCTGTTTTGCTATCTGTTTTATGATTTCAATTCTCCATTTACAAGCCAGTGCCTTGAAGATTTGTTCAATGTGCACAATTTTCCTCCTTTCATTGTTGTACAATTATACAACTATTTTTACGACAGCATCTTGAAGTTGTTTTTAATTGATTGTAAAAGTGAAGATGAAAGTGAGAATCAGCGTCTGTTTTTCACGCAAGATTTCTAACACAGGCAAATAAAAAATGGTCGGGGCGACTGGACTTGAACCAGCGACCTCCTGCTCCCAAGGCAGGCGCGCTAAGCCGTCTGCGCTACGCCCCGACACAAACCACTGAATATATTACCACAAAGACAAAACTTATCAAGACGGCAAATGTTCAAAGACCTTGAAAATTGTTTGACAAAACACGATCAAAGTTTGCCAACGAGAATCCCAAAAACCTCTGGACCGGCGTGAGCTGTTACCGCCGGACCTACCCTTGCCAGATCGTTGCACCTACCGATCCTGTTGATTATCTTTTCAAGGATTGGTCTGGTGGTTTCAATGCCATATCCGCCGTAGAGCATATACTTTTTCTGTTTGCCCAAAAAGTTTTTAATCAACTCGACCATTTTTTCTACCAGATCGTTCTCGCTTTTTGCAGTTGCTATTTTGTAAATCTGACCCTCTTCATCTATTGAAAGAATAGGTTTGAGATTCAGTATTTTACCGACAAATGCACTGAGTTTGCCTATGCGCCCACCTTTTTTGAGATACTCCAGTGTATTTAGAACAAAGAACATGGTAGAATCTCTGCTGTATTGATCAACTGTCTGTTGAGTTATCTTTTTGTTGTTCAAAAGATCTTCTATTAACCGATTCAAAACATAGAAAATCTTCCCACTAACTCCGCGAGAATCATAGACATCTACTTTTTTTGATAGGTTGAAGTTTTCCACAACTGTTTTGACCATGTTGAAAGTTCCGCTGAGTTTCTGTGATAGAGTGAGTACAACAACTTTGCTGTGGTTCTTGCAGAGGTTCAACAACAGTTCAGCGGTTTCTTTCAAGTTGGGAAGAGATGTACTGACCCTTTTTCCTTCGATCATGAATTTGTAAATTTGTTCTTCGCTGATGTCAAATCTGTCTTTGTATTCTTTTTCATCCACGTACAGTCTCAGAGGAAGAATATATACTGGCATGGACCATTTATAGTCCCTGGGCCAGTCCATACTGCTGTCCACCACTATGGCAAAGTCCACCTTTTTCACTCCCTATTTCCACAGAACCGACTTTGGTATGAAGGCTTTTGCCGTTTTGTTTGGATCTACAAGCTGACTTATTTGAATGTCTACTACAAGGCTTGCAAGCATGTATGCATCTACTGTCGAGATTTTTAACATATCTGACAGAAAACTCACCGCTTGAGCAGTTACTTCTATGATGGCTTGTTCTATGTCGGGCAATGAAACAACTATGAAGTATCCTTCTTTTGTTTCTATCATAGGCCATTGTGTTTTTTGATCAACGATATCTACCATTACCATCACTTTTGCACCAACTTCGCAGGCAGAAACGCATACCTCTCCATCAGCCATCAGGGCATGTACATCTCCCAAAGCAAGAAGAGCACCTTCCTGGAATATTGGTAGGTACAGCGTGCTTCCCGTTTTGATCTGCTTTGTGTCCATGTTTCCTCCGTGCTTATGTGCTGTACCTGTTGGAAATTCGTCCTTATTTGGCGCAACTCCTATGACACCTATCATTGGATCAACTGGGAGTCTGAGATTGCCAAAATGGATCAATCCGTCATCGATCTGAAGAATCTTGACTTTGAATCCTTTGGTCAATTCTGGCAGAACCCCAAATCCTTCTTCGGAAACTATCACACCTTTGTCTGCAATTTCTATGTCCAGAATTTTGATTTTCAGAGTCTTCCCAGCAGTTGCTCCTTTTACAAAAACAGGACCTGTGGCTGGATTGACTTTTGAAAAATCCAGATTTGCCGTGTCTTGTTCAGTTTTTATTTGTCCACCAAGGGCATCCAGAGTTTCAAAAACAATTACTTCTCCTGGTTCAACGGTTTCGACTGGTGTCATCACAGGTGAAAAGGCATAGATAACTTCAGATGAACAGATTTTTTTCATCAACATTCAGCGCAGTCAACTCCATCTTCTATAAGATGGAGAATGTGCTGTTCCCTCCTTTCTAACATCAATGTTTTTGCTTTCTCTAAAAGCCGTAAGTTTGTCCATTTTATTTTTTGTCTTCCCCCTGTGAATATTTTTCTTTACCCCAGAGTTCTTCGAGCCTTTTTTTGATGTTCACTTCTTTTCCTATTTCCTTGGGCACATAAATTTTGATTTTTTTGAGCTCATCAGGCATATAGCTTCTTTTCACAAAACCCCCGACCTCATGTGGATAGACATATCCGTCACCATAGCCGGCGTTTTTCATCAATTTTGTCACAGGATTTCTCAAAAAGAGTGGAACCTGAACACTGGCTGATTGCTTGACCACATTTTTTGCCGTCTCGACAGCCAAGTACACTGAATTGCTCTTTGGCGCTGCTGCAAGATATATCACAGCTTGAGCGAGATTGAGTATACACTCAGGCAGTCCAACGTATTCAACTGCCTGAGCCGCTGAAACTGCAACAAGCAGTGCCATAGGTTCAGCCAGACCGATATCTTCACTGGCAAGGATTATCATTCTCCGTGCTATGAACATTGGATCTTCTCCGGACTCAATCATTCTTGTCATGTAGTAAAGAGCAGCATCAGGATCGCTGCCCCTCAAACTTTTTATGAACGCAGAGGCAAAATCATAATGTTCTTCAGATCTATATCCCTGCGGTTTGTAACCTGTGCTTGCCTGCAAGATTTTTAAATCAAGTGTCTTCTCATTCATGGCTTTTGCCGTTTCTATTGCCATTTCAAGTGTATTCAGTGAAAAGCGCGCATCACCCTGAGAAAGCTGAGCAATTGACTCAAGCACTTCTTCGGTGACTGATATACCGTAATCTGCTATTTTCTGATCGACTATCAAGGCTCTTTTCATTATTCTCACCAAATCTTCGTTGGAAAGGGGTTTAAGAAAAATCACTCTGCACCTTGACAATAAAGGTGGAATGATTTCAAAGGATGGATTTTCAGTTGTAGCACCTATAAGTGTTATTGTTCCATCTTCCACTTTGGAGAGTAACAGGTCCTGCTGGGCTTTGTTGAGACGGTGGATTTCGTCTATGAAAACCACAGTCTGCTTACCGTACCTTTTCATTTCCTGTGCACGATTCATGGCTTGCTTGATCTCAGCGGCACCATGAAGGGCTCCACTGAATGAGTAGAATTCGGCATTTACGTATTTTCTTATGAGTTCGGCGATAGAACTTTTCCCACAACCAGGTGGTCCATACAGGATGCAAGAAAATATACTCCCTTTCTCAAGGGCTTTGCGCAATATTCCGTCTTTTCCCATTACATGTTGCTGGCCGATCAAATCATCCAGATTTTTTGGTCTGACTCTTTCTGCAAGTGGCTTGTGCTCGTCTACCAACTCAAGCCCCCCAAAAGACGGGTTATCCGTCATGTTTTGAAGAACTCAACAGTTGCCGCCAATCCTTCTAAGAGTGTTGTCTGTGGAGTCCAGCCTAATTCCATTCTCGCTTTTGTTGGGTCGAGTGTGCTTTTTCGTATATCTCCCTTTCTTGGAGGAGCATAAACAGGTTGTTTTTGATAATGTGTTATCTGCGCAAGCATTTTGAAAAGTTCATTAACAGAAGTCCCGATGCCCGTGCCTATGTTGTATATACCGCTGACATTTTCATTTAAGGCAAGCAGGTTGGCACGAACGACATCTTTCACGTATACATAATCTCTCACATATTCGCCATCTCCAAAGATGGTAACTTCATCATTTTTTAGCATTCGTGAAGAAAATATGGCAACAACGCCTGCTTCTCCGTTTGGATCCTGTCTGGGACCGTAGACATTGCCATACCTTAGAGATACATAATTCAGGTTCTTTTCTTTTTTGTAGAATTCAAGATACATCTCCACTGATCTTTTGGCAATTCCGTAAGGAGACACGGGGTGGGGCACAGTTGTTTCATCTGTGGGTATTGGTACATCTTCTCCGTAAATTGCCCCACCGGTTGAAGAAAAGATGAATTTTTTCACACCGTATTTCACGCTTTTTTCCAGTAGAATCAGGCTCCCGATGATGTTTACCTTAGCATCCTTTGCGGGTTCTTTCACAGAAATACTCACGCTTGCCTGAGCAGCAAGATGAAACACAAAATCAAATTTGTGGAGCATGAAAACACGTTCCATCATCTCTTCGTCTTCAACGCTCTGCTGGTAAAACAAAACATTTCGGCTCAGGTTTTCCACTTTTCCAGTGGAGAGATTGTCAACCACAACCACTTTGTGACCCTCTTGGATTAGTGCATCCACTATGTGCGAACCTATGAATCCAGCTCCGCCAGTGACAAGAATATTTGCCACTATCAGTCACCCTCTTCTTCTTCCTCTTTTTCTGTTTCTGCCGCTTTTATGTCTTCAAGTACTTCCTGTGGAAGTTGTTCTACATTGACCAATTTTCTGCTCTCTTCAATGAATTTTCTGAGTTCTTTTGACTTGGATTCATCAAAATCGATGATCAATTTGTAAAATTCCTTTACTCTCTCACGGGCTCTTGCCGTCAGATAATGCGACAGGTGTTTTGAAATCTTTTCGGATATATCCATTGGCACTCCAAGTACGTAATAGAAGAAATTACAGATTCTTTGCTGCAGAACGCGCATGATCTGAGCCTTCCTTTTTCCTTTGTTTGTCAAGACTATGAGTCCGTACTTTTCGTATTCGACATAACCCAGATCTGCTAAGCGTCTGACGGCGTTTGTCACGCTTGGAAGACTCACCCCTACCTTACGAGCAATTGTGCTGATTCTGGCGGCTGGTTGTCTTTGCTGAATTTCGTAAATGATGGTCAGGTAATCCTCAAGTGCGGGTGTTAAGATTTTCTTTCTGCCCCTTGCCATAATCTTACCTCCTTTTGTACTGATCGAAAAATGTCCTTACCTTTTTTATATCCTGCCAGGTGAGATCCTTAGGAGATCCTTTCTCCTTAGAAGGATTCCTCAGCAGGAAGCTTGGATGAAACATTGGAAAAAGTTTTTTGCCACCTTTCCAATCGATTTCTTTGCCTCTGTACTCGGTGATGGAAATGTTCTGGTTGAGAAAGAAAGATAAAGCCGTACTTCCGAGCGGAACTATTACCTGTGGATCTACGATCATTATCTGTGCAAGAAGAAAATGACCACAGGCTTTCTGCTCCTCTGCTTTTGGAGTTCTGTTGTTGGGTGGTCTGCATTTTACGATGTTGCATATGTAGACATCTTCACGGTTGATGTTGACTGACTCGAGAATTTTCGTCAAAAGTTGCCCGGCTTTGCCTACAAATGGTCTTCCTGTTTTATCTTCTTCTTCGCCGGGTCCTTCACCAACAAACATTATTGGAGCATACAAACTACCTTCACCAACAACAACATTAGAACGGGTTGTATAAAGCTCACACGCCGTGCACTTACTGACTCTATCAGCGATTATTTGCATAAGCTGTTCTCGAGTCATCTTACATTCCTCCTGAAAGTAAAACACTGTTTCATCTGGATATACATTTTTTATTTTACCACAAATACTATATTTTAGTCTTGCAAATCAAGTTTAAAGTTCAACTAATGTAGATGGAAAAATCTATGCGGGGGTTAAAAATAGTCGGTACTACAGTTTTCCCATTAAATCAATGAGTAATTCAACATTGTGGAAACCAAACAATTTTCCGGCTTCACGATTTGGAAAATTTCTCAGTATTTGTTGATATACCTTCTGAACAAGGCTTTTTTTACAATAGATCCATGTTCCCCACGGAAGTTTCCCGATTACCACCGAAAGTCCCAGTGGAAACATGAGCAAATCGACAACACAGAGAAACTCATCATCACTATCACATTCCACCAAGCCCAGTTTGAATTTTTGCTCAATTATCTGAATTTTTGATAGTATATCCGAAAGTCTTTTAATGTCTTTCACTTTGCCGAACAGTATGACATCAAATACCTCTTCGAGCGTGTGCTTAGCCAAAAATCTTGCCAGATACTCTGTTTCTTCAGATCGAGCCGTTTTCAAAAAGCCGGTATCAGTGACAAGTGCAACCGCAAAACAAAACAGGACTTTTTCATCCAATTCTGTTTTTTCACTCAAGTCATAAAGGTTCATCACATTTGCTGTTCTGTGTCTGATATGCGCAAAATCTGCTTTATTCACAAATTCCAGGCAACAATCGGTGTGATGGTCAAAAACCCTGTAGTTGCTAACACTGAAAGGTACCTTCTTTGGGTCACACGTATCGTACACGTAGAAACAATGTACCCTCTCTGGAATGAAGTTTTTGACACCGAATTTTTTCATCAAATTTAAGACCGTTGAATCCGGGTTATCGACGTAGATGCCCCCGCCTATCGTTTGATATCCCCAGTAGGCGCTTGCAAAACTGTCTGCGTCGGCATTAACATGCGTTACATGCAATACTGGTAGCTCACCACAGTGCCGATTGATCAGGATGCACCTTCTTTTTTCTCAGTCTTTTGAGTTTTTCTGAGCTGACAACTCTCAGTTTATCTTCAAGTTCGCTCTTGGTTACTATGACATCGAGTACTTCTTTAGCTCTTTGAACGATGTCTTTGGGAAGACCTGCTATTGCAGCAACTTCAATGCCATAGCTTTTATCGGCTATTCCATCGATCACTTTGTGCAGAAATACCACACCGGATTTTTCTTCGACCACCTGTATGGTTTTATTCTCAATTCCTTCGTACATCTTTGCCAGTTCCGTCAGCTCGGTGAAGTGCGTTGCAAAAATACACTTACAGCCAAGTTGATTGTGTATGTATTCGGATACTGCCCAGGCTATGCTTATACCATCAAAGGTGCTCGTTCCTCTGCCAACTTCATCGAGCACGACCAGACTGTCTTTAGTGGCTTGGTGGATTATCTTTGCCACTTCATTCATCTCGACCAGAAAAGTACTCTTACCAGATGTTATATCATCACGTACACCCATTTTCGCAAAAATTCTGTCAAAGATTGGCAGGATAGCCTCATCTGCGGGAACAAAACTACCAATCTGTGCCATCAGAGCAATTAAAGCCACCTGACGTATGAATGTCGATTTGCCACTCATATTCGGTCCGGTCAGTATCACAAAACTTTTCGACTGATCCATCTGCAAATCATTTGGAACGAAATTATCCACGAGTCTTTCTACCACTGGGTGTCTTGAGTTTTTCAAGCGCAGTGTTCCGTTGAATTGAAATTTCGGTTTTGTATAGCCATACCGCACAGCGGCATAAGCTAAAGCCGAAAGAACATCAACACAGGCAAGAAAATCAGCCAATGCCACGATCGATTCTATCTTCTCCGCGATCGTTGAACAGAGTCCATCATAGAGTTCTTTTTCACGTTTTTCGAGTTTTTCCTTGGCTGTCAGTATCTTTTCTTCGAATTTTTTCAATTCTTCTGTGACAAACCTTTCGGCATTCACAAGGGTTTGCTTTCTGATGTAATCTTTTGGAATTTTGGAAAGATGCGATTTGGTTACTTCTATGTAGTAACCAAAAACTGTATTGTAACCCACTTTCAAATTTGGTATACTGGTTCTCACTCTTTCCTGCTTTTCAAAGTCCTTTAAAAATTCCTCGGAATGGTAAACGAGTTCTCTGAGATCGTCGAGTTCTTTATCATAACCGACCTTTACCACTCCGCCTTCTCCTAAAACCGAAGATGGATTTTCTTCAATTGCCTGTTCGAGTTTTTGATGAAGATCTTCAAGACAATCTATCTGAGCCATTTGTGCAAAATGTTCGTTGCTCAAAAGTGCCTCTTTTATGTATGGGCAAACAGAAAGAGTGCCGCGCAGTGCGACGAGATCTTTTGGTGAAGCTTTGCCGTAACGAATTCTGCCTGCTATTCGCTGAATGTCTTTAACAGAGCTCAGATATTCTCTGACTTCATTCAATAACAACTGGTCGTTGACCAGAGCCTCGACTCTGTTCAGCCTTTCTGATATTCTGTCGATATCTCTCAGAGGTTGTAAAATCCAGCTTTTCAAGAGCCTTGCACCCATAGGAGTTCTGGTGAAGTTGAGTACATCAAACAGGTTTTTACCCTTTTCACCCGGAAGCAATGCGAGATGCTCTATGGTTCCTGGATCGAGAAAGATGCAGGATTGATCTCTGAGAATCTTCGGTGGCTTTAAAAACACGTTGTTTGCCATCAATGTAAAACGAAGGTATCTGATAAGCGCGCCGAAAGTTTGCAAATTCTCACCAAGTTCGAAGTGGTCTATGGTCGATACACCAAAGGTTTCTGCAATGTCTTTTTCAATGTTGACACTGCTCAGATGCCAGTCTGAAAGCGGTTCTATCATGATGTTTTTGAGTCTTTGTTCCAACTCGTTTTTCAGTGATGGTTCACAGAGTATCTGAGAAACTTTCGTAGATTCAAGAAAATCCAGTGCTGTTTGAAGATCATCAAATGCCGCCGCAAAACTCTCACCGGTTGAAACATCCACACCTGCAACTGTATATCGATCGGGTTTGCACAGTGCAACAAGGTAGTTATTCGATTCCTGCTCGAGCAACTCGTCCTCCAGGATCGTACCCGGCGTGACTATTCTGGTGACCTCTCTTTTGACAAGTCCTTTTGCTACAGCGGGGTCTTCGAGCTGATCGCATATCGCGACCTTGTAACCTGCTTGCACGAGTTTTTTGAGATAAACGTTAAGTGCGTGATACGGAACACCTGCCATGGGTGCACCTTGCCGGTGAGTTAATACAAGATCGAGCACCTTTGATACCAACTGTGCATCTTCAAAAAACGCCTCGTAAAAATCACCGAGGCGGAAAAGTAAGATCGCGTCTTTGTACTTTGATTTTATTTGTGTGTATTGCTGCATCATTGGTGTGAGCTTCAAGTGATCTCACCTTCTTTTTGGTTCAATCACCCTATCTATCAATCCATAATTCAGAGCTTCGTATGCATCCATGAAAAAGTCCCTATCGGTGTCTTTCTCTATTCTTTCAAATGGCTGACCTGTTTTTTCGCTGAGTATGCTGTTTATCAGATTTTTTATTCGAAGAAGTTCCTTGGTGATTATTTCGACGTCTTTAACTGGTCCCTCAGCACCACCGAGTGGCTGGTGGAGCATTATTCTGGCATTTGGCAGTGCAAAGCGTTTCCCTTTCGTGCCACTTGCGAGAAGCACGGCAGCCATTGAAGCAGCCTGTCCCACACAGATCGTTGTCACATCGCATTTCACATATTGCATTGTGTCATAAATTGCAAGTCCCGCGGTTACCGATCCTCCGGGACTGTTTATATAAAGCTGGATATCTTTGTCTGGATCTTCAGCTTCGAGAAACAAAAGCTGTGCTACAACCAGATTTGCCGTGTGATCGTCTATTGGATAGCCAAGGAAAACTATGCGATCTTTCAAAAGCCTTGAATAAATATCGTAAGCCCGCTCATATCTACCGGTGGACTCTATAACGGTTGGAATGAGCTGATCATTTATCTTCATGTTTTTCTTCCTCCTTCTGGAACTGTTCAGGCTTCACATCTGTTATCTTTGCTTTGGTGAGAATCAAATCTGCCACCTTTCTTTTCAACAATTCCCAGCGTACATCATCGGAAATATCCTTGCGAGATTTTAAGATCGATCTGGCTCTCTCGACGGAAATTCCCCATGCAACTGAAAGATCCTGTGCCTGTGCCTCCACTTCTTCATCGGTTACCTTTAAATCGTTTTCCTGTGCGACTTTTTCTATCGATAAGGTTCTCTTGAGATCAGTGAGATAGTAATTCTTGAGCGCTTCTTTGAGCTTTTCAGGATCGTTGTCGTGATCTTTGAGCAGTTTTTCGTACTCTTCTTTATCCTGTCTGATCTTTTCAAATGCCCGCTCTACAAGTTCATTCAATGTGCGATCTGATATGAGCAGCTCAGATTCACTTGACAGTATATCGATCACTTGATTTTGAAGAAACTCTTTCATATCTTTTTCGTAGAGCTCAGACCCTTCTTTTTCAAGTGCGTCTTTTAGCTGCTGAAGAGTTTCATATTCTGAGCTAACTGCTTTTGCAAGTTCATCAGATATATCAAGCAGTTTTCTTTTGTTCACCTGTTCGATCTCGATTCTGTAATGATAGACTTTGTCCTTTCCAAAATCTCTATCAAACTCGACTACATCCCCTGCCTTTTTTCCCACCACTTCTGTGACAATGGGTCTGTCGTCTTCTTTGTAAAGCACATATTCACTGACTTTACCATCCATTATCGTTTTTCCATCTGTTGTTATTGTCACCTTTGCTCTGACCATATCCTCATAGTCGGCTGGACCTTCCTTGGGTTCCAGTATTGCGTGGAATTCCTGTAGCTCTTTGAGTCTTCTTTCAACATAACCGTTCAGAATTGACGGTTTATCGAGCCTTTTTAATTCAAATTCTTCAAATGGTTTTATCACTATTTCTGGTTTTTTGTGAATCTGCAGGACTAACTTTGCACCATTCTCGCTGATCTCAAAATCTTCCAGAATGGGTGATAACAGTAGCTCTTCATATTCACTTATCTGGTTGATGGCTTTTTGCCAGAGCACTTCGAGTATTTCGGATTTTATAGTCTCTGGATAACGCATTTTCAGTAAATACTTTGGTGCTCTTCCTTTTCTAAATCCAGGAATATCTACCCTATCTGCAACTTGTTTAATGGCGAGTTCCTCGGCATCCAAAACTTCTCTCTGGTCGAAAATGTATTCGTAGATCACCAGATTCTTTTCCTGCGTTCTGACATTTGTTTGCATTTTATAACCTCCTCATTTGTTCTACACTAAATTATAACACGACACAAAAAAAGCAGGCTTTCGCCTGCGAACCTGGCTGGGAGGGGAGGACTCGAACCTCCACCGGCGGATCCAGAGTCCGCTGTCCTACCATTAGACGACCTCCCAATGCCAACTAATTATATCATCAGATTTGATAAATGGTCAAGATCATTGTAGAATCAACAGCACACTGCTCAAATCAGTTGAGCCGGGTGCCGGGTGCTGTTCTACAACAACACCTGAACCTTTTATCTGTATGTTTTTCACTCCAATATCATTCAGAATGATGAGAGCATCTCTCAAACTCATACCTCTTAAATCCGGGATGACTCCTTTGGGATAGCTGATCGGTCTTTGCTTGGACAATTCGTTCAATTTCTTGACAGTTGATGCAAAAACAGGAGCTGCAACTTCTCCAGCGAGATATTTTTCTGCCGATGGCTCATCGATGTACACAATCATGGTGTACTTTGGATCTTCATACGGAAAGAAACCGACAAAGATTGAGGTGTACTTTCCCTCGCCCGAAGCTATTTTCTGTGCAGTTCCAGTTTTGCCTGCGATATTTATCCCGGCAACCTGTGCCCTGATTCCAGTACCTTCCTCTACTACCTGCCTAAGTATCTTTGAAACTTCATCTGCGGTCTTTTCGCTTATGACACTTTTCTTTTTCACTTGGCTGTTTTCGATTATAGTTGGATAAACATATTCACCTTTGTTTGCGATGGTATTGAAAGACGCTAAAAATTGTAAAGCCGGAGTTCCTATACCATGACCGATGGAAATCATAGCAAAATCAATCTTCGACCATTGCTGGGGTTTTCTAAGAACACCTGATATTTCACCGGTTATTTCCACACCTGTTTTTTCGCCTAATCCGAATTTCTTGAGCCAATCGTAGTATTGATAAATTCCCAGTTGATTTTTGATTTTTTCGGCAATCAAAATGGTTGCGGTATTGCACGAAACAACAAGTGCTTTTCTGACATCGACCTTTCCATGTGCTTCAAGGTCCTTCACAGTTATATCAAGTTCTGGTACGGGTTTTATGCTACCGGGGCAATCAAAGGTGTCGTTCAGATCGATCAAATTGTTCTGTAGAGCTATTGAATAAACAATGGGTTTTATGGCAGATCCAGGTTCAAAGTATCCCATGATTGCGTCGTTCCAATCTCTTGTAGTAGCCATTGCTCTGATTTTACCTGTTTTTGTTTCCATTATGATTATCCCGCCGGCAAGCGCTTTATTCTTTTCAACAGCTTCTTGTATCTCTTCGTAGCAGATTCTCTGGATATCCAAGTCGATGGTCAATTTTACATCTTGCCCATCAACCGGTTTTATTATCCTTTCTATCTTTGGCGATAGTGTGACAAACCCCTGATACTTGAGAAGAAGTTTACCATCACTCTTTTTTGAGAGCACATCTTCCAGTTTTTCCTCCACTCCTCCCACTCCATGTCCATCGATGACTCTTCCAAGAATTCTGTCAAGACCAAAGTCTTTTACCTGTTTTCTTGTTGTAATCATCTGTATGGACACATACGGCATGAGAGAAGTTGGAATTCTCGTAATGATCGAGTCACGGTCTTTCTGTTCAGTTAATTTCACAAAATTCGGTCCATTGAGTACCTCATCAACGGTCAGAGAGAGATTGAAATTTTTCAGCAGAAGTGATAATTGGGGAGATAGTTTTTCAGAATACTGCGATTTGAGAAATCGAACATCCAGATAAGCAACGTATGAAATCTGATCAACAGCACAGAAACGGCCATTTGTGTCGAGTATTTTGCCACGCATTGCAGGCACGCGAATACTCCAACTTGATGGAGTATACGCTGCAACTCCACGAAAGCAAAATGACGCAATCATCCAGATTGCCGCAACAACTGCTATGAAAATTATCCTTCTTGCGCGATTACTTTTCATGCTCCCCTGTTCTTACAAGTTCATGACGAGCAAGCGTCAAAGACTGCTGGTTCTCAAGTTGCTCAATCTGCTGTTGAAGTTCTATGATTTTCATTTCCAGAACTCTGTTCTGCTGTGATAGCTGGGCAGAAAGCCTTGCAAGTTGCACTACGGGGAACACTATTGCAGTTGTTACTGCGATGAAAAGAACAAGGAGAAGCACTTTGCTCAGGTCAAAAACAGCGGTACGTGTGATAACCCTTGAACTTCGCTTCGCTTGAGCTCTTGCGAGGGCCAAACCCCCTCCTCCTTTCACTTTCGCTCCGCTACTCTCATTTTTGCACTTCTGGCTTTAAAGTTATTGGCTATCTCCTGTTTAGTTGGTGTAACTGGTTTTTTCGTTATTACTGTCAGATACTGATTTGATCTGAAACTTTCTTTTACAATTCTGTCCTCCAGAGAATGAAAAGATATAACTACAATCCTCCCACCAGAACACAGCAAATCTGGAGCGTATGACAAAAATCTTTTCAAATTTTCGAGCTCGTTGTTTACCGCAATTCTTATCGCCTGAAAGACCTTGGTTGCAAAATGCCTTTTTCGTGCAACTTTTTCCGATTTTGGTAGGGCTTTCGCCACCACCTCAGCAAGTTCTTTCGTCGTTCTTATGGGTCTGTTTCTGACAACAAAACTTGCTATTCTTCTTGCAAAACGCTTTTCTTCAGCATACTCAAAAAACAACCTTCTGAGTTGTTCCTCTGTCCAGAAATTGACAACATCATAAGCGGTCAATTTCTGGGTTCTGTCCATGCGCATATCGAGTGGACCATCCATAGAAAACGCAAAACCACGCTCGCTATTGGTAAGCTGCAGCGTGGACATACCAAGGTCCATGAGTATTCCACTAACTGATGATACTTTCAACTGCTCTAATACGTCTTTTGCATCAACGTATGAAGATTTTACTAAGTACAGTCTTTTTTGTTTTTCAAATTCACTCAGTCTTCGCTTCGCTAACTGCAGCGCATCCTCATCAACATCAAGACCGATGACCACGCTGCCTTCAATATTTGTGAGAATTGCTTCTGAATGTCCACCTGCGCCCACGGTACAATCAAGAAACACTCCGTTCAAATTACCAAAATAATGTAGTACCTCTTTTGCCATGACTGGAACATGTATCCACTCCACTTACACCGCTCCGCTACCAATGGTGCTATTATTATATTGCCAAATATCGCAATCTCCAAACGAGAATGCATCACAAGAAAACGTTTTCTAACTCGCATGTTAACAGTATTTTCGATATGTTGTCTATAAGTAACCCTATGTTTACTTAACACTCGGGATTTTGCTGATTTTGAATTTTGCATTTGACTAATGTCTGATGATGTAGAATCTATATCGTGAAAGGAGTGAATAATGTGGGTGATCTAACTCAAAAACTGAGGGAATTTTTTGTAATACCGGATTTTGAAGAATGTGAAAAAATTTTGTGTGTGCAGCCTCACCCAGATGATGCGGATATAGGTATGGGTGCAACTGTCTCAAAGCTTTCAGAGAAGGGTGTAAAGATCTATTATCTGACCATTACCGATGGTGGAGCAGGATCAAGAGACGAAGAACTTGTAGGCAAAAAATTGCGTGAAATAAGAAGGAAAGAACAAGAGAAGGCTGCGCAGATCCTTGGAGTTCATGAGTTAATCTGGCTTGATTTTGAAGATCTTGGTGATTACACGATAGAACAGGTAAGAACGAATGTGGCTGAATACATAAGAAAGATAAAACCCGAAATTGTTTTCACAGTGGATCCATTTCTTGTGTACGAGGTTCACCCAGATCACATAAAGACTGGTATGGGTACTTCACAGGCTACAAGTCTTTACAGATTACCAAAGGTTCTTGCAGGTACATCTGATCATGAGGTGAAGGCAATCGGTTTTTTCAACACAGCTTTTCCCAACACTTTTTACGAAATCGAACAAAGGCATCTTGAAAAGAAACTGCTTGCGCTTTCACAGCACAAAAGCCAGTTTGACGAAAAATCTTTGCAGATGATTTCTTTTTATCTGAGTGAAAAAGCAAAGCGCGGTGAAAGGCTTGTTGAGCAGTTCAAGGTCCTTCCACCCGCGATGTTGCACGTGATGCCAGAGGCTTTGGAATTTTAGAGGTGATGAAAATGTATTTCATGGGAGTAGACGTTGGGGGCACAAAAACAGATGTTGCAGTGGCAGATCAAAATGGGAAGGTGATTTCGTATCTCAGAACAAAGGGTGCTAACTATCAAGCAGTAGGTGTGGATCAGGCATTTGAGATCATTAAACAGGCAATAGATCACGCACTTTCAAAAGCCGGTTTAAAGAAAGATGATCTTACGTATTCTTATTTTGGAGTTGCCGGTGCGGACATGGATTTTGAAATAGAAATCACAAGATCTATTCTGGATAAACTGGAACTGAAAAAATACAGTTTTGACAACGATGGCAGAATCGCTCTCAGATCCGGTACCCTTGATGATGTAGGTATCTTGATAAGTTGCGGTACCGGTGGGATCAATTACGCATGCGATGGGAAAACCATTTCAAGAAAAGGGGGATTTTCGCGCTTTTTCGGTGAGAGATTGGGTTCTTTCATCATAGCAAGTTTGGTCGCATCGGCAGTAATCAGATCAAAAGACCAAAGAGATGAACACACGATTATGCAGCAAATTTTCGAATCAAAGATAGGTGAACCCATAGAGAACATCATGCGTTATGAATACATGGGACAGGACAGGTCAAAGTTACATCAGTACGCTATTTTGTTAATAGAAACGCTTTATGAAGCCGCTAAACTTCACGACTATGTTGCTTTGAAAATACTTCTAAAGATTGTCGATGAAGTTTTAAAGATAATCAACGCGTTTCTAAAAGAGATGGATTTCACACCTCCCGTGAAAGTGGTGCTTGAGGGGAGCTTTTTCAAAAAAGCAGATCGAATTTTGATACAGATGATTCGATCAGCCCTGAAAGATGATTTTGATCTGATCATACCAAACCATCCACCCGTTGTTGGTGCAATCCTTCTTGCTGCGCAGATGGCAGGTTACACTTTCAAAGAAGAGGCTGTCAAAAATCTCATCACATACTGGGGTGATAAGTCATGAAAATCGCAGTGATTGGCGGGGCAAGTACTTACACACCAGAGCTGATAAAGGGTTTTTTAGAAATATCACAGGATGTGAAAATAGACCAGATTGTTCTGCACGACATAGAACAATCGGCTGAAAAACTTCAGATCGTCTATGAATTCACAAAAAGGCTGGTCAGGGATAAATTCAAAGTGGAAAAAACCTTTGATATTGTACAAGCCGTACAGGGAGCAGATTATGTGATTTTTCAATTTCGTGTAGGGGGTCTTCAGGCAAGACAGAATGATGAACAGATACCGATTTCCTATGGATTTATAGGACAGGAGACAACGGGTATCGGCGGGTTTTCTTGTGCTTTGAGAACCTTTCCTGTGGTGAAAAGATACGTTGAGATAGTGGATAAATACAGTAATGCAACGATCATCAACTTCACAAATCCATCAGGGCACATGACCGAATTTGTGCTCAACTACATGGGATTTGAAAGATTCATAGGTCTGTGCAATATACCGATCAATCTCTTGAAAATGATTTCGCAGATAGTCAATTGCAGTATACAGGACATTTTTCTCAAATACTATGGATTAAATCACCTGACCTTCCTTGAAAAAGTGTACGTGAAGGATCAAGACATCACACAGATTTTGATGCAAAAGATCAAGCTGCACCTTGCCAATATCCCATCACAGGAATTTCCAGATTGGCTTTTAGACGTGCTGAAGTTGTATCCCAATGCTTATCTAAGATACTACCTGTCTGAAAAAACGATGCTGGAGAAACTCAAAAAGGAAGGCACGCGTGCAGAAAAAGTGCAGACGATAGAAAGAAAACTACTTGAACTGTACAAAACATCAAATGAAATTCCAGCAGAACTATCTCAAAGAGGGGGCAGTATGTATTCAACAGCCGCCGCACATTTGATAAGAGATCTTTCACTATCTTCGGGAACGATACATATAGTGAACAGTAAAAACAACGGTGCTGTGAGCAATCTACCGGATGATTATGTGCTTGAAATTCCCTGTTTTGTGAAAGCTGGGCGGGTTTTTCCTGTGACACTGGGAAAAGCAGACGAATTTGCGGCTGGTTTGATCCATACGGTTAAAATGTATGAAAGATTGACGATTCAAGCATTTCTGGAAAAATCAAAAAAGACTGCCATTAAAGCATTGCTGTTGCATCCACTTGGTCCTGGTATCGAAGATGTACAGCAACTGCTCGAAGAAATTCTCAAAGTCAATAGAGATTTCATAGATCTGAAGTAAAATTGGGGATGGAGCAAAACGGGGCAAAAACAATGGGGGGATAGGAAGATCATTTGGCGATATAATAGACGAGTGAGCCGTTTATGAAAATCACAGGTGGGATTTTCAAATCAAGAGAGCTTAAACCAGTTCCAGACCCAAGAACAAGGTACACATCATCTCTTGTCAGACAGGCACTCTTTAACATGGTAGATGTTTCACAAAAGAGTTTTCTGGAACTTTTTTGTGGGAGTGCTATTGTGTCATTTGAAGCAATAAGCCGTGGTGCGGTTAATGTCGTTGCTGTTGATATATCAAAAAAGGCAGTCAGCACAGCCATTGAAAATTCAAAAAAACTTGGAGTACAGATAAGAATTGTCAATGCAGATTTCAGACGGTTTCTCAGTTCATGCGCAGAATCATTTGATATAGTCTTTGCAGATCCACCGTATAACATGGGATTTGTTCAGGAACTTTTGAACGTTATTCGTCAGAAAGATCATATTGGCAAGATGATCATTGTGGAGAAGGCAGTCTCAGAAAGGTTCATCCTGCCAGAAAAGTTCACCCTGCTCAAATCAAAAAAATATGGAGACACAGAACTTGTTCTGATTGAAAGAATACCAAGAGAGTAGACCTATGGCTGTTATACGTTGATACATCATGCCGGCCGGTCAGCGCTGTCCATTATATATAATACGATTTTGCAAAGACAGATGAAAATCAAAAGCCAGCATCTAAAAAGAATTTTGAAAAGAAAAATCAAAATTTTGCCTGATTTATCATTAAACCAAAAGTTTGTTTAGTCTAACTTTTTAGAGTGCCCATCATAAACCGTTCAACCATATTTGATAAAGCTTTGAATAGTACTCTCTTAAGACTGGATCTGGGATGTATTGCTGGGTTTTTGATGTTTTTTCTTTCAAAAACGATAGGTCGCCCTGGCTCAAGGCATATAGTATTGTACCAAGGGCTGCACCCTGACGACTGCTCTGAAGGATTATTTTGTGATCGAAGATCGCGCTAACCATCTTCATCCATACATCTGCCTGGGTCAATCCACCTGTTGCCACAACTTTTTTCAGGCATTTTGGCATCGTTTTAACGACGTCAAAGGCACGTTTCAGATTGAAAGCGATGCCTTCAAGCACACTCTTCGCAATCTGTTCTTCAGTGGTAGTGCTCTTTAATCTATCGAATCTCGCAGAAGGTACTGGATCAAATTTCGGAAATCTTTTTCCAAAAATGAATGGATAGAAGAGAACAGAATTTTCAAGATCGGGATTTGCAAGAATTTTCTGGACTTTTTCCAGGACAGCAGCGTGATCATACTTTGAGAAGAGTTTTATATACCAATCAAAGACATACCCACCGTTTTTGATCGCGGCACCTGTTATGTAATGGTTTTCATCCAGCACATAGCACCAGATACCTGGTTTGGGATATTCACTCGGTGGTTGTTTCACGATGGTTCTAATCGCGGCACTGCTTCCAACAGAGATGGTCAAAGAATCTTCAACGCCCGCACCTGCACCTATGCTCGAAGCCGCTGCATCTGATAGACCTATTATCACAGAAATACCTTCTTTTAATCCAGATCTCTCTGCCGCGGATTTTTGCAATTTCAAAGTTTCCCTGACTGAAACAAGTTGTGGGAACATCTTTTTGTCAAGACCGACAAGATCTCTGAGCTCGTCATAACACCATTGTTTTGTATGTATATCAAGATAGCCACTGCCCGATGCAACACTCATGTCACTGACCAGCTCGCCAGTCAATTTATAGATTATGTAATCTTTCTGAGAGACAATTTTGCAGGTGGATTTTAGTTTTTCACTGTCATTTTCATCAAGCCAGAGTAATTTGTAAAATGGATAGACTGTGTCTGGAGGACAACCTGTCTTTCTGTGCAAATGTTCTGCAAGTTGCTCATCTTTTGATATCTTTTTTACTTGCTCTATGGATCTTTCATCCAACCAGGGAATGATATTACCGATTGGTTTTAAATCCTTATCGAGCAGTAACAGAGTGTGCAGTGCGCAATCCAATACAATTGCATCGATATCTTTAAATGACTGTGCCACCTGCCTCAGAGCATCGAAGACGGCATTTTCTACCTCTGAAGGATCTTGTTCAAACATTCCCGGTCCAGTGGAGAAGGGTTGATAAGCTCTGCTGATATCCATTTCAATTTCTTTTTTAAGAGAATTGTACACAACCACTTTGACTGCGGTCGTACCTAAATCAACACCTACATATATTCCCATGACGGTGAGCACCTCCATTACTGTGAAAAGCCTTGTTTAACGAGCTTGTCAATGACCTCGCTGTTAGCGATGTACTTTGGCAATTTCTTATTGAAGAAATCTATCACCGATTGCGCTGCCATCATATTCATGTTGTAAATTGCCTCGTATGTGTGTGCACCAATGTGAGGCGTGAGAATCAGTTTTGGACAGTCATACAGCATAGAATTCTCAGGTAGTGGCTCAACTTCAAAGGCATCGAGCGCTGCACCTGCAATCTGGTTTTCTCTCAAGGCTTCTACCAGAGCTGTTTCATCCACTATCCCACCGCGTGAGGTGTTTATCAAAAAAGCTGTTTTTTTCATCATCTGGATTTCCCTCTTACCTATCATTTTTCTTGTAGATTGATTGAGAGGAAGATGCAGGGAGACAAAATCACTTGTTTTCAGCAAAGTTTCCATGTCAGCATATTCGACCGAGTACTTTTTCATCGTTTCTTTATCGACAAATGGATCATAGGCTATGACTTTCATTCCAAGGCAGAGTGCCCTCTTTGCTGTTTCTCTGCCTATAGCTCCAAAGCCGATTATTCCAAGAGTTTTTCTGAAAAGTTCGATCCCGACAGGTGATGAAAAATTCTTGTTCTGTGACAGCTCTTTGTGTACGTCTATTAATTTTCTTGATAGGGCAAAGATCAACCCTATTGTGAGTTCAGCGACCGACACGGTATTTGCATTCACGGTTATTGTCACAGGTATTCCCAGTTCAGTTGCTTTCGCTAAATCAACGTTATCTACACCCACCCCATGTCTTGCAATGATTTTCAAAGAAGATTTCTCGATCATATCTGCTGAGAGTTTTCCTGTTCCAAGAATTATCGCATCAGCTTTTTTCAAAAGATCTAACCTCAGTGAATCACTCCACTCTATGTGAAATCCATTGTTCTTCAGTAAATCTACAGGTTCTGATGAGTATCTACCGAAGGTTCGTGTAACAACAAGTACGGTCTTCACATGATCCCCTCCCGAAAGCGAGAATCAGTATTTCAATTCTGAGACTGCAAGACGGCTCCTGTTAAGACTTTCTATTGCTTTTGCATCTCTTGCAGCAAGCATGGTGTAAATCGTATCTAAAATCACTAACTGAACGATACGAGATGTCATTGCATCTGTTCTAATGCGCGTCTCCCTTGTGTTCGTCGAGAGGACAACAGTTGAAACTTTTGCCAAACTCGATTTTCTGTTACCGGTTATGGCAACCACCGGTACACTCAGCTCCATAGCCTTTTTCGCAAGCGCAACAATCGACTTGGTCTCACCAGAATGAGACACGGCAACTAAAAGATCATTCTGGGTGCAGTTTGCAAGAACTGTAGCCATGATGTGTTCGTCATTGGAGAACAGGCAATTTTTTCCTATTCTGGTGAATTTGTGAAAGGCATCAAACGCAACGGCTGCAGACGCTGCAAAACCAAAGAAAAGTATTCTCTGGGCTTTTTTAAACAGAATAGTTGCCTTTTCAACGGCTTCAACATCCAAGCTATCGAGCGTGTCCAGAATGGCTTTAACGGTTGCTTTGAAGATTTTTTGAGTGATCGTTTTTGAATCATCTTTTTCAGATACATCCTCATAGACGATTTCCATAGGTGCCTTTGAGAGATCTTGAGCGAGCAATACCTTAAACTGTTGAAAACTGCTAAGATTCAATTTTCTGTAGAATTTAACCACAGAAGCTTCACTTTTCACATTCGCAAGTCTGCTCAAATCACTTATCGAACACTCAAGCACACCTCTTGGGTCTTTCAAAATCACATCTGCAATTCTTTTTTCTGCATCTGTCAATGAATCATAAGTATCTCTCAGAATCTGCAGAATATCCATAAGCTCACCTCCTAAGGATCGTCCAGCTGCCTCGATGAAGAGTCTATCTCAAGATTATGTACTGTTCTATAACGTCTATAACGACTTTCATAATATGAAATTAAACCATGGTCGATCCACCATCAATGTTTATGACACTGCCTGTCATAAAAGATGCTTCATCGCACGCTGCAAAAAGTATTGCAAAGGCGATTTCTTCTTCCTTGCCAAGCCGTTTCATGGGAATTCTTGAGATCATTTTCTTCATTGTTTCTTCTGGATTTGCAGATGCCTTGACTCTTTCTGCAAGTCCTTGAGAATAAGTCGTGCCTGGACATATCGCGTTGACCCTTATGCCAAATTCAACATAATCAACTGCAAGGGACCTTGTCAAACCAAGAAGGGCTGCTTTTGATATACTGTAAACACATCTTCTTGGAATGCCAATCTGCCCTGCCTCAGAGGCGATATTGACAATGACACCTGATCTTTGCTTTTTCATTTCCTGAACGGCGTACTTTGATAGTAAGAAAGGTCCTTTGACGTTTACTTCAATCGTTTTTGTGAAATCTTCTTCACTGGTTTCCTCTATATTGCCGTAAGGGACTATTCCTGCGTTGTTCACCAGAATATCGATTTTTCCAAAGGCTTCTACAGTTTTTCTAACTATAGCTTCTGCATCCTTTGCAACGTCCCCTGTGACAAAAATTGCCTGTCGCCCGGTTTGTTTTATCATCTCAACGGTCTCACTTCCCCTTTGTTCAGATATATCATTGACTGCTACACTGGCACCCCTTTCGGCAAACATGAGTGCGGCTTTGCGCCCTATACCAGAGCCAGCTCCTGTTATCAAAACTACCTTTCCAGAAAAATTCATTTTTCAACCCTCCTTTATTTGAACAACAGATTTGGTAGCAACAATACCAGTTGCGGGAAGAACATCACAACGAATATGACAGCAACAGTAGCAATGAAAAACGGCACAGATGCTTTTGTATATTCCTCAACAGAAGCACCGAGTACCGAACAACCTGCATACATCGAGGCACCGACTGGTGGTGTTTGATTTCCCATTGCTGCAGCAAGTATGAAGACCAGACCAAAATGCACAGGATCCAATCCAACCCTTCTGGCAACAGGTAGCAGAACCGATGTGAGCATCAAAATCAACGCTGTTGCATCAATGAACAGACCAGCAAAGATCAGGAAAATAATTATCATTGTCATAAGCACATAAGGGTTGGTACTGATATTCAGCAAAAAACTTGCCAGTTTCTCTGGTGTCTTCTCCCAAACCATACCGTAACCGAAAATCTGCGACATTGCTATTATGTACATAACACTGCCAACATCGTTGATCGAATCGTCAAGAGTGTGTTTGAAAAATGTCTTTACATCGAGTTCTCTGTAAATAATCATGCCAACTATCAGTCCATAAACCACTGCAAATGAACCGACCTCAGATGGCGTGAAAATACCTGTTCTGAGTCCCAGCAAAAGCAGGATGGGGAATATGACAGCCCAGATACTCTTTCCCAGAGCTCTTATGACCTCGCTTGTAGGGGCACGTTTTTCTCTCTCTGGTTGCAGGCCCATGCTTTTTGCGGATAACCATATCGCAACCATGTATGAGACCATTAGCAAAAGCCCTGGAATTATCCCCGCTGCAAACAATCTTCCTATGGAAACCTGTCCAATGGTTCCATAGATGATGAAAGCAATCCCCGGTGGTATTATCGGTGTTATCAATGATGTCCAGACATTTACCGCTACAGCATAACCTTTTGGATAACCTCTTTTGAGCATCTCTGGACCAAGCATCCGCGTTTCCATAGCTGCATCTGCGATGCTTGAACCAGAAACACCACCCATGAGTGTTGATAAAACCGCAGACACCTGTGCAAGTCCACCTCTCATGTGGCCAGTCAATGAAGCTGCAAAATTCATCAACCTGCTGGTCACACCACCGTAGTTCATCACATTACCTGCCAGAATGAAAAGTGGTATCGCGATTAGTGTGAAGTTCAGTATTTGAGACAGACTGACCTGTATTGGTATAGTTATGGGAAGTGATGGATTTTGTAAAAACCACACAAATCCAGATATACCTATGGCAAATGCCACAGGCATGCCCATCAGCAGAAAAATCGCAAAAACGATTACGACCAGTGTCATTTCATTTTGCCCCCTCTGCAGGAGTTTTTCTCAGTTCGTTTACTATCTTTATGATAGTTGTTCTGAGTATGAGAATTGCACCTACTGGCACGCTCACATTTATCCATGAGTAACTGAAATTAGGTATACCGGCAAAGGTTCTGAACCTTGTTGTGTAGGTCAGTCGAAATCCCCAGATTATCAGGTATACCAGAAAGGAGGCTATTATAAAATAATTAATCAGTCTGATTATTTTCTGTACCTTCAATGGCAATCGCTTCACCAAAAGATCGACTGACATCATTCTGTTATTTCTCCATGCTACATCAACCGCAAAAAAGCACGCCCACCCAAACATAAAAGTACTCATGTCAACTGCCCAGTTCATTGGATGTTTCAAAAACCTGGCTATACCAGACATGAAAATGAGAATTATCATCATAATTATCAGGATCTTCGCAGCGGTCTTTTCAAATGAAAGAAGATACTGGTCGAACTTTTTCACCTATATCACCTCTGCAGAAAGACAGATCAAAAGCCCAACTCCTTACAAGGAGTTGGGCTCAGAAAAACTAAAAAAGCTCTCATTTTCCTTCCAGTGCTTTTAATTCCTGAATAAGCTGATTTCTCGCGTCGACAAGCTTAAGAACTTCGTAGGCTTTTTCTCCGGCTTTCATAAAGGCATCGATGTCAACATCTGTTATTATTTGCATACCCTTGTTTATTACTTCCTGTTTGAACTTCTCATTCAGTTCCTTCATGATTTTTAACGAGGTTTCTATACCAGCCTTGTCACATTCTTCTACGAGTATTTTCTGGTATTCTGGTGGTAAACTGTTAAACCACTTTGCGCTTACAACCTCAAAGTTTATTAAAAGAATGTGACCTGTTTCAGAACCATATTTAAGTACTTCGTAGAGCTTTCCTCCGTATATGTTTGCGTACACCAGTTCAGCACCATCAACAGCCTTGGTCTGAATACCTGTGTAAATCTCTCCAAAATTCATAGCCACCGGCTGGGCACCAAGAGCACGGACAGATTCTTGCCAGATGGGAGTTCCGGGTGTTCTGATTCTCAATCCTTTCAGATCTTCTGGCTTTCTGATTGGTTTGTTTGTGAAGAAGTGTCTGTAACCCTGAATCCACATGTAAGAAACTACCTTGAACCCGTATTTCTCTTCGAGTTCCTTAAGCCATTTTTGCATGGTTGGAGTCTGTTTGAGTTTTGTGAGAACATCCAGAGCCTGCTCTGGTGTGGTTGCTCCCAGGTAGTTCACAAAATATGGTGCGTTCATAACGGCAATGGGTGGAACGTACATGCCCATTCTTGCTGAATCTGTGTTTTGACCGATATTGGCACCGGCTCTGATCTGTTCAAGAATATCTTCTTCAACACCAAGTTGTGCACTGTGGTAAACTTCAATTTTCAATTCACCATTTGTCCTTTCTTCAACAGCTTTCGCCCACTTGAGAAATCCTTCATGATATGGTTCGGTTGGTGCAAGAACATGGTTGAATCTCAAAACATATTTTGGTGCTGCAAAAAGTGATGTTGCAAACACACACAACGTTACCAGAAAGATCACCGTAAACCTGCCTGTACCCTTCATGGGTTCACCCCCTGTGAAAAAATTATCTGACTGCCACTATAAATAGTGGTGTCCGAAAAAAAATTATACACCAAATCAACCCTGAGTCAACGGCACAGTCATTTTTTAACAAATTGCCTCAAAAGATAATTACACCAGCGTGCTTGTGCTTAATTTCGATTTACAAGCTTTTTTTCATAGATTCAGCAAAGATTTTGTTGTAGAGATTGCACTAACAGTTAACAGCTTTTAAAGTGAAAGAGAATTACTGTTCTATACAATTTATATGAGAATTTTTCGCTGGAGGTGCAAAGATGAAGTTATCTATCAGAGTACTTGGAATCATAATCTTTGTGGTTGTCTCATTGTTGGTACTTTTGCCAACGGTGTTTGTCTCTTATAGATCAAACACCAAGGCAACACAGCAACAGCTTTATGCGAGGGTACTCAATGGAGCTGTTGAGGTTTTCAAGGAATATGTCAAGTCTGAATATGGAAAACTTAGCTTGCAAGATGGAGTCTTAGTTGACGCATCGCAAAAGCCCGTTAAAGACAGATTTGAAGTTGTAGACAAAATAAGCACCCAGATGGATATTGTAGCAACGATATTTCAAAAACAAGGCAATGATTTTTTGAGAGTATCAACATCGATTCGTAAAGACGATGGAAGCAGAGCTGTTGGAACATTTCTTGGAACAGACAGCGCAGCGTACAAACCAGTTATGCAAAAACAGCGCTACATTGGAAAAGCCAAAATACTTGGCAAGGATTATGTCACAGCCTATGACCCAGTATTAGACGAACAGGGTAATGTCATAGGTATCCTTTTTGTCGGTGTTCCGACCAAAGTCGTGGATGACATGGTTGCTTCAAGCCAGAAAATATTTGTCAGGAATGTTATCATAACAGCAGTTATCGTTTTTGCACTGGCTCTAATATTGGGAGTGTTGTTTGTTGATAATGTTCTTGGAAAACCTATGAAACGACTCACGATTATGATGAACAAAATTAAAGATGGTGATTTGATTTTCCAGATAAATGAAAAAGCTCTCAGCAGGGATTTTGCTCAAATGTTTGAAACAGTAAAAGCGATGAAAAAAGGTTTGGCAGAGCTTGTATCGCGTATAAACGATGAGTCACAGAAAGTCACTGAAAGTGGTCAATCACTTGCTTCAGTTTCACAGCAGTTGAGTGCAACAAGTGAAGAATTATCTTCACAGATGGAAGAAGTGAACAAGAGTGCACAGAACGCATCTGCATCGATAGAGCAGGTCACAAGCGGTATAGAAGAAGTAGCGGCAAGTGCACAGAATGTAT
>NZ_JAVRKW010000007.1:0-70598 GCF_031962025.1 Pseudothermotoga sp.
ATCCCTATATCCTGGTAAGTCACACCATGTTGAAACGGGAAGCCTAATCTCCTTAATGGGAATCCTATCCCATTTAGGGGATTGGGAGGAGGTCAAGGTGTATGTTATTTCAAAGATGTCAGAAAGGAGGAAAGAGCGCATTTTTTGTATCTTACAGAAGATGGAATTGACTGCGCTGAATTTTGATGAATCAAAGGGCGATTGATCTGTTTGAAAAAGGCTTGAACTGTTCGCAATCAGTTTTTGTAGCTTATGCACCAATATTTGGTTTAGATGAAAAAGTGGCTTTAAAAATCTCATCTGCTTTCGGTGGTGGTATAGCCAGATTGGCGAATGTCTGCGGGGCTGTTTCTGGTGCTCTTATGATAATCGGATTGAAAACAGGTGGAGACATAGAAAATAAAGAGCAGACATATTCTCTTGCAAGAGAGTTTGTTGAACGATTTAAATCGGCTAAGGGTTCTATATTCTGCAAAGACCTTCTTGGTTATGATATAAGCACTGCTGAAGGTTTGCAAAAAGCAAGAGAAAAGAACATTTTCAAAGTAATCTGTCCTGAGTTTGTGAAAGAGTCTTGCAGAATACTTGATGAACTTCTCGATTTTGATGAAAAATCAAGCGAGAATTTGTGAACGATATTTCAGTGAACCTGTTGATTTATGATCTTTCCATCTCTTATAACCACAACGCGGTCGGCTCTTTTTGCTATACGCTCATCGTGGGTAACAATCACCAGTGTTGTACCGTGCTCAACTCGCATTTTATCAAGCAGCTCGATCACATTGCTTCCCGTTTCAGAGTCAAGGTTACCCGTTGGCTCATCTGCCCATATCACACTGGGTTCATGTACAATTGCTCTGGCTATCGCCACTCTTTGCTGTTCGCCACCAGAAAGCTGTGATGGGAATCTATTTGCTTTATTCAAAAGTCCAACTTTTTTCAACATCTCCCGTGCACGTTCTGTCGCTTGCCTGTGGTTTATCCCCAGTATTTTGAGCGGAAGTTCAACATTTTCAAGAGCCGTGAGAACAGGAACCAGGTTAAAAAACTGGAAGATAAAACCCATGTGCTTGGCTCTGAATTTAGTTTTCTCCTCTTCTGTGAGAGAATGGAATGCAATGCCATCAAAGATGATTTCACCTCGTGTTGGAGAATCTATCCCTGAAAGGCAGTTCAAAAGAGTGGTTTTTCCAGAACCAGATGGTCCAAGAATTGCCATGAATTCACCATCTTCTATTGTGAGATCAATACCTTTGAGCGCCTCTACCTGGTTTTCTCCTTTTCCATAAATTTTATAAAGCTCTTTGATCTGTATCATCCTTACCCTCCTCATTCGGGTGCTCTCAGTGCTTCAGATGGGTTTTTCTGAGCAAAGATCACAGGCAAAAACACGACAGTTACTATGACAACATATATTGCCACAATCATAACAGCAAAATACCACACTGGAAAGACAAACTGTCCAGAACCAAACAACGTAAAGATCAATCGCACAAGATCTTTTGATTCCAAAAAACCGGCAAAGGCACCTATTGCAATCCCCATTGAAGACATGATCACATTTTCTAAGACAAAGGCAGTACCAATGTCCCTGGAGCTCATGCCGATTGCCATCAGAGTGCCAGAGAGTCTTTTCCTGATTAGCACACTGCGCAAAGCGTGAAATGCTATGCCACTGAAGCCACTTATCAGTCCAAAATAAAGCAATGCAACACCTGTTTGTACAAGAATATCAATGCCTGAAAACAGTCTGTTCAGTTCTTCAGTTATATACACGGGAAAGTCAAGTTTCTTTGTATAGAATTCTTTTATCTGTGAGACCATTTGCGGCTCAACCTTTCCAAGGATCACAGGAATGACTCTCACGTTTTTCGGCATACTGTTCGTCGATGCAATGTATTTAACCGGAACCATCAGTTTTCTCATGTCAAAGGTGTCGATGACCTGAAAGCTCATAGTCTCACTTTCACCGATTCTAAAAGGTGATTTCACAGTACCTGAGATTGTCGATGGCTTTTTTTCTTGCTGTGAAACATGTCCAACAACAACTGTACCTGGCTGCAAGAGTTTTTTTCTCCACTCGGTATTTGTTTCAATAGAAACAACAGCTTTTTGTAAAAAACTGCTGTCAACAAAAGCTATCAGATCGTCCTCAAACTGGGCTATATAAACCTTGGCTGGATCTTTCAAAGTATCTACAGAATCTATTTCTCCCTTTGCAAAGACCAGTTTCAACGGGTTGTAAACTGCCATGAAATTGTAGCCGAAAAGCCCTGTTTTCAGTCGCTCTTTCAAGAACTGTTCAACGTTGTATGGGATCGTCATGACAATCACCATCATGAAGATGATCAGGCTGAACATCAGAGTAATCACAAAGGTGTTTTTCCTGTACCGATCCACGTAAGAGAGTGCAATGAAAGTAGAAACTGAACCTTTTTTCGAAAACCTCGAGAAAACCTTTCTCAATGGACTGACGATTGACAAAAATACCAAGCAACTACCTATGAAAAATCCCAATCCTCGTTGCAAGATCTTCCACACACTCACAGATTCAGCTGGTGTGGAAAAATATAGAAAGATTATCAAAGATATGCCCACAATAAAACTGAGCAAAGTAATCACAGTTGATGTGATAGACGAAACTTTTTGTTCTTGAATTCTCAGCATCTGTACAGGTGGCTTTCGAGTTATGCTGCGTATTTTGAAAATGAATATCAACAGTGGAAATATCAAACCTGCAAAGATGCCGATCACTATTGTTTTAGGAGAAATATATAGAGCAAGCTGTGAAAACCCTGTGCCAAATCCACTGGTGAAAGTACTGGTAATCGTCTGCAATTTTTGAAGCAGAAAGTTTCCAAGAAAAATTCCAATCACACTACCCACAAATCCGGCTATGAGTAAATAAACCATGCCCTCAAGGATGAGTATCAATGATATGTGTCTGGCTTTCATTCCAAGAATTCTCAATGTTACCATTGTGGTATTTCGCTCTTGAACAAAACTCTGTGCAAACAGGTAGACCAGTACAAAGGCTGCAATCATTGAAAAACTGCTAAAAGCGATTGTCAAATATCCAAGGGCTTTGCTCACCGAGGAATTTGCAAGACGTGATTTCATACTGACTGAATTTACACCAAGTTCTGTTTTCAGTTTTTCTACAAAAGCGTCATGCTGGTCTATTGGCATCTTAAGGCTCATATAAATTCTCGTTGGAAATGCCACAATGTTTTTGAGATAGTCTCTGCTCACAAAAACCGTGCCGGTATACTGCAAATTCTCTCCACGAAAATTCAAAAAGCCTTTCTGACCTATCTGCGCAACTCTTAACTGTATTTCTCCTCTTGCGATATTCAGCGTGATGGTGCTGTCTTTGGAAATATTCAAAAAATCTGCAAGATCCTTTGAAATGATTGCATTACCGCCGGAAAGTAAAACCGGTGTTTGAACAAATTTTTCCAGATCCTCTGGCTCAACACCTATGATAAGACAGTCCTGGAATTTCGAGCCGTACTCTATTCGTCCAAGTGTTTCGGCAACAGGTAAAATAGACGAAATATCTTGCTTAACGACTAATTCATCTATGATCCTTTGATCCAATGGCATTTTGAAAAAGATGTTGTTCCTTCTATTTTCAACATAAGCATCTGCTACACCAAAGTTTGCTGAAAAGCTTTTTTCTATGTAACGACCAACAGAATCGTTCAGAGAAAGCCCACCTACAAGAAGCATCGAAGGAACACCTATACCAAAAATCAGAACAAAAACCGATTTGAACCTCACAAGGAAGTTTCGAAAGGCTATCTTGAAAGCTGTTCTAAACAGAACCATCCACTTCCCTCATTTTTGAGATTGTTTTTCTATGTATATTTTCGTATCTGTCTCATCATCCATGACAATCACGTGATAACCACTTTTACTGCAGTAACTGATAATTCTTTCTTTAGAAAGGGGATAATCCACTATTACAAGCACAGTCTCTCCATCTGCCAGTTTTTCAAGTTCTCTTCTCACAGTGAGTTCCGGTATGGGGCAGACTTCACCTCGAAAGTCAAAGATTTTTTTGGGTTTGAAAAGTTCATCAGCATCTTTTTTATAATAAACATTTTCGGATGCGGGCATTTCTCGCTTGTTTGATACAAAATTGATGGCTTCTTCAATAATTCTGAGCATGCGTGCGGATGAAAAATCAAATCGATCGCCATCTGGAGTTTTTACGATCGAAAGAATCCCACGGCGATGCATTTGCATGAGATATCTGTAAGCCGTTGAAAGATCGACTCTTAGTTTCTGCGCAACTTCATTCGCAGTTAAACAGCTGTCAAGAAGGAGCGTCAGTATTTCGAGTCGCTTTTGGTTTGAGAGTATTTTGAAAAGTTCGACCAGATCAGACCTTTTCATTTTCAGTTCATCATCCTTGGTAAAATGCCGCGGTTTCACCGCGGCAATGATCTTGTACTATATTTTAACACATTAACCTATGAACTGTGGTTCAGATTCAACAATTTCGATAAACTGCGAATAATCGATCAAAGGTACCTGTGAATCTTTTTCATCATAACCCCTTGCCAGAAAATCGTCCTTTATCGCGAATGTTTTTGCTTTTGTATCGACCTTTTTCAGTGCCCAGAAAACGCCGTTTTGAATGAACACTATCTTATCCTCTGCTCTGGCGTTTTCGATTTTCAGTTTTTCGATCGGATGGTCTGTCCCGTATTTGACAAGTATCAACGCCATCGTATCACCTCACATGAAAATGACATAGTCAAAATCGTGGAGAAAATCAGACAATTGATCTTTGTCCATCAACTGCGCCGAGAATTTTTCTTCCAGTTCTCTGACATTGAATTTTTCAAGATCCTGCTTAACTGCATAGACTTTGGTCCCGTATCGCTTTATGTAATTGTGACAGATAGAAAGTGGCAGCAAACCAAGAGCTTCGGGTTTGGTATTCTTCGACAGTGCAACACAAGCTTCGTTCAGAAGAAGAACACTTGGTTCGAGATCCTCTCCATACATTCCAAAAGCCGTTCTAAAAGCTTCATTCACCCATATACTTCCCACTGGAGATTGGTAGGCAACAAAGAGCAATTTTTTCATCTTTCCCACCTCAAGCCATCAGGTTTATGAATCTGTCGGTAGTGGCAAGAAGACTCGCCAGTTCCGGCAGACCACTTGGTCTTGAACCATCTACGATCATATCTTCTTTTATTCCCCTGTAATCCATGCAGATGCCACAGATGTCAACTCTCAACTTACCAGAACTGATCATATCCTTCAGCTTTTCAGGGATATTCCTGTCTATTCTGATCGGTTTGATATTCTTGTTCACACAGATCACAGAATCTGCGAACAAAAAGAGAGTTACTTCATGTCCTCTGTTAACAGCCGCTTCAGCGATTTTTATTGCCGTGTCTATATCCTCATAAGTGTAAGGTTGAACCATCGCCTGTATTGTTATCTTCATTGTGATCTCTCCTTACCAAATAGAATCCAAGCCATTGTCCAGTTACCGAGTATGAAAAAGATCGAAGCTATGATTGAAGATATTGCAAGCTGAGGTACCCCGGTCAGGAAGTGCCCTATATTGCATCCATCAGCTGTTGCAGCACCAAAACCCATCAGAATTCCACCCACCATGACCTGCAGATAAGTTTTTGGACTTTTAGGCATTCGCAGTTTGAATTCTTTTGCGGCGAGTGAAGAAACAAGTGCTCCAAGTATTATGCCTATTATCTCTGCGCCTTCCCAGGACAGAGGTTTTTTGTTCGTATAGACACTGAACAGGTTGACCCATCCACCTGTGATACCAAGCCCGTAATTTCTTCCCGCTTTTGCACTTGTCCACCAGGCGATGGGTGCAAGTATCGCTATGAGAATTGCGGCAACGACCCAATTCAATTTGGTTGGTCTTTCAGAAGTCTTGGTTCCAAATGCGTACCACATCAACAGAGCCGCAAAAATTAAAACAGCAATCCACGGATTGATATTCAAAACGCTCGCTATGGTTGGTCCTGTTTTTGGAGCATAAACTGACTGGCTGTTCTGCACCGTTATGTTGAAATTCGCAATCCACTTTTTCCAGGGTGAGAAAAGACCGGAACTTGTTGCGTACGCAGTGAGTCCGTAAAAAATGGCAGCCATCCATGCAGTTGTCATACCTTCACCGGATCTGTAAGTCACACCAGAGGCACAACCACCTGCCAGCACCATTCCAAGTCCGAAGATATAACCGCCAAGAATATTTGCTATCCAGTTGAGAGGCTTGGGATTGAGTGCAATCAGTCCGAACTGTGCAAACAAAAGTAGAGTGATCGATTCAAGAGCGAGTGCGAGAGCCGCGAGCTTCATCAGGTAATTGTCTTTGAAAATCAGTGTATCTCTGAATGCTGAGTTGAAGCAAATCCTACCGCGTTGAAGAATTATTCCGAATATGAATCCTATCAAGAGCCCTGTCCAGACCACAGAGACCGCCTCCTGTTATTTGACCTTTATGTATATCTTCCATTCACTTTTTCCAACTTCTTCAATTTCCAGAACTTCATGTCCCAGTTTCTTGACCGTTTCAGGTATTCTTTCTTTGGACATGGGATAGTCAATCCACACCTCCAGAATTTCTCCAGATTTCATGTCCTTCAAAGCCCTCTTTGTTTCAACATCTGGAACAGGACAGACCTCTCCACGAACATCTAAACTTTTTGCCACTTGGTACTTTGCCATATTTCCACCTCCTATTTGTGAAAAAAGTATCATTTTCTAAAAAAAGGTTATCCTCTCTTGGTGAATTGACATTGGCATATATATTACAACTTGGTAAATCTGGAAAGTGACATGAAGAAAGTTCTCTGTTTCACTGACAAAACTTGCCGCTGTGGTTTTATGCATGACATTTCCAGGTCTTTGCAGGCGAAATTTAGGCTGAATACCTATCAACAACCAAAAGCGACTCGAAATACTGACGCTCCTTTGTAATTCATCCTGATGAAAACTTTTTGCAAGTGCCATGAACATAAACGCTATAAAAATTTTGAGGTTGGTGCAAAACGATGTGGATGAATTTTATCGATGCAATATAATGTACCTTATATTGCAAACACATTCACCATATATACACTTCAACAGACTTGCCTGGCAAATCTCAAACGTAATATTCTATTTTTCGACTTTTCATATCTATCTCAATCTGGTGTAATGAAAAACTGGTTTGATCAGCTATTGGATGATGGACCGAATAGCAATTCTTTCAGACCAAGTACTCAAATTGTATGAAGAACTCAATCAGATTCAAAAATCTTTTCCCTCCTGCGATGGTTGCAGAGAATGTTGCAACACGCCTGCGTACAATATAGAAGCAACTGTTCTTGAATTCATACCGCTGGCAGTTCACTTTTCCCAGGTGAATCTTTTAGATAAATGGCTTGACAGAGTTGAGCAGGCCACAGAAGAAGATATCTGTGTACTGTTTGATCCTGATAATTCAAAAGGTGGCTGTACCTATCATGCGTTTAGACCTCTAATCTGCCGTCTGTTTTCAGCAAGTCTGGTAGTGAGAAAAAATATCATACAGCCTTTGAGTTGTAGATATCTTCGCAATAATCTCATGAGCCACATTGCTGAGTTACCAAATGCTCAGGATTACTTTTCAAAACTTTTATCCATAGATTTCTTCCTTGCTTCATCAAGGTATCCAATCAACACCGCTTTGAAAAAAGCTCTTCAATACGTGGGCTTGTACTATACCACGGGAAAATTCACACGCCGTTCAGCATGACCGACAAAACCACTCATTGATCGACCTATGCTTGATTTTTCAATTTTATTATTAATTGCCAAGTACAAATAATTTCTATAATTCAAAATGATTTTTTAATTTTTATATACTTTTATGATCTTTTTAGATTTTGAAAATCATAAAAGAAATGCATCGCCAATAACGAAAATGCATTTTGATAATCACTTTTCAATTTAATACCACCTGCATAATACAGCCTTGGATCACTTTGTATTTGCTCACCTGTTTTTGAAAAAGAAAAAGATAGGACACAATCTGAAAAAGGAAGATCTCTTGGAAGGATCAAACCAGATTCCATAGATTCATTGTCAGTGCAGAAAAAAGTGGTACAGAGATGTTATCATCCACAGAAAGCGGTAACATTTCACACAGCGTTGCCGCCGCGGCACCTGATATACCTACATAAAAATTGATCAATCCAACGACACTTGTAAAATAAGCAATAAACACAGATACAGATAAATGAGCCAATGTCCCCTCGACGGTTTTATGAAATATTTTTCTTTTTCCGAAAGACATTCCTATTAATTTTGCAGACAGGTCACTCAATGAGAGCAAACTTATTGACAGGATAGAAATGTTCCTCTGGAAAAGGAAAAATGTTACCCACACACCTATTAAAAACAAAGTCATTGAGGATATCTTTCTTTTTTCACCCTCTTTGTACAATTTGAATTTCATACTGGAGTGAAAGAATTTATTTGCTTTATTACTCATTAGTCTGGTGATATCAGTTGACATGAAGATCAGTAAGACGATGCCCAACAAAAGCAAGAAATCCTGGCGTGGCATTATCAATGCAAGATAATTCAAACTTATCGCCGCGGGTCTTATAAAGACTCTCCAAATGCGAACATCAGGTTTGAATTTGAACAATTCTTGTTCCACAGCATTTCTCAGATTTATGAGAAAAAGTATCCCGATGACTGTTAACGCAAACCATCCGTTTATTAGCCCAACTCTGATGTATATCAGCAGTGCCAGAGCCGGTAAGACGAATAATCCCACTACGTCACCCTTTTTTGAAGTGTAAAAAATAATCAAAACAACAAATAGCAATGCAAATAAATCTGCAAGCAAAAATTTGAACGGTACCATTCGGGAGATTTTCCATAAATTGATGAACAATAAACCGATTGTTGTTGCTGCACCCTTACCACCACGGAATTGTAGATAAAATGGGAAAATATGCCCTATTACTGCACATAAACCACTCAGATACCCTACCCACAATGGGTTACCAAACAGGATAGAAAGCCATATAGCGATGACACCTTTTGAGAGATCATAAATAGCTGTTATAATCGCAGGAACAAGCCCTGCTGTTCTAAAAACATTTGTTGTACCTGCGTGAAAACTGCCAACAGTTCTTATATCGATCCCTACGATTGCTCTGGTTAAAAAATATGCAGGTAGAAAACTACCAATGAGATATCCAGAAATCAGGGATAACCATATCATTTTTCTTTCACCTTAGAAAGTTTCACAGCGATGTACTGCTCATTTTTCTGCAAAATTGCATATCTGTTTTTCTTGTCAACAACTACTTCGACAAGCTCGTAGCCTTCTTTTATCTTTTTGTCAAGCTTTTTCTTGTCTGACTCGGTATACTCCATGAAATTCACCCCTTTTTTGAGAAAAACAGCTCTTTTGGTCTAAAATAGCAAAGTTCGCTGCAAAGTTCTAAAGCTTCTTTGATTGGAACCTGTCCTCTGTCCACCATTTCACCAACCACATCACATAAAACTCGTCTGAACATTTCGGTACGCGAACCATAAGACATGAGTTTACGTGAATCTGTGACCATCCCGGCAAAATTGCTCAACAGATCGACAGAAGCTATGTATTGCAACTGGAATCTCATTCCGAACGGGCTGTCATTGAACCACCACGGCGCACCCAAGAAAACATTCTCAAAGGCTCGCGCTATGGTTGAAGCAACCGACAGATATGTCATGTCCATACAGTATAAGACTATCTTGAGTTTACCATCAAAAGCGTTGAAGAATTCCTTCATTCCTCTCGCAATATCCACAAAACCGGCTGAAATGTCCCCACCGCTATCAGGACCAAGTGAGTCAAAAAGTTTCTTCCTGTAATCTCTGTACGAACCTATGTGAAGTTGCATTGTCCAGTTTGTCTTTTCATTCATTTGTGCAAATTGATACATCATATAAGATTGAAAAATCACTAAATCTTCGTATGACACGGTCTGCTTCATGGATCTGTCAAATATTTCACTTGCTTTTTGTTTACTGACAGGTTCCAGAAATGGGTCGAGCAAGGCGTGATCGCTGCAGACGCATCCTAATTTATCAAAATATTCATGGGTTTTCTCAAGGGCACTTAGAAAGTCATCGAGATTGGATATATCTGTATTTGTTGATGTTGAAAGCTTTTCAACATAATTTTTCCAGTCTTTTGTATCTATTTTGCAGGCTCTGTCAGGTCTCCAGGTCGGCAGAATTTTGATACCTGATATTGTTTCACGAGCTAATTTGTGGTATTTCAGATCTGAAGTTGGATCATCTGTTGTGCACATTATCTCGACATTCATTTCTTTGAGTACATTTTGTGGTTTCATTCTATCTTCTCTTAATATTTGTTTTGATTTGTACCATATCGTTTCTGCGGTTTGCTTGGATATGATCTCATCTATTTTGAATCGTCTTTTCAGGTCAAGATGAATCCATTCGTATGTGGGATTAGCAACAAATTTTGGGAAAACCTCTGCTAAAGCAAGCCATTTTTCATAATTGGTGGCATTCCCTGTTATTTTGTCTTCAGTCACTCCCCTTCTCCTCATTAATTCCCAGACGTAGTGATCTGTTGCAGCCTCAACCTCCCATATATCATTCCATCCTTTGTTTTCGACTATTTCTTTTACATCCCCATGGTTGTGAGCATCAACTATTGGTAGATCCTTCACTGCTTCATACAATTTCACAGCATTTTCATTGCTGAGCAAGTATCTTTCACCCAGAAAGTTCATTTTCATTCCCCCCGTATATAGACTTTTTCGACATGGGGACAAGTCATAGCCCTCAATAAAGCACCATAGCTCAATCTAAATCTCATGGTATCGCCAACATCAATCTTTCTTTCTAAATCTGTGACATCAACTATGGTGTGATCGCTCGATGCATGTATCACCTCAGCACCACTGTCCAGTGGTTTCAAACCTGCTGGAATAATATCCTGCTCGCCAAGCGCAAGTATAGCGCGTTTGCGTTTGCCTCTATCGACAAAAATGGGCTTTCTTCCAAAGGCATCATGACCGGTTTCTCCTTCAGGAAAAGAAGGTTTTGTCTTTACCTCGATTACCTGTGCTTCTAAAATAATCGCATCCTGTCTTAACCAGTTGATCTGTCGGTTGTTTGTCACATCGGTTCCAAGAAATATTGCTTCTCCGACTCTGTATTGATTGACACCTGAAGGTAGTTCTCCGCTTTCAAGTAATTTGAGAGCAGCAGTGTTTCCACCAGACACAACAGATAATTTGCATGAAGTCCTTTTTTCGACCATATTTTTAATCTCAACAAGTTTCCCCAAGTTTTTATTGGACGGTAGTACACCACCATAGCACCCTAAATTCGTTCCGACACCTGTAATCCGTGCTTTTTTCAACATCTTCACGGCTTGAATAATCTCTTCGACAGCGTTTTCGTACCACACACCTTCTCTCAGATCACCAACATCTACCATGTATATGAGATTGACAGACCTGCCGGTGTTCTCGCAAATTTCCTCAATTACTTTCACAGTTTTTAACTCGGATACAAGGATATGATCACACAGACTCACAATTTCTTCAAGCTGGCTGATGGCTGGTATTCTCAGCATCATGAAAGGTTTGTCAATACCTGATTTGATCATCCTTTTGATATTCTCAACTCTTGATTCGCCTATGATATTCACACCTGCGTTTTTCATACACTGGGCAATCTGCGGATCTCCTAAGCTGACTTTTGTCACACCTACAAGTTCCACACCGTGTTTTGAACACAGCGAGAGAATATCCTTTGTGTTCTTTTCAAGTAAGTTCAGGTTTATATATATCCTGGACATGAGCAACCTCCTATTCTATGTCGTCTTTCATTCCGATTTCATTCAATATTATGAAATCCTTATCTCTCCAATTTTTCTTCACCTTGACGTGAAGATCAAGGTAAACTTTTGAACCCAAGATCGATTCTATCTCTATTCTGGAAAGAGTTCCTATTTGTTTGAGCATATTTGCATTTTTACCTATGATTATTCCTTTTTGGGAATCTCTTTCTACATAGATGGTCGCTGCTATGTACAGTAAATCATCCTGGCGCTTTTCCATACTGTCCACTATGACAGCTACACAATGCGGTATCTCTTCTCTTGTAAGTAAAAGTATCTTTTCTCTTATTATCTCTGCAATTTGAAATGAAATTGGACGATCAGTTACCATATCCTGAGGAAAGTACATGGGACCTTCGGGCATCTCATTTTTGATGGCTTCAAATAGATTTTCAATACCTTCATTTTTGACTACACTGGTGAAGAAAACCTTTGAAAGACAACTGCATTCACTCATACTCGTTTTTGCTACAAGCTCATAATCACTTGAAAGATCTATTTTGTTGACGACCAGAAAAGTTCTGGTCCTGGAAAGTTTGACCAGTTCGCATATTCTTTTTTCTGGTTCACCAAAGCCCTTGGTTGCATCTACAACGAATAATATAAGGTCAACGCCTTTCATTGCCTGAACAGCGGCTTTCACCATGAACTCTCCAAGTCTGTGCATTGGTTTGTGTATACCTGGTGTGTCTGTGAAGATTATCTGGTGTTCTTTGTCTGTGTAAATACATCTGATTTTGTTGCGTGTGGTCTGCGGTTTTTCTGAAACGATGAGCACTTTTTTACCAAAAAAGGCATTTACAAGACTTGATTTACCAACGTTTGGTCTACCTACAAGTGTGACAAAACCAGACTTCAAACCATTTCACCTCTTTAACTTGAAAGCGTATGGCAATAGCTCACTGACTGTGGTTGATATGTATTTTCCCTTCAGATTTGTTAAAATCACCTGGAAATCCCCAAACTCACTCATTACCTGTCTGCATGCACCGCATGGGCTGACAGGTTCAGGAGTGTCTGCCACAACGACGAGTTTCTCTATTTCTCTTTCACCTGCGGCTATAGCTGAAAAGATCGCAACTCTTTCGGCACATACAGTTAACCCGTAAGACGAGTTTTCGATGTTGCATCCTGTGAAAATCTTTCCGTTTTTTGTGACAACAACGGCTCCGACGCGAAAACCTGAATAAGGCGAATAGGCTTTATTCATCGATTCTATTGCCATTTTGATCAATTCTTCATTCTTCAGCAAGATCACCCCTTTTGATAGTCATCAGCACACGCTCGATTCTGTTTTTGGTTGCTGCAACAACTCTGAAGTGAAATTGACCGATATCTATTTCTTCGCCAACTGAAGGTATTCTCTGAAACAGTTCCAGAAGATATCCAGCCAAGGTTTCGTGTTCTGTTTCCTCAAAGTGGATGTTTAATTCACGCTCAAGATCATTTATGGGCGTTGTGGCATTTATCAAATAGCTGTTCTCACTGACCTTTTTGATTCCACTGATTTCATCATAGTCATACTCATCCATTATCTCACCGATCAATTCCTCTAAGATATCCTCTAAAGTTACAATGCCTGCCGTTCCCCCAAATTCATCGACAACTATAGCTATGTGTATCTTTTTCTCTTTGAAAATCTTCAACAGTGTACCAACCCTCATTGTTTCAGGAACAAATATGGGCTCTCTCATGATTTCCTTTACTTTTTTCTCACCGAGCTCTTGTGCACCATTTTGTTGAATGTATCCGACTACGTCCTTTGCATAGCAAACACCAGTGATGTTGTCTATGTCTTCTCGATAAACCGGTATTCTGGAATAGCCCTCGCGATTGACAACTTCCATGAGCTCCAGTAGCGATGTGTTTTCTTCCACTGCAACGACATCAACTCGTGGAGTCATGATTTCTTTGATGGTTGTTTCATTCATCTGAAAAGTTCTTTCAACGATCATACCTTCCTGGTGGTCTATCGTTCCACCTTCTTTTCCAAGATTAACAGCTTCGATGATATCTTCAGAGGTAATAAAAGGAGCGTCTTCCATGGCTTGACCACCAAAGATCTTGACTATTTTATTGCTCAAAAAAAGCAGCAACTTGATCACGGGGCTGAGCAATCTCTCAAAAAACACTATGAATTTTTCTGTCAGGCTGTAAACTTTCTCTGAATATTCACGCGCATAAATCTTTGGTGTGATTTCTCCGAATATTAAAACTACCGTTGTTGTAAAAATCGTGCCAAGCAAGGCAATTGCTCCGCTGTTCATATTTTTGAACAATCGCACAAGAAGAAGCGTGGCAATAGAAGAAAGCAGAAGATTGACAAAATTGTTCATGACCAGAGTTGCTGTTAAAAGCCGATTAACTCTGTGAATACCCTCCTTTTCGTCCCTTTTCAGGAGTTTAAATCTACTCACCGAAGTGAGAGCCGTTTCAGATGCCGAAAACATCGCAGAGAATATTAACAAGATCAGGATGAACAACAGATACAGAAAAACCGAGACACTACTCGCTGGATCATCCACTTAGATCTCACCTCCTCAATAATGATACCTTTGACCGTGGATGATCTTAAAAGCCCTAAAAAGCTGTTCAAACAGCACAACAACTGCAAGTTGATGGGTGAAAGTCATTTTTGAAAGAGAAAGCAGTTCATTTGCTCTTTTTTTCAGAGTGCTGTCAACACCGAAAGGTCCTCCAACGACAAAGACTATCGACGATGTTTTCAACATCAATTGAGATAGATGTTTTGCAAAAGAAACTGAATCGAGATTTTCTCCACTCTGGTCCAGTAAAACTACATAATCTGATTCCTTCACACGAGATAGTACCTCCTGTGCTTCCTGTTTCAGGGCAATTTCATTGAATTGTGTCGCTTTAGCGTGTTTCAATTGCAAAAGTTCTACTTGTGTGAAAGGTCTTAACATTTTCATATATTCGCTGCACGCCTTATATGCATAGTCCTTGAGTTTGCCTACCACTATAACTTCAATTTTCAAAGATCTGACCCCTTTTCACAGTATACTCCGGAATTATTCCCACAAAATACGTTATAGTTTCAAGATCTGCGTCTTTGTAAATCACAAAATCGGCGTCCTTACCAACTTCGATGGTTCCCAACCTGTCTGCTACACCAAGTACACAGGCAGAATTGAGCGTATAAGCAGTGAGAACTTCCCAAGGTGACATTCCAAGAGATCTCACAGCTATATTCATGACAAGTGATGGTTCAAGTACAGGGCTTGACCCGGGGTTAAAATCACTCGCCAGAGCCACAATTGCTCCACTGTCTATCAGTTTTCTGGCTGGAGCATAAACTTCACCCAAGTAAAAACTCGTGGTTGGCATCAAAACAGCTATTGTGTTGCTCTGAGAAAGAATTTCAATGTCTTCATCATCGAGCTTCAGCAAATGATCAGCAGAGACTGCATTCAACTGGATTGCGAGCTTCACTGCGCCTATGTTAGACAGCTCGTTTGCATGAATACGGATTTTGAACCCATTTTCTTTGGCTGCCTTGAGATATCTTTCTGTGTTGTATATATCAAAAGCACCGACATCACAAAAAACATCAACAAAATCACATCTGGTTTTTACAAGATCAAACATTTTTATCAAATAATCGACATAATCTTGCTGGTTGAAATCTATAGCAACAGCATGGGCACCCATGAAAGTCGGAATTATATCAACTGGTGATATCTTTTTGAGGATTTCCATTACTTTGAGCTGTTTGAGTTCGTTTTCTTCGTCAAGTCCATATCCAGTTTTACATTCTATGGTTGTCACACCTTTTCTGAGAAAATATTTGACAAATCGAAAATTAAAACGAACAAGTTCGCTGATCTCTGCCTTTCTGAGTTTTGAAACAGATTCGTAAATTCCTCCTTTAGAGTTGTGTATCTGTGAATAGGACAAACCGGAAACTCTTTTCAAGAAGTCTTTTTCTCTGTAACCGTAAAATGGAACATGTGTGTGACAATCCACAAAACCCGGAACGACAAGATCTGCTTGTAGAAAAAATGCAGTTGATCGAGGTTCGTGATCTGAAAGATCTACTATCTTACCATCTTCAACATGTATAAACACATTCTCATACTTTTCAACCTCAGACATCTGAGAACCTCTTTTAGGACTGTTCCCAATTGGTGTGTACAACCTTTTTGCATGCACAACCATCTGCATTATTTCTGGGCACCTTCTTTTGCCAAGATCTCCATGACGCGATTTTCGATAATTCTGTTGATTCCAAAGTCATCCAGTTGTAGATAATACTGCGCGACTTCGAGCATCGCCTGCATCGGAACCATGCCTATTATCTCTGTTCCAACTACTGGTACACCGTATCTTTCGGCTTCTCTTTTGATAGTTTCAAATACTCTGAACAGAGGACTTTTCTTGTAGTTGGTCATGTTCATAGAAACCTGCACCAGATTTTTATCTTTCAATTCCACAGCTATTGCCTTTACATAACGATATCCACCACTTATGTGTCTAACGGCTTTAGCGATTTTTTCAGCTATGTCTATTCTGGTTGTTCCCAGATTCACGTTGAAAGCTATCAGGTATTCTCTTGCACCTACGGCTGTAACACCAGCAGTTGGATGTACCTGATCCGGTCCAAAGTCCGGTTTCCACATGGGTTGTTTTATTTTTTCAAAAAACCCTTCAAACTCACCTTTCCTTATCTCTGAAAGATTTTCCCTGTGTGGTGCTGTTGCTGATTTTTCGTATAAAAAGACTGGTATCTGCAACTCTTCACCTATCCTCTTTGCCAGGATTTTGGACAACTCAACGCACTCAGACATCTCTGCCCCCATAACAGGCACTAAGGGTATGACATCGGTTGCTCCCATTCTTGGATGTTCTCCTTTGTGGTTTCTCATATCTATCAATTCTGTAGCCTTCTTTGTCATGTTGAAAAGAACGTTCAACAGAGGTTCAGGATCGCCCACGAGTGTGACGACTGATCTGTTGTGGTCGCTGTCCATCGACCAGTCAAGAACCCAAACACCCTTTACGTTTTCCGCCTGAGCAACTATCTCCCTGACGATCTCTTCACGTCTGCCCTCACTGAAATTCGGTGCTGACTCTATTATTTTCACATGACCACCTCCTGTTTTCACATGTTGATTATATCATCTGTGATTTGATAGATTCGATACTTGATTTCGAATGTTAATTTGACTATAATTATGGTCAGGAGGTTTTGTTGTGCCAAAAAACAACGAGACATTCTACAGCCTGGCACAGGCAAAAGCAAAATTGTCTGAGGTTGTCAAAAAAGCACGTAAAAGTGATGTTCTGATAACAAAAAACGGCACACCGTGTGTTGTGATAATCGATTATCAGAAATATAAAAAGATGTCGAAGTTAATCGATGATCTGTACGATTTGTACCTGCTTGAAATAGGTGATCCATCGCGGTTTGGTGAAATAGATAAGCAGCAATTAATTGAGGAAGATATTGAGGAGGTGTAATGATGGCACAGGTAGATCTTGAGAAAGTCACAAAAGTGTACGAGAACAAAGTAGTTGCTGTGAAAGAGGCAACTTTCACAATCAACGACAAGGAGTTTGTAGTACTGCTTGGACCTTCAGGATGCGGGAAGACCACAACTCTCAGAATGATCGCAGGTCTTGAGGAAATCACATCAGGTACGATCAGAATCGATGGGAAAGTCGTCAACGATGTCGAGCCAAAGGATAGGGACATTGCGATGGTTTTTCAGAACTACGCACTTTATCCGCACATGACCGTTTATGAAAACATGGCTTTTGGTTTGAAGCTGAGGAAGTTCCCCAAAGCGGAGATCGATAAGAGGGTTAGAGAAGCTGCAAAGATACTCGGTATTGAAGAGTTGCTCGATCGTAAGCCGAGACAGCTCTCAGGCGGTCAAAGACAGCGTGTTGCAGTGGGAAGGGCAATTGTTAGAAATCCAAAGGTTTTCCTGTTTGACGAGCCTCTGTCCAACTTAGATGCCAAGCTGAGAGTGCAGATGAGAAGTGAATTGAAAAAATTGCACCATCGTCTTGAAGCAACGATAGTCTATGTCACACACGATCAGGTTGAAGCTATGACAATGGCTGATAAAATCGTTGTTATGAAAGATGGTGTCATACAACAGATAGGCTCGCCTTATGAAATATACAACAAACCTTCTAACATGTTCGTCGCCGGATTCATAGGAAGCCCTGCTATGAACTTTGTCGATGCCACTTTGGTAGCTGAACACGGTGGAATATGGGTGAAGACCTCTGGTTTCAAAGTAAAAGTCGTCAAGGAACACGAATCAACGCTTGAAAAATGGATAGAAAAACAGGTTGTGTTCGGGATAAGACCGGAGAACATTTTTGATAAGCTATTTGCACTGGCTCCACAGCCAGAGAATACCATCCAGGGAATCGTTGATGTGGTAGAACCTCTTGGCAGTGAAACCCTGTTGCATGTCACCGCTGGTAGTAATTCTATAGTTGCCCGCGTTGATCCAAGAACAAAGGCTAAGGAAGGAGAAAAGATCGATCTGGTCTTGGATATGAACACGATACACATCTTTGACAAAGAAACACAACAGGCAATAATATAAAGCGGTCTTTACAACTATTGGGGGCTTTTGCCCCCAATTTTTTTGGTATAATCTCACACATAGGGGGTTGTACTCTGGAGTTTTTGAGATTGATCAGGCCAAAGCATTGGGTGAAAAATCTTTTTGTTGGTGCACCTTTAGTGTTCTCGGGTAAATTTACACAGATGTCGTTCATCTATGCTTCATTTGTGGCATTTATTAGTTTTTGCTTTCTTTCAAGTGCAATATATATTTTGAATGACATCAAAGATGCGCCGCTTGATAGATTACATCCTGTTAAGAAAAAAAGACCAATAGCAGCAAATCTGATAAAACCAGGGCAAGCTTTGCTTTTTGCATGTATTCTCATATTGGTTTCATTTGTGCTTGGATTTTTCATAAACTGGCAGGTCTTTGTTTGCCTGTGTGCTTATCTACTGCTGAATATCTTTTACACCATGAAGGGTAAGAACATGGTTTTAATCGATGTTTTTTGTATCTCGGCTGGTTTTGCACTCAGAGTGATCGCTGGTAGTTATGCGGTATCTTCTCTGCCATCTGGCTGGCTCGTTGCAAGCACCTTCTTTCTTGCGCTTTTTCTTGGTTTTGGAAAACGAAGAGGAGAACTCATTTTCTCACAGAACAACGGTTCTGAGACCAGGGCAATTTTGAAGTACTACGATACACAACTTCTTGGCAACGTTATGATTTCAACAGGTACAGCCGCTATGGTTATGTACACGCTTTACACACTTGATTTAAGAACAATTGAACAATTCAACACGGACAAATTGTATTACACCATACCTTTTGTTGTGTATGGTATATTCAGGTACATGTTTTTGCTTTTGAAAAATGGTGAAGGTGAGCCCACAGATGTTCTCTTGAAAGACAAGGGGATGATTCTGTCAGTTCTTCTGTGGTTTTTGACCGTGATTTTGATCATATACCTTGGAGGAAAAGTTTCATGAGGCAATTTCTCGTATTAACAATCGCGATAGTTACCAATGCACTTGCCAATGTTTTTGTCAAAATGGGTGCTTCTTCTTTCAGTGAAGAGAAGTTCCCTGAACTTTTTATTCACTATTTGAAGAATATCTATATATGGCTTGGTCTTTTCTGCTTTGGTCTTGGTTTTGTTTTTTACAGTATGCTCCTGACCAAGGCAAAATTGAGCGTTGCATATCCAATAATGACCAGTGCGGTCTTTGTGATTGTTTCGATTCTTTCAAGTATTCTCTTCAAAGAGAGTTTTTCTGTGTACAGGATCGCAGGAATAGTGATAATAGCAATTGGTATATGGATGGTTTCAACTCTGTGAGGTGATAACTTGAAAAAATCAAAGGTGGCAGTGCTGAAAACACGGCCTGAGAGCGTTGTTGAGGATTATACAAAACTGATACAGATGGCGGAGATAGAAAAAGCACTCGATAAAAACAGTGTAACCATCCTTAAGGACAATATCTCATGGCATCTTCCCATGCCTTCGGCAAATACCACACCATGGCAACTTGAAGGGACCATACAGGCTTTGAAGAGATTTGGCTTTCAGCAAATTGTAGCAGTCGAGAACAAAACAGTTGTCACTCGACCCAAGCATGGAGAAAAACTCAACAAATTCGATGTTGTTTACTCAAAGTACGAAATACCCGTTCTGTACAACTTCGAGGAAAAGGACATGAAATGGATTGACTACAAACCAAAATCAAAGCTGAGGGCACTTGACAAAATATTCCCAGAGGGCATCAGATTACCCGATTATTTTTTTGGAAAAAACATTGTCCATCTTCCAACTATGAAGTGCCATATATATACAACGACAACCGGTGCTATGAAAAATGCCTTTGGTGGTTTGTTGAACACCAAAAGACATTATGCGCACAGCTGGATACATGAAACGCTCGTCGATTTGCTCAAGATCCAGAAAGAAATTCACAGCGGTATTTTTGCCGTCATGGATGGGACCACGGCAGGCAATGGTCCCGGTCCAAGAACGTTGAAACCTGTCAGAACAGATCTGATTCTCGCGAGTGCTGATCAGGTTGCCATAGACGCTGTCGCGGCAAAAATCATGGGTTTTGATCCGATGCAAATTGATTATATAAGGATGGCTGATGAAGAAGGCTTGGGTAACGGGAAGATTGAGAACATAGAAATTGTGGGATATGATATATCAGAACTGAACTACAAATTCACAGTTGGAGACAATCTGGCAAGCAGAGTTGGCGATCTTCTGTGGTTTGGTCCTTTGAAAAGATTGCAGAAACTGTTTTTCAGAACACCCTTAGTTTACATCTTTGTTCTGGCTTCAGAGATTTACCACGATAAATTCTGGTGGAATGTGAAGGGCAAAAAAATCTTTGAAAAGTGAAAGAAACAAGTTCATTTGGAGGGAAGATTGTGGGTAAAATATCGAAGAAAATCATTGTCCTGGTACTGACCGCTTTTGTGCTTTCTTATTTTGTAACGTCGATTGGATTCTGGCTGGTTGAAAATGTTTTTAGTGTGGCAGGACGTTTCTTTTTTTATTATTCGCACAATATATATGTGGAAGGCAAAGGACCTGCTCCAAATCAGTACAGACTCTTGTCATACTGGTTGGTTGAAAAATTATTTAAACACGTACCAGTGCGCTGGTACTGTAGTCCATATCTCACTGCTAAAAGATGGGCGGGCTTTGATAATAACCCAAATGCCGTACTTGACAATAAGCTGAATCTGGATTCGTACTTTCCCGAGCAAGATCGAAAGAAGCTTGCGAATGACATTGAAAATTTCCTAAAGGAGAGATTGTTAGAAACCACTGATAACGTAGTGATGACAAACGTTTTGTTGAATGTTGTAAACAGTCTGGGCTGGAAAGATTGGTTTCAAGATCCTTTCAAATTTGTAAGTGAATTATTTAAACAGCTTCCATACGATGTCACACAAATTTTCGACGATAAGAGCGACTTGAACAGAGTCATTTATGGATATGCCACTATGCGTTTCTTCGCTACGGCTTTTGTGCTGTTGCTCTTGTATTCATGGATGAGAACCTTTTGCAGTGAATTTATTTCTTATCTTTCCATGTTTGCTTATTCCATATTTTTGGCGTTCAGTTACGGTGATTTTCTACAGCAAGAGTTTCATCTTTCACTGTTGCTGTTTATTCTTGGAGTAATGCTCATTTATAAAGAAAAACCGTGGTGGAGTATTTTCTTGCTTGTGGTAATTCAGTCTTTTATGAGAACAGATCACGCATTCTTTGTTGCTGTTATCTATGGTCTGTATAGCTTCCCGTGGAATAAGAGCAAGTTGCTCAAAGTCATTTCTGTGTCAGTTTTCCCTATTATGATGACCTATCTTCTGGCGAAGGTAATATTCCCGAATGCTGTTTATTACACGCCATTGATCAGGATAAAAGATAACCTTCATGATCCTTGGGCATGGATTTACCCAATGATATTTTTTGCGTTACCATTGATTTTCATACAAAAATTGAGAGAAATTGAATTTTACAAAAAGACATGGATCTGGGTAATACCATTCTTTGCTCTGAATGCAACAGTAGCGCTGACCAGAGAAGTTCGTCTGTTCTTGCCAGTCATGGCATATCTCTTCCCGGTGTTTTGGATCGGGATAAAATCGTTGTATAATACAAACGAAAAGTAAATAAGAGGCGTCAGAGGGTACCAGGAAGGTTTAAAAGGGAAGCCGGTGAAAATCCGGCACGGGGACGCCACCGTAACTGGGGACGAAACCCACAAAAGCCACTGGCGGAAAGCTGGGAAGGCGTGGGGAGTAGGATGATCCAGGAGTCGGGAGACCTGCCCTTTGATCGACATCACCACTTTCTTCGAAACCAAGAAGGTGGTGAAAAATTTTGCAAAGGAGGTATCCAAATGAGAAGTTTGAGGAACTTTTTAATTGTTTTGATGGTAGCTGTCTCTGTATTAGCACTTGCCTATCCAATCACCGTTGTTGATGATGCAGGCAGATTGGTCACAATCACATCTCAGCCACACAGAGTAGTCAGTGCGGCACCTTTGGCGACGAAATTCCTTGAGTACCTTGGTGTTGAAAGCAAAATAGTCGGGGTGACAAAATGGGATGATTTTCAAGCAGAGAAAATAGGAGATATGGTCCCACTGAACATCGAAAAGATACTGAGCTTGAAACCAGATATCGTTTTTTTGTCTGGAGGGTTTCAACTGCCAGAGGTTTCAAAACTCGATGAGCAGAAGATCACAACGATCGTTCTAAATCCCAACACGGTGCAGCAGATAATCAACGATCTTGTGCTGGTTGGTATTGTGTTTGATAAAGCCGATGAAGCAAGAAAATTAGCCGCTCAACTCAACAATTTCTACATTTCCATAGCCAAGAAGGCATATACAATTCCTCTGGAAAATAGAGTTAAAGTGGTGTATTTACTCGATGTGCCCGGTCCTGAAATTCGCGATATCTGGACTTGCGGGCAGGGTTCATATTTAAACGACATCATAACACTCGCCGGCGGTGTGAATATAGCAGCCCCATACACCGGAGCAAATGGGTGGTTAACTGTTTCCATTGAATTTATAGCTGCTCAAAATCCTGATGTAATCATCGTAGCAAATTACGTTCCAGGCGCGGAAGAACAGGTCAAACAGAAACTACTACAAAACTCTTTATTCAAAAACATCAACGCAGTCAAGAAAAACAGAATATACGTTTATGATGGAAATCTTTTGTCACTTGCAGTACCACAGCTAATAAGTTTTGTTGAAAAATTCTACAACGATTTCTATGGAGGTAAATAGAATTGAAAAAATGGCGCTTTCTTTCGGTGGGTCTTTTGCTAATCAGCACGATAATACTCTGCGCAGGCTTTGGAGGAACTAAGATACCATTCACTGAGGTCCTAAAATCTATATTCTTGAGAAAAAGCAACTGGCAGCACATAATCTGGAATATAAGACTGCCGAGAGTGATTATGTCTGTGATAACCGGTGCTGGTTTAGCCACCGTGGGAAGCGTCTTTCAGGGTCTTTTAAGAAATCCACTTGTTGATCCATACCTTCTTGGAGTATCATCTGGCGCCTCTTTTGGAGCAGTTCTTTCTCTGCTGCTGGTAGATGTGTTTGGCTTAAATCTGTTGCACAAAATGTCCATACTGAGTTTTGGTTTTGCAATTTTAGCTGCTTCCATGACCGTAATTCTGGGCAGAAGAAACGGCGTAACGCCGATAACCGAGCTCATACTCAGTGGTGTACTGGTCAGTATTTTGTTCAACTCTGCCACTATTATGATCATGATGCTTTTGAGGAAAAATATCACACATGCCTACGTATGGCTTTTTGGAACTCTGTCAGGTATTACGTGGAAAGATTTACCACTGCCTTTACTGAGTGTTGTTGGTTTTGTCATGGTTTCCACAGGCTTGTCACAGCAGCTAAATGCCATATCTCTTGGTGAGAACCAGGCAAAGATTTCTGGAGTTAACGTTGAGTTCGTAAAGATCCTCATCTATTCAGCAGGAAGCTTTACTACAGCCATGATCGTTTCAGTCTGTGGAGTGATTGGATTTATCGGGTTGATAACACCGCACATGGCACGCAGGTTGTTCGGACCTGATCACAGAATTTTGATTGTTTCAAGTGCTCTGACAGGTGGAATATTGCTTTGTATATGTGACACCTTAGCAAGATCTTTAATAAGACCTTCTGAGATACCAATTGGCGTAATAACAGCCTTTGTTGGTGCACCGGTGATGTTTTTTCTCATGAAAAGAGGTGGTGCCAGTGGCTGAAATTGTTCTCAAAGATGTGAGTTTCCGTTACAGTAACAGGAATCAGTTTGCAATAGACAAAGTCAGTCTGCAAATAAACAAAGGCGATTTTGTGGCATTACTCGGTCCAAATGGATGTGGAAAAACAACACTGCTCAAGATAATAGCCGGGCTTCTACCAGTCTCAAGTGGATTGGTCAGAATAGGCGGGAAAGATCCGTCTAAGATCAGAAGGAAACAGTTAGCAAAAATGGTCGGATTTGTTACACAGGATTTTGCACCGGTTTACAATTACACAGTGAATCAGATCGTTTTGACTGGGAGATTACCTTACTCAAGGGGTTTTTTCTCATCATGGACAAAAGAAGATGTTGAAATTGTTAAAAACGCACTTGATAAAGTAGGCTGTGCCAAATTCGTTGATAGATTATTTTACAATCTCAGCACAGGTGAACAGAAAAGAGTGGCTATCGCCAGAATACTGGCACAGGATACACCTATTCTGCTCTTAGACGAACCAACTGCACATCTGGACCCCGGTCATGTGGTGAAAATAAAAGATCTTCTGAAAAACCTGCATCAGGATGGCAAAATCCTGGTCGCCGCTTTCCACGATATAAATGTGGCTGCTGAATTGTGCAACAGATTAGTTTTAATGAAAGACGGAAAGATAATCTTCTGTGGCAAACCCGAACAGGTGATTAACACCAGTAATCTTGAAATAATTTATGGTGTCAAGGCTTCGATAATCACAAACCCAGAAACAAAACGTCCTGTAGTTGTTTATTAGTGATCTATCGGCTAAACATTTCTTGCTGTATTTTCAGAGCTCTCTCCAGATCCATTTGATTCACGAGCTGTAAACGAAGGAGTATCTTTCCTATGGTTGCTCTTGTGAGCATACGCTTTTGAATGTTAAGTGCTTCGTTTAGTTCATCCTGAGTAATCGCATCTAACTGTACTAAAATTTCACCCAGGCGCATCGGTGGATAAATTTGTATGACTTTGCCACCACACTTCTGGCAATTCTTGTTTTTCTGGTATTCCAACGGAGCTGCCGAATAAGTTATCTCCCCGCAATTGAGACACCTGAATTTGTAAGCCATTTGATCCCCACCTGAGAATTCAGATATTTATACGACATGGCAATTGTGGCATACTATCCTGAAAATCTATTTAATAAATCCTGAAAATACATTGAAAATATCTTTTTTAACGTGCCTTTCTCAAAAACACTTTTATTTCGTCGGTAGAACCATTTAAAATAGCTTTGATTCTCTGGTAGATGTTCTGGGCGGTTTCTTCGGCAATTCCATTGATCAATACACCAATCTTGTCATCGGAAAGTACCTGAATATGATCGCTTTCACGAATCACCTGCTTTAGCTGTTGCATTACCTTTTCTTTTTTCGAATGGCACAGTTTGCTTTATATGACAACAATCCATCGATTCTCCAGATCGCCTTTGATTATGCAATCATACAACTGGGTCATTTCTTTTGACGGTTTGATTTGAAGTTCCTTGTTTAAAATCTCAGAAAATTTTCTGTACACCTTTACAGCTTCAGAAGGACACCCCTTCTTCAAGTACACTTTCATGAGCATAAATGCCGCCGTTTCGTTGAATGGATCATTAATCAGCGCTTTTCTAAGTACTTCTATAGAACTTGCAAAATCATTTTCTTGGATGAATATCTGTGCCAAGTCTATCAGGGCTTGTACATAAAGATCTTTGTAGTATTCTCTAAACTGTATAGTCCAGTCTTCATACAAATTTTCAACCATGAAATCACCTTTGTACATTGCCACCGCTTTCTCAAGAAATGATTTTTTGCTGGTAGAATCATTTGTTGATCTGGATAGCTTTATGAGATTTTCAAACTCATCTGCATCGCACTGCACTACTCCAGAAGGATCAAAACAATAATTCCCATTCTGGAATGTGATAAGGTCTTTGCCAAGAAAGGCTCTCAGCATATGAACTGTGCTCTGTAGATTCATCTTTGCGTACTTTTCTTCCATATCCTGCCAGAAAATCTCGCACAGTATCTCGTCTGATATATTTTTACGCCTGAATACAACAAAATATCTGAGCAGGTCCCGCGCTTTACGGGATTTGATCTTAGTCAAATCCAATTTTTCGTTTTCATTGTAGATTGAAAAACTGTTGAGAGTTAAAATTTTCAACATATCATCACCATGTAATAATTTTATCATAGATCATGGATTTAGATTATTTAATTTGATATAACAAATCCATAGTCTCTGAGATCAACCCACTCATTCTATGGTTTTAATATATAATCTGATTGAACAAAAGATTCACTATGACCTGCTATGTCATTGACAATTTTTGTCACGTCAGCGTGACAAAAATTTATGCTGTAAAGGTACTGAATGTGGATTACTGTCAAAGACAGTTTTCATCTGACATTGAGTTTGTGATTTGCATGTACTTAGATGTTTCGTGTATTATATTTGTGATACACAAAACAGGGAGGAGGAAAGAGCGCATTTTTCCATCTTGTATAAGATGGAGTTGGCTGCGCTGAAAGTTGATGAAAAAATACGTGTTTATACTTTTGGTGTTTCTGATGGTCCAAGTTTTTGCACTCGATATGCAAAATTCGCTGAACATTTACACACAACTGGTGAACCAATACATTCAAGGGGACTTTTCTCACCCATTTCTATCTCTTGTAGAGAAAGAATTGAATAATCTCTCTTTATACAGATATTACAGACTTTTAGTAGCTGGATCTGCTGACAAACGTGAAGCAATGCCTGATGTTGGAGATTATCTGGGATCGATTTATGATGTTGCCCAAGCCAGTAGTGAAGATGAACAGTTGGCATACAGCTTATTTCTTTCTTATCTTGTAGCACGCATGAATAGAACCAAACTGACCACAGACATTGTGATGAAAAACAACGGTTTTGTGAAATTTTTCAGTTCATACAGGGATCTTTTGAGCAAAGAAGCACGCACATTCTTTGCATGGATTATAAGTTACCAGATAGGGCTCTGTGAACAAAAACCACCTGTTGACGTAGAGCAATTAGAACATCTACAGGTAGATTATGTTTTTCAACCACCAGAAAATCTGGCACATTTAAAAGATTTGAGCCTGTTTTATTCTGACCCATCTGTTCAGCAAACACTTAAAGATGCTGTAAAAAGAGTTGTTGAAAACGTGACAAAAGATCCAAGCCGTGCATCGGCTCATATAAACAGAGAGGCGGCATTTTTAGCCAGAGATATTTCAAAACCTGTTACAACCTTTCAGTCTCAGATAGCTCAAAAAGTAATAGCCATTACGCCAAAGAACAGCAATATCTGGTGGATTAGGTTTGTTGTCTATGCTTTTGCAATAGCTATTGCGTTGAAGTATCGAAAGTTGATGATGGTAACTCTTTCTGCTGTGATGAGTTTTGAAGTTTTCTATCTAATTTATCTTTTTGATTTTCTTTCACCATCTGAATCGTTGTTCTACGGTCTTTTCGCGGTTATTGGTTTTTTGTTTGCAGTCTTTCTATTAATCAGAAAGAATTTGAAGAAAAAGGGATTTTTGGAATTAATCTTTTTGTGTGCGATTGTGGCTGTCTTTTTGATGCCATTTGTTTATAATTGCGATTCCCTTTCAATGGACAATTTTGGTCAATTGAAAGAATCTATCTACTACAGCGCGCTTAAAAGAGAACTTTTCCAGGACGAACTTTCAAAAATCTCTTATTTTGCCCGTTCGATGTCCTCGACACTCTATGTGAGTATGGATGAGACAAAAAAGGTATTGACAGAGTTTGTAGACGTGCTCAATAGTGCACAGAAACTGAAAGCCTTTGAACAGATTAGTATTCTACCATCGTATATCGATTTTTCCTATTCACTTGACTTTTTCAACAGCGACAATTTCGATCAGAGAATCAAGTTGTTCTCAGGACCATCAAAGGATCTTCAGTCTTACCTTCTTGATGAAAAAAGTAGAAAGTCGAATTTCGAATCGACCTACAAAAAGTTCTACGGTTATGTAGATAAGGTCATGACGTTCTCGGCAAAATACCTTAGAGATGATTTTTCAGCTTATCTAAGAGACCTGTTCACAGTCAAATATCCCATTCTGTCAAGTTTATTGAAAAGAATTCCATTTGATGCATACAGCAATATACAGAGCACAAAACCTGATATACCTGTAAACAGAGAAAAAACTTCGGCTTCGATAGCTCTGGGTATCATGGTTGTGTTCATGTGCATGATGATTTTCAACAGCAAAACATCGCTGGTACCATCTGTGATTCTGGCAGGTTCTGCAATCTTCAAATGGCTATCCATGAAAGATCTTATGGTCTTTGTCGAGCAGGGTATACCAGTTTTGAAAGTCAGTGTATCAGGGTGGATTAATCCTGGTATATTTATTATTGCGGTAGTACCTGTTTTCATCAATCTGTATAAACTTCTCAGAAAGGGGGAAAAAGTTTTATGAGAAAGGTGTTAGTAGCTATTTTGCTGGTGGCGGCTGTAGTTTTCGCACTGGGTTTCAAGGTGATCATGGTCACTGACATTGGTGGTTTGGGCGACAAATCCTTCAACGATGGAACCTGGGAAGGTGCACTGATTGCCGCAAAGGAAATTGGCGCAGAAGCACAGGTCATACAGTCTTATGAGCAGGCTGATTACATTCCAAACCTCACAAAAGCTGCTCAGCAGGCTGATGTAGTTTTTGCAGTTGGTTTTATGATGACCGATGCCCTTTTCAAAGTCGCCAAACAATTTCCCAACACGTATTTTGTCGGAATAGATATCACACCACCTGAAGGGCAATCACTGCCAAATGTTGTCTGCTATATCTTTAAAGAAGAGCAGGCAGGATTCTATGCCGGTTACATCGGTGCTGCAATGACTGCGACAGGTAAGATAGGTTTTGTCGGTGGTATTCCCATTCCACCAGTTGAGAGGTTCCGCTATGGTTTTGAAACTGGTGCAAAGATCTACTCCACTTTGCACAAGAAAAAAGTCGAGGTTCTGAGAGGATACACCAACGACTTTGAAGATCCAAAGAAAGGTAAAGACCTCACGCTGGCTCAGTATGCACAGGGTGCGGACATAGTCTTTTTGGCGGCAGGTGCCTGCGGTAACGGTGGAATAGAGGCTGCAAAAGAGAAAATGGTTGCTCTTGTTGGCTCCGACAAGCTCGTAGATATAATCGACTATTACATGAAAAACAAGAAAGGCTACTTCGCAATCGGTGTTGATGTCGATCAGGATTATATGGCTCCCGGTGTTGTGCTGTGCAGTGCAACCAAAGGCATCTCTTCAGCAGCGTATTACGGTGTAAAAGCCGCCTGGGAAGGGACTTTCGAAGGTGGATTGAAAGTACTGGGTGTAAAAGAAAATGGTGCGGGTGTAAGCCCGATGAAGTACACCAAAGGCATGATACCAAACTCAGTTATAGCAGAGCTTGAATACCTTACAAAATTGATAAAAGATGGAAAACTCACTATACCAGATACCGAAGACGGTTTGAAGGCTTTCCAGGTTCCTTCAATAACTTTTCCATTCTAAAACTCAGGGGGCTTCATGCCCCCTTTGAATTTGGAGGATTCGCTGTGGAAAAAGCCGTTGAAATGATTCAGATAGTTAAGCAATTTCCAGGGGTACTTGCCAATGATCATGTGGATATAACTATTTTCAAAGGAGAGATACATTCAATAGTCGGTGAAAATGGTGCCGGTAAAACCACGCTGATGAATCAACTATATGGCTTATTGAAGCAAGACTCGGGTGAAATAAGGATATTCGGGCAGAAGGTCAATTTCAAAGGACCCCGAGATGCTATAGCAAAGGGAATAGGCATGGTGCATCAACATTTCATGCTGGTTAACAACCTCACCGTAGCCGAGAATGTCGTCCTTGGTTCTGAAACAACCAGAGGAATCATCTTTGACCTGAAAAAAGCACAGAGAGAAGTTGAACAGCTATCGAAATCTTATGGGCTGCAGGTTGATCCAACGGCGAAGATAGAAGGACTACCCGTAGGTATGCAGCAGCGTGTTGAAATTATTAAAACACTCTACAGAGGCGCCGAAATTCTCATATTAGATGAACCAACAGCCGTTCTCACTCCACAGGAAACCCAGGAGTTGTTTTCAATCCTTAAAAAACTCAAAGAAAATGGAAAGACCATAATATTCATTTCACATAAATTGAATGAAGTCATGGAAATAAGCGACAGGATCACAGTTATGAGACAGGGTAAAGTAACAGGCGTTCTGAACAAAAACGAGACAAATGTGAGAGAGATAGCCAGACTCATGGTGGGAAGAGACATAGTGTTCAGCGTTCAAAAATCACCAGCAAATCCATCTGATGTTGTACTCAAAGTCGAGAATCTGTGGGTGAAAGACTACAGAAAACTGGATGCTGTAAGGGGAGTGAGTTTTCAGGTCAGAAAAGGCGAGATATATGGAATAGCTGGTGTGGCTGGGAACGGTCAATCTGAACTGATAGAGGCTTTAACCGGTCTGAGAAAGCCTGAAAAGGGCAGGATATTCTTGATGGGTGAGGATGTGACCGGTAAAACGGTGAGAGAACTGCGCGAAAGGGGTATGACCCATATCCCTGAAGATAGACATAAGTACGGTTTGATCCTACAGTATCCGGCCTATTACAATATGATCCTTGGCAGGCACTACGTACCACCATTTGCGAAAGGGGATTTTCTTGATCACAAAAAAATTCAAGAGTTTACCGCAAAGGTTTTCTCACAGTTCGACGTGAGACCGAACAATATCAAGATGCTGGGAATGAATTTTTCCGGTGGAAATCAACAAAAGCTGGTCGTTGCTCGAGAAATAAGTGCGCAACCAAAGCTGATAGTCGTCTCTCAGCCAACGCGTGGCCTTGACATTGGTGCAACGGAATTCATACACAGAGCCCTGATAGGGCTGCGGGATAGTGGAGTGGCTGTGCTTCTCGTGTCCATGGAACTGGACGAGATCATCTCTCTGAGTGATAGAATAGCCGTTATGTACAACGGGCAAATCATGGGAGAAGTTGATCCACAGCAGGTAACTATCGAGGAAATAGGTTTGATGATGGCTGGTCACAAACTCGAAGAACTCAGGAGGGTGTAGAGATTGAACAGCAAATTCTGGGCTTTTGCGGTACCGATTTTTTCTGTGATAATAGCGCTTTTGATATCTTCTGTTGTCATCCTTCTAATTGGTCAGAACCCGATAGTCGCCTATACTGCACTGTTTAAAGGTGCATTTGGATCGAAACTGGCAATAGCTTCAGTGATCATCAAAACCACACCTTTGATTCTGACTGGGCTTGCCGTCGGTTTTGGATTCAGAGCAGGACTTTTCAACATAGGTGCAGAAGGTCAAATGGTTATGGGCGCGATGATTGCAACAGCCTTTGCAATAAACATAGCCTGGATGCCTTCAGTTTTTGCAATACCTCTCACAATGGTAGTTGGGATGGCTGCTGGAGCTGGTTATGCTGCTATAGCTGGTTTTTTAAAGGCGAAGACGGGTGCACATGAAGTTGTTACGACAATCATGCTGAACTGGATAGCGGAGTACTTGTCGAGTTATGTTGTAACTGTGCCTATGGGGGTTGGCTTTGGAACTCCAAAAAGCCCTGAAATAGCCAATTCAGCGAAACTTCCACCGCTGATGACTGTACAGGCAACGGAATTAACTTCAGGGATCGTCGTTGCAGTTATTGCGGCGATAGCGATTTACATATTGCTTGAAAAAACGACAAAAGGTTATGAACTCAAAGGGACGGGGTTCAACCCGTACGCGGCTGAGTACGGTGGAATCAAAATTTCACAGAACATCGTACTCGCAATGGCAATAAGTGGCGCACTTGCCGGTCTTGCGGGTACCTTGGAAGTCATGGGAGTTCATCACAGATTTCTCGGTACGCTATCGGGTGGTAAGGGATTCGATGGAATCTCAATTGCGCTGATAGGGCAAAACAATCCCATAGGGATAATCTTTGCAGCACTGTTGATGGGTTCGTTGAGAACAGGATCGAACGAGATGCAATTTGTGGGAGTACCAAAGCACATCATTTTGATCGTTCAGGCGATCATTATTTTCTTAGTCGCAGCAGATAGAATTGTGAGAACGATGTTGATAAGAAAAAAGAAGGTGAAAGCCTCATGAGAGTTCTTACCGCGATTTGGGAGATTTTTACAAATCCGGCTTTTTACAAACTAACACTGACAGCTGCAACACCATTTATTTTCGCTTCGCTTGGCGGTGTTTTTAGTGAAATAACTGGTGTCGTGAATATAGCCCTTGAGGGAATCATGTTGATGGGGGCTTTTGTGTCTATTGTCTTCACCTCAATTACAGGAAATCCATGGATTGGCGTTCTGTTTGCCATGATTGTCGGACTTGGCATGGCTTGGCTGCATGCCTGGGCGAGTATAAAATGGAGAGGAAATCAGATTGTCTCTGGTACAGCGTTGATACTCCTTGCTCAGGGTGTAACAGGCTTTCTAATGGAACCCATCTTTGGCAGACCGGGGCAAACTGATATCGTGGGAAAGATTCCCGAGCTGCGCATACCTTTTTTGATGAAAAACGATTTTCTTGCACAGTCCATAGGTGAGTTAAGCCCGATGATATACCTTGCTTTTGGATGCGTTGCGATAGCATGGTTCATCATATACAAGACAAAACTGGGCTTGAGAATGAGGGCGGTCGGTGAGAATCCAGAAGCGGCTGATACGCTCGGCGTAAATGTCTACATGATAAGGTATTTTGGAGTTTTGATGAGCGGTATCATGGCATCTCTGGGTGGAGCTTTTTTGAGTGTTGGAGAGGTCGGTAATTTCAGAGAATTGATGACGGGTGGACGTGGATTCATAGCTCTGGCAGCTATGATCCTGGGAAACTGGAATCCCATAGGAGCAATGTGGGCAAGTTTGCTGTTTGGCTTTTCCGAGGCATTTGCCAATCAGTTGCAGAGCAGTCCAGTATTGCACGTGGCTTCTTCAAGTAAGCCTTTGTTCAACATGTTCCCGTTTATCGTAACACTGATCGTCATAGCCGGATTCATAGGTAAAACCAGACCACCTGCAGCAGATGGTGTACCTTACGAGAAATGAGGTGATAGAGTGAAAAAAACCTTCATCTTGTTGGCTATACTTTTCACCTGTTCAGTTTTTGCAACTGACTGGGTAATTGGTGGTGGTGTAGTTTTCTGGAACATAACAGGATGGAATCTGTCTGGTGGGTTGATCGACAACTCTTATTCGATCGATGCTGGATTCGATTTTGATCTTGCCAGAACCATAGAGGGCACAACCACAAACCTGTACAATCTTGAGGTGTTGGGGAAAATACCGTTGTACAAAATTTCAAACATGGCTTTTGGACCTTCTGTTGCTATGATGTATGGCAATTTTCCATCTGATTCTTCAACTGATACCACTTGGAAGTTCTCTTTTTCTGCAGGAGTATTTGGTGAGTTTGAACATGAAAATCTGCTTTTGTGCTTTGGTTTTTTGTACCCATTTGGCAGTAATTTTGATTTTACAAAGGCGGTTTATGCCTCTGCAAAGTTTTTTGTAACTCCGCCAAGAAATTTCATCGACAAACTCTTTTTGAGCCTGGATCTTTTAAATGGCAGAGTGAGATTTATGGTTGGGCTTGTTGAACCTTTTTAATACCCTCGAATCGTATTCTGTCATTTTGACTGACTTTTTGAGCAAAGCTGACCGGCATGTCGTTTAGAAAGATTTTATAGTCTGTAATGCCGTCTGTTTTCAGATCGACCTTTGCAAGAACATCTGCGACGATAGGCTGCCATAGTGAACACTCTATTTCCATTCCTTCTGTCAACTCTGAGTCTACAGAAGCATATTCACCATTCACAAGAACTACACTGTTCACAGGAGATAGAACGACTTCTTCGTCGTTGAAGAAGACTCTTATCGGTTCGTACTCTGGTAAGACGTCTTTTATCTTTATTCTGCGCGTTTTAAAGGTGAATTTTTGTTCTTTTTCACCATCTTCAATGCTTTTGAGTTCAAAAAAGACCTTTTGAATCGTTTTGCTTTCGCCGTTTATAGAATAGTTCACAAAACCGGTCTTTTCACTGATCATCTTTCTGATCTGCTCAGCATCTGGATATTGAACAGATATCCTGTCACCATCTTTGATTGGATGGTCTAAATTTTCTATCAGTTCACCGTTGATCGAAATTCTGGGCCAGAACCTTGCAAATTCTTGCTGGTCGACTTCAACGATTATTTGTTTTACAAAATCTCGAACCTTTGGTTCAACGGGTTTCTCATCCTCATTGCGCTTTACAACTATTTCATCGCCATTTCTAACAACATGGTGCAGTGGAACCTCTACTCCGTTCAAAAAAGCCTTCATACCACCCAAGATCTTTGCTGGTATCATTCGGGTCTCACCGTTGACTTCAAAGACGATTGCGTTTTGTGGTACGCCAAAGATTTCTGTGAATTTGAAGCCTTTTTGGATTAAAAGCTGCAAGATACTCTGGTTTTGGCCAATTTTAATCAACCTCATTCTTTCACCATTTAAGGTCACTGTGTCGTATATACTGCCAGAGCTGCGCGTGCTTATGTAGGCTATGCCGGCAAGTGTGACATATTCGCTACCTTTGAAGTCTTCTCTCAAACTTTTGATCCTCGCTAATTCCTCAACTGTTCTCAGTGCAACTCTTTCTATTGGTAAATCGAGTGCGCGTGCCAGCTCATCCTGAAGGTATTTCAACTTTGCACCTCCACCGACTAGAAACACGGCACTCGGTCTGGTGAGATTGAGTTGCTTGATTTTCTCGGCTATACTTTTTGCGATCATCTCTACGGTGGGTGAGATCGCTTTCAAAACAGAAGATCTGTCGACAACTATTTTATTACCTGTTACATCGACTGTTTCAAAAGACATCTGATCGTTGATGGCTCTTTTCACTTTTTCAGCCGAGAGAAAATCGAGCAAATAGGTTTGAGCGACAACTTCGGTGATCTCATCACCAGCCATGGGAACCATGTCATACCCAACTATTGTTCCACCCTTTGCCACTGCGATATCACTTGTTCCAGCACCGATATCAACCAGCGCAATATTGAGTATCCTCAGATCATCCGGCACAGCTATTTCCAAAGCCGCCATGGGCTCGAGCGTCAAAAAAGAAGGTCTCAAACCAGCTCTGTGCAATGCAGCGATCATGGCATCAACGACCTGTACGGGTAAAAGCGCGGCAACAATACGAACATAGAGCTTTTTTCCTCTGTGACCGACCAAGCTTTTTATCCATAAACCATCAAGCCGGTATTCTATAACTGAATATCCAACACAATGCAGCTCAGAGCCGCTCTCATCACTCGATGGAATCTGAGATACAGCCTTCATTTCAAGTTCTTTAATTGTATCTTCATCGATCAGATCTTTTGAGAAATCCATCTCTGCTTCGAGAACCACCGTTTTGAGAAATCTACCAGCTACTGCAACTGCAACTTCATTCAGTTTCACTTCGTTTCTCTCTTCAAGTCTTTTTTTAACTGTCTCGATGACTTTTGCAACACCCTTTATGTCATGTATCTGACCATCGAGCATGTTTCGCGCAGGATGCTCAACTGTCTCAAAATCCAGAACATTGAGAACATCATCTTCAATATAACCGATCAAGCCGGCTACCTTTCTTGTTCCAACATCAAGCGCAAAAATCAAACTCACACCTCCACGACAGTTACCCCTGTACCACCTTCAGCGGGTGTACCAAATCGGTATTTTTTCACTCTGCCATCGCGTCTGAGTATTTCCCATATTCCGACGGCAAGCCTGCCCGTTCCCTTTCCGTGAATCACATAACCGATCTTGAAATCAGATAAGATCAATTTGTCAATGAAATCTTCTATCACCGGTTCAGCTTCATCCACTGTCAATCCACGCACATCTATCTCTGGTTTACCCAGACCATTGAAGGTACTTTTGAAGTCAACTGTCAATGACTCTCTTTTTTCTGCTAAAGCTCTCACCAAGGTCCGAGGATGTGCTTCTATTCTTATTCCATTGAAATCAACGACGAATTTTTCACCCTTTGTACCTACAATCCTTCCGATAGCCTGACCATTTTTAAGTCGTACGGTATCTCCCACCGACAGAGGTTCACAAACCTGATCTTTTACAAGTTCCAGTTCTCTGACAGTTTTTGACTGCTGTTCGAAAAGCTTGGCTGCCGTTTTGAGCGCATCCAGGTCCTGATTCTTCTTTCTGACGTTATTGATAGCTTCATCGATCTGTTTTTTCATCTCCTTTATCTGGTTATAAGTTTTTTTCAGTTCTTCATCGAGCTCTTCTATCTTTTTCTTTTTAAGCTCATCGTATTTTGCCTCGTACTCTGCCTTTAACTTTTCGATTTTCGCTTTCTCGTTTTCTAATTCCTGAATCTTTTGACGGAGCATCGCAGTTTGTTCCTGGTATTTTTCAATGGTTTTCTCAACGTTCATGTATTCCTGTCCAATGAATTCTTGAGCCTGTTGCAAAACGGATTCATCAAGTCCAAGTCTTCTTGCGATCTCAAATGCATGAGAGGCACCGGGTACACCCATCAAAATGCGAAAAGTCGGCTCAAGAGTTTGCGGGTCAAATTCAACAGAGGCGCTCACAAGTTTTTCATCACTTGCGGCATAGATTTTAATTGGTGTCAGATGAGTGGTGATGACGAATTTGCAACCAGATTCTTTGAGTTTCTGTATTATAGAAAGCCCTAAGGCAGCTCCTTCGACTGGATCGGTGCCTGATCCGAGTTCGTCGAGTAAAACGAGTGTTTGTGGATCGGCGATCTTTAATGCCTTGATGACATTCACTATGTGAGATGAAAAGGTGCTCAGATTCTGCTTGATGTCCTGCTCATCACCGATATCGACTACGATCTTTGAAAATGCAGGGAGCACGGAGTTCTCATCACACGGTATGGGGAAACCTGACATCATCATGGAACAAAAAAGTCCAACGGTTTTGAGCGAGACAGTTTTACCACCTGTGTTCGGTCCAGTCAATACCAAGCCGCATTTGTGGCTTGGAAGGACAATATCGACTGGCACGACCTTTTGTTTTTCAATCAATGGATGTTTAGCCAAGATCAATTTTATTTCCATCTCATTCGATGGGTATATCACATGTGCATCATAACGGTGTGCAAAAACAGCTCTCGCATACAGACTGTCCAGATGAGCCAGAGTCGATATGTCCTGCTCTATCTTTTCTATGCGTTCAAGTACACTCAAAGTGAGATTTCGCAGGATTTTGTTTATTTCCTCCTGCTCTTTTTCTTTCAGTTCTTTCAGTTCATTGTTCAGAGAAACGAATTCCTCGGGCTCAACAAAGTAAGTTGCAGCCGAAGAAGAAACGGAATGAACTATGCCTTTAATTTGCGATCTGTGGGTTGCCTTTACGGGAAAAACATGTCTGCCATCCCTCAAGGTTGCGATGGGTTCTTGCAAATACGTTCTGTTTGTGTTGACAAAGCTTTCTGCCTTTTTTCGAAGTTGTTCCGACAATCGTCTGTATTCGATTCTCAGTTGTTTCAATCTTTCTGATGCGCTGTCTCTTATTGATCCATCCTCAGACACACACCTGTGTATTTCAAAGATGATTTCATCATGTACTGTAAGAGATCTGGCAAGCTCTTTTATAAAACCACTGTCCTCAAGATCTGATATGTTTTTCTTCACTGTCTTGACAATTGAAAGAGCACTTGAAACCCTGAGCAGTTCCTCTGGTTCAAGAATCTGAGCCTGTCTCACTTTGCTGAGTATCTGCTGGATGTCGATTTCAGAGAAATTTGAAGGAAATATCTGCTGCTCGCTCTTGACGAGTTCAATCATTTCATCAACCATTCTGAGCTCTGAATGGGGATTATCGACAGGCTTCAGGTTTCTGAGAAACTGTTTTCCAACATCACTGAGAGCGAATTTCTCTATCAGGTCGATCACTCTATAAAAATCGAGTTTTTCAAGGCTGTAAACTTCTATTTTCCAAGCACCTCCATTACAACTCCAACGACTATTATTCTACAACCTGTATGGAATTTTCAAACTGCTTAGAATCTGAACCGCAGACCACTTCGACTGTGAGCTTGTAAATTCCAGGTTTTGTCATAACAGGCGCATTCCACGGCAGAAACTTGAAAATCTCGTACTGCGAATAAGGCTCAAGCCAGACTCTCACCGAGCGCTTCTGATAACTCAGCGCAGATGGTGGCAGGGTTACATCGATTTTGTCCAATACCAAAAAAAGATCTTTATTCGTCGTATTTTGTAAATAAACAGAAAAAGCCATCTGGTCGCGTACATTGATCAATTTTGGAACATCAGAGTAGATCTTTATCTTTTTCAAATCTTTTTCATAATCGCGCACACATATTACGGGCAGTGAAACAGAGGTGAGAGAGCCATTCACGGAACATTGAACTGTGAGCACGTAACGTCCATCGCGTTCAAAGGGAAATTCAACCTGATCTAAAACTCTCACATCTTTTCCTATGCCAACCTGTGACCATTTAGATTGAATCTGAAATTCTCTTTGCCAGATTGTTTGATCACTTTCTTTCAGTAAAAGTTTCACATGTTGGACCTGTAAATCTCTCACAGTTGCTGTGTTGTTCACGATATATATTGAACTTTTCACGGTTTCACCGACCAGGTAGAAATCGAGTAACCCATCGACCAGAATCTGGTACTTTTCGACGCTTACAAATGATTTAGTGGCAGAGATCTCCTGTTCATTCACTTTTACTTTTACAACTATCCTGTACTCACCGGAGCGAAGGGAATTGAGTTCAACCTCTCTTTTGAGATCAAACAGCAAGCGACTTGCGAAAGCATCCAGTGTTGTTTTCACACTGTCTTTCTGAGAAAAACTGTATACGGCTGCCTCATCACTCAAGATCTGAAAATTGAAACCAGAGATGACAACTTCTCTTGATTTGTTTTGATTGTTGTAAAGCCGTACTTTCACATCAAGTGGTGTACCAGAGACGTATGGAGTATCAACCTGAATGATGAGCTGGTTCTGCTGGGAACTTTGACTTGGGAATTGACCATAATACATCCTGAGACCGAGAAAGAATATCAACACAATGACAATATTCAAAATCAAAAAGTATATTCCCTGCCTGCGGTAATTGCGAGTCTTTTCTTTCTCACGCTGCAGAAATTGCTGCTCTTTTTTTTTCCATTCCTCCGGATCTTTTGAAAAATATCTCATATGCCTGAAGTCACCCTGAGCACTTCATCAAACGAGGTAATCCCCCTGAGCACTTTCTCAAATCCATCTATGAACATTGGACGCATACCCTTTTGCAAAGCCAAATCGTATATTTCCCTTTCACCACCACCTGCAATTATTGCGTCTTTCACATCTCGAGTTATAACCAGGACCTCTCCAATTGCAACACGACCTTTGTACCCGCTACCGCCGCACTCAGGGCAACCACTTCCTGCGGTGTATTCAACTGGTTCGATATCAGGAAAAGCTGCTTTCCACATTTCTAAGTACTCTTTTCTCAGTTCTGTCTTTACTCTGCAGTTCTCGCACAGTTTTCTGACAAGTCGCTGGCTTATCACGCCGATGAGCGATGTGCTGATCATGTGCCTGTCTATTCCCATATTCACCATTCTGTCTATCGCGGCTGCTGCACTGTTAGTGTGTAAAGTACTCAACACCAAATGACCCGTTAAGGATGCTTCGATGGCAAGACTTGCGGTTTCTTTGTCTCTCATTTCTCCGATCATTATTATATCTGGGTCCTGTCTTAAAAACGATCTTAAATACCTTGCAAAAGTCAAACCTATTTCGGGATTAACCTGACACTGTGTAACTCCATCTATTGTGTACTCCACGGGATCTTCGGCTGTTATTATGTTGACGGTTATGTCTTTGAGTTTGTTTATCATTGCAACAAGCGTGGTTGATTTTCCACTGCCTGTTGGTCCTGTTATGAGAATTATCCCGTTTGGTCTTTTCAAAAGATCTGATATCTTCTTGTAATTGAACTCACTGAAACCGAGGTCCTCTAACTGCTTGTACGCACCAGAGACTTTGAGTATTCTCATAACCACTTTTTCACCGTGCACCGACGGCATGGTTGAAACTCTAAAATCATATTGTTCACCCTGTATGTTCATGTAAAACTTTCCATCCTGTGGTAATCTTTTTTCGGATATATCAAGACCAGCCATGATTTTTACCCTTGTCACAACAGCGCTGTGCTGCACCTTGGAATAGTCAGTGATTTTCCTCAGCAATCCATCTACACGATAGCGTACGCGCACATAGTTTCTAAATGGCTCGATATGAATATCACTTGCCTCCATTTGAACAGCTCTCTGAATTATCGCGTTGACCATTCTAACAACAGGTGCTTCCGCTTCGGCGAGAGTCTCTTCAGCCACTTCTTCACTGACAGGCTCGACTTGCTCTGCTGGAAGCTCTTCTGCCAGAGCCATTGGTGCACCCTGAATGTGCTGGGCGTAAAGCAATGAAAAAATCGTTGGAGTTACAAGATAAACAACGGGATCCTTGCCGGTCAGAAATTTGATCTCACTTGTAATTCTCGACAGATTATAAACGCTGTCTGTTATGACGACCAATCTGTCAGATTGTTTATCCACCGGTATGACTCTCAATTCGTCTATCATTGCCCGCGGTATACTTCTGAGTATCTCAACTGGTATTGTTTTGGGTGGATCTCTAAGCACGGGAACATTGTACTGATCACTCAGAGCATCGGTGATCTGTTCCCATGTTATCAGACCCATATCAACCAGAATTTCACCAAGGGCTTTTCTGTTCTTGCGCTGTTCTTCCAAAGCCCTTGACAGTTCTTCTCTTGTTACCAACCCTTTTTCAATTAGAATCTCACCAAGTCTTTTGTACCGTGGTTTATCCATTGGTATTTATATCCTCCAGTCCCATTCTGTAAACAGCCGGGATCTCACTTTCCGGGAACAGATAACTGTCCTCATCGTCAAATCCCGTGGCTATGAGCGTTACACGCATCTCATCCTGCGGCAGCTCTTCATCGATTATCAAACCAAATTTCACATCTGCGTCTTCACTGCAACTCTGACGTATGATAGCTGCAGCAGCGTGCATTTCACGGAGCTGAACGGTTTTTGGAGCAGAGATGTTTAAAATAATCGCTCCGGCATTTTCTACTGGTCGATCCATCAATTTACTTTCCATAGCTCTCTTTGCAGCTTCGATAGCTCTATTAGCTCCTTTGCCGATGCCGATGCCGAGCATTGCAGCACCTGCGTCTCTCATAACCGATTCAACATCTGCAAAGTCCAAGTTGATATATCCTCTCTTTGTGATCAGCTCTGAAATACCCTTGACACCTTGATGAAGTGTTTCATCTGCCTTCAAAAAGGCGTTGACAACAGTCACATCTGAAGGTAGCTCTTCCAGCAGTTTGTTGTTCGAAATCCTGATCAGAGTGTCAACACTCTTTCTGAGTCTCTTTAAACCTTCTATAGCTGCAGACCATCGCTCTTTGCCTTCAAAGTAAAATGGTGTTGTTATCACGGCAACTGTTAAAATTCCCATACTCTTTGCGATCTCTGCTATCACAGGTGTCGCTCCGGTTCCTGTACCTCCACCAAAACCGGCGGTTATGAACAGCATATCGGTGTCCTGAAGCATTTGTTCAAGTTCTTCGCGGCTTTCCTGAGCTGCTTCCTCTCCGGTTCTCGGATCTCCCCCTGCTCCCAAACCTCTGGTTCTCTTCTCACCGATCTGTATTTTTATATCGGCTTTATTTTCTTCCAGAACCTGAACATCAGTGTTCACAGCAATAAAGGTGACATCTCTGATGCCAATCTCAACCATTCTGTTAATGGCGTTGTTGCCGGCTCCTCCAACACCAACGACCTTTATCACTGGAACTCTTTTTTTCGTGAATTTATCCGTATTGTTTGTCTTTGATTTACCAAGCTCAAAAGCCATATTATCAACCTCCCTGGTATTACCAGAGATTTTTGAATATCTCAACGAGCCTTTTGAAAAAACCTTCATTTGATTCTTTCTTCGGCGATTCTGTGACAGACCCAGCTTCGATTAAAGATACAAATCCACCCAGTACCGACGCATAAACTGGATCGTCCAGAACTTCGTCTGAATCCTTAATGAGTACATTGGTAGAAGTATTGTATGTGCCTATTCTGACAGGACTCTTGAACACATCTAACGCCAGATCCAACAGTCTTGGTACCTTGGCACCCCCACCGAGAAGAACTATGCCACCCGGCAAACCTCTTGGAGCAAATTCTGGTACAATCGAGCAGATTTCTCTGTAAACTCTTCTCACTTTGGTGAGGATTTCCCTGAGCCGTGCGTGTATGACCTTTGCCAACTCATCCTTGGTCATACTTCTGGAAGTTCTACCATCAAGTCCTTTGAATTCAATGGATTGCTGACCAAAACTCGGCTCTCCGTATATGGCACTCCCGTGAGTTTTGAGGAGTCTTTCCGCTTCATCGATAGAGGTATTGAAAACTATGGAAATGTCTTTAATAACGTGCTTCATACCCAATGGTATTGTCTCGAGTCTGATGGGAACTCCCATTGAATAAACAAGAACCGTTGTGTTAGAATGTCCCAGTTCGACAACGCATACGCCGCTCTCTTTTTCAGTGTCTGTTAGCACACCTTCTGCTCCTGAAACAACAGATGCTGCAAAATCAAAATCCTGTGAGATTGCATCTTGCAGAAATTCAAAAAGAGAGCTGGAAGATCTATCAACTGTCACAACGGTCAATTCTACCTCAAGATGCTTTGCAGGCATACCAACGGGATTGAACACGCTCTTTGTTTTGTCGATTATGTATCTTTTTGGGTATATATGCAAAACCTGATAATTGTCACCGAACTCATCGATGGCAGACTGCTTTAACATCTCGACCATCGCTTCATCGACTGTTTTCTTTTCATTGTCAGATACGATGTACTCCTTTTTTACATCATGAAGCGCGAATTTACCACAACTCGAGGATATGATGATATTTGTTCGATTCAAATTTACAACCTCTTCTATCTGAGTGATCAATTGATTCAGCGTATCCTGCAAAGAGATGGCATCCCTTATATCCCCACCATCTATCCCGCGGGTCTTCAAATCAAAATGCGCAAGCAGCTCATAGCCCTCAGCCGTCCTGGAGATAACCAAACCCTTCGTAGAATGCGAACCGATGTCAATCGAGACGTAATTTTCACTTTTCCTCACCGCCACCACCTCTGATCTTGTAAACAAGCCCGCTTGAAGTCAGAAAATATTCAGCTTTTGGCTCCATCACCAAGATTAAGTCTTTCAAAAGTGAAACGTGATTTACCAAATCTTCCCAGTCACTAAAATATAATACAACACCTTTTAAAAGAATTGCACATTTTTGGTTCAATTTTATCTCTGTAACACACGGATCATTCAGGGCATCTTTCAGTTTTGCTATGATCTCAAGAGAACCTTTGCTCACAGACAGTTCTCTTATATCTGCACCACTTACAACTGCCTTTTTCAAAACATCGGCTAAAGCTGCCGTGTACAAAAGTTTTCCATTCTGTGATATCCACCAGATTCTATTTTTGTAAGACACAAGATAAGCCGGTACATTGTTGTTTGAAGCACGATGTAAAACAGGTGAAAACCTTAAAGCAACAAAGAAAAAAATAAAAACTAAGAAAAGTCCCAGGGTTATTATCGCTTTATCTGGATTATACATCCAAATAGGTCACCTTCAGAGCATGTTTTTCTATGAAACTTCTTCTTTCTGAAGGATTTTCACCCATTAACAGATTGAAAAGCCTGTCAGCTTCTTCGGCATTCTCGATATCAACTCTGATGAGCTTTCTTGTTTGAGGATTCATGGTGGTTTCCCACAATTGCTCTGGATTCATTTCTCCCAGACCTTTGTACCTTTGAACTTCTATCTTTCTTGTATCTCCAAGTTCTTTTTTCAAGGCTTTGAAATCGTCCTCGGTATATAAATAGGTCGACCTGGAGTCAAAATTGACTTTGTAAAGAGGAGGAACAGCAATGTATATCTTTCCCTCTTCAATGAGCTGTTTCATGTATCTGAAGAAAAATGTCAATAGCAGTGTTCTGATGTGAGCGCCATCCACATCGGCATCAGTCATAATTATGATCTTTCCATAGCGAAGTTTAGATATATCAAAACTGTCTCCAATGCCTGTACCCACAGCCACGATTATGTTTTTGATCTCTTCATTGGATAGCAGTTTTTGAATTGATGATTTCTCAACATTTAGAATTTTTCCTCTCAGCGGTAAAATTGCCTGATATTCTCTATCGCGTGCCTGCTTTGCCGAACCTCCAGCCGAGTCTCCTTCAACTATGAACAATTCGGATTTTTCAACATCTGATGAGACACAATCAGCGAGTTTTCCAGGGAGCGACAAATTCTCCATTGCGTTTTTTCTTCTGACCAGTTCTCGTGCTTTTCTGGCAGCTTCGCGAGATTGCATGGTTTTAACCACTTTATCGAGTATGACTTTCAGCACAGATTTGTTGAGTTCAAAATACTCCGAAAGTTTATCCCTCAAAACCTTGGAGACAGCAGAGCCTGCACTTTCATTTCCGAGTTTTGATTTTGTTTGCCCCTCGAACTCTGGATCTTTCAAAAACACACTTATCACCGCTGTTAAACCCTCACGCACATCCTCACCCTGAAAGGATTCGTCTTTTTTCAAAACTCCAAGTGATTTTCCATACTCATTGAGCATCTTTGTGATTGTATTTTTGAAAGCCGTTACATGAGTGCCGTGGTCAATGGTTCTTATGTTGTTTGCATACGAATAGATCCTCTCCTGCTCATATGCTTCGGTGTACAAAATGGCTATATTTACAAGTACTTCTTCGTATTCACCGGATATTTCGATCACATCGTGCAAAGGCTTATCATTCTGTGCTAAGAACTTTATATATTCTTTCAGTCCGCCTCTGTATTGAAAGGTGTTGGAGTATTCGTTGATCTTATCTTCAAAGATAATCTTCAGTCCCGGGTTGAGAAATGCCAGTTCTCTGAGTTTGCTTTCTATTATGTTTGGATCAAACTCCAGCGTGGAAAATATCTGTCCGTCTGGTTTGAAACGTGTTATCGTTCCTGTTCTATCGGTTTCACCAACCACTGTAACTGGACATTGAGGTACTCCTCTTGAATACTTCTGGTAATATATCTTTCCGTCTCTGTGTACCCACACTTCAAGCTGCTCAGACAGGGCATTGACTACCGAGGCTCCCACACCGTGCAGTCCTCCACTGACTTTATACACGTTTTTTGAGAACTTTCCACCGGCATGTAGAGTCGTCATTACAACTTCAAGAGCACTCTTGCCTGTCTCTGGATGAATATCTACAGGGATACCTCTACCGTTGTCTTCAACTTCCACAGATCCGTCTTCGAAAAGGGTAACACGAATTACACTGCAAAAACCAGCCATGGCTTCATCTATGCTGTTATCGACAATTTCGTATACAAGATGATGCAGTCCACTTTTACCCGTGGAGCCTATGTACATACCGGGTCTTACTCTGACTGCCTCAAGACCCTTCAGGATCTGAATGCTTTCCGCACCATATTCTATAGCCACTACTTGCACCTCCTGAAAACCACGTCAACGATTTGCTGATCTGGAAAAACCTGCTTTATTTTCTCTCTAAGTTTTCTTTTCATAAAATTCGCTTCTGTGAGCCACATGGTATCATCACACTCAAAAAAGATTACACCATCACGGTACTCCACAAATTTACAATGCCGAGCAAGCGATTCACCAAGAAAATCTCTCAAATCCGACAGAGCTATTCTAAATCTCAATTGCTTGAAAACATCGCTTTTAGATGAAAGCGAATCGAAAATTTCGCCTATTTTCTTCATATCCAGTTTTCCTCTATGGTTTTTATATGATCCTCAAATTTCTCTGACAGAAATAATCCAACAGATTTTGAGTATTTTCTCCAGCCATCAAGTTCATCGACCGGCACAATACCTCTGCTGGTGTGAGTGAGAAAAACTTCATCAGCCCCATAGAGTTCCGATGGTTCAACCCAGCGCTCTTCAATCCCGATTTTTAAAGATTTGCACAGGCTTATTACATTTTTTCTGGTTATACCTGGCAAAATACCACTTTCAAGATCTGGAGTCACGATGCGATTGTCTTTCACAAGAAATACATTGGTAAAGGTCCCTTCGCAGAGCTGTCCTTTACTGCCAAGCATCAACACATCGTATGCATTGCCTTTCATGGATTTTGCAAGCAAGATATCTGTTCTACCAACGACTTTTAAATCAGCCGGTGTCGCACAACTATCGATTTTTCTTATATTGCTGAGCTTTACCTGGATTTTTTCTTCTTTCTTAAAAACCCTCAGCTGATCCATGTAAATAATCAGTTCGCCTGCATGAAGCTGGTATTTAAAAGCGCTGATTTCTCCGCGCGGTAAAAGCAATACCCTTATCGATACATCGTCTTCAAAGTTCTCTATGCCCTGCAAAATAATCTGGCGAAAGCGTTCATACTCAACAGGGACTTTCATACCTAAATAAGCTGCAGAAACTGATAGCCTTTCATAATGAAACTTTGCGGCAAACAACCTTTTCTGGTAGGTCCTAAGTGTTTCGTACGGTATACCTCCATAAAGTACTCCTGGCTCATCAATCGGTAAACTCGCTTCATGCTTCCTTAGCCATTGACCCTTCCAAACCAGCAAGTGTTGACACCACCCCTGCACCATTTACACGCTTTGGCATAACAGTTTCAAAATTTCCGATACAACCACCTGTGAATTCATGGCGGACATAGTATTCATCGTAGCCCGAAGATATACCGGACCTGTTCTGTTCGACCAGAACCTTTCTCAGCTTTCCGATGCTTTTTTCTCGATACATTCTTGAGACTTCCTCAACGACCTTAGACAATTCCTTGCTTCTGCGTTCTTTTTCACCAGGCGGTATCTGATGATCGAATCTCGATGCAACCGTTCCTGGTCTGGCAGAGTATCTGAAAACATGTACTCTTGAAAAAACAGCCCTGTTAACCATTTCAAGAGTTTGTTTGAAGTCACCGATTGTTTCACCAGGAAAGCCGACTATTATATCCGTTGTAATTGAAAAGTCCGGGTTAATCTCTCTCAATCTATCAAATATTCCATAGGCTTCCTCAACGGTGTACTTTCTGTTCATCTTCGATAAGATCTCATTCGACCCGCTCTGCATGGGAATGTGTAAGTGTGGGCAGATTCTATCGCTCTGTGCAAATACCTCTATCAGCTCGCCGGTTATATCCTGAACATTTAAAGAACTCAATCTGATTCTAAAATCACCAGACAATTTTTCCAGCATGGTTTTCAAAAGCTCGGCAAGATTTGTTTGCTGATCCACACCGTACTTACCCAGATTGATTCCAGTCAGAACGATCTCCCTGTAACCATTTCCCAGAAGCGTTCTTGCTTCGTCAACCACCTTTTCGACGGATTTGGACCTTATCCGATGTCCTCGCGCCAGAGGAACGATACAATAGCTGCAAAACTCATTACAGCCATCTTCTACCTTTATGTACGCCCTGGTCCTGTCAGACAGAAAATTCTGAACTTTTTCATCTACTTCACGCACCGGTTCTGAAACATTCACGACTTTTGTCTCTGATTGCTGAAGATATCTTTTTATGTAATCGGTCAGATCCTTTTTCTCGTTGTTACCAAGTACCAGATCTGCTCCTATCTCTAAGAGCTCCTGTTGCTGTAAATGCGCGTAACACCCGGTTGCAATTATCAAAGCTTTGGGATTGAGTTTTCTCAATTTTCGAAGTATCTGCCTTGACTTTCTGGAAGCTTCTGAAGTAACCATGCAGGTGTTCAGGACACAGAGATCCGCCTTTGAAGGGTGCGGTGAGACAACAAAACCATTTTGCTCGAGTTTTTCAATCATGTACTCGGCTTCATACTGGTTGACTTTACAGCCAAGAAATGTTACATAAACCTTTTTCACTCAAAGAGCCCCTTCCATCGCTGCTTTGAGAATATTTGTTCTGCTGACGATCCCAACAAGCCTTCCCTGGTCATCTATAACTGGTATTGTCTTGGTATTGTATCGAATCATGATGTCAGCAACGTGTACCAGCATGGCATTTTCGTTGACTACAACCGGTGGGTGCGTCATGTATTCCGATATGGGTTTGTCCTTTATAAGAACAGCGTTTTTTAAAAACTGATTCATATCTGGTATGAACGACGTAGATTGCAAAAGAGAAAAATAACTGGGAACAACGGCTTTGATTATATCACTCTCACTTGCAAAACCAATCACGTGCATGTCTTCTGAGACAACTGGTATACCTGAAAGAAGCTGGCTTGCCATTATTTTCAAAACATTACCGACAGTCTCATCCTTGGTAACTGCTGTAACATCTCTGACCATGATATCAAACACTCGCATTTAAACCACCTACCGAAGTCTCTCAACTTGACAATCCTGCAAACAAGCCATTATCTCTTCATACTCTGGCATCTCTTTTAGTGGTTTTTTCGTCTTCGCCAGCGCAGCAGCGTACCCGAACTTAGCTACCTCGAGCAGATCATGAGCTGGTGAAGAAAGCCTTTTATAAACCATGGCTGCTATGTAGGCATCACCGGCTCCAAGCAAATTCGAAATCTCTACATCTTGTGGTGTGGTTATCAACCAGACACCGTCGCTGGTTGCAACAACATCGCTTTTTATCTGATAAGATATCACAGACATCCTGCATCCCATTTTGACGAGTTCAACTGCCGCCTGAACATAATCATCGAGGGTAAAAAGTTCTCTTCCAAGAACGACATTTTTCTCTCTTGTGTCTGGTTTTATCACATCCGGCACCTGTACCTGAAGAGCAGGCTTGATATATTCGTCGACTACTTCCATGAATACATGCTTTGCTTTTTGTTTTGCCAGCTTTGCAAAAACTCCATAAACGTCACCCTGAAAGTTTGGAGGAAGGCTTCCAGAGAGAACGACCATTTCGGCACGGGATAAAAAGATCTCGTAACGCTTTAGCAAAAGATCCAGTGCGTGTTTTTCAACAACAGGTCCGGGAGAATTGATCTCAGTCAGGGTGTGGTTTTTTGGATCGATTATGGAAATGTTTTCGCGTGTTTCCTGATCTATATGCACAAAACTCGTGCTTATCAGCGGGCTAATTTTACCGAGTTCCGCTAAAAGGACGCGTCCAATATAACCACCCAGTATTCCAATAGCCACAGACTGCACTCTCAATTTTGCAAGTGCAATGGAAACATTTATTCCCTTACCCCCGGGTGACATCATTATATCTCTGTGATGCGCTATTCTGTGAAGTTCATTAACCTGAAAATCTTCAACTATGAACTCTCGATCCAGAGCAGGGTTAAGAGTAACGGTTATAACCTTCAAGCTGTCACCTCTTCAAAATCAACTCTCTTGGTGTTCCTTTATATTCTATTTTACCATCTTTCATAACCACAAAAATATCTGCAAGTGGTAAGAAACGATTCCTGTGTCTGGTGCTCAATATGACAACTCTGTCTTCTTTTAACGTTGAAAGCTCTTTAACAACAGGAACAAGAGTTTCGTCATCAACGTGATCAAGAATACAATCCAGAACGATTATGGAAGATTTTCTCACAATTGCAGCAAAAAGGAGAATCATGATCTTCTCCATCGTGTAAAACTCTTTCAGTGGCGTCTGCAATTCTCTTCGAAGTAATTTGAGAATGCCAAGCCTATCCAGTTCTGATGAAAATTCGTCCAATGCCACCTGTTTTTCCGATAGAACTAAATTTATGAATTCACCAAATCTCAAATGATCGAGCGCTTCAACAAAGGATGGTTCGATATAAGTTACGAGCCTTCTGAGGGTCTTTTTCTCATAAGCGGTTACTGGTTTGCCGTTTATCTTTAGCTCTCCATCCCAGACGACGTTATCGTATATCTCTTTATTCAACCTTAGAAGGGACCTCAACAGGGCAGATTTACCAGCTCCTCTTGGGCCATATACTATCGTGAATTCGCCTGTCTGAACCGTTAAATCGATGTTCTTCAGTACACTTACGCCATCTATGGACATAGAGAAATTGAGAAATTCAATGGAACTACGATCCTCTGACGCCTTTTCTTGATCTGGTGCAGTCTGATTGTTCTGCGTCAACAAGGGTCATCCTCCTTCGCATCTCTTCTTCAGCACCTTTTTCCCCTTCTTTTAACATACGAAGGAGCTCATACTGCGAAACTGTTCTGGGATTCTTTTGCTTCTTTTTCATATCTTCACCCCTTGCGTGTTTACTATCTGTATTTTATGGTTTTTCAATTACTCAAAGTTGTAGTTAGTATTACAAAAAATCAGCTATAAGACATACCCTCTGAAAACAGCGATGAATGTATTACTGTATAATAAATTACGGAGGTGACCAGATGACATTTTCAGATTTTCAGGTTGGTCAGACTTACAGTGAAAAATTTGTCATTACCGAGAAAATGGTCAGAGATTTTTCAGAACTCACCGGTGATAAAAACCCCGTTCATCTGGACGAAGAGTACGCAAAATCAACACGTTTCAAAAGAAGAATCTGTCATGGAATGCTTGCCGCATCACTGATCTCAAAGGTTCTCGGTATGGACTTTCCAGGTCCTGGAACTATTCTTGTAAAGCAGCAGTTCAAATACAGGGCGCCGGTTTACATAAACGAGCAGATAGAAATACAAGTCAAAATAACTCAAGTGATAACTGATAAGCACAGACTTGTGCTTGATACGAATGTGATAAAGGAAGATTCAACAATCGCAATAGAAGGAGTTTGTGAGGTACTTTTCGAATCATGAGACCTTTTGGCCAGCATTTTCTGACAGACGAAAAAGCAGTACACTGTTTGATAGAACAATTACTGGATGAAAAAAACAGAACAATCATCGAAATAGGTCCAGGAAAGGGTTTTATAACCAAATTTCTTCTTCAAAACGGTTTCAAAATCGTGGCTTATGAGATCGATGAAAAGATCGCCAATCAGCTCAAAGAAAGTGTCAATAGCATTAATTTAGATATACGAGTGAAAGACTTTCTCAAAGTAGATATCCAAGAACTGCCAGACTTGAGCTGTTGTATTGGCAGTATACCGTATCAAATCTCATCAAAGTTGGTCAGAAAGATAATAGACCTTTCTTTCAAAAAGGCAGTACTGATTGTTCAGAAGGAATTTGCAGAAAAACTCACAGCTTCACCATCCACCAGAAAATACACCTTCATCTCAGCCTTAGCTCAGAGTTTTTACACAATCAGAAGAATATGCAACATACCAAAAAGCTCATTTTCTCCACCACCAAAAGTGGAATCGACCATAATAGTCATGGTCAAAAAGCAGAAAACACCTGAACCTGGTGGATATGCCCTGTTTTTGCGCAGGCTTTTCACTTCACCCAATAAAACTGTTCGATATGCCCTGAGATCTCTTCAAGATGTTCGCGCGGAAATCTTGCAAAAGCGTGTTCGTGATCTCTCTACAGATGAGATTTTAGAAATTTACAGCAAATCAGCCAGAAAACTCGTCTAATGAAGATAAATGAATGTATGAATTACAAACCGCATCTTTGTTGTCTGATGTCAGAGTTGGCACTGTGAAAGATAGCTGTGAACTGGTAAGAATTGGTGGGTGATTAGGGGTGTCAAAAGGAGTGGTCAGGTGACAAAAGCAGAGCTTTTTGAAACTGTGTTGAACTCAATAGTTGAAGGAATAATAATGGTGGATAAAGATGCAAGGATAATCTTTATGAACAAACAGGCATCGCTGATTCTGGGAATCCCCATTTCACAGGCAATTGGCAAAAATGTTGTTGATGCCATTCCCAATACACGATTGCACATTGTTTTGAAAACAGGTATACCAGAACCGGACAGGATCCAGCAGCTTGGTCATACACAGATAATAACAACTCGGGTTCCTATCAGGGACAGTTCTGGACAGATAATAGGTGCTATGGCAATTTTTAGAGATATTACGAGCGTTCAAAAGATGGCTGAAGAGGTAACAAATTTGAGACAAATGGAAGCACTTTTGAAAGCAATCATTGAGTCGACAAGCGATGCGATATCTGTCGCCGATGAAGACGGAAAGATAGTTATGGTGAATAAAGCTTACACCAAGATCACCGGCTACAGCTCCAGCGAAGTTGTGGGTAAACTTGCAACTGTCGACATCGCTCAGGGTGAAAGCATGCACATAAAAGTGGCAAAAACCAGGCAACCGATTTATGGTGCAAGACTGCTCGTTGGTCCGGGAAAAAGAGAAGTTGTGGTCGATGTTACTCCACTTTTTGTGAAAAACGAGTTTAAAGGAAGCGTTGCTGTGATCCATGATGTTACAGAAATCATCAGACTGAACAAAGAACTGGACGAGGTAAAAAGACTGATCAGAAGAATGGGTGCAAAATACACTTTTGAAGATGTAGTAGCAGAAAGTCCCAAGATGAAAATTGCACTTACCCAGGCAATGAAGGTCGCACCCACTCCAGCCACTGTGCTGTTGAGAGGTGAGAGCGGCACAGGCAAAGAACTGTTTGCACATGCCATTCACAATGCAAGTGATAGGAAAGATCGAGCCTTTGTGAGTGTTAACTGCGCGGCAATTCCAGAATCGATTTTAGAATCCGAGCTTTTTGGTTATGCATCCGGAGCTTTCACGGGAGCGAGAAAGGAAGGCAAGAAAGGCTTACTCGAAGAAGCCCAGCACGGGACCATTTTCTTCGACGAGATTGGCAAGATGCCTTTAACTGTCCAGTCGAAATTGCTCAGGTTTCTGGAGAGTAGAGAGATAGTCCCCGTTGGAGACACCAAAGCGACAAAAATAGATGCAAGAATAATTGCCGCGACAAATATGGACTTAGAAAAAATGGTACAGCAAGGCACCTTTCTACCGGATCTTTACTTCAGGCTCAATGTCTTTCCAATATTTCTACCACCTCTTAGAGAGAGAAAAGAAGATATACCAATTTTGATTCAGTATATAATAAGAAAACTCAATCAGGAATATGGCAGAACGGTGGAAGGTATTTCACCAGATGCTTTGGTCAGATTGATGAATTACAACTGGCCCGGGAATGTGAGAGAACTTGAGAATGTTATAGGTCGCGCGATGATAAATATGGACAGTGAAGATAGACTTGTGAGATTACACCACTTACCGCCTCTGAAAACCACTTACCATGCAGTTGACGTACCATCGGCTGGAAATCTCAAAGAAATGCTTTTTGAATACGAGAAAGGGATTATACTCAAAGCGCTGGACCAGAATGACTGGAATGTTCCCAAAGCTGCTGCTGCACTTGGAATGAGTGTTAGGACACTTTACTATCGCATGAAAGTGCTGGATATAAAAAGAAAATAAGGTATATAATAAAAACATGAAAGATGATTCATTTGGAGGAATTCAGAATGAGACGAGACCCCAGAAGATCTGATGGAAAGAAGACCCTCAAGAATCTGATGGATGTAGCAAATGAACTTTTTGCGACCTATGGATACTATGGTGTCTCGATTCCCATGATTGCACACAAAGCCGGTGTAAAAAATGCCACTTTCTACCAGTATTTTTCCGATAAAGAATCGATATACCAAAAACTGTTAGATCATTCTTTTGAGAGATTCCAGACTCGTATGCAAAAGGTCAACGGTACCGATGCGAGCCAGATAGTCCGATCATTCATAGAGAACTACTTTGATTTTTTTTCCAACAACAGATACTGTTATAAGATATTGCACGAAGCAGTTTACCTGCGCAGAGGAGTATTTCGAAAAGTTGAAAAGACACTGAACAAGGTACTCGACAAAATCATTCCAGACTGCGACGAAGAAAATAAAATGGTCCTCAGGTGGTTCATAACAGGTCCTGTTCGTTTCGTATCGATATACAAATCACTCCAAAACGATTACAGCGTTGATCGGAAAATAGTAGACGACCTGGTCGAATTTGCAATGAGAGGTCTTGATCCAAATGATCACAAGCTCAGCAAAGAGGTGTTTGAAACAGATCTACAGCCTCTGAAAGTCGAGGTTACTTCTACGAAAATGAAACTCTTGCAAGCTGCCGAAAAACTCTTTGGTACACACGGTTACAGAAACACCATGATAAGTGATATCACGCGTATTGCAGGCGTGGCAAGTGGCACATTCTACGTTCACTTTGAAAGCAAAGAAAAAATTCTGGAAGAACTTGTGATGTCAACTAACAAAAACATGAGAATCACTATTTCGACTGCAATCAAAAAATTCTCAGACAGAAGAGATGCTGAAATAGCTGGTTTTTTAGCTTTTCTGAAATTTTTCATGCTCCATTCGAATATGTATCTAATTGTCAGACAAGCCGAGTTTTTCAATCCTGCTATTTCCAGAAGTTATTATCAGAAAATATTCAGCAGTTACCTTCCACCATTGCAAAAAGCAATGAAAGATGGACAGTTCAAAGATTTCTCACCTGATAATCTTGCTCTTGCTTTGATGGGGATAGGACATTTCATGGGTGAAGATCTGGTCGTGCAAAAGTACGGTAACACACAGCGTGTGAATGATTATCTGTCCCGATTGTCTGATTTTATCTTCAAAGGTATCTCGATCCTGTTAAGTAGTAGCGATTGTACGAGAAATCCTGAGAAAAAAGAAGCCAGAAGAAGAAATAGGTAGATTTTGTCAAAAAATCAGCGTGAAGGACTTATCCGTGCGTTTGCAAAACAGATGACTCAGGTGTTACTATTTATGGTGAATCAACTGTCAACTTGTCTGGGGGAATTACTATGACAGAACATGTTGGAATCGCCGGAATAGGCACTTATCTGCCAAGTAACTATCTTTCCGCTGAAGATCTGGAAAAACTGACAAAGATTCCTGCCAGCGTACTTGTTGAAAAATTCGGTATAATCGGCAAGTACATCCCTTCAGAGCGTGACACCACGAGCTTTATGGGCATTATGGCTGCCCGTGAAGCTATCAAAGATGCTCAGATAGATCCTTCACAGATCGATGTCGTTATATGGAATGGCGCACAGCACAAAGACTACCCGTGCTGGCTAGCGAGTACAAAGGTAGCTTACGAAATAGGTGCAAAAAATGCCTGGGCTTTTGACATGGAAGCAATGTGCGGTTCGATGATAGTCGGACTGCAGGTCGCAAGATCGTTGATGCTTTCGGAGAAAAACATAAACTGCGTCCTGCTGGTGAGCGGATACAGAAATGTGGATCTTGTGAACCATGAATACAAGCATACATCTTTCATGATTGATATTGGTGCAGGTGGTTCAGCCGTGGTGCTCAAGAAAAATCTGGGGAAAAACGCATTGCTTGGTGTGTCAAGCATCGTCGATGGATCATTTGCTGAAGATTGCATAGTACCGGTTGGTGGAACCAGAAAATGGCCCATTCAACCACAGGATCTTGAAAACTACTATTTTCAGATACAGGAACCAGAAAAATTCAAAAACCGATTGAATGAAGTGACGCTCAAAAATTTCTATTTTGTGATCGACGATGCCCTGAGAAAAAGCGGGTTAACTCGAAAAGACATCTCATATCTGGCAATATTGCATTTCAAAAGGTCTGCTCATCTTGAGGTGCTTAAGGAACTCGGTCTTAGAGAAAGTCAGACCACCTATCTGGAAAAATACGGACACATGGGTCAGAATGACCAAATCTTCTCAATAAAAGAAGGACTTCTCAACGCAAAGATAAAAGATGGTGATGTCATAGTTCTTGTTGGGGCTGGAGTTGGCTGGACATGGAACGCAGCCGTTGTTCGCTGGGGTAGTCTTAAAGAGCCTGTCAGCTGGTAGGAGGGATTATCTTGGACTGGCACACAGTTTACAAATCTAAGCTCGTGGATATTGAAAAAATACTGAGCTTGGTTGAATCAAATCAGACTATAGTTGTTGGAATGACACCGGCAGAGCCAAAGCTCTTTTTAAGAAATCTGCACAGAGTTGCCGATAGAGTGAATAATGTCACAGTTTTCACGTGCTTGAACATGGAGAATTATCCATTCTACATGGACAAATCCTTCAACGGAGTTTTTGAAAACGCTTCATGGTTCTTTGGTCAGTCAAACAGGGAAGCTGTGAAAAACGGATTTGGTACGGTCAGCTATGTGCCTAATAATTTGCACCAATCGGGAACAAACTTGCTTGAAAGCCATCCCGTTGATATCTTTGTTGGTGTTGCATCACCGATGGATAAAAATGGTTTTTTAACTCTGTCGGCATCGGTAGTTTACGAAAAAGATGTTATTGAACAGGCAAAACTCGTTGTTCTGGAAGTGAATCCCAATGCACCGAGAACTCACGGTGACACCCACATCCACATAAAAGATGTTCACTACGTAGTTGAAGTAAATTATGAACTCCCGCAGGTTGAACTGGTTGAACCGACAGAAACCGAAGCATTGATTGCACAACACATAAGTGAATTGATCGAAGATGGTTCAACCATCCAACTGGGTATAGGTGGAATACCAAATGCCGTTGCCAAGTTCCTGACAAACAAAAAAGACCTTGGTGTTCACACAGAGATGTTCACCGAGTCAATGATAGACCTGTTTGAAGCTGGTGTTATTACCAACAAGAAAAAGAGTATCTGGAAAGACAAATTCATCTGCACTTTTGCTTTTGGCACCAAGAGAATGTATGAATTCATCGACGATAATCCCTCGGTCTTTTTCCTCAGAGGCAGATATGTCAACGATCCTTATGTGATTTGCCAGAATGACAAAATGGTGAGTATTAATACTGCGCTGATGGTTGATTTAACCGGTAATGTTTGCTCAGAGGCGCTTGGCACTCAGCATTACAGTGGAACTGGTGGTCAACTCGATACACACCGCGGAGCAGTTAAGAGCAAGGGAGGTAAAGGGATAATAGCCCTTCGATCTACGGCAAAGAACGGGACAATTTCCACAATAGTTCCAATTCTACCAGCCGGCTCACCGGTGACAGTGCCGCGTCAGGAACTGGATTATGTAGTCACAGAATGGGGTGTTGCCTGGCTCAGAGGTAAAACCACCAGAGAAAGGGCAAAGGCTTTGATCGAGATTGCACATCCAGATTTCAGAGAAATGCTCAAAAAAGAAGCCAGCAAATTGCAGATTCTTTGAAAATTGAAGGGAGGTGCTGGTATGAGAAAGTTCTTCGTTTTCCTGTCGCTAATAGTCGCGCTCTGTGTTCTGGCAGAAAAACCGATAAAGATCGGTGCCATCTTGCCTCTGTCTGATATTACAGGACGGCAGGCGGCAAACGCAATGAAATTGGCTGTTAAGGAAATCAACGACGCTGGCGGAGTTCTCGGTAGACCCATCGAACTGATCATAGTGGACGACGAAATGAAGCCAGAAAAAGGTGCTGCCGCTGTGGACAAACTTGCAACAGTCGACAAAGTAGACTTCTTCGTCGGGGGTATGTCAAGTGGAGTTCATCTGGCACAGATTCCAATTTTGAAAAAGTACAAAAAGATCACCGTATGGATAGGAGCAGCATCTTACAAGTGTGAAGAAGCCATTGGTGAAGACGCAGACTGGTATTTTCATCTGCATCCCTGGGACTATCTTCAGGGCGAGAGCTACGCTATAGGATGGAAAGCCATAACAGAAAAGTATCCACAGGTCAAAATCGAGAAAATATTCTTGGCTTATGAAGAAGGAGCTTTTGGGACATCTTCTTTCAAATCCTATATGGACGAATTTGAACTCGCGAAAAAGGGCACAGGTGTGTGGTCGGGATTGATGAAAGATCTGAAAGGAGCTCCATTCAAAAGTGCATCCCTAGGTGGCGGAGACTACAGAGCCATGTTATTGCAGGCAAAACAGTATGATCCCGATCTTTTCATCTGGGCAGGTTACGACGCAGATGCAATTCCAATGCTGACACAGGCTAAGGAAATAGGTTTTGCTCCAAAACTCTTTGTCGGTGCACCTCCAGGATGGCCTGCTGATTTTGGGAAGAACCCACTGTCGCACGGTGTGATCCTATACGGTATGTGGGCTCCTGCGTTAAAGGATGTCAGTCCAGTCGCACGTCATTTCTGGGATGCCTATGTGAAAGAGTTCAACGAAGAGCCTGCAACGTATTTCGCACCGCTTGGTTACACCAATATCTATTTTCTGGTTGAGGGCATCAAGAAAGCCGGTACGCTCGATGATAAAGCCATCATTCAGGCTCTGAGAAGTGTGGAATACGACTCTCCAATCGGCGGCGTACTGAAGATTTCACCAAGTAGAATCATCAAAAATCAAGGTTTCAGGGCTCAGAAAATCCTTCAGTGGCAGAACGGTGTACAGCATGTTATCTGGCCCTTTGAATATGCCACAGCAGAACTGATTTATCCGTTCCCTGGATGGTCAACAAGATGATAAAAGGCTGGGTACCAGCCCAGCCTTTTTTAAGTGAGAGGTGGAGCGATGAAAAAAGCACTGAATCTGTATGCGCTGTTTTTTATAATGCTCATTGTGGTGGCAGTGGTCCGTCCGTATGCCTTTTTCTATGGACTGCAAAGAGGCAGCCTCTATGCTCTTGTTGCTTTGCCGCTTGCTCTGATTCTTGGAATAGTTGGATTACTCAATCTTGCACATGGTGATTTTTTGACTCTGGCATTATACCTTGGTTATATTCTCTTCAACCAGTTGAAGTTCGATCCGATTTTTTCAATTGTTGTAGTAGCACCGGTTCTTTTTATAATTGGTTTTGCAGTTTACAAATCGACGATCGAGGTGGTCCTAAAGTCGCACCATCTGAATCTACTTTTGATAACCTTTGGAGTTTCGATTACACTCGTCGAGTTGGTGAATTTGCTGTGGACCTCAAGACCAAGAAATATTTACGTGTCATACGCAACAAAGTCCATCAAAGTCTTTGGGATAAACATCGGTGCTTATGAGTTTGTGTATGTCGTTGCGGCCGTTGTTATTTTGCTGATTATCATGCTGATACTAAAGAAAACAAGGTTTGGACAGGCAGCTTTTGCCGTGGGACAGAATCCCAAAGGTGCAGCCATAGTTGGAATAAATGTGAAGCTGGTCTACACAGTTACCTTCAGCCTTGCAACAGCCATGATAGCTGTGGCGGCTGGATTGATGATGCCAAGGGTTTCCATCTTTCCGCAACTTGGTGGACCTTTCACGATGAAATCTTTCTGTCTCACTGCAATGGCTGGGCTTGGAAATCTTCCGGGCATTCTTCTTTCTGGTATCACTCTTGGTATCGCTGAGGCAGTAGTACAGTCAATTCCCGGTTACAGTGGCTGGTCTGATCTGGTGTTTTTTGGAGTTTTAATCTTTGTAATCGCACTCAGAGCATATCGGAGGGCTGAAAGATGAAAAAAAACCTGTTTATTCTAATTGCAACGATATTTGTGGCGATCCTTCCGTTTTTTGCAGACATGTATTTGATTCATGTTGCAAGTTCAATAATGATATTCATGTGCCTTGCACTCAGCTGGGACATGATGCTCAGAACAGGTCAGCTCTCCTTTGGCACAGCGGGTTTTTTTGGACTCGGTGCATATGCCGCGATAATAGCCGTCGATGATTTTTCCATCAGTCCCGTGATGAGTATATTCGTAGGTGCAGCTTTTGCAGCACTTGTGGCGCTGACACTCGGCATTGCGGTTCTGAAACTCAGAGAAATGTATTTTGCGATAACCACACTTGCTCTTACGAGTGTTTTTATGGTACTTGCGCGTAATCTTTCAGACCTGACCGGCGGTGCGGCTGGTAAGGTGCTTTTCAACGCCATATTCGATGGAGAACCAAAGAAAACTTACTGGCTTATACTGGCTTTCACGTTGATCGTCATCTTTCTGTCTGAAATCTTTGAAAGAACCAGAATGAAATATGCAATCAGCTCAATAAGGAACGATGAACTTGTTGCAAAATCCAGCGGAATAAATATTTTCAAGTATTTGTTGATCGTTTTTATTATTACCTCTGCCATACAGGGAGCAGCAGGTGCTATTTATGCCCAGCAATATGCTTTTGTTGAACCAGAAAGCACTTTTTCATCGAATTTCCTGTTATTGCCCATCGCTATGGCACTGGTCGGTGGCATCTATTCGACACCTGGACCGATAGTCGGGGCTTTGATTTTGGGATTTGCTTCGGAGTACCTGAAATTGCTGATGCCTTACGGTCATCTGATAATATATGGAATCATAATCATTCTGACGATAATCTTTTTGCGTAAAGGTGTCTATGGAACGATAATAGAAAGAATCAGATCTAAGTGATCGGAGGTTCTCCTATGAGCATACTGCGTCTTGAAAACCTGACAAAGCGTTTTGGGGGACTTGTGGCTGTTAACAATGTGAGTTTGGAAATACAAGAAAAAGAAATAGTTGGCATAATAGGACCGAATGGTGCGGGTAAAACTACGCTCACCAGCCTTGTTGCAGGAACACTTCAAGTTACAAGCGGGAAGATCTTTTTCAAAGATGAAGATGTGACAGGGTTACCAGCACACATCAGAGTTAGAATGGGTATTTCAAGGACTTTCCAAACTGTGAGACCGCTCAGAGATTTCACCGCACTCGAAAATGTCATGATCGGTGCTCTCTTTGCAAAAGGTGATTCACTCAAAAAGGCAAGAGAAGATGCATACGAGGCATGTCAGCTCTTGAAACTTGAGCGAACAGATCTTCATCCGGATAAATTGACTGTCTTTGAATTGAAAAAAATGGAGATAGCAAGAGCAATCGTTTCTAATCCAAAACTGGTCTTTCTTGATGAAATCATGGCTGGGTTGAACTTGGAAGAAATGAAGCAGATGACACAGATAGTTAAATCACTCAGAGACAGAGGTATCACAATCTGTGTTATAGAGCACGTCATGAGTGTGATAAATGAACTGACCGACAGAGTCATCGTCCTTGACAGAGGCGAGATAATCGCACAGGGACCTTATTATGAAGTTTCACAGAATAAACACGTTATAGCTGCATATCTTGGGGAGGAAGTTTGATGCTCGAAATAAAAAATCTCAATGTGGCATACGGAAAAGTTCAAGTGATATGGGACGTCTCCATCACGATCGGCTCGGAAGCCGTGGGATTATTTGGTCCAAACGGTGCCGGTAAAACCACACTGATTAATTGCATACTTGGAATAGTGCGTCCTGTGAGTGGAAGTATATTTTTTGATGGCAAAAACATAGTGGGTCTGGAAACTCATAAAATTGCTCGACTTGGCATAGCTCTGGTACCACAGGAAAGGGAATTGTTCCCGCTCATGACAGTTGAGGAAAATCTCAGATCCGGTGCTGCCTATATTCCTCATGCAAGGAATCGCATTCTTGAACGCATGGATTTTGTTTTTAGCGTTTTCCCCATTTTAAAGGAAAGATTATCTCAGAAAGCTGGTACAATGAGCGGTGGAGAACAGAGAATGCTTGCGGTCGGAAGAGCTCTGATGTCCTGTCCAAAACTTTTGATTCTCGACGAACCTTCTGTGGGTCTGCAACCATCCATAGTCACCGAAATGTTCGCCAGACTCAAACAGATACGAAAAGAAGGAGTGGCAATACTTTTAACCGAGCAAAATGTCAAGCAGGGTTTGAAAGTAATAGATAGAGGATATGTAATTGAAAACGGTAGAATAGCTATTGAGGACAGATCAGAAAACCTTGCTCAAAATGAGCATGTGAGAAAAGCATATCTTGGGGTGTAGAAAGGAGTGGGCTTTATGAGGCTTGAAGGAAAAGTGTGCATTATCACCGGGGCAGCAAGTGGTATAGGCAGAGCGGCATCTTTACTTTTCGCCAAGGAAGGAGCAACAGTCTGTGCGTGCGATATTTCCAAAGAACAACTCGATAAATTGGTTGAAGATGCTTTCGGTCTGCCCGGAAAGATCGATCCGTTTGTCCTGAATGTTACCAAAAGAGATGAAGTCTTCAAAGTTGTCGAGCAAATCGCAGCAAAATATGGAAAAATCGATGTGCTTGTGAATAACGCCGGAATAACCAGAGATGCTCTACTGGTGAAAATGACTGAAGAAGAATGGGATGCGGTGATCGATGTAAATCTAAAGGGTGTTTTCAACATGACTCAAGCAGTTGCACCGTACATGATTAAAGCCCAAAAAGGTTCCATCATTAACACATCTTCAATTGTTGGCATTTATGGAAACATTGGTCAGACAAATTACGCCGCGACAAAAGGCGGAGTCATAGCCATGACAAAAACATGGGCAAAGGAACTCGCAAGAAAGGGTGCTCAAATAAGGGTTAACGCGGTGGCACCCGGTTTCATCAAAACTCCCATGACCGATAAAGTGCCTGAAAAAATCATCGAATCAGTTACGACCCGCACCGCACTGGCGAGAATGGGAGAACCACAAGAAGTTGCAAATGTCTATCTATTCCTTGCAAGCGATGAGTCTTCCTTTGTAACAGGACAGGTAATCGGTGTTGATGGGGGATTACAGCTATAAAGGGAGGTGTTTGTATGAAAAGATTGCTCATTTTCTCAATGGTTTTACTGTCTGTTCTGATAGTAGCAGAGGTTGGTGTTTACAAAGACAAAGTGGTCATCGGAACATTTCAGGCATTATCAGGACCGTATGCGATCATAGGTCAGGAAATGTCCAAGGGAATGAATGCCTATTTCAACTGGGTCAACAAAAATGGAGGAGTCTACGGGAGAAAAATCGAACTGATCATTGCAGACGATCAGCTGAACCCGTCAAAAACCGTTGTCGAAGTTAAAAGACTGGTTGAGTCAGATAAGGTTTTTGCGATCGTCGGTGGTCTTGGATCTTACGGATGTCTTGCCGTCATGGATTATCTGGAAAAGAACGGCGTACCTTTTGTTTATCAGGGTGCAGGAACGAGTTTGCTGGTTAACCCTCCAAAGAAATACATATTCGCTGTCCAGCCAGATTACACCTTTGAAGGTCAGTTGATTGCCAAGTTTCTCGTTGAGAATCTCGACAAAAAGAGAATTGCGATTATCTACATGTCCAATGATGTCGGCGAGGAAGGCAGAGCGGCGGTCAAAGCAAGGCTGGAAAAGTACAAGATGAAACCGGTTGTTGAAGTTGGTTACAATCCACTGGAGACAGACTACAGTGCCTTGGCAATCAATGTGCTGAATGCCAATGTGGATTCAATTGTGATCTATGGTTTTATCACCGACACAGTCCGATGGATCAAAACTTTGAGAGATTATGGTGTAGCTGCCCCCGTGGTTACAACTTATTCCAACGCGGATCCAAGTTTTGTAGCCATTGGTGGTAAACAGGTCGAAGGTGTTTACCTGACAGGATGGGTACCATTGGCAACACCAGACAGACCTGAGTTCTTAAGAGATTATCAAAGAGCCGTCGCAATCTATCAGGAGACTTATCCAAACCAGCCGATGTCTTCGTATGCGGTTGCTGGTTTTATCGCTGCTGAAGTTTTCGTGCAGGGATTGCTCAGAGCAGGTTCTGATCTAACACGTGAAGGTCTTGTTCAGGCACTTGAAACTTTCAAAAACTGGGATGGAATACTCACAAAAGACATAACATGGGGACCAAATCTCAGGCGAGGAAAATCCAGCATGTACTTCATGAAGATCGAGAATGGAATCTTCGTTCCAGTTACAGATCTCATGACTTTGCAGGATTAACGCAAAAAGGGGCTTTCGCCCCTTTTTGTACACCATGGAGGTGTGATCTTTGCCGCTTTTGCAAATTCAAAATCTGACAGTGAGATTTGGTGGATTGACCGCGGTGAATGATCTTTCAATGAATGTCGAAAGTGGTTTAATACATTCTCTGATAGGACCAAATGGAGCAGGTAAAACCACCGTTTTCAACGCAATAACTGGAATTGTGAGACCTCATTCTGGAAAGATACTCATCGATGGTAAGGATCTCACAAAAGAACGTCCTGACAAAATCATCGAAGCGGGTGTCAGCAGGACTTTTCAAAACGTCGCAATTTTCAAATACATGACGGTTCTTGAAAACCTATATCTGGGTTATCACAGTAAATTAAAACCAAACCTTGGCTGGCAGATGTACTCAAAGGCTTTGAATATAGCCGATCTTCTTGGTCTGAAAAGTAGGCTTCTGAGTTACGCCGGTTCGATACCTTTTATGGCGCAGAAACTCGTTGAAATTGGAAGGGCACTGATGAGCGATCCAAAGATATTACTGCTTGACGAACCTGCCGCCGGTTTAACAGATGTTGAAACACAGCAGATGAAAGAAATTATTGTTTATATAAAAAAAGAAATGGGCATCACTGTGCTGCTGGTCGAACACGATATGAGTGTGGTAATGAGTATATCTGATATGGTGACTGTTATGGATTTTGGTAAAAAGATCAGTGAAGGAAGTCCGCAATTTGTCAAAAACGATCCAGAGGTTATCAGGGCTTACCTGGGAGAGAGTGAAAGTGCTTGAATTGAAGAACATAACCATCAAGTATGGTCCTGTTGTTGCTGTAAAAGAGCTTTCTTTATCGGTGAATGAAGGTAGCATAACAGCTCTACTTGGTGCCAACGGTGCTGGCAAAACTTCTGTTCTAATGGCAATAGCCGGATTGAACCGGATTTCATCCGGTCAGATTTTATTCAACAAAGAAAGAATAGATCTTATTCCAGCTTATGAGATAGTTAAAAGGGGCTTGATACTCTGCCCTGATAGCAGATTGATTTTTCATAACATGACTGTTCTTGAGAACCTGAAAGTCGGTGCATACATCAGAAAAGACAGCATCAAGGAAGATCTGGAGTATGTCTCTTCGCTTTTTCCCAGATTAAAGGAGAGGCTCAAGCAGCTTGCTGGCACACTTTCAGGCGGTGAAAGGCAAATGCTTGCGATTGCAAGGGCATTGATGGCAAGACCAAAGTTTTTAATGCTCGATGAACCATCTATGGGACTTGCACCAAATCTGGTTAAAGAGATTATGAAAACGATCCAGAAGATAAACCAGGATGGTGTAACCATCCTGCTCGTTGAGCAGAACGCTTACTCAGCACTCAAAATCGCTCATTACGCCTGTGTCCTTCAGGCGGGAAAAGCTGTGATTCAATCAACTGCGCAGGAACTTCTCAAAGATCGAAAGATAGTCGAAGGTTATCTGGGAGGTTGAGTATGTTTTTCAACAGACTGGTTCTCGGTCTTTCAACCGGTGCTTTTTATTCTTTAACGGCACTTGGAATAGTGATGATATTCAAAGTAACCGGTGTCATGAATTTCGCGTTTGGCAATATGGCGATGTTCATGGCTTATGTGGCGTATACGTTTGTGGAAAAAGGAACAGGTCCCGTAGTGGCATTTTTACTGGTTTTACCCATAGCGGCACTCTTTGGTTTTATGGTTGAAAGATACACATTGAGACCCGTCAGAAATCTATCGCACAGTTCAATGCTCATAATAACCCTTGGGATATTGATGATTCTGGAAGGTTTGAGTACGCAAATCTGGGGCACCCAGTACAAATCTTTTCCTGAACTAGTCAGCGGTAAACCATTCATCATCAGGGGGAATTTTGGAATACTGGTTTTTCGAAGACAGGATATACTCTTGTTCGCCACTCTTGCCTTTGTGGTGCTCCTAATGGCGATAATTGTGAGATACACCAAAGCCGGCTTGGCAATCAAAGCTGTATCGGAGAACGAGAAAACATCTCAATTGATGGGAATAAATCCTGCAAAGGTGTTCAGCTGGTCCTGGATCACAGGCACTTTGATAGGAACAACAGTCGCATTACTCGGTGCACCAAAAACTTACATATCACCGACGATGATGGTATTTTACCAGCTTCAGGGCTTCACGGCGGCAGTTCTGGGAGGATTCGACAGCCTTTCCGGTGCAGTTTTGGGAGGGTTGCTGCTCGGTGTAATTGAAAATCTCGTTGGTGGTTATATAAGTAATGAGCTGAAGATGACTCTTTCTTTAATTGTCATAATCACAATCCTGTTGATAAGACCTCAGGGACTCTTTGGAAGCCGTGATATCAGGAGAGTGTAGAAATGGGATGGATTGTTGGTTTAGCTGCTCTAATTTTACTACCTTTTGTTTTTAAACTGAGTACTTTCATAATAACAATCATCAATCTTACGATGATAGATGTACTTGCAGCTATGGGGCTGAATTTGATCATGGGTTATACCGGTCAAATTTCAATAGGTCATGCAGCCTTTATGAGCGTGGGTGCATACACTTCAACTATACTCGTTCAAAAACTATCCCTGCCGGTACCTGTTGGTATCATAGCAGGCACTTTGATGGGAGCGGTTTTTGGATTTGCGCTTGGGTTCCCTTCTTTGAGATTGACCGGATTTTATCTTGCAATAACCACAATGGGTTTTGGTGTAGCAATTGAACAGATCTTCGGTGCATGGAAAAATGTCACATCAGGACACATAGGAATAAGAAATATCACCAAACTCGGCAATGAAATTCAAAGTTATTATATCATCCTTTTCATACTCATATTGAGCATTTACATCTTTCACAAAGTGACCTCTAACAGAACAGGCAGGGCTTTAAAAGCCATCAGGGAAAATCCACTTGTTGCAAGAACCTTTGGAGTGAACCTGACGTATTTCAAAGTTCTCGCGTTCGTAATCGGATCTGCCTATGCCGGACTTGCGGGTGCACTCTATGCTCACACAGTTGGATATATCGCACCGAACAATTTCGGGCTTTCAAAGTCGCTGGAATTACTGGCAATGGTTGTAGTCGGTGGTATGGGTATGATTTCTGGACCAATCTTCGGTGCTTCATTATACACGATCTTACCGTTTTTCTTCAGCAGAACTGGTTTATCCATCTCGATAATCTTTGGATCAATACTGATCATAACAGTTCTTTTCATGCCACGCGGGATCGGTTATCATTTGTACAATCTCTGGCTCAGGTACGGTGAATTGCCTGTTATATTCTTCAAAAGAAGGAAAAAATCAAAAGAAGGTAATTACGTGGAGCTTTCATCTGCAGTGCTTCACTATTACGAAAACCGTCCAGATGGAAAGGTGATTCTGTGTATCCATGGAAATTTCGGCTCTTACAGGTGGTTCAAGCCTCTGATGGAAAAAATGGCTGATTACAGGGTCATAGCAATTGATTTGCCCAATTTTGGCGACTCTTCAAAAGGCGACAGTTCACTCGATTTTTATGCCGACGTCGTTTATGAATTCATCAAAAAAATGCAGATAAAACCCGTACTGATAGCCCATTCACTGGGTGGCGCTGTTGGTATGCTGCTTGCCTCAAAATACCCGGATTGTTTGCAATCTCTCATACTTGTTGATCCATGCCCGATAGACGGACTGGTCACACCAACTGAGAATATGCCCTATCTTGAACTGTACAAAACAAACAGATCGATCCTGAAAAAATCCATCGAAGGACTTTTGAAAACTGTGAAAGATAAAAAATTCGTTCAAGCTCTGGTCGATGATGCTCTGAAAATGAATCCTGATAGTATTTATCCACACGCAATTGAGCTTGGAAAATTCAATCTGATAGAAAAAGCAGACAGAATAAAGGTACCTGTTGTCGTTGTATTTGGGGAACTCGATGGTTTGTTAACCACCAAGCAGATGGAAAAAACAGCCCAGATCCTGCACGCACAGCTTAGGATTATCAAAAACGTTGCTCACACACCTTTTGTTGAAAATCCAGAGCTTTTCATAGAAACCATCAAAGATTATTTATAAGGAGGTTTTAGGCATGAAGTATGCAAAGATAATCTCTTCGGGTATGTACGTCCCACAGAAGATAATGACTAACAAAGAATTTGAGCAGATCACCAACATGGTTATCGATCCATACTTCACCGAGCAGATAGGCATAAACCACAGGCACATATCTCAACCACATGAGACCACAACTTTCATGGCGGCTGAGGCTGCAAAGAGAGCCCTTGAAAGAATAGGTATGGAACCAGAAAAAATCGATTTGATAATACTTGGCACTGATACACCTGAAGCTATCTCTCCACCTGATGCTGCTCGAGTTCAGTATTTAATCGGTGCAAACAAAGCCGAACCTCTGGCTTTCAACGTGAATGCCTCATGTGCAAATGGTGCTTTGTTGCTTGATATAGCATCGCGGTATATCGCCCTGGGAGATTACAAAAATGTTCTGGTCATAGGTGTATATGCGATGACAAAGTTTTTGAACTGGAAATACTCCTGGGAAGCACTGTTTTCAGATGGTGCTGGTGCTCTGATACTTACGGCAGATGACAGACCCGGATATATCGGGAGCGTTTCAAGATGTGACGGAAGCTGGTGGCAAAATTGGGGTATTTTTATGGGTGCAGGAACTATGAACATCGAAGGCATAGACAGGGGTTTACACAAACTCGATCTGAGAGCAGCTTACCCTGCCACTGTGAACGAAGAAGGCTGGCCCATGCTGATCAACAAACTTCTGGCGAAATACAACATTTCAAAAGAAGAAATCGGAATGATATTTTTCACACAGGTTAGGAAAAAGACCATACTGAAGGTCATGGAAATTCTCGGTATAAATGAAGAAAAAACTCACATGATAATGGACAAATACGGCTATACAGGTTCAGCATGTGTTTACATGGCTTATGATGATGCTTTTGATTGCGGGAAGATGAAAAACATGGAAGGTAAAGTTGTGATCTTTTTGACTTCGGGGGTGGGATTTCAGCAGGTTGCGGTGGCTTTCAGGGGGTGAGAGGGATGTACACAACCAGCGATGGAGTCACAATAGATTACGAGGTTCACGGTGAATCAGAGGAAACTGTCGTTTTTCTCAACGGCATCTTTATGCATTACAGCAGCTGGTTTTACATCGCAGATAAGCTCAAAGATCACTATAAGGTTGTTCTTCACAATTTCAGATGCCAGTGGAGTTCGCAAAACGGACCTTGTAGCTTTGACAGGCATGTTGAGGACCTCAAAGAACTTCTCGATCATCTTAAAATCGGTGCAGTGCATTTAGCTGGTACATCTTATGGTGCAGAAGTTGGAATGTTCTTTGCTATAAAATATCCACAACTGGTAAAGTCTCTCACAATCATAACCGCAACAGCCCGTGTAACGCCCTCCATCAAGTACAGAGCTTTGAGATGGAGGGATGGGGCAATGAGCAAAGATAAAGAAATATTCGTCAGAAGCTGGATTAACGATGTATACAGTGATCAATTCCTTGATAAGCACCCAAATCTCTTTGAAACGATCACTCAGCGAATGCAGGATTTCAATTACCAAGGAGCTGTAAAGTTGCTGGATGCTTTTCTTGAACTTGAGCAAAAACCGCTGTTAAATCATCTTTCAAAGATAAGTGCACCAACGCTCGTAGCTTCTGCACAGTTTGATCACATAAAACCAATGTGTTTTTCACAGGAAATAGCACACCAGATACCAAATGCAAGATATGTATGTATTCCAGACTGTGGTCATGCCGCGGTGGTTGAAAAACCAAAGGAGGTGTTTTTCCTTATAAAAGCTCATCTGTCTTTCCTGAAAGACTGAGAGATTAGACCTATGCCAAGATACGATCGTTTTTACCAGGATCCTGGTGGGTACCCTCCATAATATATTATACGGAAACACAAAATATCTAAAACGATCAAGAGGCTCTTGGAAAGATAATTTGAGCTAGAAAACACATGAAAAGCCACGCAAAATGTCTAAGATAGAACTTAGGTTATAACTAACAATTTCTGGTGCGGTGGTCAATCAAAGACATTGCTGATACTTCTTTCAAGCCACCGCCTGTAATTTTCTTCGATTGTTTCTACTTCCACGCTGAAAATCGCAGGAACAGAATATGGATGAAGTTCCTTCAATCTTTTAAACAGTTCATGTTCTTTGAGCTTGCTTGTTTTGAAAATCACCGCAAATTCCGTATCCTGAGTGACCTTCCCATCCCACCAGTAACCTGAATCAACCTGGAAGATATTAAAACAGGCTATGAGTTTTTCTAAAAGCAGATTTTTACAGACCTCCAGGGCTTTTTCCCTATTCGGAAATGTGGTGTAGACTATAATCATCACAAAATCACCCCTTTTTGTTACCCGCCACTGCTATAATTATTGTACACAATACATGTAAAAGATTTTTAAAAAATCAGGAGGGCGATCTTTGTGAAAAGTTATCGCAAGGAGCTTTTGTTTCATACAAACAAAAGAAGAGAGTTCTTGACCTCCTCCCAATCCCCTAAATGGGATAGGATTCCCATTAAGGAGATTAGGCTTCCCGCTTCAACATGGTGTGACTTACCAGGATATAGGGATTGCCCCTAAATATCTTGGCAGTGGTCTCCCACTCCACGGGCTTTAATTCGGACCGGTCCAGCCCTACTGCTTTT
>NZ_JAVRKW010000008.1:0-69575 GCF_031962025.1 Pseudothermotoga sp.
TTCAGCTTGTGAGTGAAGATCAAATAAAAAATGCGGCGGAAACGATTCTAAAAAGCAAAGTGATAGAAATTCTCGCTTATGGATTCGATGGTGTTGCGGGCAAGGATCTGTTTTTGAAACTGAAGGAGTTTGGTTTTCAGGTGAATTTCTTTGACAACCCATTTTTGCAGAGTATTTCCGCTGCACATCTTGGCAGTGATGGATGTGCCGTGGCAATATCGAGCAGCCATTCTTCAACTGATCTTCTCGATTCTATGAACTACTCAAAAAGCTCCGGCGCAAAGGTTATAGCAATAGCATCGCCCGCTTCAAAAATTGCACAGGCGTGCGATATACTATTACCCACTTATGTTGAAACTGAAGTCCTATCAGAAGGCGGTTTTTTGACACGATATTTACAATTGTTCGTCGTCGATCTTTTGATTTTAAAGATGTTCGAGCTGGATGAAGCAAAACTGGAACAAAAATACAGGGATTTCGAACGGATACTGGCTTACAAACGAAGGGGAGATAGAGGTGTCTTCTGAGCTGTTTGCAGCCATAGACATAGGCACAACCAATGTAAAAGTGGCGGTTTTCGACCAGAATGGCACTGAATTGTTCAGTTTCCAGCAAAGATGTGCCCAGTCTTCGAAAAACGACCTGCACGAAATAGACCCGGAAAGATGGTGGAAGGCTGTTGTTCAGGCTTTCCACGCTATGGACGACAGTTTAAGAAAAAAGATCGTCTCGATCTGCACAACAGGGCAGGGACCGACGATCGTATTGGTTGATGAAAACGGCAAAACCGTGAGAAAAGCCATTACATGGCTTGACAAAAGAGGACTTGAACACATGAACTCAATAATTCAAAAAGGTATTGACGAACAAATCGCCACAGTCATCTGTCACCTTCTTGCCGTTAAAGACACTGTAAAAAAGGCTTATCTCATTCAACCGAGTGATTATGTAATTTTGAAGCTGACCGGATCCATCGTGAACGCAACCTTTCCATTCCAGGGATACCTGCCGTGGGATCGCAGAACCTTTGAGCTCTTTGATCTATCCAAAACTTTTCTCATACCAGAATTGATACCAGCCGGGACTTTAATCGGCAAAATCAACAAAACGGCTTCAAAAATTCTGCAAGTGAACGATCACGTTCAAATCATCGCCGGATCACCGGATTTTGCCATGGCGCTCATCGGTACAGGTGTTCTTGAAGATGGTATGCTGTGCGATCGCGGTGGGACATCGCAGGGCTTAACGCTGTGCAGTAAAGACAAATTTTGCTGTCAGGGTCTTATGATAACGCCCTTTTTCATAGAAGATCACCACAAGATCAGTGCTGTCATGACGACAACGGGAAAATCATACGAATGGTTCTCAAGATATGTAGCTCGAACAAGACTGGTCGAACTTTCACAGCTGATTGCGGTGAAAAGACCAACAGGTGTGATTTTTTTGCCTCACCTGAATGGTGAAAGAAGTCCGTACTGGAACAAAGATCTCAAAGGAGTATTCTTTGGTTTGTCTTTGAGAGACGACTGGAAATCGCTCTTAGTATCTGTCATAGAAGGTGTTGCTTATGCGATGAAAAACATCATCCAGATAATGGAATCATGCGGATATAAAATAAAAACCATCAGGTCAACAGGCGGTCAGGCAATGAACGATCTGTGGAATCAAATAAAAGCCGATGTACTGGGAAGGGAAATTGAAATACCACAGGTCTTTGATTCAGAATTACTTGGCTGTGCAATAATTTCGATCTCAGCTCTGACAGGTGAAAACTTTGTCGATCTGAGCAGAAAAATTGTCAGAATTTCAAAGATATTTTCTCCACTGGCTTACAGACACGATGAATACGAAAAATACTTTTATGTGTATCAGCAACTGCACGAGCGCAACATGGATCTTTTCAGCAAACTCTGATCATTCAATGCTTGAAAAGAATTTCACAGCCGCTGAAGCATTTGATTTTGGATTGTATCCTCCTTCTTGAATAATGAGCATTGGCAGTTTGAGCTTTGAGATCTGTTTTGCCATTTTTGCGTAGTCTTCATCGTTCAGATTGAATTTTCCAACCGGATCTTCCGCGTGCGTATCAAAACCAAGGGAAATTATGAGTACATCAGGATAGTAATCTCTTATCTCTCTGATTGCGTAGGAAAGCGCCTGAGAATATTTCTCCCAATCTGCGTGGGGTGGTAAAGGCAAATTCAAATTGAAACCTTCACCCGGACCTTCTCCAACCTCGCTCTCTTTACCGCTTATCCAGGGATAAAAAATTCTCGGATCACCGTGAATCGATATGTAATAAACAATATCGGTGTCATAGAAGATCTGCTGGGTACCATTACCGTGATGAAAATCAAGGTCGAGTATGACTATTTTTTCTGCTCCTCTTTTTATAAAGTAGCTCGCGGCTATTGCGGCGTTGTTGAAATAGCAGTAACCTCCACACAGATTCTGCGTTGCATGATGACCGGGCGGTCTTAGTAGTGCATAAGCCATGCCAGCACCTGATTCCACAATCGATGCGGCTGTTAATACAACATCCACAGCCCTTTTTGCGATTTCAAAAGTGTTGTGAAGAATCGGTGTTCCCGTATCAAAACACATATCATAGCCGAAGACTTCAGTTATATACTCTTCATTTTCCGGCACAGAGGACGATTTTGTCTTCAACCATTCGACGTACATTTCATCGTGAACCATGTAAATGTAGTTCACGGGATATTTACCCGGTGGGACAAGATTGTCAAAACCGTGCAAAATCAGCGCTTCTTTTATCGCATCCACTCTTTCTGGTTTTTCAGGATTTTCTATGAATCTCCCATTGTCAATTTCCTTGGTTGGTTTATAAGTCGAGTGAAATGAATCGTAGACTATTTTCACCCGCCCATCTCCTCGATCTTTTTCACGCGTTTCTCATGCCTTCCGCCTTCAAATTTTTCGCTCAAAAACACTTCAGTTATCCACTGTGCCAGTTCGACGCCTATGAATCTACCGGGAAGTACGAGTACATTCGCATCATTGTGTGATCTTGCCAGTTTCGCCATCTCTGGAAACAAACAGAGTGCGGCACGTATGCCTTTTATTCTGTTTGCCGCTATGCTCATACCAATACCTGTACCGCAAACCAGTATTCCAAAATCCGCATTTTTGGTTTTTATGTCTTCTGCCACCTTTTTTGCAAAATCCGGATAATCAACGGCATCTTCGGAATAAGTCCCTTCATCAAGGACTTTGAAATTTCTGGATACCAAAAACCCTTTCAGCGCCTCTTTAAGCCTGAACCCGGCGTGATCTGACCCAAGGGCGATTTTCAATCGCAATCACTCTCCCAAAAACACTTTTAACGCTTCCTGAACATTTTCACGAATGGAGAAAATCGAATCCAGCGATGTCATTTTAAAAATCCTTCTCAAGTTGCTCTCAAGACCGCAGAGTACAAGAGCACCACCGTTCATTCTACATGATCTCTGAAGGCTTATCAAAACACCGAGTGCCGTACTGTCCATGTAATTAACCTGAGATAGATCAAGAATGATGTTCACTTTACCTTCCTGTACAAAGTTATTTCTCATATCCTCTTTAAAATCCATGGCGTTGCTCATATCAATTTCTCCGGTTGGACGAATTATCCAGACATTTTTGATATTGGTCACGTCATAAAGTTTTTTATCCATAGATTCTTATCACTCCCACTATCTTTCCGATGATTTTCACTCGCGTCGAATCTAACTCTAAGGGCTTCAATTTGGAATTTGCAGGCTGAAGAATCACCTTTTTCTCCTCAAAATATACCCTTTTCAGAGTGCTTTCAGTGTTATCTATCAATACAGCCGCTATATCACCGTTTTCAACAAATTCCTGTTTTCTAACGACTATATAATCTTTGTCGATTATGTGTTCTTCTACCATGCTGTCGCCTTTCACTCTGAGCAGAAAATGCTCAAAACCGCTCTTCACCATACTGATAGGAACTTCAACAAGTTCAGTTGGATTTTCTATCGCTTCGATTGCAGTTCCTGCGGCAATGGTGCCTATCACGGGTAATCTGACTGATTCAGATCTACTGAGAATTCTTATGCTTCTTGCTCTTCTGCCTCTGGTGATATAGCCCTTTTTTTCCAGCGCATCAAGGTGAATCATCGCACCTCTTGGAGTTATACGAAAAGCCCTTGCGACATCTCTGACACTTGGAGGGTATCCATGTTTATCTACATAGGAAACAACAAAATCGTAGACCTTTTTTTGCCTTTCTGTCAATTCCTTCATGTATCAAACACCACCTTCAGGATTATCTTACCTTCTTTTTGTGCAACTTTCAATTCGTGATACGTGAGAGCTTTCAATTCTATGCCGTGAAGTTCAGAAAAACCGACAAAGTCACAGTACAAAAGATTGCCGATTCTGCAGTTATTTGGAAAGAGTTTTCGTGCATCGATCATGTATATCCAGTCATTGACTGTGTCAAAAACCATATCTTCAATTTCTTTGATCGGATACTCTTTTTGAAAAAAAACATCTTTTTTGAGCACCGGTCTGTAGTTGTCCTTTAAGATCTCTATCAGGTCAGTAAAAAGCGATTCGAAACTGTCGCAGATCAACTCGTATCTAAGGTCCGCCGTGTGATCTAATTCTCTGTACATGATTCTACCACCGCGAAACGGGAAACTTCATCTGATTCTGAAAGTTCAACTATTTTGACTCCTCTGGCTGTTCTGCTCAGCAAACTCACCGTTGAAACCTTGAATCTTATAGATTGACCATTTTTGGTCATTACTATCACATCGGAATCTGGATTGGTTACCACATCTATACCGCACAAATAACCAGCCTTTTCCACACCCGGCATTGTTTTTATTCCAACACCGCCTCGAGTCTGAACCCTGTACTCACTCAGTTTAGAACGTTTTCCGAAACCTCTCGCCGTTATGGTGAGAATCTCGCAGTTTTGATCAGAAACATTCACCATACCAACCACTTCATCTGCTTCTCTGAGTTTGATACCTGTAACACCCATGGCACTTCTACCCATCTGCCTGACCTCTTTGAGCTGGAATCTTATGGACATTCCGTGTTTTGTCGCAAGGATTATGTGATCGTTCTCGTCTTTCGACAGTCCCGCAGCGACAACTGTATCGCTGTCCTCAAAGGTTATTGCTCTGATACCGCGACTTGTAACATTTTCAAATTCTTTCAGCGGTGTTCTTTTTATCTTTCCATTTTTGGTCACCAGAACCAGATCACCCAGCCATTCGTCAAAAGAGATCATAGTCAGCACAGATTCATCTTCTTCCAGATTCAGATAAAGCCTCACCGGTTTTCCTTTGCTATCTCTCCCGGTGATCTCTATCTCGTAATTCTTCAACAGATAAGCCTTGCCTTTTGACGTAACAAACAGGGTCTGAGAGTGCGTTTTACTTGTACAAACATTGAGTATTTCATCGTCTTCAGCCGTCCTAACACCGACGATACCCTTGCCTCCCCTTTTCTGACTGCGATAATCTTTCAAACTGGTGGATTTTAGATAACCTTTCTCGGTCAATGTGATCACTATCTCTTCATTCGGTATCAGGTCTTCTGGCATATATTCCAATTCATCAGATGCGTTTTCGATCTTTGTCTTTCTTCTATCACCATATTTTTTCTTGAGCTGTTCAAGTTCCTGATACATAACTTCGTAAACTCTTTCATCGCGTGTGAGAATGTCTTTGACATCCTCTATCTTTTTGATCAGTTGAGAATATTCACTCTGGAGTTTTTCGACTTCAAGACTTGTCAGTCTGCCAAGTCTCATGTCAAGAATGGCTTTTGCCTGTTCTTCTGTTACAGAAAGAGTCTCAATCAGGTTTTTCGTGGCATCATCGCTGTCTTTACTCGATCTGATTATGTCCACCACTACACCAAGAGCCCTCGCGGCTTTCATAATACCTTCTACCACATGTGCCCTTTTCGAATATACATTCAGTTCATACTGAGATCTTGCTCTGATCACATCATATCTGTGTTTTATGAATGCTTTGAGTAATTGAGAAAGATTCATCAACTTTGGCTTTCGGCCGTCGATCACAAGCATCTGAACGCCAAAAGACGTCTGCAAAGATGTATGTTTATACAAATTGTTCAATATGATGTTGTAATTTGCGTTTTTTGGAAACTCTATGACGATTCTCGTACCGCTTTTGTCTGATTCATCTCTGATGTTTTTGATCATCATTTTTGGATTTCTTTCGGCATAGGCGGCTATTTCTTCTATCAGTGCGGCTTTGCTGACATTGTAAGGTATCTCGGTTATCACAAGTTTGTCGTATTTCTTGCCCTCTTCAAACTCAACCTTGGCTCTTAAAATTATCCTGCCCTTTCCGGTTGCATAAACCTCTGGCAGTTCGCTGGCATTCACAACCAGCGCACCTGTTGGAAAATCTGGACCTTTGATCTCTTCAAGAAGTTCAGAAATGGTCGCATCCGGATTTCTTATCAATTTCTGTATGGCGTTTATGACTTCTGTCATATTATGCGGTGGTATGCTCGTTGCCATACCAACTGCTATACCATTTGCACCGTTGATCAGAAGATTTGGCACCTTCGCCGGCAGGACAACAGGTTCATCGAGCGAATCGTCGAAGTTTTTCATCATCGGTACAGTTTCTTTGTCAAGATCCTGCAGCATCTCTTCGGCAAGTTCTGATAACTTTGCCTCGGTGTACCTCATGGCTGCTGGCGGGTCTCTGTCTATGGATCCAAAATTTCCCTGACCGATCACCAGTGGATATCTCATCGTGAACAGCTGAGCAAGTCTTACAAGTGCATCGTACACAGAAGCATCACCGTGGGGATGGTATTTTCCCAGAACCTCTCCGACAATTCTTGCACACTTTTTGGATTGAGCGTTGTGGGTCAGTCCCAGTTCATACATCGCGTAGAGTATTCTGCGCTGAACTGGTTTCAATCCGTCGCGCACATCGGGAATCGCGCGCCCGATGATGACGCTCATTGAGTAATTCATGTAAAGTTCTACGAGTTCTTCTTCTATGTTTTTTGGAAGAACATCTGCCACTTTTAGACCCTCCTATGAGATCGTTGCGCCGGGTGCAATGTCTCCATCCACAGTCAAGATTCTCAGATTGACGCCGTCTTTTGCCGCAAGCAGCATTCCCTGTGATTCAACACCCATGAGCTTGGCTGGTTTGAGATTTGCGACTATAACGATGGTTTTGCCAACAAGATTCTCAGGTTCGTAATACTTTGCTATTCCAGCCACGATCTGTCTCTGTCCAAGTTCACCAACATCGAGTATAAGCTTGAGCAATTTATCAGATTTTGGTACTCTTTCAGCCGAAAGCACCTTTGCCGTTCTCAACTCGACTTTCTTGAATTCGTCAATTTCTATGACGTTAACATTCTCCATCTTTGGCTCACTCTCCTTTTTTTCAAAACTGAATTCCTTCTTCTCAAACAAAGGCTTACCATGAATCACTTTTACAGATGGTTTCAGAACACCCCACTTATCGAGAAATTCTCTGGAAGGTTTTGAGTCAAAACCAAGTCTTGTCAGAACCTCCCTGGATGAGTCAGGCATCACAGGCGAAAACATCACGGCAACCTTTAACAGAGCTTCACACACGTTGTATAAAACCGTCGAAAGTTTTGAAAAATCCTTTTGTTTTGCCAAAACCCAGGGCTTTTTTTCGTCAAAATACTTGTTTGAAAGCATCAAAACTTCCAGAATCTTTTCTACAGCCTGTGTCAAAGAGTACTCGTCCATCAATTTTTGATATTCTTTGATGCGTATCATAACGTCCTGTTTGAATCTCTCATCGACATCGTCGCTACCTTCACAAGCAGGTAAGATTGATGAATAGTGCTTTTCCACCATCGCAAGGGTCCTGTGCAACAAATTACCGTAATCATTTGCCAGATCCGAGTTCAACCTGTTTACGAGATTTTTCTCGGAGAAATCTCCATCTTTACCGAAGTTTATGTCTCTGAGAAGGTAGAATCTGAGAACATCGTTGCCGTACTTTTCAATGAAATAAGTTGGATCTATGGCATTACCTAAGGATTTTGAAATTTTCTGTCCATCGACTGTTAGCCAGCCGTGGGCGAAAACAACCTTTGGCAAAGGCAGTCCCACAGACATCAACATGGCAGGCCAGACGATGGAGTGGAAACGATTTATCTCCTTACCTATCAGATGTAAATCAGCCGGCCAGTATTTGTTGAACTTTTCCATATCAAACGGATAACCAATCGCAGAAACATAGTTTATCAGTGCATCGACCCAGACGTATATAACATGCTCCGGGTCATTCGGCATCGGAACTCCCCATTTGAATGTGGTCCGCGTTATACTCAGATCTTTCAATCCACCTTGAAGTATTTTGAGCATCTCGTTCCTGCGAAAATCTGGCTGGACAAAGTCTGGATTTTCCTCATAATGCTTTAAGAGTGCATTTGTATATTTCGAGAGCCTGAAGAAATAGTTTTCCTCACTTATATACTTCAACTCTCTGCCACAGGAAGGACAGAGTTTTTCAGCACCTATTTCATCCTCGTTCCAGTAAGTTTCGCACGGTACACAATACCAGCCTTTATACTCACCTTTGTATATATCACCGTTTTCTAACATTTTCTTGACAAAATACTGGACTACTTTCATGTGGTTTTCATCTGTGGTTCTTATAAAACCATCATTGGTGATCCCAAGCCTATTCCAGAGCTTTTTGAATCTACCCGCGAGCTCGTCGCAGAAATCCTGTGGGCTTTTGCCAGATGCATTCGCGGCTTGCAAAATCTTCTGACCGTGCTCATCTGTACCGGTGAGAAAAAAGACGTCATATCCCATCATGCGTTTATAGCGCGCTATTATATCGGCAACTATCGTCGTGTAAGCACTGCCGACATGGGGATCCGAGTTGACATAGTATATCGGTGTAGTGATATAAAACTTCAGAAAAATCACCTCCACTGCTTTTTTTATTTTACCGCATTTTCGTCGTTTTTCAGCGCTGTCAACCCAATTTTCTACAATATGCAAAAAAATGTACTCTTTTCTAAATTTTTCTTGCCTTTTCTATTTGTCAGGGCACCTATTGCAAAATGTCCGTTGCTTGTTAATTTTAAAAGATAATCGAAAGGCTTTTGCCACCGGCTGAAGCTGAATAAGCGGCGGGTAGTTGACTATAAGAAAATTTCAACTCACATTGAGTTTTGCTTAAAATTCACAGCCAAAAAACATCATCCAAAATCACCTTTTGTCCCCATCGACTCACAAACCACTGTTTATTTGTAGTGTGAACGGGCAGTATCAGATCTGGATTCAATTCATTTATGATCTGTTCAAGTTTTGCAGCCCGAACATGTCCCGAAGCGTGGAATTGTTTTGTGAATTTTGCTTGACCATTTTCATCAATTTCAAAACCGTATGTTTTTATGGAAAACCTTTTGATCCAGTTGCCGAACCTTAAAAAATCCATCTGTTGTTCTTCTGTATATGCTTCGCTCGAAGAATGAATGTAAATCGATCCTTTCAGGACTTCTTCGTCCAGATCGAGTATATTGTGAAAATCCCAGTAACCTGCCGAGATCATGTAATTCGAAGGTTTTAAATTGATCAACTGTGGTAATAACAAAATCCCATCGGCTTTTGCTTTTTCCATAATTTCTTTTTCGAGACCGGCGAACGACGATTTGGCTGTGTGAAACACCCTCACATGTTCCATTTCTCGATCAGACAACCTCCAGATCGGCTCAACTTCACCCATTTTGACAAGATAGGCATAATCCTTTGGCATTAAAACAAGCGACCTGTCTGTCTGCATTGCGATTTTCAAAAAACTCATCAACCTTTCAAGGTGTTTCACGGAAAAATCGACTATCACAAGCCTGTCAGTATTTTCAACAAGTTCAAGTGCATTCAGATAAACATCTCTTTCATTAGCCGATACGTCCTCTCTTGACACAGTCGTTCCTTCTGTGATCAAAAGCAAAGGGCGTTTGTCTTTTAAAAACTGGAAAAAATTTTCAGTTCTCTTTGAGAGATCAAGCCTTTTTTCTCCCAAATTCTGTTTCCAGAAAATTTCTTCTTCATCTGTCTCGGGTCCTGTCCGAAAATCTCCGGTATAGGCAACCCACCAGTCATCTACTTTTACAACTAAACCTGCCGCTCCGATCACCGAATGATAAACAGGAAGGACATATAACTCATCTTTCCACAGATCCGCAGAACGCAATAAAATGAAATAATTCTCATCCAGATCACACATGCCAGAAGAACTGCTGTGCACGCATATTTTTCTTTTAATATATGCCTTTTTCTCCGTTTTGAGTACATCAAATCTGTATATATCGTCTTCCTGCGGTCTTTGCCTTTTTCTCAAATACAGTTCATTCCACACTTCCTGTCTGATTTCAGCGTTGGTCCTGAGAATGGCAAGTGTTTCATTGGTGGTCAATATGGGTATTGTCTCACTTATCAAACCGTTCAAGCCAGTGTGATCTTCATGACCATGGCTTAAGAAAAGAAAATGCACGCGTTCATTCGTTCCAAATTCAGGTGGCTCAAGATCCTTTCTGTATATGTTGAGCTTTGGTAAAAGCCCGAGTTTTAGAAGATCATGCAAAATCTTGCCAGTACGTGGTTTCAAGTATTCCTCAAAATACAAAGACCACTTTGAGAAATTCAAACCAAAGTCCAGAAGAAAACCGTCATTTGAATTATCAACAATCAGGATTTTATTACCACCTATACAGTCATACCCATCCAAAACGCTGATTTTCAACTCATTTCCCTCCAACATTTATGATGCCACAACATCTTGCCAAAAATTCCTGAGAACCCCGCTGGATTTCAAATTTTGCAAATTGCCTGTGAACTTGATTTATCCGGCAAGAAAAATGTAAAATAAAAACGCCACAAACTTTCGACAGGGGGTGTAAACATGAAGCGTTTGATCCTGGTTGTTCTTTTTGTGACCTTCCTGGTTATTTTCGCAACCGCAAAAACAACCATCACGTTCTGGCATGCTATGAGCGGAGCAAATCTCACAGCCCTTGAACAAATCGTCAAAGATTTCAACGCCACTCATCCAGACATCGAAGTTGTGCCGGTTTTTACTGGAAGCTATGCGGAAACACTCACCAAAGCCATTGCGGCTTACAGGAACAACACACAGCCGCACATAGTACAGGTATATGAAGTTGGCTTGCAGACGATGCTTGACAGTGGAGCCATCGTACCGGTTTTCGAGCTGGCTGAACCAGATTTTGACTGGGGCGACATAGTTGTACCCATTCTGAATTACTATTCTGTGGATGGAAAACTCTATTCAATGCCGTTCAATTCATCAACAGCGATTCTATATTACAACAAAGACATCTTTCAAAAGGCTGGTCTTGATCCAAACAAACCACCAACAACCTTTGACGAGGTCTTTGAATATGGAAAGAAAATAGTTGAATCAAAAGCTGCCCTGGGTGGTATTGCCTTTGGCTGGCCTGCATGGGTGTTTGAGCAAATGCATGCAATTCACGCTCAATTTTATGCCAATAACGAAAACGGAAGAAAGGCAAAAGCAAGCGAAGTTTACTTCAACAGAGATTTCGGTGTGAAAGTTTTCAGCGAATGGATCAAATGGGCGCAGAATGGCGTGCTCGTTTATGGTGGAAGAGAATACAATGCCAATAATGCATTTTTGGCAGGACAGGTGGCAATGCTCATTCAGTCCACATCCTCAGTTGGTTCAATAGAAAGCAAGGCTAACTTCAAAGTCGGTACAACTTTCCTGCCAAGAATACCCGGATATCCAAAAGGAAACTCGGTCATCGGCGGTGCAACTCTGTGGGTAATGAAAGGCAAACCGAAAGAGGATTACAAAGCAGTCTGGGAATTTTTGAAATACGTTGCAAAACCGGAAGTTTCCCAAAAATGGCACAAAGCCACAGGGTATTTCCCGACCAGTAACAGTGCTTTGAAGGCACTGCTCGATGAAGGCTGGTTCTCAGAACACCCAAATCATCTGACCGCTTTTCTGCAGATTTTGAGTGGAATTAACAGACCGGAATCTCAAGGTGTGAGACTTGGCAATTTTGTTGCAATAAGAGATGTTGTGGATTCCGCGTTCGAGAAGGCACTGCAGTACAAAGGACCGGATATTGAAAAAGTAGCAAAAGCCATACTCGATGATGCTGCAAAACAGTGTAATCAAATTCTCAAAGATTACATTTCGCTGTATGGCAAATGATTCACAGGGGGCTTCTGCCCCCTTTCTGGTTAAAAATGGATGGTGATTTGAGTGCACAGCAAATTCCCAAACAAAATCATGCCATATATTCTTTTACTACCATCTATAGTGGTCATAGTGATCTTCTTTTTGATACCAACAGTCCGTTCGATATACCAGAGTTTTTTCAGAGTATCGCCTTTTGGTGATCGCCGCATTTTCGTCGGATTTGGGAATTTTTCAAGACTTTTCAACTCACCAGCGTATGTTGATAGCCTTGTAAGGACATTGATCTTTGCCGGTTCTGTTGTCTTAATTGGTCTTGTCTTTTGCATCATCGTCGCCGCTTTGCTCAATCAAAGACTCAGAGGAATGACCATCTACAGAACCTTTTTCATATGGACATACGCGATTTCTCCTGCAATAGCAGGCACTCTGTGGGCTTTGATGTTCAATCCAGCGACAGGTCCCGTGGTCTATCTTGTGAAACTGCTCAGTGGCAGGACGATCAACTGGATGAACGATGGAAACCTTGCTCTGGCTATCGTCATTATTGCTGCTGTGTGGAAAATGATGGGATACAATATAATCTTCTATCTTGCAGGTTTACAGACTGTCCCAAATGAACTTCTGGAAGCGGCGGCAATAGACGGTGCAAATGGAATAAAGAGATTCATCAAAGTAACTTTGCCATTACTTTCACCAACAACATTTTTTCTGCTCATAATGAACATGCTGTATGCCTTCTTTGAAGTTTTTGGCTTGATCGACATAATGACAAAAGGCGGTCCAGGTAATGCAACGGAGATACTGGTGTACAAACTGTACAGAGACGGTTTCATTGCTATAGACATTGGTTTTGCATCGGCTCAGTCGGTGGTACTGTTTATTTTCGTGACGATACTGACAATTTTGCAATTCAGATATACCCAGCAAAAAGTCTTTTATGGTTAGGTGATGTACGTGAGGGCTTACAGAAAACAGAAAATTCAGGTATACACGATACTTACTATCCTGACTCTCGTAGTGATGTTTCCAATCTACTATGCGTTTGTCATGGCAACACTCAGTTCAATTGAGTCTTACAGTTATCCCCCAAGATTCACACCGGGCACTCATCTTCTGGAAAACATGAAAGAAGCTTGGAAAAATGCCAAAATGGGCAGGTTGATGTTCAACAGTGCTTTTACTGCAACCGTAGTGGCTGTGGCAAAGATATGTTTTTCAATCCTTGCGGCTTTTGCTTTTACCTACTTCGGGGATTTTAAGGGAAAATATTTGTTTTTTGGGCTCATACTGATAACCCACATGTTGCCACTTCCGGTAAGGCTTCTTCCAACGTATGATATGATGAAAGCCTTCGGGTGGGTGAACACTTACTACGCTCTGACTATACCGTTTTTTGCAAGTGCCACCGGCACACTTTTGTTCAGACAACTTTTTCTCACCGTTCCACCGTCTCTTGCCGACGCCGCAAGAATAGATGGTGCCGGACCGATTAGATTTCTCTGGCACATTCTCATACCCCTTTCTAGAACCAATATGGGTGCTTTGTTTTTGATTGAGTTCAACTATATATGGAACGAATACCTCTGGCCACTTGTGATAACCACCACAAAAGAAATGAGAGTCGTACAGATAGGAATAAAAATACTTCTGGCATCTGAAGCCCAGGCTGCCGACTGGAACATAATAATGGCAGGAACAATTATGGCAATGCTGCCGCCTCTGGTAATGCTGTTAATCTTTCAAAAAACGTTCATGGAAGGTTTCAGCATGAAAGAAGAAAAATGAAAATTCAGCTTGAGCTGACAACAAAACTCATTTTCAAAATAGATTTTCCTTTATCATAATCGATCTGCACTGATTTCACCAACATTGAAATGAGCATTAGGTCCTCATCCGAACCGTATTCACCGGCTAATGGTAGATAATAATACGCCATTTCCTCGTGGCTTTCAACTTTAAGATAACTCTCAAGAAGTTGAAGATCCTGATCACTCAGCATGACATTTGCTTGTATCACAACCAGAATATCATCCTTCTGGGCATTGATATCTATATTCAGTTTTTGAGCAGATCTTGAAAAAAGAAACCTCATCAACTGCGTGGACAGTTTTGTTATAACTTCGATCTTTCTTGGCATAACTCATTTTCCCCCCTTGCGAAGAACTTGAATGAGCGGCACCAAAAACATGGCAACCAGTCCTCCCGCAAAACCATTGTTGTAAAGATTAAGACCACCGTGTAAAAATCCCACGTTGTTCACCACGGCAGTGTGAACAAAACCGGCTATTATACCCCAAACCGGTCCGAATTCACCGGCAATGGGTGCAAGGGTTGTTCCAAACAGCGCAGCCAAGACATTGTTTGGTTCGCTGAGACTGTATTTATTGGTCACAGCGCTGATAGTCACTCCTATGACAATCGGTAAAACATTTCTTGGATGTTTACCAAATGCCGAAAAACCCACCACTGTCATGATGCCTCCAATCGTAGGACCATTCAATTGACTGCCTGTTAAGAGCACATACAGGGTCATTAAAAAGCCAAGAATTCCCATGTTGACAAGTGTTATGGGAAAACCTTCCATTATGATGAAATCGCTGACAAGTCTGCCGGAATGTTTCATCAGTTTTCTGTAATTTTTGAAAGATTTTCCATTCAATTTCCAGCCATAATACGTGAGTGAAAAAAAGATCAAAAACATGAAAATAGACAGTAAAAGATTGTTCCCGCTTGACCAGACCATTCTGGAAGGTATTTCATACCCATAGGTTCTCATAAACGCGGCGGCAACCATGCCTATCATTCCACAGGTAAAACCTATATTGTACAGATTGTAGCCTTTGTGGACTGTTAAAAAATGAGCGGCAAGGTCTGTCAGGAAAAAACCAATGGCTATCGCCACGACGTATGAAAATACCACCTGTTTAAATCCGCTCACCGGCAAGAAAAACGCAAGCTGTGTTACAAGGGGTGATATGGCTGTGCCAAAGTACGACACATAAATATATCTGGCAAATGGTTCGCGTTTATAAAGAGAGTAAAGATAGACTCCTATGATTATGGGCCAGACATTGAAGATGTTCTTGCCAAAAAGTGCAAAACCACCGACGGTGAGAACACAGGCAAAAGACAGACCGGTAACGGGAAGTTTCAAAAGCTGGAGCAACCAGGTGAAAATGACCATCAAAAGACCCGAATTGACAAACGCCGCCGAAATACCACCTATTTGAATGTAATCCGTCAAAAGATAATCTGGCACAGTGACAATTTTCACCAAATTTCTGCACAGATCAACCGGATGCCATAACCCACCTGTTATCAGACCAAAAACGATAAAAGCCAAACCGATTGAATAAAGAAAAGTTCTTCGCATAAAAGACCCCCTTTGTTTTTCTAATTCATTTATACCAGAAGTAACTGTATAAAAGTGCTATAGTTATTGGTGATGAAAAATTTAAATGGGGGAATGAAGATGGGAAAAAAACTAACCGTAAAGGATAGAGAAAGGTGTATAGGCTGTTATTCCTGCATGTTTGCGTGCAGTAGAGCATGGCACAATATCATTGGCATAGAAAAAGCGGCACTGAGAGTAAAAAATTATCCTGGAATTGAAGGAGCTTTCTCGGTGAGAGTTTGTCAGGCTTGCCTTGACCCAGAATGTGCGCAGGTTTGCCCAACAGGTGCTCTGAAACCGTCAAAAAGAGGTTATGGAGTTGAACTGGAAAAGGAAAAATGCACTCACTGTATGAAATGCGTCAAAGCATGCAGTGCGGGTGCATTGCAGTGGGACGAGGAAACAAAATTACCCCTGCCATGCCTGCACTGTGGAATCTGTGTGATGTACTGTCCGACAAATGTTTTGCAGATGCAGGAGGTGATAGTCAATGTACAGAATGCTTGAAATAGATCTGAGCACTGGTGAAACAACAGTCAAAGACATATCTGAACTTTTCTCAAAATTCATAGGTGGTACAGGAGTTCTGACCTACATGGCTTTTAAAGAATTAACAAGCCACCTTGACCCTCTATCACCACAGGCACCCATTTTCTTTGGTATAGGACCTTTCAACTGCTATTTTCCAAGTGCCTCAAAAACCATAGCCATCTTCAAATCTCCTCTGACAGGTGATCTCGGCGAATCGCACGCCGGTGGAAGACTCTCAATGGCAATGCTCGCCGCCGGATTTCATGTGATCAGGATAACTGGTAAAGCAGAAAAACCTGTTTACTTATCAATAGATAATGAAAGGGTGAATCTGGTCCCGTGCCGATCTTTGTGGGGAAGGAGTGCTCTTTCCGTAGAACGAATCTTGCGTGAGAAGGAAGACACAAGAAAAGGCAAAAAAAGCATCATGAGGATAGGACCTGCCGGGGAGAGATTATCACCGATTGCCTGCGTCACCGTCGATTCGTCAAGGCATTTTGGAAGACTCGGACTGGGTGCAGTCTTGGGATCCAAGAATCTCAAAGCAATTGTGATCTCAGGAAACAGATATGCATCTATTTCGAACAAGAAAGAATACCAGGCATTCTACAACGACCTATTCAAAGACCTCGCTTACTCGGAAAATACTTACAAATACAGAGACCTTGGAACATCTGCAAATGTCATACCACTTTCAAAAATACACAGTCTACCGACGAGAAATTTCTCTCAGGGTTTTTTTGAAAGTGCTCAGAGAATCAGTGGAGAATTTTTTGCAGATAATTTCCTTGCCCAGCAGATATCATGCTCACACTGCCCAATCGGATGTATCCACATTGCAACATTGAGAGAACTTTTTGCAGACCCTCACATGTACAAGACAATAAAAGTTTCTTACGATCACGAATTGATCTACTCGATAGGTTCAAACCTGAGTATAGCGGATGCATCAGAAATTCTGAAGTTGTTGCAATTCATCGAACGACAGGGCTGGGATGCCATAAGTATCGGAGTTGTGCTGGCATGGGCAACAGAAGCCTTCCAGAAAGGAATAATCAATCTCTCACACACCGATGGTCTTGCACTGAGTTTCGGTGATAGCCAGACCTATATGAAAGTTCTGGAAAATATCGCATCTACTAAGAATGAGTTCTACCAGGATCTTGAAAAAGGTGTTTACCACTGTGCAAAAAAGTACGGAGCAGAGGAATTGGCAATACACTTCAACAAGAACGAAGCACCCGGTTATATGACAGGACCGGATGCCTTCGTGGGTTATGCAGTCGGTGTGAGACATTCTCATCTTGATTGTGCCGGCTACAGTACTGATCAAAAGTTTCTGGGAAGAGATCAGGATCCTGAAAAGGAAGTCAAAATGATGTACGAAGAATCGCTCTGGAGAATGGTTACCAACTCACTGGTTACCTGCCTTTTTGCGCGCAACACTTACACACCGAACATCGTCGAAAAAGGATTAAAACTGCTCGGATACGATGTAGATTTGCAATGGCTCGCCAGAACTTCTCGACTCATCCACGGAATGAAATATCTGCTCAAAGAAAAACTTGGCTTTGAATTTGAAAAACTTGAACTTCCAGCAAAACTCACCAGAATCTATACTGGTAGAGGGATGATAACTACAGATGACTTCAAAAATAGAGTGAAAATTTATGAAAAATTGGTCCAGCAGGACAAGCAACTTGCAAAGGAGTTACTCACAAATTAACCCGTTGAAATTGAGCTTGCTTTGGTAAAAGAATCAGCCGTCGATCAGAGCAACAATCAGATCATTGACATTTGTGCCCGTCGGACCAGTGATTAGAAGGTCATCACTGGCTTTCAGTGCGTTATAAGAATCGTTGTTCAAAAGCATTTTCACAGGATCAATTCCAAATGATCTAATCTTTGCGCAGGTTGTGCCGTCTACTATTCCACCTGCCGCATCGGTTGGTCCATCAGTTCCATCGGTACCGGCGGAACAGATCACAATATTTTCAGTCCCATCTATTTCAATGGCTGCCGAAAGCGCCAGTTCCTGGTTTCTGCCACCCTTACCAGTTCCCCTCACCTGTACAACTGTCTCGCCACCAAGTATCAGCGCGGCAGGTTTTGAAACGGGTCTGTTGTTTTGCAAAATTTCCTTTGCAACAGAAGAAATGAACCTACCAGCTTCTCTTGCTTCGCAAGAAAGCGTGGTGGTAAGGATCATCGTGTTGTATCCAAGTTGTGTGGATATCTTCTGCGCATTTTCACAGGCAATTTTGATACTGCCTATCACATAGCTCTGAACATTGGACAGATGCTTGGGTGTCTCTTCCTGCAACTGTTTGAGAATATAATCATCAACTTTTATATTGTACTTCTCGATTATGTTCATCGCCTGCTGACTTGTACTGGAGTCTGGCCAGGCAGGACCGGAGGCAATGCTATCGAGCCTGTCACCAAGAACATCTGATAGAACAAGCGAGATCACCCTGGCAGGGTAAACTCTCTGCGCAAATCTTCCACCTTTCACCGAGGAAAGGTGTTTTCTGATCGTGTTTATCTCTACAATACTCGCACCACTTTTTAAAAGCTGCTCTGTTAAATCCTGCAGTTGATGCAACGAAATATCTCCTTTTGGTTTTTCAAAGAGCGCAGATCCACCACCGGAGATTAAAAACAAAACAGTGTCATTCTGTGTCAAACCATCCACAATCTGCAAAGCTCTCTGCGTGGCAATGATTGTGTTCTCATCAGGTACAGGATGCCCGGCTTCGTAAATTTCAAGACCATCTATCTGCCCCTGACTGTGACCGTATTTGGTGATAACTATTCCCTTTGATATTTTGCTTTTAAGAATTTCTTTTGCACTTTTTGCCATTCTCCAGGCTGCTTTACCTATAGCAACAAGCACGATATTTGTTGAAATGTCCATATTTACAAGAGCTTTTTCAACCAGTTTATCCGGTAAAACAGACTCTATCGTCTCATTTACTATTTTCATGACATGCTCTCTGAGCTTCTCATTTGCCATCAGATCTGATCCTCCCTTTGACCAGCTTTACCTTACTGGCACATGGTGGCTCCAACATCTAAATGCTGGAGAGGAAATGTGCCGGAAATTTTTGGTCGTTCTAATTCGTAACTGTACCCATCAAACCGCTGAATTACCCTGCAGTATTTGTAAGATATTCCCTGAACAATCCTTTTCCCATTTCTGCCCTTTATATCAAAATATCCACTACTTCTACATGCTACTGTTCCTTTCCATGTACCTTTGTACTTACCTCTTTTGACTACTGCCCTTACCATATCACCTGTCTGAAAACCAAAGAAAAATTTCTGTCTTGCTCTGTGCCCTATAGCAAAACCATATTTATTGACATTTGCCATTTGTCTTGTGCCTCTACCTTTTGCTGTTACATGTAAAATAGTTTTTGTCTTAAACCAAATCCTTTCAGGCGTTGATTGCCCTATGCAAATTGCGTCAAAATGATGATCTTTGGGTAAACCTAATTTAGCTCTGTTCATCTTTGTCAATACACCACTTCCACATTCTATTTGAAGTCCTGTTCTTTTTAGAACTTCGTATATCTTCCATCTTGTGGAGTTAACTAATGAACAGTCTTTTAAGGGTTCTTTGACAAGTTTCTGAATTTCAGCATACCCAAATTCTTCTGCTGTCCTATTTCCCTTTTTCTGATTGCACTCATGGCAGGCTATAACAAGGTTATCTATTCTATCTGTCCCACCTCTTGATTTTGGAATGACATGTTCTATTTCCAGGGGCACATTTGTAGCTCCACAGTACACACATCGCCTGTTGAACTTCTCTAACAGATACTCTTTTATCTCATATCCTAAAAGTGTTCCTTGTTGATATTCCACACCTGAAATTTCTGGGTTCCTTAATTTTTGTGTATCAAATTTGGCATTCTCGTACGAAATAGCATTAACAGGACACAGTTTACATAGCCTTTTTACCCACGTTTCAATGTTGTTTACTCTGCTTTTTAGTGTTGGTGGTAACCGATCTTTGTCCCTTTTCCTGTTCAAAAACCTTGGTTTTCTATACCTTGTTTTTCTACTTCTCCTGCTGTGTCGTAGATTGCGCCTTGTGTCCATCTTCTCTTTTATGTCTGTTTTGTGATGCAGTTGCATCATGAAGATTACTTCAGAATTGTTTTTCAGTATAGCGATGCCTGTGTGCTTGCTCCCGTAGTCTATTTTGAGTCTATAGTCTGGTTTGAATGTTGAGGTATCTTTTAGATCTTTGAGCCGTATAGTGAAAGGATAGATTCTGTGTACAACTGCTTTTCCTTCTTTTAGAAGTTTTCTGGCAACTGCTTCATGGCACGGTGATAAAGGTTTCTTGTTCTTGTTCAATACAAATACCATTTTACAGAGTTTTCCTCCTTCTCCAGTAGGTTTTAAATCTACTGGGTGACGCACAGGCTGGACTACACCTGTATCTCCCATCGCCAATGTTATCCCTGTTTGTTATGTACAGACCACTGTCCCTACCACTTCAGGACTGTTTAAGCCTGTACGGCATTGTCTGGAGCTTGGGACGCACCCCAGAGTGCCATGACAGGGATAACGTAGGAACATCGTCCCCTTGTCCTTCGGGTCAGTCCCTTAGGCTGGTCAACCAGGGCTCCTTCAAGCCTCCGCCTCTATAGGCGGGTGGTAGTTGACCAAAAATCGGCTACCAGCATAAGCACCCAGGATGTTGAATATTAAATCCAACATGGTGTCCTGCAACCCTCTTTGTGCATTAAGTGAGAAAAACTCATCTGCTATAAATTCTGCTATCTCCCAGATAATTCCAGCAAAATTGGTGAGCAGAAATGAAATGAAAACTGCTCTTTTTTTATCTAATTCAGCTTTCCAAAATTTCGAGTTTGTTGCCACAATGAAATAGAAGAAAATCGATCCAAGAGCTGAGCCCACAAAATGCAAGCCCTTATCAAAAAATGGTACAGAATCATAGAAACCCAGAAACTGACCAAAAAACGAATGAAGGAGTATATGAATTCTAAATAGTGTTTTCAAATTCTGCGGAATTTGCTGGTTCACGGTTTTTTCATAATAAAATTCAGGAATACTGCCAAAAAAGAAAACAAGATAACCCACACTCTGAACAATCTTCATTCGAAGTACTGAAAAAACTACAGGTATAAAAGAAATGGCAATGAGCGATTTATCTAAAAGCGACATACTTGACCTTTCTGCTGTCTCAAAGGTACCTTTCATTCCTGTTCACCCATTTTAGGATTATAACATACAAAAAAGGCTGCCTTCCGGCAGCCTTTTCATTGTGCCAAAACTTCGTCCCAGGTTGTGACGGGCCAGGTGGTCTTAAAGAGTTCCTCAATGGCAGGTTTTGCCATATCTCTAATTTTTTGAAGAATCGAAGGTTCAAGAGTGATTACTTTCATACCATTTTTTTCAAGCTCAGCTATGATGTTACTTTCGTTGTCTTTTATTTTTTGCGTAGCCCATGCGCAGACTTCATCTATAATTGTTTCAACAAGCTGCTGGTCATCTTTGGACAATCTTTCATAAGTTGTCCTGTTCATTGTAACCCATCCCACTCCACACAGGTGGTTCGTTAGAGTGAGATAAGACTGTACTTCGTACAATTTGAAAGACAGTATCTGAGTCAGATCTCCTTCAGATGCCTCTGCTCTCTTCTCTTTAAGTGCCTGATAAAGCTCTGTCAGAGGCACAGTAACGGGTTTTGCTCCAATTGCCTCCCATATCTTCACCCAGGTTGGTACAACTGGCAGTCTCAATTTAATATCCTTGAGGTCTTCTAAATCATAGATGGGTTTGTTCGAAGTGAATTGCCTGTAACCACGATAGACCGTCCCGAGGCATATCATATTACCTTTCTCTGCCACCTGAGCTTTTGCCTTTTGACCAAGAGGACCGTTCCAGACTCTTAAAAAGTGTTCGTAATCTTTGATTATAAAAGGTGCGTTGACAAAAAAATACTGTGGTGCGAACACTTCAACAGGACGTCCACCTGTGAATTGAAGATCGACAATACCTTGAGAACACTGGTTGTTCACATCTTCTTCCGAAGCCTGACCGATGATCAGCTCAACACTGATACGCCCATTGGTTTGAACTTCGATTTTGTTTTTGAACAGCTCCATGGCATCAGCCAGTACATGACCTTTCTGGAATGGTGTGGAAGCTTTGAGAGTGATCTGTGCACTGAAGGTAACTATTGAAAAAAGTACCACCAGGACAAAAATACATCTTTTCATCTCTAATCCCTCCTACCCAGAAGATTCTCCCAAGATACACCCCCACACGGCTTGAGGGCTAATCGATTTTCACTTTTCTTTGTAGCTGAGCGGAGACATAAGCAGCGTAAATTACCTGGACAGTCTGTTTGGCAAGATCAAAACCAGATATGGGTTCTCTGTTCTGGAGTACAGCCAGTGCAAAATCTTTCATTTCCTGAGGATAACCTCTCGTCCAGAATTCATCTGCCGATGGGAAACTGTAACCCGCCTTGGTTTCAAGTTTTTCACAAATGTACTCATCTTTCCAGACATCTTCACCAGGCGCAAAAGCAATCATAGAATCGTTCGGAGTCATATTGGCAATGATCATGCCGTTTGACGCGTACAGTTCCATTCTGTTTTTCACACCACCAAGGCTCAGATCTGTTGAAAATATAGTGGCTTTTGAACCATCCTCGAAATCGATAACAGCTATCGACCAGTCTTCGACGTCTTCCCAACCCGTTGCAACGTGGCAGGGTCGATTTCTCAGAGTTTCCATCTTCGTGAGGGATGCCACCTCTCCCATTACTGCAACAGGTTTTATTGGTTTACCATAACGTACAAGCCCCTCAAAATGCTTTATGTGCAATGCAGCACCTATTGGATGAGAGCCAAGCCTCATCAAACTCCCCCCACCTGATGTTTTCCACTTTCTCGAATAAGATGCCTGTGAACCCGAATGACTGCACTCGGCTCTCAGTTCAAAAACAACTCCATCCGAAGCTTTGAGCATCTTCTTCATTTTTTCGATCGCAGGTGCATAAACCCAGTTCTCTGCGTACATAAACTTGATTGCGGAATTTTTGAGCCTCTTTTCCAATAAGCCGATCTTTTCAAGAACCTTTTGATACATCTCTGATTTAGGTATCTCTATTCCCACTCTTTCCAGTTCAGGATGGTCTTCTCCGTAGTAACCGAGTAAGGGCTTTTCACATATTACATGTTTTCTGTTTTCACACGCACAAAGAATCACCGAATCATGCAAATTTGTAGGAGTACATATATCGACAACATCTATTCGATCACTCATACACAATTTTTCAAAATTATCAAATACAAGCGGGATATCATATTGAGCAGCGAATTTTTCTGCATTTTCTCTTCTCGATGCGCAGACACCGACGACTTCTATATATGGATAATTCTCTCTAAAAGCAGCCATATGAATCTTCGCTATGAAACCAGCTCCAGCTATTCCTATGCGAACCTTTTCCACAAAAATACCTCCTACAAAACGAGAATGTCTGGACGAACGAATCTGGTACCATTAACCTGCAGTTCTATCTTTGGAAATACAAATGGTTTTGTTATCATAACAGGTCCAGATTCGGTGATTATAAAACCATCTTCTGACTTTGTGCCGCTGATAGTTGGATTCCAGCAGAAAGCCTGATTTTTCCTCACAAGTTCTTCGCAGGTGGGTGTTACTCTTATATCTCGTGCGTAATATCCCATAGGTCCACCCTGGTGGTGCAATTTCCATTCATCAGGATAACCACGCTTTTTGTATTCTTCGATCGCTGTGAGAACAGGTATGTTCATTTTCTCACCGATCTTTGTTTTTTCAATCATTGCACATTCAATTTCAACATTTTGCCTGTACTGATGAAGAAAATTCTCCGGTATTTTTCCAAAATAAACCATGCGAGTAACAGTTGTGATTAAACCCCTGTATCTGGCATTCACGGAAACCATCACAGATCTCTCGATTTTTTTCATCGTCGGAATCGGATGGCGGTACAATTTTGCCCTTTCATCGGCTGCAATCATAAAACCTGTGGGATCTATTCTGTACTTCCACAGTTCTGCGCTGATCCTTCCGGCAATTTCTGCTTCACTATCACCCGGCTTTGTAAACAACAAAATGCTTTCAAGAGATCTTGAAAGTTTCTCACCAAGATACAGATACCGTTCGATTTCAGCTTCTGTCAATTCATATCTCAATTTATTCAGATCAGATTCAACGTACTCAAACCCACCGATGGGCGTATCTGAACCAACAGTACCAGTAACTATTTTTCTCACTATATCTAATTCTTTATTCTCAAACCATTCGTATGAAATCACCTCAAAACCAAGTTCACTTACCTCCTCATCTCTCATCCTGGGCGATTCAATACGGTTTGTTATCACATAACAGTTGTCTTTCGTCACGAGAACAGAAGCAACTCCCATCTCCGTGGCTATCCCGACCATGTTCAGTCCACCGGCGGTTATCCAGGAAAAATTCGGCTGTTTTCTGAAAAGAACTGCCGGCAAATTCTTTTGCTCGAGAAATTGTCTGACCCTTTTCAACTTGAGAGCGACTTCCTCCAACCTGTTCATGAACTGACAGCCCCTTTCTTTTTTGAAGATGCATAAGAACCCAGCAAGCTGAACACCACAGACAGCAATGCCAGAATCAGCAATGTCAGCGATATGGGACGTTTAAAAACTATTGTCCAATCGTTCTTTGAAACCAGCAGAGCTCTGTTCAAATTCTGTTCTGCCTCTGGACCAAGAATCATACCAAGTACAAGCGGCGGCATTGGGAAACCACCTTTCCTCAATAAATACCCTATAACACCAAATATCAGTGCAACAGCCACATCGTAAAGGTTGTTTCTGAGCGAGAAAGAACCAACGATACACAGTACTAAAACTATTGGCATCAATATCCTGTCAGGAATTTTCAAAATATTTGGTGCTACAACGATTGAAGCAAAACCAACCATGAGCATCAGAAATTGAACAATGAACCAGCCGGCGAATATTGTGTAAATCATATCAGGATTCTGCGAAAACAAAAGAGGACCTGGTCGCACCCCTATGAGTATCAGTGCGCCTAACATCACTGCGGTAACAGCATCTCCAGGTATGCTCAAAGACAGCATTGGCACCATCGCTCCACCAGTGACTGCATTATTCGCCGTTTCACATACAGCGACACCTTCAAGGGCACCCTGACCGAATTTCTCTTTGTTCTTTGACCATCTACGAAGTTCATTGTAAGCAAGAAATGTAGCAATAGTCCCACCCGTCCCGGGTATCACACCTATGACTGTACCTATCACAATACCAAACAAAATAGGTATCAGAATCGAACGAAACTCTTTCCGATTAAGCCAGAAACCAGCAACGGATTTTGTAATCTGCTGTGCCTGTTGTCTTCTCTCAAGTTTATCTATAACCTCTGCGACCGCAAAGACTCCTATCAATACTGGAAGAAATTCAAAACCATTCTCCAATTTTGGGATACCAAGAGTCAATCTTTCAGTGCCTCTGATGTTATCAATACCAATCATTGCGAGCAGCAATCCCAATAAACCAGAGATTGCACCTTTTAAAAGACTTTTCCCAGATACACTTGCGATGATAGTCAACCCAAAAACAGCCAGCGAAAAATACTCGGCAGGTCCAAACTTCAGTGCCATCCTCGCGAGAAATGGTGCAAGAAAAACCATACACACTCCACTCGCAATTCCACCAACAAATGACCCAATCAGAGCCGCACTTAAAGCTTTCCCTGCTTTACCCTGTTGTGCCAGGGGATATCCATCCAGAGCTGTTGCGGCGGCAGAGGGAGTACCCGGCGTTCGAAGTAAAATTGCAGATATAGACCCACCAAACATTGAAGCACAGTACATCCCTATAAGCATCAGCAGTGCTACTTTTGGATCAAGATAATAAGTAAAAGGAAGAAGAAGAATTATACCCATCGAAGAAGTTACTCCAGGTAAAGCACCAACTATTACACCACCAATAACCCCTAAAAGCATTAACATGAAATTCGAAGGCTGCAGAGCGATTTTTATCCCTTCAAGCCAGTAGTTAACCATCTCATGCACCTCTCAAAAAGAAAAATGAGGCAGAGGAACTTTAAAGATTTCCGAAAAAATGTAATATACAAGAAAAGTCGTGCCGATACTTACAACAATATTCAGAAAAAACCTCTTCATACCAAAAATATATGCCGCACTGAAGACAAAAAATGGAGTAAGCCATAAAAAACCTATCACGTCAAGTAGCAGAACATAAACAGCAAACAAAACAATCAACGCAATGAATTTTTTCACAAAATCAGGATCAATTCTCCCATCAGAAACTTTCTGTTTTGTAAAAAGGCTTTTGATTATCAAAGCAACACCACAAATCATCATAGCAATAGTTATGAGTCTTGGAAAATCAGCAGGACTGAGACCTCTTTTCACAGGTTTTATTCCAATTGTACTCAGGAAGAAAATCAATCCTGTGAGTGTTACTGCTGAGCCAGAAATTAAATCAGACTTCTTAACTGCCATGAGTTATCCTCCGACAATCTCCGCCCCGAAGGGCGGAGAAAGATTCATTTACCATATTTTTCACCGAGTTTCTTTGTTTTCATGAGATTTTCCCAGAACTGATTCTGCTGTCTGACGAAATTCTGGAAAGTTGCAGAGTCCATGTAAAATAAAACACTACCAAGCTCTTTTGCCTTCGAAACGAACTCCGGATCATCCATGCATTTTTTGAAGATATCATGCAGTGCTTTAATTGTTTCAAGCGGAGTTCCTCTCTGTACAGCAACGCCGCGCCACATACCTAATCTGAAATCGTAACCCTGTTCGAGGGCAGTTGGTGCATCTGGGAAGACGCTCAATCTCGTTGGTCCCATAACGGCAAGAACTCTCAATTGTCCACTCTGGACATTTGTCACTCCCTCTGGAGCGGCAGCCATCACACAATCAACGTGTCCTCCTACAAGCGCCGTGACAGCCGGTCCTCCACCATTGTAAGGAACATGCACAAATTTAACACCGACAAAATCTTCAAAAGCAACTGCAACAAGGTGGTTACCACCGCCAGCACCACCATTGCCCATGGTAATTGTCTCGGGATCTTTGCGTGCAGCTTCGATCAAATCACTGAGTGTTTTATACGGTGAATCTGCCCTTACCAGTATGTAACTTGGGTCGTTGACGATGTTAATAACCGGCACAAAATCATCAACGGTGAATTTAACCTCGCTCCAGTGAATCTTGGTTATAATTGGTGTCGCCAAAGAAAGCAGTGTGTAACCGTCTGGTTTTGCGTTTAAGAACTCCATCGTTCCTGTTACCGCACCAGCACCCGGTACATTGTTGATGACAAGTGGTTGACCGTTGGCGTATTTTGGAAAAACCGTTGCTATTGCCCTGAAAAGTACATCAGTTGCCCCACCGGCTGACCACGGGACAATGATAGTCACAGGTTTTGTGGGAAAATCCGCTGATACTACCATGACAGGGATAAACGCAACAACTAATAAGGCAAGCAAAATCATCCTACTTCTCATATACTACACCTCCCCCTTAAAAATAATTTTTTCTTTACACCAACTATTTTACTATCTGTAAAAGAATTTTATCCAACCAATGTTTCACGTATGCAACCTTGGTATTGTTTATATTACAATAATATTACTTAAAAGCAACAAAACTATTACTCCGTAACCTGTGCAAGATCTCAGTCGAATTTACAAAAATGTAGTTTCCACAGAATTTTTTCTGAGTAGAGTCTTCCGGTTTGAATGAAAAATCACACAAATTGAATGATATAAACTATAATATATTCACCATCAACCCTGAACAGTATTTGTAAAGAATTTTATGTTTTACAAAGTGGTATACTATATGACAAAGAAGGTGGCTGCATGGCTTTTTATAAATACACCGCCGTCGATAAAACCGGCAAGAGAGTAAAGGGTGTTTTAGAAGCCGATAGTGAATCTCAAGTCATAGATTTGCTGAAAAAAAGGCAGTATGCTGTTTTAAAAGTCGAACGTGCAAGCTCAAGGAAAGAACATGTGTTCTTCGGTATATCACTTGCCGAACTTGTGATCTTCTCAAGACAGCTTTCAACAATGGTCGGTGCTGGTGTGAGAATAAAAGATGCACTGGCAATACTTTCAAACCAGATGGTTTTCTCAGGTAGATTTCGAAAAATCATCACACACCTTGTTATCTCACTGGAAACCGGTTCGACTTTCTCTGAGGCTTTGAGGAATGAGAAAGTCTTTGATTCGATTTTCATAAACCTGGTTTCTGCGGGCGAAGAAGGTGGAGTTTTAGACAAATCACTCGAAAAAGCAGCTGATTTTTATGAATCTTCTAAACGTTTACAGGATGAAGTTAAATCAGCCATGGCTTATCCAATATTCGTCCTGATATTCGCAATAGGTGTGATATTTATAATATCCTTTTATATACTGCCAAGATTGATCAGTGCCTTTGGAACCATTCCGACTTCAGGTATCATAAACTTTCTCATCAAAACCAACAGGTTTTTGAGCACCCACTGGCTTGGCTCAATAATAACGGTTGCTCTTGTAGCTGTGGGATTGACGATTTTTATGAGGACAAGGTTTTCAGCTTATGTGAAAGAATTCCTTTCAAATCTATTTCCGCCAGCCGCTAAATTGCGAAAGATGATGGGTATTGAGCGCTTTTGCAGAGTGCTCTCCGTGCTAACAGGCAGCGGTGTTTTACTGACAAAAGCCGTTGAGATGGCTGCCGCGGCTTCAAACAGTCCACGAATCATAAATAAAAGCAAGCAGGTGAGCGAGAGAGTCAAAGAAGGTGCCAGTTTGAGACAGGCAATGATAGAAGCGGGAATCTTTCCTCAAATTGTCTATGAACTGGTAGGCACGGGAGAAGAAACGGGAAAACTCGAGGAAGTGCTCGCAAAGGTCGCTGATTTCTATGAGGATCAGTTAAGGGTTGGTGTGAAGAAACTGGTGTCTTTGATCGAACCGATGCTGATCGCCGGAGTTGGCGGATTCATAGCCTTTATGGCTTTCACGATGTACAGCACCATCTTTCAATTGCAGCAGACAATTGGAAGGTGAGCGCATTTGTTAATAGAAACGCTCATCAAAATCATCGTGGTTCTTGGTTTCATATGCTCTATGCTTTACAGTCTTTTCTGGATAGACAAGATAAAAAATGAAGTTCAACCTTATTACATCAAATGTACCGTTTTCAAAGCTTTAGAATGGGTGGACGGTGAGATACCAGGAGCAGTAACAGTTGGACAACATGAAAAAGGTGTTAGAATCAGAGCAGTTCCAATCAAGAGTGAAAGACAGGCAAAATCACTTTCAATTCAAATAGACAGCCGTGTATCAGTAAAGGGAAAAGACAATCTGGCTATAGAACTTTCACCAAACGGTGTTCTGAGAGCAGGAACTGTTGAAGCATCTGACTGGACAATCACATTTCCACCTGTTGTGGCAAAGATAAATGTAAAGAGGTGATTGAATGCAAATATTCCACAAAATGATCACAGCGATAGATATAACAAGCCGCTATGTGGCGGTTGCAAGAGGCAGAAAATCCAGGGGTATTTTGTCCTTAATACAGAGCTTTTACAAAGATCTCAAAAAAGATGAAAATCCATCTGAAGTACTCACAGAATTTGCTAAAAAGATCAAACCTGATGTCGAAGACATCGTTACTGTGAATTTTCCAAATGAAAGTCTACTTTTCTACACCATAGACATACCACCAGCCCTTGCACCGAAAGAAGATAGAGATTATGCTCGAACTGAAGTTTCAAGATTGTTGAATCTACCAGCTAATGAAATTACTGTGGAAACGATCAGAAACACATTGAACAAGATGCTCGTTGTGGTTTCAAGAAATAAAGACATAAATGAAACTGTTTCCACAGTCGCTCAGGCAGGTTTTACGGAGCCAGATGTCGTCTTACCCGACCTATTTAAATATCTCCAGATACTCCAACTGCCTACCAATTCCACATCTGTTCTATTGCTTTTCACCCCTGAGTACGGTGCGGTTGTGATATTCATATCAAAAGTTCCTGTGGCAGTCAGAAGTTTTGCATACTCAACGTGGGAAGTGACAGATATCATCTTGGAAGAAACCGGTATTACACAGGAAGATATCTACAAAAAGGCGGATGTATTGAACGAATCAAATATTTCATCTCTAGCAAATTCATTATTGGCAGATCTACCTTACACTGTGGAGCGCGAGATAATATTTCTATTGAACACCGTGTTGTCCGACACATCTATAAGAGAAGTGTCTAATTTCTATGTTCTGTGCGATCCACCGGCATTGGCTGAATTTTACGTGAGAGCTTTTAACCAGTTTGAATCCTTCCAGGGTAAGGTTGAAACTGCCAAGTTTTCTGTAAAATTTGATCAGGTGGGAATCGGTGTACTTGGGCTTCTTGTGAGGGGTGGTGCTGAGTTTGGAAAAAATAAACTTGTACAGGCGTAAAAGGCAGATACTGAAATTTTCGTCCTTTCTCGTATTATTGATAGCGCTCCTTGCTCCGGTTTTTGCGGTCAGATTCACCAGCGAATTTTACAAAAAATCCGTGATAGATTCTCTCAAATCACAGCACAGCTATGTACTGCAAAAGTACAAAATCGAGTTGAGTGTACCTGAAATAAAAAACCAACTGAACAATGTGATCACTCAAAATCAAAATCTCTACACTTTGAGCAGAAAACTGCAGGACAGAATAGACTTACTTGAAACCCACATGGTAAAATATTCCAACAGCAGCAGCCACATAAAGGAAGTATTGAGCCTGTGGAACAAGGATCAAAAAGACTGGATGATGCTTTCACAGATGGTCTTTGACGGGCAGTTTTTGCTCACAATCTACGAACTGTACCAACCAAGCTTACAGCCAACAGCTGAGAAACTTTCCCAGAAGTTGATTGACCTTGGTTACAAAGTTGACAGATTGGTGGAATACAACACTTCGATGAGCTTTTTGTCAATGCAGCTTATGAAAATCACTGTTCAGGGCAGGCGATGATCATGCCGCGCAGATTTTCAATTTTACTGACTGTTTTAATTTTCGTGGTCTTTGCCGCCTATTTTGATATCTACGACTACTTTAGATTCAGCAGTCTTTCCAAAAAGATCGATGCCGAACTTGTCAGGCTACTTGAATACGATAAAAATGTCACGGCGAAAAAAGATTACATTGACCAGCTTGAGAAAACGATAGAACCGAAGATAAAATTAAACCAGATCAAAAACCTTGCAAGCAAACTTGGATTGAATTTCACAACAGATAAAGACGGAACGTACATCATACAGGGAGAAAGTTCATCTGAGGATTTTTCAGATATACTTTACATGATCCTGAATTCAGCAAATGTGAGCATAAAATCGCTGACAGTTACGAACAATCTCAAAGTTCCAGTAGAGATCTCTGGTATTACAGGCAAAGGTTCTGTGAATTTCAAAATCGTTTTTACGGGTGTGATGGTTGAATGAACAGAAGAATCGTTTTTCTATTGATCTTACTGGCTGGTGTGTGGAGCGGAGCCATCTATTTTCTGTTTTTCTATGCAAAGACGCCAAAACCTGTCAGTGTCGTTCAGACCAGTCAGCAAATCCCACCGCTCAGAAGAAGGTTAGGACCAGAAGATTTGAAAAACATATCGCAAAAATTTCAGCAAAACGTGCAAAAGATAAACCCGCTTGAACCTTATTCGCTGAAGTTCGATAAAGAAAAACTGAACGCCGATATGCTTTCATTGATTGAAACCCTTCCTGGTTATAAATTTTCAGGTTATGCAAAAGGCGAGAACGACAGGTTCATCCTTTTGAGTAGCGGCGGTCAGGTTTTCAAAAAATGCCTGGACGATATTCTGGATGGAAGGTATCTGATTCTGCATGTAACGAGTTTTGCCGTTGCAGTTTTAGATCTGCAAACCGGAAATCTGTTAACAATAAGGTGAGGGGGGACATATATGAAAAAAACCCTTGTGCTGGTTTTTGTACTATTGATAACCATTCTGTATGGAGCGCAGATTACCAGTATCAGTCCGATCTTTCAAGATGGACAGGTAACCTTTCGCATCGACACAGATGTGAACCTTTCCAAGGACAATGTTTTTGTCGAGAAAAACGCCGCAGGTTCACTTGTTTCGATTCACCTTAAAAATGTGAATCTATCAAGCTCTCCTTTCTTCTTACCTGTTGCCTACGGACCCGTTGATTCATTGAGGGCTATTGGTACCTACCAGGGTTCACTGGTTCTATTTCAACTATTGATACCAAAAGAACCATTGATCGAATTTGATGGAAAAACTCTGAAAGTGACTTTTAAAGGTTCTGAGAAACATATAGATCTTGCTTTAACCGAAGGAAGCAATCTTGAAACCGCCGTGAAATTTCTGGCAGAAGAGCTCAATTTGAACGTTGTTCTGTCAGACACGGTGAAAGCGGCTAAACTGGCTCTGAAACTTTCGAACATAACACCGGAAGAGGCTCTGAGAAACATATTACTGACCATCAGAGTGGGCACAGAGCCGATGGCTTACAGCTACATGCCAGATGGTACACTGCACATAGGAACGAAAAAAGAGATCTCCCAGAGATTTGCTCAGTTCTGGGGTATATACGAAGCCAGCGAAGACATCGTTCAGAAGATAGAAAAAATCCTTTCTCCAACAACCGTCATGACTTACCTGCCAAACAAAGCACTGCTGTTCATTTACGGAGATATTTACGAACAAGAACTGATTTCTAAGATACTTTCTGTTACACCACCTTCTGTCACAAGAGAAATCACCGTATCTGCACCAGTAGAAGATGTTTCAAAACTGCTCAATTCACTGAAGAACGTTTACACCTTCCAGTTCAATCTCCTTGAAGGACTTGATAAATTCATAATCACCGGTGACTCCAAGACAGTTCAGACCGTCGTGAATTACGTATCACAACTGGAAGAAAGATTTAGAAAATCACAGACAGAAACATCTTCAGTTGAGCAGACAAAAACACAACCACAGGTGCAATCAAAACAGATCAAGGTGATATATCCAAAGGAAGCTTGCGATGTTCTTAAGGCAATTGGAATCGATGCTGTGCAATTACCATTTGGTGTACTGGAGCTCAAAGGATCACAGATTCAATTAGAAATCGCACAGGGTGTGCTGAATGACCTTGGTTTTACAGGAACGGCAGAGGTTGAACTTCTGGATATTCCAAAGCAAATACAGCAAAAGGTCTTATCAGCACTCAGTGTGGTCTTTGATGTACCTTCATCGCGGTTTGTCGATTTGCAGGAAGGTCTGTTTGTCATAGCTCCATCAGAGATCAGAAAAGGTATTAAAAATATCGCCTCTGAACTAACCCGATTTTATTACACTCTCAGGCAGTCTGAAGTTTTCTTCTTGAATGATGAGCAGACAGCAGCGCAGATATCACAGATACTGAATCAAATATATGGAATAGAGAGCGTCACAGTTCAAAACATCCTCAAAATCACCGGATCCGAGGAAGATCTGAACAAAGCCAGAACCTTTCTCAGAACATTTGTCAAAGATAGATTTATAAGAACTGTAAATGTCTCATTCAGCGATGAAACTTACAACGAAGTCAAGACACTCATAGAAAAAACACTTGATGTCAAAGTCGAAGCCAATCTAAAATCCCTTGGAGTTGTTCTAATCAGCTCCTATAACCAGGACGATCTGCAAAAAGCCGTAGAGGAATTGCAGAAGATTTATTCGTCAATCACACCTGTCGCTGCTCAAAAAATAGTAAAAATCGTACCACTGGTTGAAAAATTCAATTTTGAGGATGCAAAATTATCACTCTCAAAACTGTACGAAGTAGATCTTGAAAAAACAGATCTGTTTTACATAATGACGGGTGAGGAAGAAAAGATACAAGAAGCTGAAAAGTTCCTGGAAAGGATTAGAAATTACTTGCACAAGGAAGAAACCTACACCATAGTCCAGGTCCCAGAAGGCTTCGAAGCAAAAGATATATCAGATATATTGAGCAAATTAACACAAATCAACATTTACACGGCAAATCGGATGATGATATTGCACGGTGAAAAACAAGCAATAGAAAAAGCACAGGATTTTCTGAATCAAATTCAAGTTGTCGTGTCCAAGATAAAACCAGAAGAACCAAAAACAGAGTCGATTGTGAGAATCCTTGAATATAGAGAAGATATACCTGATGATGAATTCAAAAGTTTCTTACAATCCATTAATAACAACACGAAATTCGATGCGTTTCCAAAACTTGGTGTAGTTGTCTTCTCTGGTACATCCTTAGATGTACAAAAGGCAGTCGAAGAGTACGAAAAATTCTCTGAAAAAATCAAGCAAAAAGCCGAAGCACAAAAAGTGGAAAGTCAGCCGATCCAAATAAAAAGAAATCCAGATGAAACCGTTTCGATCAAATGCGATAACAAACCATTGAAAGAACTGATATCAAAAGTGGTGGAAGAATTGGGAGTATCATTTGTTTTTGTAAACACACCGGATGAAAATGTGACAATGAACATCTCATCTATAAACTGGGAAGATTTTAAGAAGTTCATTGAAGAACAGTATGGATATTCTTTCATTGAAACCAAGGATATCACAGCACTTGTCAAACCAAAGCCTGTTGCGGACACAACCCCACAGCAAAAATTTGTATACACACTGCCGCACAACCTTGACAGAGTTAAATCTTTGGTTGAATTCTACGGTGGAAAAGTATACGTGGACGATTTGAAAAATCTCATCGTAATAACCGGGTTGAGCAAAGAAAATATTCAGCAGATAGAGAGCCTGATGCAGGATATCTCAAAACCAATGAAGCAGGTTGAAATTGAAGCAAGGTTAGTGGACAGGTCTTTGATAGACAGTTTGGAAAGATCTTTCTCGTTCAGCATATCTTTACCGGGTATTGTGAATCCCGAGATAAGTCTCAGCGATTCAGAGCTGAATATCACAACAAGTGTGATAAATATGTTTGACTACCAGAGATTATTATCTTTTCTCAAGGATGCTTCTGTGACTGTTTCTTCAAAAATAAATGATTCGAATAATTTGAACAATATTCTGGCAAGTCCAAGAATCGTAACAAGCAGTGGTAAAGAAGCAAGAATATTAATAGGAGACAGAATACCATATCAAACAGTCGATCAAAATGGCAATGTCTCGGTGAATTTCTTAGATACAGGTATAGAGCTTAAAATAACTCCATACGTACAAAACGATGGAACTATTGAACTCAATGTGTTCACCAAAGTCAGCAAGGCGACCTACTATCCGAACATAAGTATACCCGGTGAAAGCACGCGCGAAGCACAAACACAGGTAACCATCAAAAACGGTGACACGCTGGTGATTGGTGGTCTGATCAGAGAAACAAATGAACAAACTGATTCAAAGATACCCGTTCTTGGAGACTTACCTTTCATCGGACAGCTTTTCAGAACCAAAACTGAACAAAAAGACAAGCGCGAGCTGATAATTTTCATCACAGCTAAGGTGATAGAATGAAAAGACCTGCTGTGGTAGCCGGCAGCTTTTATCCAGATTCGATTGACAGGTTGAAATCCACCATCGAAGAATGTTTTCTGTCGCCGATTGGTCCTGGATATATTCCAGAAAAGATCGATAAATTGCTCGAACAGAATCTGGCAGTGATTGTGCCGCATGCAGGTTATGTTTACAGCGGACCTGTTGCGGCACATGCCTATGCTCAAATCGCCAGATCTGGAAAACCAGAACTCGTGGTTCTAATTGGTCCTAACCACACCGGATTTGGCTCACAGGTGAGTGTCTGGAATCAGGGTGAATGGCTCACTCCATTTGGATCCTTGCAGGTACACGAACAAGCCGCAGAGATATTTCTTCAAAACTGCGATGAAGCTGCTGCCGACTGGCAGTCACATATGTACGAACATTCGCTTGAAGTTCAACTGCCTTTTTTGCAGTATCTATTCGGTGAATTCAAGATATTGCCTATTTGCGTTTCCCCGGTTTTTATAAACACCTGCCAGAAGATAGCATCTGCTCTTGATGAGATCGCAAAAAAATATTCATCGGTTCTGTTTGTTTTTTCGACAGATCTCAACCACTATGAAAATGATCAAATAACAAATCAAAAAGATCAATGGGTGATAGAGAAAATAAGTCAAAAAGATCCTGTGGGACTTTACACCGTGGTTGCAAAACAGAAAGTGACAATGTGCGGTCTTTCATCGATTGCAGCTTTGCTCTTTATGAAATATTTTGGCAGACCAAAACTGCTGAAACACGCAACAAGCGGTGATGTTACAAAAGACAGAACACAGGTAGTTGGGTACGCCAGTTTCATCTGCGAACGAGCCTGAAAAGTTCAGAAAGTTCAGAAAATTTGAGTAATTTGCATATCAACATATAAATCAGCATACCAAACAGGACAAGAAAAATAGTGTAAAGTCTCGATGTACTGAAAAAAGACAAAATCAGTACACCTGTGGTCATGACGGCTGATGCACCAAATACTTTTGCAATATAAACCCAATCAAACCTTGGTTTGACCTTGTAAATCAGATAGAGCATTCCACAAAAACCCGCGATAGATGTTGCCGCAGCAATTCCAGCCACTTTGAATGTGAGTCCGAGTGCGAAATCCAAAATACCATTTACTGTGAAAGAGATAACCGTCGCTTTGAACGGCGTTTTCATATCCTTCTTTGCATGGCAGGCTCTTGAAAGAACAGCCATGATCGAGTAAAGCGGTAATCCCATTGAATAATAAAACAAAACCACACTTGTTCTAATGGTATCCTGATGAGTGAAGGCACCATGCTGGTAAACAAGAACGATTAATCTTTCGCTCAAAGCCATTAAACCAGCCATCGATGGCACAGTCAGGAACAACGATAGCTTCACCGAGTCAAAAAGGTGCTTTTCAAAACTCTGAGCTTCATTCACCATCATGGGCAGAACCACCGTTGCCATAGCAACGCCGAACACACCAAATGGCAATTGATAGAATCTATTGGCATACTGCATGGCTGAAACATTACCCGGTCCAAGCAAAGAAGCGACATTCACATCAATCAGAACGTTGAACTCCGAAACTGTCATAGCCAAAAGAGCCGGAAAAAACAGTTTCAAAAACTCCTGAATACCTTCAAAACCTACCTTGTATTTGAACCCGACTTTTTTTGAGCCGGGTATCAAACAAATAAACATGAAAAGTCCACCAAGCGTAAAACCCAGAGTTGGACCAACCGTTCTGACCCTGAAGATATCCGCAAATAATGTCCCTGTGATCACACCTATATTCATCAAAGTTGGTGAAAGTGCCGGAACAAAAAAGATGTTGTGAGAATTCTGGATGGCGTACAGAACAGCCCACAAAAAGATGAAAACCACAAACGGCATACTTATTCTCGAAAGTGATGCTGAAAGAATCTTGGTCTGTTCATCGGCACCACTGGACAGCACCATCGGTACGATCTGTGGGAAGATCTCGATTAAAATCGTCAGCGAAACTGTCACAATCCCAAGCGTTGTGATAACAGAGGAAGCAAATTCATTGCTTTTGTTTTTCTCGTTGTACAGAGGTACAAATGCCGAAGTCATTGCACCTTCGGCAAAAGCCCGGCGAAGCAGGAATGGAAAGGAAATGGCAATCACATAGGCATCGAATTCCACACCTGCACCGAATTTATGTGCAAGCAACATATCCCGAATTAATCCGCTCACCCGGGAGATCATAGTTGCTATGGCAAACAAAAAGCCATATCTGAGCATCTGTGTCATTTTCTATCTCTTTTCTGAATACGCTTTTAGACCTAAAGCCAGAATTTTCACAGCATCACGAAGTTTTTCCTGATCAAGTACGTACGCGATTCTGATCTCATTCAAACCCGCATTTGGAGTTACATAAAAACCATCCAGCGGAGCCACCATGGTTGTTTTGCCTTCTACTTCAAAATCAGACAGCATGAATTTGACAAATTCCTCAGAATTGTCCACGGGAAGTTTCACGGAAACATAAAAAGCTCCATGTGGCTTTTTGAAAACCGCTCCTTCTATTTTTTTCAGCTCTTCATAAACTGCATCTCTTCTTTTTCTGTATTCTTCTCTGATCGCTTCGGTGTAATCGTCGTTGAGCTTCAAAAGCCCGATCGTTGCATACTGCGAAGTCATGGAAGGGCACAATCTTGCCTGAGCAAATTTCAGTGCGGCTTGATAGTATTCTCTGTTTTTGGTCAAAAAGGTACCTATTCTTGCTCCACATGCGCTGTATCTTTTGGAAATGCTGTCCACAACAATGGTTTTATCGATGATCCTGTCAAAGGTCATCATAGATATTGCTTTGTAGCCATCAAAGGTGAATTCTCTGTAGACTTCATCGGAGATCACACAAAGGTTTTTCTCAAGAGCCACATCCGCAATTATCTGAAGCTGGTGTTCATCATAAACAGCTCCTGTCGGATTGCACGGGTTAGAAAAAATTATGGCTTTTGTTCTGGGACCTATCTTTTCAAGAAAGGCTTCTTTTCTGGGTACAGAGTAGCCATCTTCCGGATATGTCCTGACTGGAACCAGTTTTATTCCAAGCTGTGCTGCAAAACCAGCATAATTGGCATAGAAAGGTTCCAAAACCAGTATCTCATCATCCGGGTCTGCAACAACAGCCATGGCAAACAGTACGGCTTCGCTTCCTCCATTTGTCACGATGATCTGGGAAGAAGACACATGCACGTCGAATTTTTTATAGTACTCTGTGAAGGCTTCACGAAGCTCCAAAAGCCCTGCGGAATGAGTGTAAGCAACGACCTTTGGTTTGTACATCTCTGCATATTCAAAATAGACAGCGGGAGTTGGAATATCAGGTTGTCCGATGTTCAGATAATAAATCTTTTTACCTTTTTTAGCAGCTTCTTCTGCAAATGGTATTAATCTTCTTATGGGACTTGCAGGAGCCTGCTGTGCCCTGTTAGAGATATTCATCATGCTCACCTCCAGATTTGCATTATATGAAACTTCAAATATCTCGTTTCCGGTACATCGAGTAAAACCGGATGATCAGCCGGTTGAGATCCTCTGTAAAGTATACATGCTTGAACTTTACAATCTTCTGCAGAGTCCTGTAAAACCTGCTCGAAATCCTGTTCTGATAGAACTTGTGTACAGCACGAACTGACCAGAATACCAGGCTTTTTCAACAATTTCATCGCTCGAAGATTTATCTCTTTGTGACCTCTTTGGGCGGAAATTTTTGAACTTGAAGATTTTGCAAAAGAAGGTGGGTCAAGTACGATAAGATCGTATTTTTCCTGTGAAGATTCTTTTCTCAACCAGTCAAAAGCATTTTCCCTTATCAGTTCATACCGCCCATCAAAACCATTCAATTTCAAAAGTTGCTCGGCGATACTCAAAGAACGTTCCGAATAGTCGATCAGTTTCACATGTTTTGCACCGTATTTCAACAGATGCAGGGAAAAATTACCTGTGTAAGAGAACACATCCAGACACACCCTGTCTTTTGCATATGGTAGAACGGCTCTTGCGTTGTACCTTTGATCCAGAAAGGCACCGGTCTTTTGACCTTTTAAGTCTGCAGCAACTGTCAGATCCTCTGAGCGATAAAATATCACTTCTGGTCCTGAGCCATAAAGCCATTCACAGATCTGACTTAATCCCTCTTTTGACCTCACGGGAGAATCAGATTTCTCGTAGATACCACTGATTTTCAGTTTTTTCAAAAGGGTCTTCACAATCAGGTCCTTGAGTTTTTCCATCCCAAGGGTGTTGATCTGAACAACCAGATATGAATCGTATTTATCGACGATCAAACCGGCGAGCCAGTCAGACTCACTGTAAATCAACCTGCAAGCTTGTTCAGAATTGAGTATGTGTTCACGTCTCTTTATGGCTTGATCGATTCTTTCCTCGACGATTCTTTGAGCTGTTTTCGGTTGAGTTGTCAAAAGCCGAACAGTTATCTTTGACTTTGTGTTTATGTAACCGCGACCAAAGAACTTCCCGTTCTGAAGAAGAACATCTACAAGCTCTCCTTCTTCAAATTCTCCATCTATTCTGGATATTTCAGTAGAATATATCCATGGATGATAATTTCTCCTATTTTTGTTCAGAACAACGTATGCACTAATTTGTCCTCATCCTCTCGTATAATTTTCTGATGCTCGATTCATCAAATGTACCACGTGTGAACTGTATATGTTTGGCACCAATGGCTCTTTTTACCCATTTTTCGAGTTCTTCATCATCGATCTGCAATTTGATTTTTAAACCGCACGATGCAATAAAATCTTTGATATCACCAAAGATCTGATTGATCTTTTTCACCTTCTGGGGAACTTCATCTTGTGCTGCTTGAACAACAACATCGAGAAATGCGGCCGTTGCATCGCCATGTCTGATTCCTTTGAATGTGCTCAGAGGATATCCAAGTACATGGGCAATAGTTGTACTTGTCTGACTTATCACCATGCCAGCCAGGCATGAAGCCAGAGACATGGCTGATCTGGCTTCAAGGTCATTTTGATTTTGAAGAACTTTCGGCAGATTTTCCTTTATCATCTTCATCGCTTCCTGCGCATACAGATCAGACATCGGGGTAGCCCTCTTTGAGAGAAAACCTTCCACCGCATGGCATAACGCATCAAGACCTGTTGATCTTGTCAACGACACGCTCATACTCACGGTATAAGAAGGGTCCACCATAGCAATAACAGGGAAAATCACATCATGTGCAAATCCCCTTTTAAAACCACTATCATCTGTGAGAACTGAGTACTGAGTCACTTCGCTACCCGTTCCAGATGTCGTTGGGACAGCTATTATGGGAAGCGATGAACTGTACTTAGAGGCATCGTACAAATCTTCCACGGACAGGGATTTATTTTTCAAAAGAACAGCTATTGCCTTTGCCGAATCAAGTGGACTGCCGCCGCCTACACCTATGACAAAATCGAAATTCTGTATTTTACATTCTGCTACTGCCTCTCGAATGTGATCAAATGTGGGATTTTCTTCTATTCTGTCGTACACGTAAAATTCTATTCCCAGAAATTCGAGTGCATCTTCAATATCATTCAAAGACCCATTTATCCTGGATGAACTTTTACCCGTTACAATTAAAGCCTTTCTTCCAAAATTTTTGAATATCTCCCTGTTTTTCTCAACTACTTTCTGTGAAAAGAAAACCCTTGTTGGCATGAAATATTGCCACATTTTCGATACCTCCTAAAAAGAAAGTTTATCACTTTTGTACCGCCATTTTTGAGAAATCAGATGTGCAATTCTTGTTGGTTCCGGTAATCTGTAGGATGTACAGCACTTCATGACGATATCGATCGACGACTCAAGATCAATCATATGACCGGGTGAAACAAAAACGGGTTTGAATTTGCTGTGAGTCCTGAGAACAGCACCGATGATTTGATCATTATCGTCATACAGATATTCATAATCTCCCTTCTTCAAACCCGGTTCTTTGTATTTGCCGTAAAGATGGGACTTTGCAACACCTATCGTGGGAAGCTCCAGAAAAAGCCCCATGTGTGCTGCTATACCCATGTGCCTTGGATGAGCAATCCCCTGTCCATCAAACATAACCACATCTGGTTTTGACCGCAGTTTCTCCCATGCCTTGAGAAAAGCAGGACCTTCTCTGAAGGCAAGCAGTCCGGGGATATATGGAAATGAAATTTGAGAACTTTCTGTGACGTATTCGACCATCTGCATCGATCTGATATCCATTACCACTATAACTGCATATCCCTGATCAACTCTGGGAAAAGACAGATCCACACCGGCTATTAGCTCTGCGTTTTTCAGCGGTAATTGTTTGAGTAACTGTCTCAACCTCAACTGTTCTTGCTTAGCCTGTTGCGGTGTCAGATCCCATGAATGAAGTTGTCTCATCACTTGATCACCAGCACAACTGCGTCGTATGGAAACGATGGATATATCCTGTTTTCAGACATTTTCTTTATGATAGATAGATACTGTGCAAAGGTGTCCTGATCCGAAGACAGTTTGAAAACAAAATCGTAATCTGGATATACTTTTTTTATCAGAGACTTCACTTCTTCCTGATTTGTTCTGTTGAGAATTATAACTGTGTTCCTATTAGAACTTATTCCCACATCTTCCCACACAATTTGATTTGGTAAAACACCGGCGTTCTTATTCCACAGGTCCTGAGTGCGCACAAGAAATCCCCTTGATTTGTCAGATGAACAGTTTATCAAAAGAACGCTCGGTGCTGACTTTTTCTGAGAAATGTTCAAAGAAGAGAGAGTATTTTTATAATCGACAATTCTTTGCGTGTCTACGACCACATCACCATCTTTGTTGATCAAATACGGAAAGGACACAAAACCAATACTCATGTTCTTTTTCAAACGCAAGAAAAGATAGATCAACTCACCTATATCCATATTCATGGAAACACTCTTTCGAACACTCAAGAACATAGATGCGATCTGCAAAACATCAAGACTCCTTGCCTTGTCAGCAAGTTTTATCAAAACCTCTTTTTGTCTCTCTATTCTTGCAAGATCACCCATTGCCTCTCTACGATACCTTATGTAAGCGAGTAATTGGTCTCCCATCATTTGATAAATCCCGGGTTGAAAGTCGATGTAAAGGTTTTGAACGCTATCTGTATACTTCATCGGTTCTTTCACCTGTATTTCTATCGGTCCAAGTCTATCGCCAAGGTATTTGAAAACCTCGTAGTTTATAATCGCATATCCATCGATTTCGATGCCCAATAATTGCTTGATCACTTCCTCAAGACCTTTTATACCAGATCTCTCATACAGTGAATTTATCTTGTTTGTGCCGATCAACAAATCTCTGGGAATATTGCTTATTAGAACCTTTCCAAGCTGGTGGTCGATTAACACAACCATGATTGCATCTGTCCTGACCGTTTTCTCTATAATGGCATCTGTTCCCACAACGAGCAAACAATACGGATTTTTTTCAACCTTTTTGTATAGAATCTGCATCAATATTCTGCCCGGCACCAAAAAACCAAGTACGAGCACAAGAACAGTAACGGCAACGGTCGAAAGTAGGATAATGAATGTTGACTTTCGCAGTTTGTGCACCTCCAATGGAATTTTACCATTCAAAGTTGTACAATTTGTATATGGTAGCGGAGTGATACAGTTGCTTTTGCTTAAATTGGTCATTTTCACAGTATTGAGCCTGATACTGATAAAAGTTGCAAGAAAATCATTAAAAAGCCAGAAACCATTGAAATCACAGGTACAAAAAACCTTTCAGGAAAATGGCTGGAGCTGCTCAATGCACACCTACTACGGTAAAAGCTGGATAGCCATTTACAAAAGATTGCTGCAAAGGCAGGTAGTCCTTGTCAATGAGGACGTGCTCACATTCGACGATCTGAGAAAGGCTGTGATCATTTCACTACTGTCAAATGTGAATCAGATGAGAATATACTGTTATCAGATCACTCCCCATACCAGGAAAGCAATCCACATGCTCTCAAAATCTCGAAGACTTCATGGAATAAAACTCACCTCACGGGAGCTTATAAAATGACAATAATGGTAATACTGTTAGCGATTGTTCTGATCATCGCACTGTATTTGATCTTCAAAAAAAGACCACCAAAATCATCGGATCTGAGGAAAAAATGGCAGAATGGTTTCAAAGATGGATGGGCTTTTGAACAGTTTATGGCAGATCTTTTTAACAGCCTTGGATACAGAGCCATCGTGACCAAGGGATCCCATGATTTTGGAGCCGATCTGATTGTCAAAAACAAAAGGACTACTTATATTTTTCAGGTGAAATACTACAGCAACTCAATATCACCAAAGGCACTCGAAGAAGCTCTCATGGCAGCAGCATTGTACGGAATTGATAAAATAGGAATAGTCACCAACGGTGAGATACCTCAGGCTGTAAAAAACTTCGCCGAGCAGATTTGCAGAAAAACTTTTGTCAAAAAAGTTGCCTTGATAGGTAGACCAGAGATAGAAAAGATGCTAAAAGGAGAAAAACCCATTTGATTAGGAGGGATTTAACCGTGAGAGACTACAGGCAGATCCCTATATGGAAGGATGTAACACCACAGGAATGGAATGACTGGCACTGGCAGTTGAGCAACAGAATAATGGATCTTGAAACACTGCAAAAAGTTGTCAATCTGACCGAACAGGAACGGGAAGGTGTTAAACATTCTCTGAAGTTCTTGAGAATGGCTATAACACCTTACTACGCGACTTTAATGGACCCAGACAACCCAAAGTGCCCAGTGAGAATGCAGGCTATTCCAACTGCCAAAGAACTGAACATTTCCAGCGAAGAGATGGCTGATCCACTACACGAAGATGTCGACTCACCAGTCAAAGGATTAACACACAGATATCCAGATCGAGTGTTATTGCTGGTAACAGATCAATGTTCGATGTATTGCAGACACTGCACCAGAAGAAGATTTGCCGGAGAAACCGACGCACCGCTTCCCGAAGAATATCTGAACAAAGCCATTGAATACATAAAAGATAACAAAAAAATCAGAGATGTTCTGATCTCAGGAGGAGATCCTTTAACCCTTTCAACTGAAAAACTGGAGAGTATAATTCGCAGAATCAGAGAAATAGATCACGTCGAGATCATAAGAATAGGTACACGTGTTCCGGTTGTACTGCCGATGAGAGTGACTGAAGAGCTCGTCAATATGTTAAAGAAATATCATCCAATATGGATAAATACACATTTCAACCACCCAAAGGAATTCACCGAGCAGTCAACCAGAGCTCTTGCAATGCTGGCAGATGCCGGTATCCCGCTTGGCAATCAGAGCGTTTTGCTCAGAGGAATAAATGATTGTCCGCAAATTATGAAAAAATTGGTACACGAACTGGTGAAAAACCGCGTACGGCCGTATTACATATACCAGTGTGATCTCTCCAGAGGTCTGTCACATTTTAGAACCACTGTCTCAAAGGGTATAGAGATTATAGAATACCTCAGAGGTCATACGTCGGGTTTTGCCGTGCCAACGTATGTGATCGATGCACCCGGTGGAGGAGGAAAAATCCCGATTGAACCCCAGTATCTGGTCTCGATGGGTGAAGGAAAAGTCGTGATCAGAAATTACGAGGGAGGTTTCTTTGTGTACCATGAACCAAGAGATTACAAAAGCGAATGCAGTGAAGATTTCATCGAAGAGGAAAGAAAAAGTCAGGATGGTATTGCTTCGCTGTTAACAGGTAAGCGCAGGTACTTGATTCCCAAGGAAAGCGACAGAATTCGGAGGTCAAAAAATTGGCAAGAGTGATTTACGTTGTAGGCAACACGAAAAACGCAGGCAAAACAACTGTTGTTAAACATCTATTACGTGAAATGGACAGTGTCTGTGTTACGAGCATTGGCTTTGATGGAGAAGAGACCGATAATATAACTGGCTCACCAAAACCCCTGGTGGATTTAAAAGCCGGCGACTTTGTCCTGACCTGTGAGAAGTTTCTCGATGGTTTACACTTTTCAATAATCGAAGCAATCGATGAAAATCCCCTGGCTGGAACTGTTTTTCTGGCTCAGTCCATACTTTCCACCCATGTGATGATTGCCGGAGCAACACCCAGAGCCATCGAAATCACGGCCAGAAAAAATTGTTTTGACACGCTCATAGTCGACGGTGCCTTGGATAGACTTGTGCATGCCGGATTCATCGAAGATGCACATATCATTTTTGTTATTGGTGCACAGCAGGGAGAAATAGAATTTCAAAGATCTGTTGAGCGTGTCCTTGGAGCGATTCAAATACCACTTGCACCGCAGTTTGTGCGGGAAATGTTCAAAGATTGTAACAGCGTCTGTGGATTGAAAAACAACGCGGTGGAAAAAATCAGTCTATCACTGCTGGATAGTAAAATTTCAGGCAATTACGACTGGGTTTTTGTCCCCGGCGTACTCACAGAAGAAGTGGTGAGAAAATCTTGCCAGATAAAATTCTGTCTGGCAAACCCTTTTTCTTTCTTCGGAAATCCTTTGAAATTTGATAATATATATACCGTGAAGAACTTACAGCTTGACAGGGTGTATGTGAACCTTTTCGACAAACCGTGGCTAAAGCAAAAGTTTTTAAAGATTGTGAAATCATTCGGGTATGATGTATACGATGTACTTTCTGTTGACTCTCAGGAGGGATGAAAAATGAAAATCATCGTGGAGGCAAGTGAACTTTCGAATAAGATCTCCATTGTCTCAAAAACCGTACCTTCAAAGACGATCAAGCCAATAATGGCATGCATTCTTTTCGATGTCTCGCAAAATGGTACATACTTACATGCTACCGATCTGGAAACCGGTGTCAAGGCACGTCTTGAATGTGAGCCAGACACCGAGGGAAAATTTGCCGTTGATGCAAAAATCCTCTATGAAATAGTTAAAACTCTGCCAACTGAAGGAAAAATTCAGTTGAATCTTTCATCAAACCTGCTGTCTCTTGAGTGCGGACGCAGCAAATTCAGAGTTCCCACCATGGATCCGAGCGAATTTCCAGAAGTATCTTTACCATCAGGTGGATACGCATTGAATATAGAAGCCAAAACACTTTCAGAAATGATTGAAAGAGTAATCTTCTGCGCTGCCAAAGATGAATTCATGCGAAACCTCAACGGCGTTTTCTGGGAAATTGGAAACGGCTTTCTCAGGTTAGTAGCTTCTGATGGCTTTCGCCTGGCTCTGGCAGAAGAAAGGCTCTCAGCACAGAGTGAATCAAGTTTCTTGATCTCGCTCAAGAGCATGAAAGAACTTGAGAGCATACTTTCAAACTGCTCTGAAACAACCATAACCATTCAATACGATGGAAAACGATTATCTTTGAGCACTCCAAATATAGAAACAGTTATGAGAGTAGTGGAAATAGAATTTCCAGATTACAAAAAAGTCTTACCCAAAGCCTTCAAAAGCAAGGTAATTCTTCCAAAAAACGATCTGATCGAAGCACTCAGAAGAACAATGGTCATAGCAAAAAGAGGCAGCGAATCAGTTAAGGTCGAAGTGAGCGAGGACACATTATCGCTGAGCAGCAGAAGTCCAGATTCCGGTGAAATGAACGAAGAAATTCCGGCCAGAAAAGAAGGCGAAGACATTGTTGCCGCATTTAATCCTATTTTCCTGATGGAGGCTCTCAGACATATTCACACAGATGAAGTTGAATTCAACTTTGTGGACAGTACAAGTCCATTGCAGGTAAATCCGCTGAATGTGGAAGGATACCTGTACATAGTGATGCCTATAAGGATAGTTTGATCATGAAAATACTCTGTGAAAACGTCAGCAAATCTTTTCGGACCAAAAGAGTTCTTGAAAACATCAGCTTTCAATCGCAAGAAAACTGCGTAGCAATTCTGGGAGCCAACTCAGCAGGTAAAAGTACTTTGCTGAAAATCTTTGCCACCATTCTCAAGCCCGACAATGGTTCTATAGAAATCGATCAGATCGATGTGATAAAAAAACCTGCGAAAATCAGACAGATGCTCAGTTTTGTGCCGGAAAATCCTTCATTATTGAAGGAATTGAGTCCTGTCGATAACATAAAACATTTTGCCTGTCTGAGAAAACTGTCAGTCGATCCAAAACAGATCATGGAGAAATTCAGCATACCATTCACGAACAATCCTGTCAGAAACCTTTCTAAGGGCATTCAACAAAGGTTGATGCTCGCCATCTCTTTGATGGCAAAGCCGAAATTGCTGATACTTGATGAACCCACAGATGGTCTTGATCGCGAATCAAAACAGCTTTTCTGGAAAATGCTCATTAAGATGAAAGATGAAGGCACGACAATATTGCTTAGTACACACGATGAAGAAGAAGTACTGGCAGTCGCAAGTTATTTGATCATACTGGATAAAGGCAAGGTTCTTTTCGCCGGACAGGTGCAAAATCTCCCTGTGGGAAAATTCTACGCCGTTCAGGTTGAAGGAACTTTCCCACAAAACCATATTCTGTCGAACCTGAATGGAAAAACTGTAGTACTGGCAAAAGACGAAGAATTACCAGAACTGGTCAATCAGTATAAAATTTTGAATGTTAAGAGCATCGGTCTGAGAGAAATCGTCGAGCTTAAGAATAAACATTTGCTATGAAATTTTTCGCATTTTGGGAGATCGGCTGAGTGAAAAAGCTAATTGGGTCTGAATCTTCCACGATGACACCGTCCTCCATGTACAGTATTCTACAAGCCACACTTTTTGCAAAGCTGACCTCATGAGTTACCACTACCATGGTATGACCTTCTAAGGCGAGTTTTTTCATCACTTGGTTCACTTCCCCAACCAGCGTTGGATCGAGTGCCGAAGTTGGTTCATCAAAAAGTATGAGATCTGGTTTCATTGCCAGCGCCCGTGCTATAGCCACCCTCTGTTTCTGACCACCCGAAAGTTGCGATGGATAGCTGTGTTCTTTTTCAGACAATCCAACGATCTTTAGGCATTCTCTGGCTATCTGACAAGCCTGATCTTTCGAGAGCTTTTTAACCTTTATCAAGCCGAGCATGACGTTCTCCAGAGCAGTCATGTGGCTGAAAAGATTGAAATGCTGAAATACAAAACCAATCTGCGATCTCACCTGCCTGAGGATCGATTGATCATTAACAACCTTTTGACCTTTAAAGAAGATCTCACCTCTGTCTGGCGGGATTAAATAATTTATCGTCCTGAGCAGAGTTGATTTGCCAGCACCCGAAGGTCCCATTATGACAACAATTTCTCCTTTCTTCACCTCAAAAGAGACACCTCTTAAAACCTGCGTTTTTCCATAACTTTTGTGGACATCAACAACTTGGAGCAAGCTCATGGTATGGCAAGCCTCCTTTCCAACCAGTTGCCAAGCACCGAGAGAATACTGGTAATGCCGACGTAAAAAATCGCTATGGTCAGATAGCTTTCAAAAGAAGCCAGCGTCTGCGTTCCAACCTGTCTACCAGTCATGGTCAATTCCGCCAGAGCTATGACAGATGCCAATGAACTGTCCTTTACAAGGCTGATAGACTGTCCAACAAGAGCCGGTAATGAAATTCTGATGGCTTGTGGAAAATGAATATATAAAAACACCTCAAATTTTGTCAAGCCCAAAGAAAAACCAGCCTCAAGTTCTCCTTTATCAACTGCATCAAGACCGGAGCGAATAATCTCGGCAAGGTATGCACCCTCAAAAGCTGACAGTCCAAAAACCGCCGCCCAGAATCTATCAAAAGGCAGGATACTGCCAAGACCATAGTAAGTCAGAAGTATCACAACTAACAGCGGAGTATTCCTGAAAAAGAAAATATAGAGTATGGCAAATTCCCTGAAAATTCCCGAAGATCTTCTCATCAATGCAAAAACCATTCCAATCAAAAGCGATATGAGCAGTGAAAAACCACTCAAATTCATGGTTGTAAACAACCCGTGCAGGAACACTGCACGGTATTTAAACACAACTGTCCAGTTGAATGGATAAACCTGAGCTATTGAAAAATAAATCGCGAACAAAACGACCCCTGTAATGAGTACCGCATAAACTTTCTTCACTATCGCACCTCCAAAATCAATCGCCAATGAGCCATTTTTTGTAAAGCTCATCTATCAAACCTGTGGTTTTAGCCCACTGAACAAAGGTATCAAGCCATCTGAGTGTTTCAAAATCACCTTTTCTCACTGCGATACCCAGATCTTCCAGACTGAGCAATTCCTGAACCATTCCCAGTGTGTCATATTTCTGCGTGAGAAACTTCACGTAGATCGAATCGTTAACCATGATATCTGCGCGCTTTGACACAACCTGAAAGGCTGCCTCATCCATTGTTGAAAAGGTCAGTATCTTTGCCTTTGGAAACATCCTTCTTGCCGTGAATTCTCCCGTGGTACCAAGCTGAACAGCTATGGTTATCTGTTTTTGAGAGAGTTCCTGATAAGTCGGTGGTGTTTTAAAACTGGTTTTGTTATATAATATAGCCTGTCCGACAGTTAAATATGGTATCGAAAAATCCACTTTCAGAGCGCGTTCGGGTGTAATTGTCATACCGGAAAAGATCATGTCGAATTTCCCAGAAAGAAGAGCCGGTATGATACCATCCCAGTTGACAATGACAAACTCCACTTTAACACCGAGAATTTCCGCCATCTTGTTAATCAGTTCAACTTCAAGCCCGACGCGCTCACCTTTCTCATTTGTGCCATATAGCGGCATGTAACCCTCGTCCTGACCGATTCTCAAAACACCTCTTTTTTGAATATCTTCGATCAAAGAAGCAAAACTCAGTACCACGACCAGAACCAAAACCACTGCCACTAAGAACCTTTTCACCTCGACCACCTCCATATAAAAAAACCGGGCTGTTTTTCACAGCCCGGTTTTTGTTTCCTACCTATCAGGTGGCATCTAACGAAGTACCACCCGGGGGATCAACCGGGCTGTACCTCGTATGATGCTTTATTTCAACTATTGAAGGTTGGAGCCAGTAGTAAAAACCAGTCACAACTAAGCCACCTTTCAATCTGTTTGCATAATCATACTATGACAAAAACTGTTTGTCAAGAGTCAATCACAACCCACTACCTGCCACATCGATATTTTCAATCAAAACAGATGGGAAATAATTAGAACCTGAAACCAGTTCCGAATCATTGCCAACTTCTTCAATCTTTTTGAGCAGCTCAAGAATATTTCCAGAAATGGTTATCTGCTCAACAGGCTTTACAATTACACCGTTTTCAACATAATATCCCAGTGCACTGACGGAAAACTCTCCAGATACGGTCCTGACTCCTGAGTGCAAACCATCAAGAGCAGTTATTATCAAGCCTTTATCGAGTTGTTTTATCAGCTCTTCATAGGTTTTGTTTCCCGCTTTGACAACGACATTCAGTGGGACACATTTATAAGTGAAGACATTGCCAGTTGGTTTGACGTTGTCTTTTTTCGCAGATTTCAACGAGTGAAAATACGTTGTCAGAATACCCTGATCGATGAAAGACTTTCTCCTTGTGGGAACACCTTCATTGTCAAACGATCTCTTTATCGGTGCTTTTTCAAAAAATGGATCATCTACAACGGTGAGTTTCTCACTGGCAATTTTCGAGTTGAGTTTGCCTTTCAATGGAGACAGACCTTTTTGAACTGATTCCGCCGAAAAGATCGGCATGAAGGCTGAAAACAGTTCCGAAAAGACATCACGCCTGAGAATCGCCCTGTACTTACCACTTGGAATGCTCTCTGCTCCAAGTTGAGAAAGTGCTTCCTGCGCCGCCTCAGCAACTATCTTCTCTGGATCGATCTGGTCCGGTTTTGATCCAAATTGAACCTTGAAGCCTCTTTTTGGTTTCTTGCCATCTGATGCAACAAGATACAGATAAGCCACACCAAGACCTGCGCTTTCCGAAAGATCGAGTCCTTTTGTGTTGAATATACAAATCTCATACTTTTCGTGAGAATATGCACTCATAATTACCATCGCAATGCGCCTGTCGCGCGCCATCGCTTTCTGCTCCATAGCCTTTGCAAGGTCGATTTTGCTCTTAACTGGAACTTTTTCAAATTCATCTTCAAAATGCTGCGGCTCGAGATACTCACCAGAACCATTATGAACAGAATCTTCTTCCAGCGTATCTGTCACAAGAAGATTCTCATAGGCACTATCCACCAGAAATTCAGCAGATTTTTCATCGATGATTTCACACGATGAGAAAGCGGCTTTTGAACCTTTGAGCCCTTTGAATGTAACTTGGAAAGAATCTGCATCGGTGTAATTGTCAACATTTTGTTTGCTCACAACTACGCCAAATTCCCTGTTTCTCATAAAACGCAGTTCACACTCATCAAAACCCTTCTTTTTTGCATAAGAAAAAACTCTGTCTTTGAAATCTTCTATTCTCATTTGCTTCGCCCCCCAACTATGAGCTCAGTCACCCTGATCGTTGGCTGCCCAACATCTGCCGGGATGCTACCAGAAATAGAACCGCACATTCCCTGACCACGTTCCAGGTCATTTCCAACCATATCAATCTTTTGTATTACTTCAGAACCTTTACCTATGAGCGTTGCGCCGCGAACAGGTTTGGTTATCCTGCCTTTTTCTATCAGATATCCTTCTGCAACGGCAAAATTGAATTCGCCTGTGGCTGGATGTACCGAACCACCGCCCATTCTCTTTGCGTATAATCCATATTCTGTTGCGGAGATTATCTCTTCTGGTAAATACTTTCCTGGAAGGATGAAGGTGTTGCTCATTCTCGAAGTTGGTGCAAATTTGTAATTTTGCCTTCTGCCACATCCATTGGGCTGAATACCCATCTTTCGTGCATGGAACCGATCAACCAGGTATGTTTTGAGAATACCATTTTCTATGAGCAAATTTCTTCGTGTCGGGATTCCTTCGTCGTCTATGTTGTTAGATCCCCACGCATTCGGTATTGTGCCGTCATCAACAGCAGAGACACATTCTGATGCTATCTTCTGACCTATCTTACCTGCAAAGACAGACGCACCTTTTGCAACAGAAGTCGCTTCCAGTGCGTGACCACATGCCTCATGAAAGATAACCCCACCAAAGGCATTTGCAATGACAACCGGCATTTTACCGGCAGGTGCATATTCTGCTCTGACCATTCTGTCTGCGATTCTTGCCGCTTCAACACCCACGCTGTAAGGATCAATTATGTTAAAGAACTCGATTCCCATGGCTGCCCCCGGACCGAAAAATCCAGATTCCTGTTCTGAATCCTTTGATGCAACAGCGTTGACCATTAACCTCGTCCTGACACGACGATCCTGTGAGATCAACCCTTCTGAATTTGCTATGAAGACCTTCTGGTCATAATCCCAGTATCTCACAACAACCTGACTTATGAGACTTGAATAATTTTTTGCCCCTTCGTGTGCCTTTTTCATCACTCTGACTTTTTCAGACTTTGAAACCTCCTGAGGATAGAAAAAAACAATATGGGAGTTTTTGACATCTTCTTTGATCATGTTAATCGATCTTTCAAAATTACCTTGGATTTCAAGGGCATCTATCAATCTATCGAGCATCAAAAAAAGCTGATTTTGTGAAAAATCATTTGTGTAGGCATAAACCTGCTGCTCACCCTTGAAAATCCTCAAGCCAATCCCAAACTCACGCCCACTGCTTGCTGTCTCTACCCTGCCATCGATCATCGTCATCTCTGTGCTCACTCTGTCTTCTGCAAAAATCTCCACAAAATCTGCTCCCTTGCTGATGCCTTTGTTAATCAACCCCTCAACGACTTTGCTGTCTATCAAATAACTCACCTCCTACAGTAATTGTACCACTCAATTTCTTAGCAGAGCTAACTAAACCATTATCTGCTAAAATCAACCACAGAGGTGAAAAAGTGGAATTTGTAGCTTTATGCAGTGCGGGACTTGAAGGTGCCGTTTGCGCCGAGTTAAGAAAACTTGGCTTGAAAATAAAAATGGTCACAGCAGGACACGTACATTTTTATGGACAGCTACAAGATATCCCCGAACTGAACTTGAAACTGAACAGCGCAGATAGAATAATGATACTCATGGCATCCTTCCAGGCTCAGAATTTTGACGATCTTTACAGTGGAACCTACAGCGCACAGTGGCAGCAGATTGTTCACAAACACGGAAATCTCACGGTTGAAAAGGTCAAGGTTAGAAACTCAAAACTTTCTGCAACCGGTGCCATTGCATCTGTTGTAAAAAAAGCCATTTACAACAGAATAAAGTCCGATGGTACGACCGATGGAAGAAATTACCCTTTGTATATTTATCTGAAAAATGACATTGCATCAGTGATGATTGATACGACAGGAAAAGATGCGTTGAACAAAAGAGGATATAGAATCAAAACCTCGGCTGCACCGCTGCGTGAAACAATAGCAGCAGCATTGATTTTGCTCAGTCACTGGGATGAGAAAACCACTCTTGTGGATCCATTCTGCGGAAGTGGCACAATACCAATCGAAGCTGCAAGAATGAGTCTTAAGATTTTAAACAACAAAAGATCTTTTGCCTTCCAGCAATGGCCCATATTCAGTGATTTTTCCATCAACATCACAGAAAATTCCAGCACAAATCACATCATTGCCATGGGTTTTGATAAAGACAAACAGATACTCAAAGTTGCAAGCCAGAATGCTCAGAGAGCTGGTGTGAAAAACAATATAATCTTCCAGAATATAGCTTTTGAAGATCTAAAGACATTCAAAGGTCGTTTTCACGTCTTGACCAATCCACCTTTTGGAATCAGATTGAAAGAAGGTGATTCAAAATTTTACAGAAACCTTCCAAGGTTGAGAGAGCTGTTTTTAGATTCAAAGGTCTGTCTGATCACGCCAAAAGAAGATCTGGAAAAATTCTTTGGTGAAAAGGCAGTCAAGAAATTCAGGTTTCAGAACAGCGGTATCTGGACATGGTGTTACATTTTTGATAAATAAAAAAGGGGCAAATGCCCCTTTTTATGCCATCTTTTCAGCTTCTGCCGCTCTTGGAGTTTCTTCTATCTGGATATTCGCAAAGGTCTCAAGACCGGTACCCGCAGGTATGAGCTGACCGACTATGACATTTTCTTTCAAACCTTCTAAGAAGTCTACACTACCTTCCACAGCAGCTTCTGTGAGAACCTGAGGTGTCTGTTGGAACGACGCGGCGCTCAGCCATCCTTTTTGTTCCAAGGAAGCCTTTGTTATTCTCAAAAGTCTTCTTCTGTATCTCATAGGTTCTTTCGGTGCTATCTGATAGAAAGTTGGTTTGCCCTCGTCGTAGATACAGACTTCTTTTACTCCTGCCTGAATCGCTTTCTCAAGTACTTCTTCAACCAGTTCTGTTCCTTCGGCTGCTATTTCCTCGATCTGATCACCAATCTTTGCAACTATCTTTTTTGCGAGAATCTTACCAAGCACAAAATTCTTGTTGCTCTGAACATTTGCATTGGCTTTCAATATCTCTTCGTTTATTTTCTCGGCTTCGGAAATAGCCAGAAGTTGACCGGGTAAGTAGTCTGTATCACCTGGATCGATGACTTCAACCTTTCCAAGCATCTGTTTTATGATGATCTCAAAGTGTTTATCGTGTATTTCAACACCCTGTTCCACGTAAACCTTCTGCGTTTCCGTGAGTAAATACATTGCTGTCGCCTCAACTCCAAGAGTATCCATCAACTTTCTCAATCTCACAGCGCCGGTTGTTAGCATCATACCCGGTAATACCTTCTGTCCTACTCTAACCTTGACCTTTGTTTTGTCGGGGACTTCATACTCGTGTATACCGCCAAGGTAATCCTCGATGTATACCTTCTGTTTACCGTCAACATCCTTTATATCTTTCACAAAACCGGCTTGTAGAGCGAAAACTCCTTCTGGCTCTTTGAGCTTTTTCCTTGCTTCGAAAAGCTCCTCTGCTCTCGGTAGACCTTGTGTGATGTCGGCAGTTGTTGCTATACCACCTGTGTGGAATGTTCTCATCGTAAGCTGAGTTCCCGGCTCACCTATAGACTGCGCGGCAATTATACCCACTGCTTCACCAACCTGCACGATCTTGTGGTTAGACAGATCCATACCATAACACATCGCGCAGACTCCTTTTTCAGCTTCACATGTGAGCACAGAGCGAATGTAGATATTCGGTCTCACCATGACACGACTGATGCCATTTTCTTCGAGTAATTTTGCCGTCGTTTCGTCTATTTCTTCCTGAAACACAAGTAGCTGTTTTTCTCCTTTGTTGTCATTCAAATCCTGCTGTGAAATAGTCCCTACTACCGGGTACATTTTTATCTTCAAAGATCTTCTGCCTGCGTTTCTTGCCGTTCTCACAACATCCCATGTGAGTTCTGTTCCCACTTCTAAATAAGTACCATCTGTTCGTACCTCTTCTGCCAGTTCAGAGTAACAGTGAGGCAAGTGCAAGCTCTGTAAATCCAGCGTCTGTTCAACACAAACTGGAACAGACACAGTGTAATTTGCAAGAAATTCGGCATCGTCATCAGAAAGCATTGTGTTTCTGAGATATTCTCTACCGGTCTGTGGATTTTTCACAACCTCTCCGGTCAGTGGATCAAGGACATCTTTTGCCAGAGTCCTTCCAAAGAGAAAATCTTTCAGTTTTTGTACATCCAAATTGTCACTGCTCACGAGTTTAATGGCTTTTATACCATTTTCTGTACCACAATCGGTTGTTGTTATGACCACACTCTGAGAAACATCCACCAATCTGCGTGTTAAATAACCAGCCGAAGATGTTCTCAATGCTGTGTCTGCCGCACCTTTTCTTGCACCGTGCGTTGAGATGAAAAATTCCATGCTGGTTAGACCTTCACGGAAGTTTGAAATGATCGGTATTTCGATAGTTCTACCAGATGGGTCTGCCATCAATCCGCGCATTCCCGCAAGTTGTTTGACCTGATCTATGTTACCCCTTGCACCTGAATTAACCATCATATACACCGGATTGAACGGATTTTCACCAAGAGCACTGTAAGTTGCATTCTGAACATCTTCTGTGGCTTTGTTCCATACCTTTATTATTTCTCTGTATCTTTCCTCAAAATTGAGAAATCCCTCGTTGAACTGATCTTCAATGTACTCCACTTTCTGTCTGGCTTGTTCAATTATCTGGTTTTTCTTCGGTGACACTATTAAGTCTTTTAGAGAAATCGTCAGTCCGGAAACTGTGGCATAATGGAAGCCAAGGTCTTTCATGTCGTCCAGTAAGTCTGCTGTGGCATCGATACCGTGTCGCTTGAAGGTATCATATATCACGTTTTTGATTTCTTTTTTGCCGAAGGTACGTTCATAATCTCTCAGGTCTGGCGGGATGATTTCGTTGAGAATGATCCTTCCAACTGTTGTTTTGACTATCTGTTCTTTATCATTAATTCTCACCTTCGCCAGTACCGGTGTGTGAAGCTTAACATATCCCAGAGAATATGCGAGTACAGCCTCTTCAGTTGATCCAAAACGATATTTTATTTCCTGTGGTTTTACCTTATCAAAATCATTTCCTACAGCCGTCAGATAGTACACTCCGACGATTATATCCTTACCTGGCATCGATATCGGTTTTCCATGTGCCGGTGATATTATGTTATATCTGGAAAGCATCAAATATTTTGCTTCAGCCTGTGCAGCAGCCGAAAGTGGCACATGCACTGCCATCTGGTCACCATCGAAGTCAGCATTGAACGGTGGACAAACAAGCGGATGAAGCTGGATGGCATTACCTTCTATCAGCTTTGGCTCAAAAGCCTGTATGGACATCCTGTGAAGTGTAGGAGCTCTGTTGAGCAAAACCGGATGACCTTTTATAACCTCTTCAAGTATGTCCCATGCCTCAGGCATTTCTTTTTCTATTATTGCTTTTTTCATTTTACGAGCCGCTTTGCTTGACTCTCCACCTTCTTCAAGGAGTTTTGACAGGACGAATGGCTTGAACAATTCCATAGCCATCTTCTTCGGCAGACCGCACTGATGTATCTTCAATTCAGGACCAACAACTATAACGGCTCTACCGGAATAGTCCACGCGTTTTCCCAGAAGATTTCGTCTGAATCTTCCCTTTTTACCCTTAACAAGATCAGTCAGAGATTTGAGCGCTCTACCATTTCTATCTGCAACAGCCTTACCAATCCTTCCGTTGTAAATGAGACTGTCAACTGCCTCCTGAAGCATTCTTTTTTCGTTTCTTATAATAATATCCGGCGCATTGAGCTCTAAGAGCCTTTTGAGCCTGTTGTTTCTGTTTATAACTCTTCGATAAAGATCGTTCAAATCTGTAGTGGCAAACCTGCCTCCATCTATCTGAATCATGGGTCTGAGTTCAGGTGGAATAACGGGTACGACCTCCAGAACCATCCATTCTGGTCTTGCATTGGATTTGATCAAATCTTTCACGATCTTCAACCTCTTCAAAAGCTTCAACGCTCTTCCACTGCTCTTTGGAAGCTGGGACAGTTCTGATTCGATCTGCGCTTTGAGTTTTTCTAAATCGATTTTTTCGAGCAATTTTTTGACTGCTGTTGCACCATAGTGAGCCTCTATCTTGCCAGGATACAGTTCTCTATAAGCTTCGTATTCACTCTCGGTTATGATCGAACCAACGGTTAAACCAGTTTTCTTTGAGAGCTCTTCATCGATTTCTGTGATGGCTACTATGGGCCTATCATTCTCAACCTCTGCCTCAACTGTGAATTGATCAGGATAGTGTTCCTGGAAAATCTTGTACTCGTGGGCAGACAGTACCTCGTCTTCAAACAGAAACCTATCTGCCAAATAATCTCCTGCCTTGACTGTATCACCGTCATTGACGTATGCCAGCGCACCTTCAAAGATTGGGTATTGTTTTTCCTGAATGACCTGTTCGATATACAAAGTACCAGCCGAAAGAACTTCATAAGTGCCGTCTTCCATCGGTCTGACATTTAGATCTCTGCCGAAAACCACCCTACCAGAACCCGGGCTCTGAACAGGCTGAATTGTACCGGCACTCAAAAGTTCATCGGCAGCTTTTACTTTGCTACCATTTTTGACCATTACCCTGACACAGTACGGAATAGTCACAGTAACAGGCTGTTCTTTGCTGGTAGCAAGTGGTTTGACTGTCATGGTAGAAGCGAGTTCGTCTATCTCAACAGATCCGTCAAAAGGCGCATAAAACGGCGGAATCTGTTTCTCAGCAACCAGAAGAGTGTCTTTTTCAACCATCTGGTCGTTTTTCACCAAAAGGATCATACCCGGTTGAAGTTGGATGGGTATACGCTGATTGTTTCGAACTATTATCCAGGTGATTTCCCTTCCAGTGTTACCTTTTTCAGTTTTAATTTTGATTTCACCGTCGATATCAGATACAACAGGCGATTTTGGATTTTTAACGGTAACTGCCATCTCTGCTTCAAAATCCAGAGCATTTTTGTAAATCTCATACTCGGTCTCATACAGCACATCACCAGCAGCAAATTGAGTCTTTTTTGGGTCAATAATCACATAGGAACGCTCGATAATCCTTCTACTGCCGTGGTATATGATATTTTCAAGATCTCGTGCCGGTATATTCAACAGCGTGGAAAGCACGCTCGGACTGCTTTTCAAATACCATATATGTACAACTGGAGCTGCCAGTTCTATATGTCCCATCCTTTTTCGACGTGCTTCTTTGGATTCTACTCTCACACCGCATCTTTCACATACAGTTCCCTCGTATTTTTTGCCTTTGTACTTTCCACAAACGCATTCGTAATCTTTTGTCGGTCCGAAGATTTTCTCGCAAAACAATCCGTCACGTTCTGGCTTGAAAGATCTGTAATTGATGGTCTCAGGTTTTTTAACTTCTCCACTGGACCAGCTTCTTATTGTTTCAGCAGAAGCTATACCAACCTTGACAGATGCTATTTTTCTCTTAAAAGTAGATATCGCCATTTATTTTTCCCTCCTCGGCAACCTTTTCAAACCCGGTCGATATCGACTTCGTTGCCACTTTCATCAAAAACTCTCACATCGAGTGCCAATCCTCTGAGTTCTTTTATCAGCACGCGGAAGCTTTCAGGTATACCGGGTTCAGGTATGTTCTTGCCTTTGAGGATAGCCTTGTAAACCTCATTTCGACCCTTGATGTCATCAGATTTAATTGTCAGCATTTCGTTGAGAGTATGCGCGGCTCCATGGGCTTCCAGTGCCCAGACTTCCATTTCACCAAATCTCTGGCCACCGAACTGGGCTTTACCACCGAGTGGTTGCTGGTGTATCAAAGAATAAGGACCAGTAGCACGAGCGTGTATCTTGTCTTTTGCGATGTGAATGAGTTTCATCATGTAGATACATCCAACGACTATAGGCTCGGCAAATGGTTCTCCTGTTCTACCGTCTCTGAGCACGACTTTACCGGTAGTTTCCTGTTCGCTGTCTCCCTCATCAAGCCCAAGAACTCGTCTTTCTTCATAGAGCCACGGAAGAATTTCGTTCTCTTTGGCACCGTCAAAAACAGGCGTTGCAAACCAGTTGTTTGTCAACTTTGCCAGCCATCCAAGATGAGTCTCCAGAATCTGTCCCACATTCATTCTCGACGGAACACCAAGTGGGCTGAGAACTATCTGGACAGGTGTACCATCCGGTAAGAATGGCATATCTTCCTTCGGCAGGATTTTGGAAACCACACCTTTGTTTCCATGCCTTCCTGCAAGCTTATCTCCAACTTCAAGTGTTTTTCTGCATGCAACATAGACTTTCACAAGCTTGTTAACACCTGCTCCAAGGTCCGCTACATCTTCTTTGTCGAACACTTTTACATCTATGACCCTTCCGTCGGTTCCGTGAGGTAATCTGAGTGATGTATCTTTGACGTCCTTACCGCGTTCACCAAAGACAGACCTTATGATCTTCTCTTCGGGAGTCGTTTCACCCTCACCCTTTGGTGTTACTTTACCAACAAGGATGTCCTGCGGTCCAACATAAGCACCTACTCTGACGATACCATTCTCATCGAGGTTTCTCAAAAGCTCTTTGCTTACGTTCGGAATATCTACTGTTATTTCTTCAGGACCAAGTCTTGTATCCCGAGCCTGAGTTTCATAAACTTCGATATGAACGGATGTGAATGCGTCTTCCTCCAGAAGCTCCTCGCTTACAAGGATCGCATCTTCAAAGTTATAACCTTCCCATGGCATAAAGGCTACCAGCACATTTTTACCCAGGGCAAGCTCTCCCATATCCGTTGCAGGACCGTCAGCAATGACATCCCCTGCTTTCACCACATCTCCTATATTGACTATTGGTCTTTGATTCACCGTTGTATCCTGGTTGGTGCGTATGAATTTCATCAAATGATACTCATCCAGAACTGGCTTGCCATCTTTGACAACAGGTTTACCATCTTTATCGATTCTCTCAATGACAATTCTTCTTGCGTCAACTTTTCTGACTATTCCATCGTGCTTGGCTAACACAACATAACCTGAATATAAAGCCGCATCGTATTCAATACCAGTAGCAACAAATGGTGCCTCTGGTTTTACAAGTGGCACAGCCTGTCTTTGCATGTTGGAACCCATCAGAGCCCTATTGGCGTCATCATGTTCGAGAAATGGAATAAGCGCTGTAGAAACACTCACAATTTGTTTGGTTGAAACATCCATGAATTGAACTCTTTCTCTATCAACATACTGAACTCTTTCCATGAATCTCACAGGTACTTTTTCATCCACTATGTTCCCATCTTTGTCAACTTTCACTGTGCATGGAGCAATGTTATAGTGTTCTTCTTCATCCGCTGTAAGATAAACTATCTGGTCTGTCACACGACCGTTGACAACTTTCCTGTAAGGTGTTGTCAGAAAGCCGAACTTATCAAGATCTGCGTACACTGCCAGAGATGTTATCAAACCTATATTCGCACCTTCAGGTGTTTCTATGGGGCACATTCTTCCATAGTGAGAATGATGAACATCTCTGACCTCAAATCTGGCTCTTTCGCGTTTCAACCCACCTGGTCCCACAGCAGTCAAACGGCGTTTGTGAGTCAACTCTGCCAGAGGGTTCACCTGTTCCATAAACTGTGAAAGCGGGCTGGTGGCAAAAAACTGGTTGATACTTGCAATTATGGTTTTGACATTTATCAAACTCTGGACAGATATCTTGTCCAGTGAATTATAAAGGGTCAAACGTTCCTGTATCAATCTCTGAGCGCGGGAAAAAGCCCTTTCAAATTCAAGTCTTATCAATTCACCAACGGTTCTCACTCTTTTGTTTCCAAGATGGTCCTTTGTGTCCATTATCTCCGGATTCCTGCTGACATCCAGTAAATATCTTGTGGCAAGAACAATATCAAGTGTCGTGAGAACAGGATCTGTAGACTCGTAATCTCTCTTCTCAGCCTCTTTTTCTGGAACTCCCTCAATCTGCACAAGGTATTTTTTATATGCCTGATTCAATCTTTTATTTATTTTGTATCTTCCAACATCTGACAGTTCAAATCTCTCGGTATTGAAATATAGTCCTGCAAGATAAGCTCTGGCTGCATTAACTCTTGGAATCTCTCCAGGCTTTAGTTTTCTAAATATCTCCATGTGTGCTTTGTCCGAATCAACTTCACCATAGGAATCTATCATCTTTTCAAGTGTTTTCTGTGCCGCGGGATGTGCCCTCACTATAGTTGACAGTTTCGACTCTAAAATGGCTTTTGCAGCGGCTTTGGTCAGAACACCACCTTTTTCAACTACCTTTTCTCCATCGATGACAACATCTTGCAGGATAATCGAGCCAACAGCCTTTTCCATGGTGTATTCATCATCAGCATCTATTTGCTCGGGGAAAAGCTCCAAGATTTTCAAATTATCTTCATAACCAAGTGCTTTGAACAACAGGAAAAGATTTATTCGTCTTTTGCGGTCGATCCTTGCGTAGAACATATTTTCTGCCGTGTGATAGAGTATTTCCAGCCAGGCACCTCTGACTGGCAAGAAATGTGCAACGTATATGGGTGCATTCACCTGAGTTTTTGGAATCTCATCCACAAAATAAACACCAGGTGCTCTCACCAGTTGGCTTACTACAACTCTTTCGGCTCCGTTGATGATGAAGGTACCGTTCTGAGTCATGTAAGGTATCGAACCGAGGAACGCATCGTCCTGACGCATCTCACCACTGTTAACATCTGTAATTCTCACTGTTGCATAAACAGGAACCGTGTAAGTTAATCCCTTCTGTTTGCATTCCTCAACTGGTGCATTTGGTTCTCCTATCTTGGTCGAGACGAATTCCAGTAAAAGTCCCTTTTCACCTCTTTTTAAGTCACCTTTATGTGGTTGAGAACTGATCGGAGAGAATTTCTTGAGGACTTCCATTATGCCATTCTCTAAGAAATCTCTGTAGGAATCGATCTGCATGGATATGAGGTTAGGTACCTTTACTGCGTCCTGTATGCGACCGAAGGTGAGTCGTTCCCTTCTTCCATATCGAACGGTTCGCATCAAATCACCCCATTTTGTGGTAAAATCTTCTCAGGAGCAAAAAGACAAGAAAAACACAGAGTAGCAGAGACACCAAAATATGTTAACACAAAACAACCTATACCAGCGTAGCTGGTATAGGTTTGATACATATTTTTTGCCATCAAGAAAAGCTATTCACATTACTTCAAAGTAACCTCTGCTCCTGCCTCTTCAAGTTTCTTTTTCATGTCCTCTGCTTCATTCTTTGGTACACCGCTTTTAACAATAGCATCGGGGCTTCCTGCTTTTTCAACAAGGTCCTTTGCTTCTTTCAAACCGAGTCCTGTTATTTCCCTTATTACCTTGATAACTCCTATCTTGTTTGCACCAAAGCTCTTCAGTATCACATCAAATTCGTTCTTCTCTTCGGCTTGAGCCTGTGGAGCGGCACCCGCAGCTGGAGCAGCAACAGCAGCAACTGCAACAGGAGCAGCCGCTGTGACACCGAATTTTTCCTCAAGAGCCTTGACAAGCTGAGCAAGCTCAGCAACTGTTAACTTTTCAATTGCCTCAACAATTTGTTCTACAGTCATTTTACCACACCTCCACTATTGTGATTTCTTTTCTTTCACAGCGTTCAAAACGTATACGAGTTTTCTAATAGTTCCATTCAAGACATAAACCAGGTTGGTAATAGGTGCCTGCAGTCTTCCGAGTACCATCGCGTAGAGTTCTTGTTTTGTCGGGAGATTTGCCAGACTGCTAACCTGTTCACCTTCAAACCATTTTCGCTCCAGATAGACACCCTTGAAGATCCCTTCAAGTTTTCTTTCTTTTGCAAATGAATTGATAATCTTTATTGCTTCGATTGGGTCATCGGAGCGAACATACAAAACCGCTGTTGGTCCAGCCAGAACTTTCTCAAACTCATTTGGATCATAACCAACTTCCGTCAGTGCTTTACCTATAAGTGTGTTTTTGGCAACAGTAAAATGAGCTTTTCTCTGATATTTGGAATAAATCCTGCGTCTGATTTCTCTCATTGTTGCCACATTAAAACCCGTGTAGTTCACAAATAATATCATCGAAGAATCGCTGAATTCTTCTTTGAGTTTTTTCAATATCTGTTGCTTTTGCTCTTTTGTTATCAACTTCGCACCTCCTTCCAACAAAAAAGGTCTCTTACCCAAGAAGAGACCCCACGCCACAAAAAGCGTAATCTGTAACTTTGCCTCGGTAGGCGGGGAGTACCTCTTCTTATAACCTACTTTCTTCGGCGTTCTTATTCACTTTACTTTGCCGCTTCAAGATCAGCCTGATCGAGTTTTATTCCAACTCCCATCGTGGAAGTCACAACGACTTTCTTTATGAACTGTCCTTTGACTCCTGCTGGTCTGAGAGCTATTATCTGCTTATAAGCAGAAATCAGATTATCCTTCAGTTTGGAAACGTCAAAGGATCGCTTGCCGATTGGAACATGCAAACAACCGGTTTTGTCGCTTCGAACTTCTACTCTTCCCATTTTGAATTCTTTAACTGCTGACACAACATCTTCAGTCACAGTACCCGATTTTGGCGATGGCATCAAACCGCGCGGACCGAGTATCTTTCCCAGCTTACCTATGGATTTCATCATGTCTGGTGTCGCTATAGCCACATCAAAATCCGTGAAATTCTCATTTGCTATCTTTTCAACCAGCTCATCGCCGCCAACATAATCTGCCCCGGCTTTTTTTGCTTCTTCAGCCTTGTCACCCTTTGCAAAAACCAGAACTCTCACAGTTTTACCTGTTCCGTGCGGAAGTACAATTGTGCTACGAACCTGCTGTTCTGGTCTTTTTGTATCTATGTTGGTTGACATGTGCAATTCTATGGTCTCATCGAACTTTGCCGTGGCTGTCTGCTTTACCAGGTCAAGGGCTTCGTCAATTTTATAAAACCGTGTTCTGTCAACTTTGCTTCTTATTTCCTGATATCTTCTGGAGTGCTTCGGCATACGCCTCCTCCTTTCCAAAATCACTCTACTACTTCGATTCCCATGCTTCTGGCTGTGCCTTCAATTATCTTAACCGCTGCCTCAAGATCGTTGGCAGTCAGGTCGGGCATCTTTATCTTTGCAATTTCTTCTAACTGCTTTCTGGTGACTTTCCCGGCACTCTTTCGCTTTGTTTCACCAGAACCTTTTTCAAGTCCAGCGGCTTTTTTCAACAAAAACGATGCTGGTGGTGTCTTGACAACAAAACTGAAAGATCTGTCTTCATAGACCGTTATGATAACCGGTAAAATCATACCGGCTTTGTCAGCAGTCTCGGCATTGAACCTTTTACAAAATTCCATTATGTTGACTCCTCTCTGACCTAAAGCAGGTCCAACAGGAGGAGCAGGAGTTGCCTTACCAGCAGGAAGCTGCAACTTAACTTCTGCAACAACCTTCTTTGCCATTCAGTTTCCCTCCTTTGGTGGTCTGGGAATATTCCCTCCCACTCATTGAATCTTCTCTACCTCTGAAGTCTTGACGGTTACCGGTGTTTCCCTTCCAAATATCGTAACTGCAACGCGCAGTTCTTGTTTTTCTGGATCTATCTCTTTAACCACTCCGGCGAAATCCTCAAATGGTCCTGAAGTTATTTTCACAACATCACCAACGTGAAAACCGAACTCAACTTTGACCGGTCTTGCTTTTTCTTCGTATGTCTCTAACCCCGCAAGCCTTAAAATGGCACGGGCTTCTTTTGGTTTCAATTCCAGAGGCTGTCCACCAGACGAAACGAAATCTATTATATTCGGCACAGTCTTTGCAAATTGCCACGTATCATCGTTCATCATCATCTCAACGAAAATATATCCAGGAAACAATCTTCTTTTGTGAGTTTTGGCTATTCTAATCTCTTTTCGAGTCCCAAGATCCACTATCTCAACACGACCACTTGAATCAGAATAGATTTTTCTGCCTTCTGCAAGAAGCTCCCCATTTTTTACTTTTTTACCTTTACTGACCTTTTGCGAGTCAAAAACTTCTAAAGGAATGTGATATACATCTATCTCTCCATCTTCTCTCTGAACTTCGACGCGTTTAACTCTTTCGTTTTCAACTATCTTTCCATCGAGTTCACATATATACTCAAAATCCTTTGTCAATGGCATGCCCTGTTTTATACGAGCACCAACTTTTATACCAGTTTCAAGTTTTGATCCCTCTGGCAAAAAATAGGTTTTGGAATATTTTCTGTCTATAGTTTCAACAACAATTTTTCTGTAATTTCTGATGTTAACTATCGTACCACTGTGTCGAGCATGTATTGCCGGCTCTTCAGCGAGTAAATCACCTTTTTCAACATCAGAACCGTTTTTTACATTTATTTTTGCATTCAAAGAAACAGCATAGCGTTTCACAGACTTCGCAGTGGCATCGAGAATCGTTTCCTCTGGAACCAGTATTCTACCGAAAAAACGATCAGAACCTGTCGACTTTATCTTAGCCTCCAGGTTTTCCTTTGCTGCCTGTTCAAAACCCGCCATGGTTCTCAAAATGAACCACTTTTTTCTCACATATATCACCCTATACCTAAAGCCTTAAGCAACGCCCTGATACTCCCTGAAAATAGCATATCGAGCAAGAAGAAATATACTCCCATCACAAGAAGTATCAAGATAACCACAGAAGTAGAGGTCAACAGCTCATTTCTATTGGGCCAATGAGTCTTTTTTGCTTCACTGAAAACTTCTTTGAAAAACTTTTTGATCTTTTCCATCCGTATCCCTCCAGGATACAAAAAATTGGCAGGGCCGGCAGGAGTCGAACCCGCAACCCCCGATTTTGGAGACCGGTGCTCTACCCAATTGAGCTACGGCCCTGCGCCTCACTTAGCCTCATTATGAACTGTGTGCTTATCACATTTGGGACAGTACTTTTTAAGACTGAGTTTTTCCTTGGCATTTTTGCTCTTATCGGTGTAATAATTCTTGGTACCGCATACCGAACACTTGAGAGATATCTTATTCCTCATCTTTTCACACCTCTTATTCGTAAGAAATGGTGGTGAGGGGAGGATTTGAACCTCCGAAGGCGTTCCGCCAGCGGATTTACAGTCCGCCCCCTTTGGCCGCTCGGGCACCTCACCACCCATTTTGGAGCCAGCGAAGGGACTCGAACCCCCAACCTGCTGATTACAAATCAGCCGCTCTGCCGGTTGAGCTACGCTGGCACCACATCCTTGTCAATTATATTCTCTGGCACACTGCTTGTCAACTGCATATTGAAGATACAACATTTGTTCTCAAATAAGATTAAGCATTTGTATCGTATTTGGAAAAATTTAGCCAAGAACATTCCTCAAATCATCAATGACAAAACCGAGATTTTGTTTTTTCAACGTCTCAATCGTTGGTATTCCCCTTTCATCCCATCCTCTCAATCTGTAATATTCGCTGAGCAGTTGATCGTATTTATCCCTTTCAAGTTTCATTCCATCTATTTGTTGATCAAACCATCTTCTTGGAGGATAGTCCATGTACCTGTTCCAGTTTCCTTTGAATTCTCTGACAAAATAACATCTGATCAAAGAATAAACTCTGTCGGCAGCTTCGTAAATCTTTGGCAAAGTCCAATCCTTTCCAGTTATCGCACTCAAAATTTTCGCATACCATTCAAGATCAAGTCCAAGTTCTACCCACGGCAAGCGGCATGCAGTGAGCATTTCAAACATGCCACCTCTTATGCGCTGTTGTTCAACGACCTTGGCTGCTTTTTCTGGTGAATAAGTCATCACATACTTGGATGTTGCACCTTCCTCTAAAGGTGATGTGCCTATTTCCCATGCAATGACCCATGCTTCCTTGTGGTGCGCACCGATAGCACTTGTCCCATAGGCAAGAGCCATAGCAGGATATATGTAACAGTTATAGGCAGAGACCTCAAGACCCTTGACATGCATTGCGATATCTTCAAGATTCAGTTTCTCTGCTGCTACCTTGACACCTTCAGCAAGTAGATTGGCAAGTTCACCTTCTCTGTAAGAGATTTTCTTGGTCAATTCAACTGTCTTTTCATATTCTCCAAAGCTTGGTGCATCTTTTATTTTTCCTTTTTCCTTAGCCTCCATTGCAAAACTCAGAACGACACCCAGTGAAATGGTATCCATACCAAGTTCATCGGCTAATCTGTTCAAAACCGCCACCTTGTTCAGTGAAGGCATGCCCGTATTTGGACCAAGCATACCAACATTTTCATAATCAAGCTCACTCTCTTTTCCTTCCATATCAAGAACAACATTTCCACAGATCATATTGCAGTTTGGACAACCTCTTTTTGATACCTTCATCGCTTCCATGGAATATCCGTCAACAGACCGAGCATATTCGAATTTCACTTGAGAAAAGTTTCTGGTGGGTAATGCACGGTTTTTGTTAGCCCATTCAAGTGTAGCCAGAGTACCCTGTCTCATCCAGAAATCGTACGCTGGCAACTTTGGAATGGTTCTGTAAACTTCTTTTGTGTATTCTTCAAACGCTTTTTTGTCTTTCACCTCGATCTCTTTTGTCCCTTTCACAACAATGGCTTTGAGCTTTTTACTTCCCATGACCGCTCCCATACCAGGTCTTCCACCAGAACGTCCCTCTTGAGATATCACCACTGCAAATTTCACCAGATTCTCACCGGCAGGACCTATACTCAAAACTCCTACATTTTCACCGTGAACCTGTTTCAATTTTCTTTCGGTTTCAAAAGTACTCAAACCCCATATACCTTCAGCGCTCAGTATACTCACATGATCATCATCTACATAAAGATAAACAGGTCTCTCGGATGCCCCTTCTATAACAATCGCCATATAGCCAGCTTTTCTTATGTGAACAGATGCCATCGTACCGATATTCCCATCACCATACCCGCCAGTCAAAGGACTTTTGGAAGCAATGACGAGTTTACCTCCACTCGGTGTCCTCAATCCATTGAAAGGACCCGCGGCTATCACCAGTTTGTTCTCACTTGAAAATGGATCAACATCTTTCACTTCGTCCCAGATAATTTTGGCTGCAAGACCTCTTGCTCCTATAAAATCATCCAGAACTTTTTCGTCAATTTCCTCTTTTGTCACCTTTTTTGTTGAAAGATTCACTCTTAGAACCATAGACATTTCCCCCTTCTGTAAAAAGTACTCTCATTTTGAGTATAACAAATTCGACATATATTTCACAAAAACTTTCACCTTTTAACCTCGACATTCAACCAGAAAGTGATTTCGACGAAAAACTTTTTTCTCTTTGCAGTGTCGCTGTAAAATAGTGTAGAATAATTTCGAATGCGCAAAATATAGATCGATAGCGAATAAAGCCCGAATGAAGGTAGTCTCTGAAAGAGATGGAAATTGCAGCCGGGGGATCTGTGCCAGAAGCACCTTGGGCAAGTTTTGGTTGGAAAAACACGGCTCAATAGGGAAAA
>NZ_JAVRKW010000009.1:0-66079 GCF_031962025.1 Pseudothermotoga sp.
TCATGCAGCACACGCTTTCAAATGCCAAAACCTGATGCACAAACTTTTTTGCCAGATTGATCTGATGCCAGTGGCATTTCGGCATAACTGTGAAGACAAAAACGCATAGATTTGTATAAAGTCTTGCACACTGATAATATGTTTGCTATTAAAAAATCACCTCTGACAAGAAAATCGCCAGAGGTGATTTTATTTACTACCAGTTCAAAAAGTGAATCTCACAAAACGGCAAGACTTATCAGCCAGACAACTACAGCGGCAGTAAAGCCTTCGATCAGCGTACCAAAGGTTTGCAGTCTGTAGCCTGTCTTGACATCCATTTTCGAAAATTGTGTCACGACCCAGAAGTAGCTATCGTTAGCGTGGGAAACAACCATAGACCCTGCACCGATCGCAACGACAGCGAGTGCCTTAGCCGTGGTAGAAGTTAATCCAAGCGGTCCCATGAGCGGAGCAAGCAAAGATGCAGTTGTGATTATCGCAACGGTTGAAGAACCCTGTGCCGTTTTTATTGCAGCTGCAATAATGAACGGCAGCCACATTCCAAGATTCGCTTTTGCAAGGTTTTGCCCTATTATATTGGCAATGCCAGAATTTTGAAGTACCTTTCCAAAAGCACCACCAGCGGCGGTTATGAGAATTATAATTCCCGCGTTCAATACAGCTTGTCCAACCCATCCGCTCATCGAGAGCATTTCTTTGTCCAATTTTTTCGGCAGCAGGAAAGCTATGAGAACACCTATTATCAATGCAGTTACAGGATTTCCTATGAATCCTATGAAGTTTCTGAATCCACCATCACCAAAAGGTTTTGTTGGAAAATCAGAGATGGATTTCAATACGATTAAAATTATCGGGATGATTATGGGCATGAATGCCGAAGCAGCACCAGGGGCTTCTTTCATTTTTTTGCTTATTTCTTCCTCTGTCAGTTCTGGGTCTGGATCTATTTTTATCTTGGAGCCAAATTTCATAGCAAAGAACCAGCCAACAAGCATTGCAGGTATCGATACGAGCAAGCCCCAGAGTATGACAACACCCAGATCAGCGTTGAGAATACCCGCCGCGGCAACAGGTCCGGGAGTCGGTGGTACCATCGTATGGGTTGCATACAGACCGAGGCTCAAAGAAATTGCGGTGATCGACAAACTCAACCCGGCTCTTTTCGTTAGAGCTTTGTTCAACGGATTGATGATGACAAAGCCAGAATCGCAAAAAACCGGTATTGAAACTATATAGCCGATAATGCTCATCGCCAGTGGTACGTTTTTTCTGCCTGTCAATTTTAAGATTGACTCAGCCATAGTGAATGCTCCGCCAGATTTTTCCAGGAAAAATCCTATGATTGTACCGGCGACGATCACAATACCGATGGAACTGACCGTGCCACCAAATCCTGCGGTGATTGAAGAAACCACATCTGAAAGTTTCATCCCTGAAAGTAATCCATAGATAAATGCGGCAAAAATCAGGGCAAGAAAAGGATGCAGTTTCCATCGAACCGTAGAGATAACGATGAACAGAATCGCCAAAAACAGCAAAACCACTGACCAGATTGCCACAGCTTCATACCTCCTCTAAAAAATATGAGCTGAATTAATTATACAAGTTCTTCCTTAACTCTTGAAAGGCTTTTCTCAAAGTCGTATAATGAGCATGAAATGGAGGTGTTTGGATGTATCTACAGGAAGTAATAGAGAGACTTAACAGTTACTGGGCAAATGTAGGATGTATGATAGATCAACCGTACGATATGGAAGTGGGAGCTGGCACTTTCCATCCGTCTACTTTTTTTGGATCTTTGCGAGAAGGCGAATGGAAAGTGGCGTTTGTTCAGCCAAGCCGTAGACCAGCCGATGGTAGATACGGTGAAAATCCTAATCGCCTTCAAAGGTATTTTCAATACCAGGTTATTATAAAACCATCACCAGAAGATTCACAGAAACTGTATCTTGATTCCTTACGTGCTTTGAACATAGATCTGAGCGAACACGATGTCAGATTCATAGAGGACAACTGGGAATCACCAACGCTGGGTGCGTGGGGAGTAGGCTGGGAAGTATGGCTTGACGGCATGGAAATAACGCAGTTCACCTATTTTCAGCAAATCGGCGGTATTCCTCTCAAATCAATTCCTCTTGAGATAACATACGGTATCGAGAGAATAGCGATGTATCTTCAGGGGAAAAACAACATATTCGATGTGATGTGGAACGAAAAGATTTCTTATGGCAATATCTATCTGGAGAACGAAAGACAATTTTCCAGGTACAATTTTGAACTTTCAAATCCACAGAGCCTTTTTCAGTTATACGATATTTATTCTATGGAATTTGAGAATCAGATCAACAATGGAAATTATCTTGTGGCGTACGATTATATGATCAAATGCTCTCATACCTTTAATTTGCTGGATGCAAGAAATGCCATAAGTGTGGCTCAAAGACAGCAATATATAAGATCCATCAGGACTATGGCAAAACGCTGTGCGGAAGCCTTTCTGGGAGGTCAATCGAAATGACAAACAACGCGTTGCTTGAAGTGGGTGTTGAAGAATTACCGGCAAGTGAAATTGACCAGATAAAACAGCAGTTGAAAGAATTATCGGAAAATTTTCTTAAAGAGGCTAAGATCGATTATCAGAATTTGCTTTGTTTTGTAACAAACCGCAGAATATGTGTGCTGATACAAAATCTTTCTGATAAACAGCAGGACATGGTCGTTGTGAAAAAAGGTCCTTCCGAGAAAGTTGCCTTCTCTGATGGTAAACCTACAAAGGCTCTGCTCGGTTTTCTGGCAGCCAATCAAGCATCTCAGGATGATATTTTTATTCAAGAAGGGTATGTCTATCTGAGAAAAAAACTTCAGGGAAAAAGTTCACAGGAAATTTTGCCGGAGATCTTCAAGCGTGTGGTCCTTTCACTCAGATTCACCAAGCCAATGAAATGGGCAAATGGAGAATACGAATTCATACGCCCTGTGAAGTGGATTTTATGTATATACAACGATCAGGTTCTTGAATTTGAACTGTTCGGTGTGAAATCATCAAATACAACTCGCTCGCATCCATACATAGCAAAACAGATCAAGATCGAAAAGCCACAGGACTACATATCCACTCTCAGGGATCATTTTGTAATCGTCGACGAAGCAGAACGAGTGCAAAAGATAAAACAACAGCTCGATGAGCTTGAAATGCAAAATGGTTTCAAATGCGATAAAGAAGAAAAAATGATCGATAAGATTTCAAAGATCACAGAATGGCCTGTTGCAATAGTGGGAACTTTTAAACAGCAGTATCTCAATTTGCCTTCTGAGTTGATAACCGTTACCATAAAACACCACCTGAGTGCCTTTACAACCACAAAAGACGGCAAAATCACCACATCTTTTGTTGCATTTTTGGACAGACCGCATGGAGATTTTTCCAAAATCATTCAGGGGTATCAGAATGTCGTCAATGCTCGTCTTGAGGATGCTCACTATTACTTTGAAATAGACAAAAGATACAAACTCGAAGACTTCAACGACAAACTCAAAGAGATGGTTTTTCAAAAAGAACTTGGAACTTTGTTCGACAAAGTAAAGCGAATCGAACAGATCAGTATGTACATCGCTGAAAAAGTCGGTCTGAAAGATATGCTGGAAAAAATTCGACGAGCGGCTGTATTATCCAAGGCTGATATCGCATCACATGTCGTTTACGAGTTCCCGGAATTGCAGGGAGTTATGGGAAGGATCTATGCAATTTTGAACGGTGAAGATAGCCAGGTTGCACATGCCATAGAAGAACAGTATTCAGATCAGTTGCAAACAAAGATCGGTGCAATCATAGGTATTTCTGACAGAATTGACACCATCGTTGGGAATCTCGCAGTTGGGAATATTCCGAGCGGTTCAAAAGATCCATTTGGCTTGAGAACCAAGATGGATACGATTTTACGGGCTGTTGTGTTTCAAAAATGGGATATAGACCTATATGATCTACTGTCCATGGCACTGAAGCTTTTGAACATGCAGTGCGGCGAACAGATAATCGAGAGTTTTGTGAGTTCAAGATATTACGCATTCTTGACAGGTGAAGGTCTCACTTACGATGTCGCAAGAGCCGTTAACCATTTGTGGAGAAAACCGCTCAGAGGATTCCTCTCTGCAAAAGCGATATCGAAGATGATGAACACCGAGGACTTCAACAAACTGTGCGTCGGTTTTGAGAGGGTTCACAATATCACAAAAAATTACACAGATACAACCTTCGATGGAGCTCTATTTGAAAAAGAAGCCGAAATATCTTTGCTGAACCAGTTCTTACATGCAAAATCCGTTGTCATGGAGAGCTTGAAAGAACTGGATTACGAAAGGGCTGTGAATTCACTCATCTCTTTAAAGCCTTACATTGACAATTATTTTGACCAGGTCTTTGTCATGTCAGAACGGGAAGATATAAGAAGAAACAGGCTCGGTTTTCTAAAAAGTATCGACGCACTGTTTATGCAAATAGGTGATCTGACCCATTTAGTGAAAAGAGAATAAGGGCATCTGCCCTTATTCATTTTTACTGACTGGAAGTAGACCAGTAATTAGATGGTTCTCTTGTGATAATTATGTCGTGTGGATGGCTCTCACGGACACCAGCCTGAGTTACTCTCATAAATACCGCCTTGTCTCTGAGTTCCTGTAGATTCTTGGCACCAACGTAACCCATTCCGGCTCTCAGCCCTCCAATTAGTTGATGAACCACATCTTTGACAGTGCCCTTGTAAGGTACCATTCCTTCAACGCCTTCAGGAACGAACTTGAAGTTTTCATTTTGGAAATATCTGTCGGCACTGCCCTTTTTCATAGCGGCTTCACTACCCATTCCTCTGTAAGCTTTGTACTTTCTGCCCTGATACAAAATTGCTTCTCCCGGTGCTTCTTCTGTTCCGGCAAAGATGCTGCCTATCATCACCGAATCTGCACCCGCAGCGAGAGCTTTGACAATGTCTCCGGAGTATCTTATGCCACCATCTGCGATTGATGTAACCCCATAATTTCTACAAACCTTTGCACATTCCATCACAGCCGTCAACTGAGGCACACCGATACCTGCGACTACTCGAGTGGTGCAGATCGAACCAGGTCCTATCCCAACCTTCACACAATCAGCACCTGCTTTTATCAAAGCCAGTGCGCCTTCTTCCGTTGCCACATTTCCGGCTACAACAGGCAGTTCTGGAAAATCCAGTTTTATTTTTTTGACAATCTCCAGGACTTTTTTCGAATGACCGTGGGCTGTATCAACAACGATGAAATCCACCTGAGCATCTTTTAGAGCCTGTACCCTGCTTAAAGTGTCATCTGCAGTTCCAACTGCCGCTCCGACGATCAATCTTCCCTTTGAATCTCGAGCCGCTAAGGGATGTTCAACAACGCTCATGATGTCCTTTATTGTTATCAATCCAACCAAGCGTTTTTGCGAATCAATCAGCGGTAGTTTCTCAACCTTGTGTGCATGCAAAATCTGTTTTGCTTCTTCCAGACTTACAGATGGTTCTGCAACCACGAGTTTTTCCATTGGCGTCATGAGTTCTTTAACGGGTCTGGCATAATTTTTCTCAAATCTGATATCCCTGTTTGTTATCAAACCGAGTAAATGATTATCTTCATCAACTACTGGCAGACCACCTATGCGATAAGTTGACATCAACTCAAGAGCTTTCTGTATACTATCATCCGGGTGAATTGTAACTGGATCACAGATCACTCCATTTTCAGTTCTTTTTACAATCGATACCTGGTGGGCTTGTTCTTCAATCGTCATATTCTTGTGTATGACTCCTACTCCGCCTTCGCGAGCAAGTGCTTTTGCAAGTTCCGCTTCCGTGACTGTGTCCATCGCGGCACTGACAAGCGGTATATTCAACCAGATATCCCCAACAAGCCTGGTTCTCACATCGGTTTGAGATGGCAGAATTTCACTGTATCTTGGTATTAAAAGAACATCATCAAAGGTGAGTCCTTCCTGAAAGCTCAAAGTTCCACCTCCTGTACATTTTTCGGTTTTCGATGTATTATGTTTTTCAGAAATTATATCACCGGGGTGGTTAAATTATGCCAGCACTTTTCATAAAGATCTACGGACATGTACAGGGTGTCGGGTTCAGGTATTTTGCCTATAAAATAGCAAGGAGAATGGGTATTAAAGGTTATGTGAAAAATGCCGACGATGGCTCAGTCGAGATTCATGCCCAGGGTGATGAAAACACGCTTGCCGAATTCATAAACCAAGTGAGCAGAGGACCAGCTTCAGCAGTTGTGACCAGTGTGCAATACACAGAAGTAGATGAGCAGAATTTCCAAACCTTTGAAATCGTCCATTGAAAAGGAGGAAAAAGATGTTCATATCTTTTGAAGGAATCGACGGCAGCGGAAAAGGTACTCAGGTAAGGCTCTTTTTGAAGTATCTACAGCAAAGAAAACTTCCATATGTGTGTGTGAGAGAACCCGGTGGAACAAAGGTAGGTGAAATGATAAGAAAATTGCTTTTAAAAGACCAGTCCATCTCGATTCTTCCAAAAGCAGAACTTTTATTGTTTTTAGCGAGCAGAGCTCAATTGGTATCCCAGATAATATTACCAGCTCTGTCAGAAAACAAAATCGTCGTGGCAGACCGATTCATAGATTCAAGTGTTGCTTATCAGGGTGCGGGGAGAAATATTGGACTAAAAGAAGTCGAAAAACTGAATGATTTTGCAACAGGCGGATTGAAGCCTGATCTCACATTTTACATAGATATCACAGTTGAGACTTCGGTGAAAAGAAAAAAAGCCTTTGATAGAATTGAATCAGAAGGATATGAATTTCTAAAAATCGTGAGAAATGCTTATCTTGATCTGGCAAGCAGGTACGCTGACAGAATAGTTGTAATAGACGGTGAAAGAACCATTGAGCAAATCCACAGGCAGATCGTTGAGATTTTCGAGGAACGGGGTGGAAACAAAATATGAAGCAGCTTTCAAGACTCATTCTGACAGATCTGAAACGCATTTTCAAAAATCGCTTATCCATCCTTACAATCATCATGGTACCAGTACTGGTGATACTCTTAACCACGATCTTGTTCAACAGCTACAGTTTATTCCGCGCTCGAATCGGCATAGTCAATCAGGACAGTGATCCACTCTCGCGGTTCACAGTGGGTATAGTCATGTCTCTTTTCAAAGGAAGTACCATATCATACGCCGGCTCTGATTATGAAAACAGATTGATGAACGGTGAATACAACGCCATTGTGATTATACCCAAAGACTTTTCAAAGGACCTGTATGCGGCAAAGCAGACCACCATAAGCTTCATACCAAGTCCGGTGGATCTGCAGGTTTCATCAATCATGTACCAGCTTTTCAAATCGATGTTCGAAGATTTGCAGGGAAGTCCGTTTTTCGATCCGCAGGTGATCAGATATCTATTTGCTTCTTCTGGCTATCCTGCACCCAAATTGGTAATGAGTGAGAAGGAAGAACTACTCAGTTTCAAATCTCTGTTGACTCCCATTGCCATTTTTCTCTCGGCTGCCTTTGTGGTAATTGCGCTGTCGAGCGGTTCAACTGTTTCTGAAAAAGAGAGTGGCTTGATAGATATATACCTTTCAACCAATCTGAGCCATATATCCTACACTGTCTCAAAGATTTTTTCTTATACAATCCTTGGCATAATAGAATCTCTCATCGCGTGCATTTTGTTTATCCTGCTAAAAGTTCATCTTCCAGTAGGACTGCTCACTATACTGATTATTTTGAATTCTTTTTTCCATGCCTGTGTGGGTATCATACTCTCTTATTTAGCCACGAACACGCAGACGGCAAATCTCTTTGGTCTGAGTGTTGTTGTCATATCGTTTTTTCTCAGTGGCATGATAGTACCTATAAGTTCTATGCCAAACATAGTTCAAACCGTTTCAAAGTACTTTCCGCTGTTCTTAACAAATTACATTCTCAGAAAAACACAGATCTACGGTCTGTTTTCGATGAATGAGATAAAAGTCATGCTGATCTGTTCAACGATAGTCTTTTTCTTAGCACTGATTTCAGGAATTTCATATTTCAAAAGAAGGTGAATGCTATGAAAGTGTTAATTGTTTCAGATACGCATGGTTCAATCACAAGCTGGAATAAAATTGAAAAAATGTTTGGATCAGTCAATGAAATCTTTCACCTTGGAGATGTGCTCTATCACGGACCAAGAAATCCTTTGCCAGACGGTTACAATCCGGCTGAACTTGCAAGTGTCTTGAAAGCAAAAGCAAATATATCCTATGTTAGAGGAAACTGCGATGCAGATGTTGATCTAATGGTTCTTGAAAAAGAAGATATGCCCAAGATAATGTCATTGACTGTGGAAAACAAAAAGATGGTTTTACTACACGGAGAAAACATCAAAAACGACAATCAGATTCTCGAATTGATCGAAAGATACAATGCCGATGTCTTTGTTTACGGGCATTTTCACATCCCAAGACTTGAAATAGTTCGATCCAAAGTCATTCTCAACCCCGGTAGCCCTTCTCTTCCAAAAATGAACCACCCACCGACATGTGCACTGATCGAATTTTCATCGAATTTAAAGATATCCATTTACACAATAGATGGAAAGCTTTACAGGGAGATGTCTCTATGATAGATTTTTCAACGATAATTGAAGAACTCAATCCAAAAGTTGAAACAGTTAGAAATGAAGGTACCATGTTGCCGCCAGATATAGATTATGCTGAATCAGCCCAAATCGTGGAAGAAGATATCATCAAAGATGCACCCTGCTGTCAGACAATGGTTTTTGTAGACAGCAGAAGAAGAACCTTTGAATCGATAAATGTTCTTGGATATAACATGCTGCTCAGTCAGATTGTCACAGGTGCGGTCATCTTAGAAAATGGAAAATGTACGACACTTTTTTCACCAGAAAAAGGACCAGAATCGAAATTGGTTCTTGCAGTACCAGATGCACTGGCACAGATAATCAATCTTCAGGAGAAAAAGGTGAAAATCGGCGAACTTATTTGCGAAGTTGCAACTGGCAGGGATGCAAAATCCGCACTGGATTCCTATATGCAACAGCTTGAACGTGATGAAGTCTCTAAATACATCGATGATTTTTTGACAATCAAGGATGGCAGTATAGATTTTGCAACACCTTCTTTCCGTGCGGCACGAGGTCCTGTGGGACTGGTCAAAAACGTGCAAAAAGCCTTTGTGAGTTTAGAGGTTTTCAAGAGCTATGGTTTGATGAAAAAAACTCAAAGATCAAGATGTATTCTTACGAACCCCATTGGCAACAATAATCTTTTGAGGATAATGTCTTATTTGAAACTGGTCAACACTGCTGGCTTAAAAGGTCTCGTGCGTATCGAAACAGTGATTGAAGAGGACAGGTTTGAAAAAGAAAAATACGATATCTTCGAAGTTTTCAACCAGCTTGCTTCAAGTCTGCCTTCGCTGGTAGATGACCTTTCATTGATCCCAAGAACTCCTGAAGATACACTGCCGATTATTTTTCTGGAGCGCTACTTGGATAGATATTTCTACAATCATTCTTATATACGCTGCAACCTTGCCGAAACCTTAAAAGGAAGGGGGACAATGATTTGAAAGGATTTTCCACAAGATCAATTCATGTCGGGGAGATTCACCAGCTTGATTCGATTACCACTCCGATCTTTCAAACCGCCAATTTTCTGATGAACCCATCCAAGTACAAAGTGGATAGCCGTGATAACTATATTTATTCGAGAATTTCAAATCCAACTGTGAGAGCTCTGGAACAGAAACTTTCAAATCTGTGCGGAGCAAAGGAAGGTATTCTGTTTTCATCTGGTATGGGTGCAATTACCTGTTCGCTTTTGTCAGTTCTTTCCCAAAAAGACAGGGCTATTTTCTTAACTGAACTCTATGGTGGTACATACAGCCTGGTTCAAAAGATTTTACCACAGCTTGGTATTCAATGCGAATTTTTCTCAGTAGATGATATATCAAATATTTCAATCAATGGAGCAAAAGTCGTTTACGTTGAATCGCTGACCAATCCACTTTTGAAATTGACAGATGTGGAGTTTCTGGCGAAAATTGCACACAAGAACGGTGCTTTACTTTTTGTAGATAACACCTTTTTGTCTCCATACAATTTCAGATCCCTTGAATTTGGTGCAGATTTAGAGATACACAGTGCTACAAAATACATAAACGGTCATTCAGATGTGATCATGGGATTTGTAGCAAGTAAAAATGAGGATCTGATCAATAAAATCTGGCAGAAGATGTACACCCTTGGTTTCAACCCCGATCCTTTCCAAGCCTATTTGGTGTCAAGATCGGTTAAGACTCTCGCACTGAGAATGGAAAGGCACAATTACAATGCCCGGCAGGTAGCTCAATTTCTATCAAATCACGAAAAAATAGTCGAAGTTAGATACCCCACCTTGTACAAAGATATTCCAGAATGTTATAAAAGCTGTCCTGGTTTTGGAGCAGTTGTCTACTGTGACCTTTTGACACAGAAGAACGCACTGAAATTCGTTGAAAATCTCAAAATATTCAAGCAGGCAACTTCACTTGCCGGAGTGGAATCTCTGGTAACTATTCCGTCTCTGACCTCACATGCATCTCTGAACGACGAAGAACTGAAAAAAGCAGGCATTTCAAAAGGTGGAGTTAGAATTTCTGTGGGTATAGAGGATCTGCAGGATCTGATAGAAGATCTAAAACAAGCCCTGGAGAAAATTTAAGGCGCCCTGCGGCGCCTTTTTTATTCTACACCAACCTGCATTCTGACAAACCTGGTGACCCTGATATTTTCTCTTATTTTGCCTATCAATTCGTCGATTACTTGCTTGACTGTTTTTGTGTCATCGAAAATGTATTTTTGATCATAGAGACACACTTCTTCGTAGAATTTTTCGAGCTTACCCTGAACTATTTTTTCAAGAACAGCCTGTGGCTTGTTAGAATCCTTCAGTTGAGCAAGATAGATCTCTTTTTCTTTTTCAACAACCTCGGCAGGTACATCCTCTCTTGTGACGTAGGTGGGATTCATCGCAGCAACGTGTTTGGCAAGGTTGTATGCAAGTTCCTTGAATTCAGGCATTCTCGCAACAAAATCTGTTTCACAGCCCAGTTCAAGCAGAACACCTATTTTATCGTTGAAATGAATATAAGAAGTCACTACTCCTTCCTTGGTTGCCCTTCCAGCTTTCTTCTGAGCAACAGCGGCTCCACGTTTTCTGAGTATCTCAACTGCTTTCTCAAAATCTCCCTGAGCTTCATTCAGTGCCGTCTTGCACTCCATAACTCCTGCACCTGTCATATCTCTGAGTTTTTTAACCATATCTGCACTTATCTGCATACAAAAACCTCCTTTTTAGTTTTGACATATTAGCCGAGCCATATTATATCACGGCATTCGATTTGAGCCTCTTTAAAGCTTCAACTACATTCGGTGGAACCCACATGCTTACATCGCCACCCATTAAAGCAACTTCTCTCACCAGACCTGAAGATAAAAAAGAAAACTTCTCATCGGTCATGAGAAAAACAGTTTCAAGCTCATTGCAAAGGTGCTTGTTTGCTATAGCCATTTCAAGTTCATACTGAAAATCCGTTAGAGCTCTCAGACCTCTTACCACGACTTTGATCTGTTTTTGTCTCAGATAATCCACTAAAAGCCCTTCGTGATAATCCACATGAACATTTTTTCTATCACTGATCAATTGGGATATCATTTCCACTCTCTGCTGAGCCGTGAAGATTGGTTTCTTGCGCGGATTAACCATCACCACAACCCATAGCTCATCAAAGATTTTCATCGCTCGATCGATTATATCCATGTGCCCGTAAGTTATGGGATCAAATGACCCGGGATACACCGCTTTCACTTCAATCACCACCGCAATCAGCCTGAAAGATCATGCCGTCATCAATTCTGAACGCCGTTAACCTTCCACCGTAGACACAGCCTGTATCGATTCCTATCTTATCGCGTGAAACAAACACATTTTCAAAAGGTGTATGACCAAAAACCACTATGTATCCTTCCAGCGGGTTTTCAGCGTATATGAATTCCTCTCTTATCCATATCAGATCAAAGTTGTTCTGTTCTTGAACAGGAAGATATGGCTTGACACCCGCATGTACAAAAAAATATCCATTTTCAATGTGATAATAAACGGTATTTTCGAAAAACTCAAGGTGTTCTGAAGGAATTTTTTTCACATCTCCATAACTTCTCACAGTTGCGTATGCACCATTCATCATCCACAGTTCAAAATCCCTATTATTGAGCACATAGTTGAGCATCATCCATTCATGATTACCCCGCAGAAAAACACAATCATAAACCTGTCTCAAAGCGAGCAACTTTTCAACAACTGCTTTACTGTCAGGACCACGATCTATATAATCACCGAGAAATATCAACTTATCCGTATTACAAAGTGGCAGTTTATCTATCAGACTGTCCAAAGCCCTGGCACAACCATGAATATCACCTATCGCATAGATCAATTCAAGTCCCTCCGCCTGTACAGAAACAGACCAAAGCCCACCAGTATCATGATTGCACTGAACAATTGTGCCGTTCTCAAATTTGCCCAGTAAAGGCTGTCAAGTCTGAGCTTTTCAATACAAATTCTGCCAAGCGAGTAAAGACATAGATACAGTGAAAAAACCTCGCCAGAATTTTTCCGATATTTATTCATGAACCGGGTCAATATCAGAAAGATAAAAAGATCCCAGATGGATTCATACAAGAAAGTCGGATGAAAATAATCAAATTGTGAATAACCAAATGGTCGAAATCTGACCGGTACATACATCTTCCACGGTAAGTTCGTTGGAGCTCCAAAAGCTTCGTAATTGAAAAGATTTCCCCATCTACCTATCGCCTGACCTAAAGGAAGGTATGCCGCACCAAGATCGAGAATTTGAAAAACACCGAAGCTGACGTTTTTTTTCAACTTGCTGTACAGGATAAAGGTTGCTATTGCAAATAAAACAGCTCCCTGTATTGCCAATCCCCCATGCCACACCATCAAAATCTCAAGCGGATTTCTCTGATAGTACTTCCAGTTGAAAATAACATAGAAAAACCGTGCCCCTATTATTCCAAAGATCACAGCATAGAAAATGAGTTCATCAAGTTGATCCAGATTGATCTTTTGTTCTTTTGCACTTTTTCTGGCAAGTAAATAAGAAAGAACTATTCCCAAAAGGATAAAAACAGAATAATAGCGCAGTTCAAACCTACCAAGCTTTAAAATTGTGCTTGTTAAAATCAGCTCTCCGCGGAATACCTGCATGAGAAATAACCAGCACAAAAGGAAAATTACGGCAAAAAGCAGCACCCTCAGCATGAGCTATTTCTCCAGAATGTGTTCTCTTATCTCGTTTATTTGTTTTTTGATCTTGTTGGCAGTCTTGTAATCTTCCTGCTTCAGGGCTTTCTCCAAGCGGTACTGCAGAATATATATTCTGCGCTTTGCCGCTTCATGTAAATCTTCCTGAGATATCTCGCTTTTACCAAAAAGAATCTTCAAAACAGCTACCGGAGCAACGGAGAAAACCAGTTCACCAGATGAAAGACTGTCCACGGATATCTCACCAAGATCTGTATCCTGAACAAGTTCGATGTGCCCAGCAAGATAATTCAATCCTTCTTTTGATAAACTGGGAGCTTCATTCAATTGTTTTCTCAAACAGCGCCGACAGAAAGCCACCTCTTTTACCATACCATCTGCTATGAATTTATAAATTTTTGCATCTGAATCTCCACAAAAATCGCATTTCACAGAATCACCTCATAAGAATTGAACACAGACATCGCTTTACCAACACCCTCATTGATGATCACTTCGACTGCATTCTCTACAACATCCAGAACACGGTCCAATACAGCCAATTCACTTTCGCTGAAATCCTGCAGAACATAATCTACCAGATCAACACCCTCGGGTTTTGGTCCTATACCAATTCTCACTCTGACAAAGCTATCGGTATTTAAAAGATCTATTATGGACTGAAGACCCTTATGACCACCTGAACTTCCCTTTGCCCTGATTCGAATCTTTCCAATTGCAAGATCTACATCATCGTACACAACAATTATATCATCAACTGTGCAGCCAAAATCACTCAAAGCCTGTTTCACTGCCCTGCCGCTCAGATTCATATAAGTCATCGGTTTTATCAAAGATATCTGATCACATGAGCTGAAAGTATACAAAGAACTCATCTGCCATTGCGCGCATTTTTTCAAATGATGGCATCTATCGACAAACATAAAGCCCACGTTATGCCTGTTGAAAGCATAACGTGGACCGGGATTGCCAAGTCCAAAAATCAGTTTCACTTTTCTTCTTCAACTTCCTCTTCTTTCTTACCCTTCTTTATGACTTCTGGTTCAGCCGCTGTTGCTTCTGCTGGCTTGACTTCTTCCTCTGCAGCAAGACCACGAGGCACAACTACCGTTACTACGGCTTCCTGTTGAGGCAGTAGTGGTTTCATGCCCTGTGGAAGTTTCAAATCCCTGACATGTATGGATTGTCCAAGTCCGAGCTTGGTCACGTCGATTTCTATGTACTCAACGACAGCCGAAGGCAGAGTTTCAACTGGCAGTTCGCTGTGTATCACTTCCAGAATTCCGCCTTTTTCAACTCCTTCGGCTTTACCAACAACACGAATTGGAATACTTATCTTCATAGTATGACCTTTGGCTGGTCTGTAAAAATCAATATGAACGATCTGGTCTGTGACCTTGTCAATCTGCACATTCTTGATGAAAACTTCTACCGTTTCAACATGATCACCCATGTTCAATTCGAGTTTCAAAGGCATGGATTCAGAGATCTTGTGAAATGCCTTTTCAACCTCGAACCTGTTCAAAGTAATGCTCACTGGCTCTGTTTCTGGTCCATAAATCACAGCAGGTATATTGCCTTTGTTTCTCAGTCTTCTAACGACCCTTTTTCCGTGTTCGGTTCTTAAGTTCGCCGTAAGTTGCATATCCTTCTGTCCCTCCTCATCTGAACAATATACTCACCGAAAGATTCTTCCTTATCCTTATAATCGCTTCCCCAAGTAAAGAAGCTATACTGAACACACAGAATTTTTCAGGTAAGTCCTTATGGTACACAGTATCAGTTATATAAACTTTATCAATATCACTTTTTTGAATCTTTTCAACAGCGTTACCAGAAAGAACTCCATGGGTTGCACATGCAAGTATACGCCTTGCACCAGATTTTTTCAAGATCTCTGCACCCTGGACAAGTGTTCCGCCAGTGTCAATTATATCGTCAAACATGATCGCTGTTTTGTCTTTAACATCACCTATAACATGAACGACTTCAGCCACGTTGTCGGCAGGTCTGCGTTTATCAAGTATCGCCAAGGAAACTCCAAGTTTTTCTGCAAACTTGCTTGCCCTGCGAACTGCACCGACATCAGGAGCAACAACAACCAGATCTTTTTTCTCGTCTTTGTAGAGCTTCAATATCTCCTCGCTGAAAACCGGAAAGCTGTACAAATTATCCAGCGGTATATCGAAAAATCCCTGAATCTGTTCGGCATGAAGATCAACTGTTAGAACCCTTGTCGCGCCAGCAACAGTTATGAGATTTGCGAGCAATTTGGCTGTTATTGGGTCTCTACCCTTGGCTTTCCTGTCCTGGCGCGCGTAACCATAATATGGTATCACAACTGCCACACTGTTTGCTGATGCCCGTTTGAAAGCATCGATCATGATCAAAAGTTCCATGACATTATCATTAACTGGATGCGAAAAAGATTGCAAAACAAAAACATCATGTCCTCTGACCGTTTCGTTTATCTTGACATTGATTTCCCCATCTGAAAAACGGGAAACCTGGCAATCTCCAAGTCTCAATCCTAAATAATCAGCAACACGTTTAGCGAGCTCAGGGTTCGAATTACCAGCGAAAAATTTCAAATCATTTCGTTGAAACGGCATCAGCCTTCCTCCTTTTGTTTTTTCTTCAAAACCCATCCCAATTTGTTCTCCTGCCTTGCCCTTGCTATTGCCAGACTCCATTCAGGTACATCCTGTGTTATCGTCGAACCCGCGGCAATGAACGAGCCTTTTTTGATTTTTACAGGTGCAACCAGTGCTGTGTTACTTCCAATAAAAACCTGATCTTCTATCACCGTCTGGTTTTTCTTCTTACCATCAAAATTACACGTTATCGTCCCAGCACCGACATTCACATCTTCACCGATCTGCGAATCTCCAAGGTATGTCAAATGCTGTGCTTTGGTATTAGAACCAATTGTGGAATTCTTCACTTCCACGAAATTCCCTATCTTAACCTTCGGGTATAGAACAGTACCCTCCCTCAATCTGCTGAACGGACCGACCGAAACTCCGCTCATGATATGAGCACCTGTACATTCAGATCTATTCACAACAACCTGATTTTCTATCACACAGTTCACAATACGGGTCATGGGACCTATCACACAATCCTCACCAATGACAGTTTCACCCTCTATGAAAGTCATCGGATACACGATTGTATCCCTACCAATCTTAACACTGGCATCTATATATGTGGTCAATGGATCAACAATTGTTACACCATCGAGCATCAGTCTTTCAAGTATGCGCTTTCGCTGAATTTTTTCAACTTGTGCAAGTTGAATTCTGTTGTTTATACCAGAAAAATCCTCGACATTTTCATCTCTGTACACATTGACTTTTTCGAGTAAACCAACGGCATCTGTAAGGTAGTATTCCCTCTTGCGATTTTCACAGTTTATCTTTGGAAGTACTTCTAAAAGCTTGCTGCCTTTGAAGATATACACACCTGTGTTTATCTCCCTGATCTTTTTTTCCTGTTCAGAGGCATCGAATTCCTCCACTATTTTCACGAACTTACCCGAATCATCCTTCACAATTCTTCCATAACCTGTGGGATCGTCCATCTCAACCGAAACAACTGTCACGTCATAATCACCACGGCGGTGTGCATCCACAATTTTCTGCAGTGTTTCCTGTCTTATCAATGGCATGTCTCCATACAAAATGAGCACATCATCTGCCGGATCTATGAAATGCTTTGCGCTCATAACCGCATGTGCTGTACCAAGTTGTTCTGTCTGATAAGCTATATCAACATCATCGGGAAGGACCTGTTTTACCATCTGAGCCTGATAACCGATGACTACACATACTTTTTTTGTTATGCCAGACACCGCGTCCAGAACCCACTGAATCATGGGCTTGCCGCACAGAGGATGAACAACCTTTGGGTATTTCGACTTCATTCTGCTGCTCATCCCTGCTGCAAGTATGAGGCTTATCATGGTCTTTGCCCCCTTACCACAGATGCGGAGGGTTCACCAGAACCCTCCAGCCCTTTTTACCGAGTTTTGTGAATACCTCATCCAGTTTCAGCAGCGTTCTTTCAAGCGCACCTGTTTTGATCAGAAAATGAAATCTGTATTTACCTTTCAACTTGAAGATTGGATGTTCAACAGGACCAAGGATCTTTTCACCGCTCAAAGAACCTGTACAGGAACTCACTATTTCCCATCCTATTGATGGGTCTTCACTTTCAAGGACCACCTGGATTAAATCACTGAAAGGTGGATAATCCAAATCCTTTCTTTTTTGTAACTCTTTCAGGTAAAATTCTTCTGTATCACAGGTAAATATATGTTTTATGACTTCATTATCAACTTCTGCTGTCTGAACAACCATTTTTCCGTTCTTTGCCATTTCATTTCCACGGCAGAGCAGTTGAAAAACCTGGACTCTAAAATTATAATCCGGCTGAAACAACAATCCGTCGAAATCCAAAAAAGCCATTAATCCTATTCTTTCAAGTCCAAAGCCGTGCAAAACCATCCTGGTACCTATCAGAATATCGATTTTCCCTTGCTCAAACTCAAAAAGGTTCTGAACCATCGATGAATAATTTGTCTCATCGCTGTCAATTCTGGCAATTCTCGCAGATGGAAAATGATATCTGAGAATCTTCTCTATTCTCTCTGTTCCGTAACCCTTAGGATAAAGTGCACGGGTGCCGCATTTCGGACACAGGTCGTCGGCAGGCTCAGTATAACCGCACTGATGACACTTATATTTATTTGCAGATCTGTGAAAGGACATCGCCACATCACATTTCGGGCACAAGAGCGTATGTCCACAAACCGCACAGGTGACAAACGGCGCATAACCTTTTCTTCTAACGATAATAACTGTTCCTTTGCCATTTTCTATGGCGTGCTTTATCTGTTCAAGCAGTTCGTCTGAGATGAAACCGGTCTGTTTTTTCATATCAATAACGCGGATGTTTTTTGAATCATTCGGAAGGCTGAAAATCCTGGATTTATCAATATAGAAATGGTCATCCACACGACCTGTTGTCGAAGAAAGAATGACAGATATGTTCATCAGTGAAGCCTTCTTTTTCATAAGCTCTACAGCATCATAAATTGGTTCTTCGAACTGATAATAACTCTCATCTTCGTCATTTTCTACAACTATAAGTCCCAGATTCTTTATGGGTAAGAAAACCCCAAGGCGTGTACCAACAAAAACCCTTGGTTCTTTTTTGAGCGCGTTGAACCACGTAACCGCTTTCTGTGACTTTGACATACCACCATGATAAACAGAAACTCCCACTCCCAGAGATCTTTGAATCATTCCCGCCAGATAAGGTATCTGTGATGAAAGTGGAACCAGATAGAGCACCGACTTTCCCGTGTCAATCGTATTTTTTAAAACTCCGAAAATGGCTTTGAATCTTTTCTCAACAGACCCTTTAATGACCAGCCATTCTTTGTGTTCAATCTCAGATGGCAAAGATGGACTATCACTTTCAAAGACAAAACCACGCGATAAAGGCGTATCGGTGAATCTTAATAGACCTTTCTTTTCCATTCTTCTCAATTTTTCTACTCCAACTCCTGTGGCTTCAATCACCTGATCCACCGTTGCGCTTTCTATTGAAAAAAGGTAATTGATGACGTCATATTCATCAGATGTTTTGGCAAGAGAGATAGCTTCACCAACTGGCATACTCAAAGTCACAAAAAGATTCCTCAGTCTTGGTCTTGGAGTTTTCATCGCGGCAATTCGGCGCAATCTCACATAACCTTTTTTTAGATAAAGATCAAGTGTTTTTTCGCCGTGAATGGAAAGAAATTCCGTGAGCTTCAAAGACTGCAGGTTCAGTAAATCCGATACTGGTTCAACGAATGTTTCAGTGTATTGGTCAACAAATGCAGGTACCATCAGGTCAAAAAGCTGTCCAGCGGGAGAATAGAAATGTTCACAAGCCCACTTGATCATTTGAACATCATGAACAGACAAAAAACTATAACCATCTATTCTCTCCAGTATCGTTTTAACACCAGTCTTGTGATCTGCTCGTGCCACAATATATCCAGTGACAGTTCTGTTGTTGAAATCAACTTTGACTCTTTCACCCAATTCGAGGTCTGCCTCAAAAGAGTATAGAAAAGTCCTTTTCAGCGGGATTTTTGAGATCGCAACCTCGTACACCATCAAAAATCAACTGTCTTTACGTTTCCAGATGATTTTTTCACCTGAGGTTATAGAATGAAGTGTTTCGGGTAACTGCAGGGGAAATTTCTCGATGATCTCAACGATCAGATCCTGAGGTATAGAAGTTTCTATCCAGATTTCACTGATATCCACATCGTAGCGTTCTCGCTGAACTATACCACCCAGAACCTTCTCGATGGCTTTTACGTACCTTTCATACACCACAGCTATTCCTCCAGATGAACTATATAAACGGCATCCTCACCGTCTATTTCTTTCAAATTGACATTAACTCTCTCGCGATTTTTCGAAGTGGGCAGATTCTTGCCCACAAAATCAGGTCTTATCGGCAACTCCCTATGCCCTCTGTCTATAAGCACCGCAAGCTGAACACAGCGGGGTCTTCCAAGATCTGAAAGGGCATCAAGTGCAGCACGAACTGTGCGTCCGGTAAAAAGCACATCATCAACCAGCACAACTGTTTTGTCGTCTATGGAGAACTCTATCTTTGTCTTACCTTTTTCTGTGCGTTTCTCATCATCTCTGTAAGGACCCACATCGAGTTCGCCAACTGGTAGCCTTTTAGCTTCTATCAACTCCACAAAATCAGCAAGCCTTTTTGCCAGAAATACGCCGCGCGTAATAATACCTACAAATACGACCTGATCAACGCCTCGATTTTTTTCGACAACCTCGTGAGCTATTCTCATCAACGACCTTCTTATATCTTCGGAACTCAGTACTTTTACCCTGTTCACCATCTCACGCCGACACGAAAATCTATATGCCAATCGTAACTCAGCTCATTGAACAGATCAGAACCACTTTGCTTTGTGAACGGGTAATACACAGAAACTCCGATGTTGAAATCTCCAATTTGCACATTTCCACCAACATCGAGTGACAGACTGCCCTTAGAAGTCTCTGGCGCATAGAAAAATGGCATTGTAAAGTACAGACTCACAGGCAAAAGATTGAGCTGAGCTCCAGGAGCAAGATTCCAAAATTCATTTGAAACATACATGGCATCAAAAGAAAACTTCATTTGATCAAACTCCAATGAGATTCCAGCTCCGATATCAGCTCTATTCATCAGATTGGAATCTGAAGACCAAACTCTGAATTTCTTAACTGCTATGCTATAATAAGCATAACCTTCCTGTACAAATTTTCCTCTAACACCGACATCTATAAAAACAGAGTATTTTTCTGTAGAAGAGCCTTGCTTGATCCGTTCCAGCCCAACATTCAGCCCAAGATCGACATTTCCAGATCTACCTGCCACTCCGTACAGAAAACTGAGTCTTTCTTTGTTCAAATCACTGAAATCACTCGATAAACTCAAAACACCTGCCAAGGAATCCTTCGCGGGTTGAACTAACGAAACCGAGAAACTTCGAACATTATTTGTGCCGAACCTGAGAGTGTTGGATATCAACAATTGACGGAGTTCATTCTCAACTATACCTGCAGGATTGACCCTGAATGCCCATGGACCAGTTGCGCCCACATAACGCCCATCAGATGAAAAATCAATTATGTCACCCAGACACAGTATTGTCAACAGAATTACAATAAAGCTCATCACCCTCACTCTTGGCATAAGAATCAGCCACCTCCTTCTTAAAATCCATAAAAGTCCCATCGTATATAGAACGTCTCAGTTTTTCCATGAATCTCATCATAAAACGCAGATTGTGATTTGTGAGCAACATACCACCCAGAAGCTCTCCTCGATCCAGCAAATGATGTATGTATGACCTGGTGTAATTTCTACAAACTATACAATCGCAGTCTTCTTCTATTGGTCTAAGGTCATTTTTAAATCTTGCGGCTTTGATGTTCACCCTGCCTTTGAAAGTCAATGCCGTACCATGTCTTGCAAGTCTTGTTGGAAAGACACTGTCAAACATATCAACTCCGATTTCCACAAGATGAACTATCAGTTCTGGAGACCCTCCACCCATGAAATACCTTGGTTTTTCAAAAGGCAAGGACTCTACTGTGATACTGCTCAAATACACAGTCTTTTCAAATTCCTCTCCAAGACTCAAACCCCCTATTGCAAAACCATCAAAGGGCATTTGAGCAAGCTCCTGTGCACTCAATCGCCTTAGATCTTCGTAAACCCCACCCTGTGCTATCGCAAAGATCATCTGACCATCGTTGACACCGTACTTCAAACATCTGTGTGCCCATTGCTGAGTTCTTTTCAAAGACCTGAGAGCTTCTTCATAACTATCCAAAGGACCTGGACAGTGATCAAGAACCATAACGATATCAGAGCCCAGCACTTTCTGTATTTCAATCGAAAGTTCCGGTGTCAGAAACAGTTTGGACCCATCAACCGGTGATCTTATCAGCACACCGTCGTCATTTATCTGACGCAAATCCTTAAGACTGAAAACCTGAAATCCGCCACTATCAGTAAGTATACCACCATTCCAGTTCATGAAATTATGTAAACCACCGTGAAGTTTTATCACATCCAATCCAGGCTTAACTGCCAGATGGTAAGAATTTCCCAGAAGAATACCAACTCCTATTTTTTCCAGTTCGTCGGTACGCATCAATTTTACATTCGCGTTTGTCCCGACCGGCATGAAAATAGGAGTATCAAAGGTACCATGTGATGTATGAAGCTTGCCAACACGTGCCATCCCATTTTGAGCTGTTATTTCAAACCCTAAGGTCCGCTCTCTGTACTGCAATTTCTCTGACACTCTTCAACGCTCCTTCCACTTCACCTGTGAAGGTCTTCAATTCATGCATGAGATTTTCCCTGAACTTCTCATCTTTGATCGACTTCAAATTTATCAATACATTTGCCTTAGCAGAATTAAAAGCACTCGCCGCAAGTTCAGCCGCACTGATTACATCAGAAATCGCGTTTATATTTCCCCATTGTGCTACAGCCACCGCTGTTTTCAAAACCTCCTTCAGATGACGGCAAGTTTCGTACGGTACGTGAGCCGCCTGCTTCAACGCTTCCTGGATCGCCTGACTTCTTTTTTCCTTTTCTTCAGGAGTATTCTTTGGTAGTTTAAAAGCACTCATAACCTGATCGAAAGCCTTTACATCAAGATCTATAGTATCAAGCAGGGCAAGACGTTTTTCCTGCATCAGGCTCACTGCTCTTTCCATCTCCGCATGCCAGTCCGAATAATCCTGTCTTGCAAGGGTGAGATTTGCAACCATTTCCACCAGTGAAGCAGCTAGAGCACCGACCAGTGCGCTGACAGCACCACCACCCGGTGTTGGACTTTTGTCAGCTACCCTGTCCACAAATTCTCTTATTGGAAGTTTTGCAAGATTCATCCCTCCACCCCCTCTGAAAGTATTTTGATCGATGAACTTGTACCTATTCTGCTTGCCCCGGCTTTGATAAGCTCAACAGCCTGTGAAAAACTTTTGATACCGCCAGAAGCTTTAACCTGCAGTTTTTCCGAGCACCATTTCATAAGATGAACATCCTGAGCCGTTGCCCCTGCTGTCCCAAAACCCGTTGAAGTTTTCACAAATTTGGCTTTTGCCAATTCACTCAACACACAAGCGGCTATTTTCTCTTCATCGCTCAGATAGCAAGTCTCAATTATAACTTTTACCGGTTTACCTTCAGCAGCTTCCACCACCGAACAGATATCTTCATACACGTACGTCCATTCCTTTGACTTGAGCATTCCAATATGAATCACCATATCGATTTCATCGGCACCGAGTTGAACCAGTTCGGCTGTTTCCCTTGCTTTGACAGTTTGAGTTACCGCACCCAGCGGAAATCCAACCACGCTGACCACTTTCACCTTGGTGTTTTTCAATTTATCAACAGCGTATTTCACAAAAGAAGGATTTACACAGACACCGTAAAAACCGTGGTCAACTGCTTCGTCACAGAGCCTGAATATTTCTTCAATTGTTGCGGTCGGTCTCAACAATGTGTGCTCAATAGATTGTTTTAATTCATCCACCGTGACTATTTTATCACTGATTTGAAATCTATACTCTTTCTTATAACTGACTATTTTTTCTTCAATTTTATATTCTATGTTCATGAAAAACCACCTCACAATCCGAGTTCTTTGCTGATCGTTTTCATAGCATCCAGAGACAGAGTTAGAAATTCCTCAAGAGACAGTCCGAGTTCTTCACAACTTTTCATCTGCTCTCTATTTGCTCCTTTGGCAAAAAGCTTTTCTTTGAATCTTCTCATGAGAAAATCCGTATCAATAACTGAAAGTGATTTTTCAGGTGTTATCAGTGCAGCCGCAACAATGAAGCCCGTGACAGGGTCTGCGGCATAAATGGCTCTTTCCATTTTTGTTGTTATTTCCTTCTTTTCACAATGAGCCAGTATTGCATCCAGAACGGCTTTTGGAACGTCATAATCTTTGAGCAGTTCAACGGTTTTGAGCCCGTGATTTTGAGGATCGTCTTTTGTGTAATCATAGTCAAGATCATGCAGTAAGCCAGCAAGTCCCCAGAGTTCTTCATCTTCACCAAATCTTTTAGCGAGTGCTCTCATCACTACCTCAACCGCAAGGCAGTGCTTGATCAGGTTTTTCGACTTCACATGGTTTTTAACAAGCTCAACGGCACTCTCTCTTTTCAGCATAATTACACCCTCCTGTAGAGATTTCTGCAATGTCTTTCACCGTAGTACAGTCTGAGAAATTCCATATCTTTAAAAACAACCTGAACATCGCCAAACTGAGCTATCAACTCAAAGAGTTTTTTCACGCCCTCTTCAGGATCACTCACAGATATGAAGTTTTTTCTTTTTGCATACTGTCCAAGAATGCCTCCAAGACAAACTGGAAGGTTAGTTCTACTCATCGGCACAAATGCAACAGATTCAGATGAGTCAATAAGTTTAGACAAGTATCCTTTTGCGCTTTCATGATCCTTCCTTTTGACTGCTTCACTCAAAAGCAGTACCAGAGCCTGAGGATCGAAATTGCAAAGATTTTCTACCAGATCTCTGTCGAAAGAACCGTTGTTCACAAAATCAATTGCCTGATTGAGTATGATAATTCTTGGGCAAAACGTGTACTCATCGCTTTTTGATATCTTTGCCCTGCATGCAGCGTATTTAGCACATGCATAAGCCTTCCTGTCCAGTACATCTGCGATTTTAACTGCCCTTTCTTCATCTTCTGTCAGTGCAGAAACTATTAGTGTCAATAGTTTATATCCGCCCTGTGATACACAGCTTGTAAATAAGGAAGTATTTACCTGCCCGGTATCGTAAGCATCGATTAAAAGGCCGATATAAGGGTCTTTAAGGCTATTAAAAACCACTCTGAAAAGTTTTGCAGCATCGCGAAATCTACCAGTAAAGAGCAAAACTTCGGCAACCGATAACAGTGCAACAGGTGATGATGGATATTCCCTGAGCAAATTTTTCACGGCTTCTACAGGTGGCTTACAGGTTGAATACAAATCCTTAGTCAAGTTGAGCGCTTCAAAATAAGCACTCTTTTGCTCATTAAAATCCGATTTGGTGAAATCACCTTCGATGAATGATCTCAACTGTTCCAGAAAAACTCTATGTACTGTATCTTCAACCTGATTGATCTTTTTGTAAATCGAACGTCCTATAACAGAATCATTTTCACCATAGGTAAAACGGTTGAGATCATAAATCGACCATATATCCTGAACGGGTATATTCAATTCTTCCTCAAAGGTTATCTTGGGTTTGGATGGCGAAATGTCTTTTTTGGGTTGTTCCTTGGGTTTCAACCCCTTTTTTTCAAGATCTTTTTCTAATTCCATTTTTAACTTTAGCAGATTCAGAATCCTTTCGTCCTTCTCTTCTTCCATCCGAACAAGCCTCCAGTAAACCATGTGCCCTGAAGCTGTAATAACTTTCTCTTCCCACTACCAGATGGTCTATCAACCTGATACCAAGTATATCACCAGCTTTGATTATCATTTCGGTCGCTCTTTTGTCTTCCTCGCTTGGTGTGGGGTCTCCCGATGGGTGATTGTGAACAATGATCAATCCACCGGCATTTGACCTGACTGCAATCCTGAAAATCTCAGCAGGATGAAATAAGGTCTGGTTGCTCGTTCCATGTGTTATATCTTTGTGAAAAACCACAAAGAGCTTGCTATCAACAATGATAACACGTAATACCTCTTTTTCAAAAAACCTCATATCGTGGCAGTATTCAAAAACAGTATCCGGTTTGTCCAAGTTGATACGCACATCTGAGAGTTCTTTATACAACCTCTTACCAAGCTCGAGCGCGGCTTTCAAAGAAGTTGCTTTTGCAATTCCAATTCCACTAACAGATGCAATTTCCTCCAATTCCGCATTGGACAGTGCTCTGAGTGACCTATCGAACTTGGCGTATAATTCCTCGGCAAGCTGAAACACATCCTTTCCCCTTATGCCTGTTCTCAAAAGTATTGCGATGAGTTCCTGTTCAGACAAACCTTCAGAACCAGCCTTCATCATTCGTTCTCTTGGTTTCAGAATTCCACCACCCTTTTTTATAAAAATACTCCCAAAGGTCGGCAATGGGAAGACCTATCACCACATATGGATCACCGACAATCGATTCGATGAAAACGCCTCCGAAATCCTGTAAACCATAAGATCCCGCCTTACCTGAAGAATAATTGTGCGCATAATATTCGATCACTTCTTGTGGCACTTTTCTGAATTTGACCCGTGCGGTTTGCGTCTTCAGCCAGATTTCACCAGGGCTAACGACAGCAACACAGGTATGAACCTGGTGCCATCTTCCAATTAGACCAGAAAGTTGGGATTTAGCATCAAAGATATCCTTTGGTTTACCAAGAATAATTCCATCAATTTCCACAACTGTATCAGCACCTATGACCACAGCATCTGTGGCTCTGTCAAAAACACTGAGAGCCTTTAAAAGTGCCAGTTTTTCCACAGTTTCTATGGCATCATCAGTGTTTGTCTCCTCTATCTGAGGAACCACCACCTGGAAGTTTTCGAACAGTATTTTTAGAATCTTCTGTCGGCGCGGAGACGAAGACGCTAAGATCAATCTTTTGAACACGAGAGATCACCTTTCCAGCTATATACGCATTTGCAAAAGCACCGGGTAAACCAAGAACCACCATGTACGGTAAGATCCAGAAAAGGGCTCTACTGCCAATAAAAATCGCTCCAACAAAGGTCTGCACAACGTTGTTTGTGACACTACCAAAAACACTCACACCCAAGAGTCCAAAGATATTCATTTTGAATATCAATGCTTCTATCAACGCCGCTGAAATCGATCCAAAAACACTCATGAAAAAAGCCACATCCAGAAAATGACCAATGATCAGTGATCCAACAAGGCTCTTGCCAACTGCTACGATCAAACCATCTTTTACACCAAAAACAGCCACCGATATGAGCACGACAAAATTCGAAAAACCCCACTTTCCATTTGGAAATGGAAATGGAACGAAACTCTCAAGAACATACACCGCTATACCAAGTGAAATGAAAAGGGAGTTCAGCGCGATCTTCTTACTCCTCACCAGGTCATCACATCCACCTTGCTTTTTCCCACAAACTTCACAACAACTTTGTTGGGAATGCATACTATTACACCGTTTGGACCAACCTTTCCGGTTTTCTCGCAAATTTTCAAAGGACAGTCGCTGTTCTTCACATAAACTTTCCCGCTTTCAAAAACTACATCCATGACATGTCTTTCTAAATCTTTCAATTCGTATTCACCGTACTCTTTCAAAACGGTGACCAGCCGTCCATCCTTCCAGATTTCCACATATCCTGTGGAATCACTTTGATGCGTTACAAAAAAGAACAGCAAAAAAACCACAGCTATGACGGCAACCACAGCAAAATCTATCAACCTGAAAATCTTACCTTGGGCGCTCATAGGTTGAAAACGATGGTGATTTGTGAATAGCACCATTCTCGTCAATCAACAGAACACTTCCACCGAGCTGTGGATACTGTAAAACGACGTATTCCCATTCCTGAGCCATGACAAACCCCGATGTAGAAAGAACATCAGCCGTTGTCGCGTCCTTTGCTATGACTGTAACAGATTGTGCCCCTTTTGCAGGATAACCAGTTTTAGGATCAAAGATGTGATGGTATCTTATTCCATCGACGATGAAATACCTCTCGTAATCTCCAGATGTAGCCACCGCACCATCTGTTAAATAGATATAATCTACAGCCGAATCTGCCTTGCGTGGATCTCTCACACCTATTACCCATGGTCTGGAACCAAATTTCGGTCCTATAATCCTTATATCTCCTCCTGCTTCGATGAAACCCGTACATTTTGAATCTATTTCTTTGGCTATCTGATATGCCCTGTCAAGCGCATAGCCTTTTGCAATCCCACCAAGATCCAGTTTTGCACCATCGTTCAATTTGATCCTCCTTGTTCTGCCATCCAGCTCAACTTTTTTAACCCCGCAATGATTGAGAATTTCATCTATCTCTGCTTTAGAAGGTACCACAGTCGGAACCTTTTCGGATATCCTGTCAAATCCCCAGAGTTTTATCAAATTACCCAGAGCCGGATCAAAAGCACCCTCGGTGAGCTGTGAAAATTTCAATGCCGCATCAATTAAAACAAAACTCTCTTCATCAAGATCAACCAAGTCATTTGAAGAATTTATCTTGCTGATAACGCTCTGTGAACTATTTGGATCGAATTTTTTATAAACCCTGTCTAATTCATTAAAGATGATTTCAGCCATATTTTTTGAACCTTTTTTGGAAGATACCACGATCCTGCAGTATGTTCCAAGTGTGAAGCCTGTGTATTCATAGTAATTAGGTGGTGTACGCACAAAGACCAGAATCAGAAAGGCAACGACAATAGCGATACCGATCAATAGAACCGAGAACACAAAATTGTTGATCCTCAGAAAATTCTTGCTATCTTTTTTCCGCACTTTTTGCACCTGCCTTCTGAATCTAATGCCGTGATTTGGACATCATACCCCCGCCTTGTGACAACTGTCGTTCCACAGTCTGGACAAACAGTGCTCTCATATCGTGGATCCCAAAGATTTCCAATATAGACAAAATCGAGATATTGACGAGCCAGATTGTAAATATCTATCAACCCTTCCACAGAAGTGGGCGGATCAGCCATTTTGTAATTTGGAAAATAACGCGATAGATGAAGTGGCAGGGATCGATTTAGATCAGCCAGCCATTTGAATTCATTTTCCAATTGTTTCATGTCATCATTTATACCAGGAACGACCAGAGTTGTTACCTCCACATGAATTCCATACTTCACAGATCTTTCGATGGTTTGCTTGACAGTTTCTAAATCTCCACCAAGGCGGCGGTATATACTTTCATCGAAAGCTTTAAGATCAATATTCATGGCGTGAATAGACTGGAGCAACAGGTTGAGCGGCTCTTTTTCCACAAGACCGTTTGTTACTAAAACATTGTACAATCCCTCTCTGGCTGCTATTCTGGAAGTATCAAGTACAAATTCAAACCAGACGAACGGCTCGTTATAAGTATAGGCAATTCCCTTCGATCCACGTTCAACTGCAATGGATACTAACTGTTCGGGAAGAACCCGCTTTGTTGGAGCCATCTGCTGGGATATCTCCCAATTCTGGCAGAAAGCACATTTCATATTACAGCCAAAAGAACCAACTGATAGTATTTTGTCTGAAGGGTTGAAGTGAAATAAAGGCTTTTTTTCTATCGGGTCGATGGCAATTGAAGTGATCTGCCCGTAATTCATCAATTCCATTATTCCATCTTGGTTTTTTCTTGTCAGGCACAGCCCTATTTGTCCTTCGCTCAGCACACAGTGATGCGGACAAAGTTCGCATCTCACCTTTTCATCGCCAAGGCTGGTGAAATAGAGCGCCATTTTTTGCACCCAACCACCCCTCAGTGATACCTTTCTACGGTAAATCTGTACACAGTAACCTTCTCAGAGAAAAAGATACCGGCTTTTCTCTTTGCAATTGAAAGCTGCTGTTCAACTGTATCGACACCTGGCAGGTCTGGCAGCAGAAGACCCCTTTTGAAACCGCTCACAACTATCACTCCATACTTTTTTGGATCAAGCTGATTTATATCTGATACTTTTTCTGGCTCGCTCAAAATATCAACGCTGACCTGTATTTCATCGAATTCTTTTTCCTCAACAGGTGGAAACCTTGGATCTTCTGTTGCGGCTGCTATTGCATTGTCTCTTATTTCCTCAGCCAGATTTGATTTTGCTGGAAGATAGGTACCTATACATCCCCTCAAACTACCATCCAGCCTGTGTAGGCTCACAAAAGCTCCGGTTTTTCTGGTCAAAAGCTCCTGTGGAGCACCGTCTCTGAGTGGATCAATCTGTATATGGTCTTTTATCCAGTACTCGATACTTTTGATCGCCCATTTTACATAAGGATGTTCCCCTTTCACCTTGATATCCCCCCTTTTGAGTTACTAAGTGCGAGAAACTCAAAATCTTCTTTATAGATGAGCATACTTCCTCCCTTTGGTAGCGAACGCGATGCAATCACCTGTGCAAGACTCTGAGCAAAGGCAATGTCTTTTTCGAGTGGTTTACTTGCTTTTAAAATCCCTTCGATTTTCACAATGCAGTCGTAATCTTCAAAAAATTCATCCCACGAAATGAGTATCTGACCAGAAAATTCTTTTGAGAAAAAACTGTGGACGTACTTCATCTGTTCCACAAGATCACTGAATTTGGAAGGCAAACAAAGCACTATCTTTCTTTTAGAAGTCTTCGAAAATTCTTTAAAGTAGTATATGCACTCACTCAACTTGTTCACGACGGTATTCAAGCCCATTCTGTATGATTCAATACTGAAATCGGCTGAAGGGATCAATACTATCCTGATCCCCGCAGAAAAAAGTTCGTTCGCAAAAGCCAGAGAATGCTCATTGCCCACCACGAGTAACAGATCGATTCCATATTTGAGAAGATTCTCCATTATTCTGTATTTCCAGTTCTTTGGTATATCCTGTAAAGATGAACTTGAAAGTACAGATCCACCGGCGTTCTCAAATTTTTTTACCGCTTGTTTGTCTATGAGAAACGATTTTCCCTGGTAAAGTCCTTCCCAGCCGTTCAAGAAGCCTACGAGACTATCCTGAGATTTTTGAGCAAGTGTGTGAATGAACTTGTTAACGCCCGGGCATACTCCTTCGACTAAAAGCCCTGATCTCACCAGAATCCTCCCAGATAAATTATACCCTCTGAAAGCCATCAACGGCTTTTGGAAAAGAGACTCAAAAACCTCTGAGGACAAAATTTGGAAAGTAATTTTTGCAGATATTTGCTATACTCTGCACATCCTGGTAACTTGCCTGTGGCAATTTGCTGAAAGATGGATCAAGGGTACTGCCCTGTGTTCTACAGTTTTGGATCACATAAGTTGAAGCACCGTATAACCATTCACATATTCGGTGAAAATCTTCAATCGAAAGTAATGAAGGATGAAAAGTCGTTCGAAATTCGTAGTCTGGTGCGAAAGTCTTTATGAGTTCAACTGATTTTTTTACATTCTGTACATCCACCTTAGATCTACAGATCTGATGATATTTATCTAACGGAGCCTTTATATCCATAGCCACAAAATCGAGCAGTTTCAATTCAAGCAATTCTTTAAGCACATATGGATTTGTACCATTTGTATCGAGCTTTACCTTCAACCTAAACTCTTTAACATCACAGATCATTGATCTGAGATTCTCATAAAGAGTCGGTTCACCACCAGTAAAACATACACCATCTATCATCTGATGGTTTTTCAGCAACCACTGTAAAACTTTTCCCCAGGGAATTTGATAATGACAGCTATCCCTACTGATTAGGTCCTTATTATGACAATAAGGGCATCTGAGATTACACCCTGCTATGAAAACTGTAGAACACAAACAACCCGGATAATCCAGCAGGCTTACTTTGACCCAACCCTGAACTGAATACATAAGCAGTCATCCACAATGAACTTTGTACGTATTTCTGATCTTGAATTCTTCTTGCTTTCCTGGGTTCCAGTTCTGTACAGGCCTGTAAAAACCAACAACCCTGCTCCACACCTCTGTAGCTCGACCACACATTGGACAACTGTATTGTTCACCCGGTATGTATCCATGCTCCTGGCATATGCTAAAAGTGGGAGTAATGGTGATGTAAGGTAAGCGATAATTCTCAAAAATTCTCTTTATCAATAATCCGATTGATTTTGTGTCTTCGATTCTCTCTCCCAGATAAACGTGGAAAACGGTTCCACCGGTGTACCTGATCTGTAATTCCTCCTGCATCTGCAGTGCTTCAAAGAGATCTTCAACTTCACCCACTGGAAGCTGAGTAGAGTTTGTGTAGAATGGTTCGGCATCACCGCTGGTGAATATATCTATAAAGCGTTCCTTGTCGATCTTTGCAAGTCTGTAGGAAGTACCCTCAGCTGGAGTTGCTTCAAGGTTGAACAGATTTTTTGTCTGTTTTTGATAATCAATTAATCGCGCTCTCATAAAATCAAGAACCTTGATCGCAAAATCTTTACCCTCTTCGGTGTTGATGCCCTTTTTGAACAAATTCACAAGGGCTTCATGCATCCCGATTAAACCAATCGTACTGAAATGATTATGCCAATATTGTCCAAAAGAATCTTTGATCTTCTTCAAATACACCCTTGAGTATGGATACAATCCGGCCTCGGTCAGTTTTTCAATAATTTCTCGCTTAATCACAAGACTTTCTTTTGCAAGATCCATGATATTCGACAATCTTTCAAAGAACTCATCAACCGATCGCGAAAGGTACCCAAGTCTTGGCATGTTGATAGTCACAACACCAATGGACCCCGTCATTGGATTGGCACCAAATAACCCGCCTCCTCTTTTGCGTAATTCACGGTTATCAAGTCTGAGCCTGCAACACATACTCCTGACATCTTCTGGCGACAAGCCAGAACTCACAAAATTCGCAAAGTACGGCACACCATACTTGCAAGTCATTTTCAAAATCATTTCCGCAACCTCGTTATTCCATGGAAAGTCAGGAACTATGTTGTAAGTTGGTATGGGAAAGCTGAAAATTCTTCCCTTGGCATCTCCCTGGAGCATCACCTCGCAAAAAGCTTTGTTGAGCATGTCCATCTGTGCTTGAAAATCTCCATAACATCTGTCCTGATACTCGCCACCTATGATAACCGGTTCGTGAGCAAGGTACTTTGGCACCGTTACATCCATCGTTATGTTCACAAAAGGGGTCTGGAACCCGACTCTTGTTGGAATGTTCAAATTAAAAACAAACTCCTGCATGCATTGCAATACATCTGAGTAAGACAAACCATCATAAGCTATGAAAGGAGCAAGAAAAGTATCGAAATTAGAAAATGCTTGAGCACCCGCCGCCTCACCCTGCAACGTGTAGAAGAAATTGACCACTTGCATGAGCGCAACTCTAAAGTGTTTTGCTGGTTTACTTTCAACCTTTTGTTCAACCCCACCAAAACCATAGATTAAAAGGTCTCTCAAATCCCATCCACAACAATAGGGAGCAAGGAGATTCAAATCGTGAATATGAAAATCTCCCTGCAGATGAGCCTGACGGATCTCCTCTGGATAGATTTTTTCCAGCCAGTATCTTGTGGTCAAAGCTGAAACTATGTAGTTGTTCATACCCTGAAGCGAATAATTCATGTTGCTGTTTTCCCTTACTTGCCAATCCTGCAACGAAAGATATTTGTCTATCAGATCACTGGTATCAAAAGACATCTTCACACCCCCACAATCTACTATATATAGTGTACAATTAAATTGTACACTATATATCGTATAAAGTCAAACAGGATACGAGAGCTTTGCCAATTGATGGGAAAAAATTTGGCAGCGCGTTAGCGCTGCCATTCATTTTCTGAGGGAGGTGTATAAACAGGTGTACAGGCCAGCTGTGAGTTGAATCTGAACCAACTTTTTTATTGGGATTACTTTAAACTGCGTCTTTTTCTGCAATGTTTTGATCCGTGAATCGATAATCTCTCTGATCTTTTCTGATGTTTCTGAAAGCAGACGATCTTTATTTTTTTGAGATTTTACAAGCCGGTAGAACATACCCCATTTGAACAGAGAATAGGATTTAGTGCTTATCTGATTGTCAAATTTTTCTGCCACAGTTGCGTTTCTTTCAAGTTCTTCAGCCGTTTGAGCCCAACGAAGTCTTGCTTGATAAGATCTTTTGAAGGATTCCATGAAATATTCAAGTGCATCCTGGAATTTGGTATGGGTATCGATGTAGCTTTTTATCTTTTCATACAGTGAAATGAGATGCTCCATATCATTCTTGTCTGATTCAAGATTTTCAAGAACTAATTTTCTTCTACTTATCTTTGTTGGTTTGGTATTCTCAATTCGTTCGTCATAGTAGTAAGGTACCTCACAAACAAGTTCAAAGACGTTCCTGCTGAAACGTTTAGCATACCCTATGCTGCTTTCTCCGCTCATTATAATTGTTGCAGGATCGACACTTGCATATTTTTCATAATAGTCATACGCATCTACCGTCGTTGGCATCAAAAAAACCGCGCGGTGAAATTGTTTTGCATATGGCACTTCTGGTTCACCGAGTGACAGTGGTACGTTCTGATCTTCAGCGGCTTTTTCGAAAATCGGATACAGCAAGGGTGCATCTTCACTGATGTAGTAGTAAACCCCACCAAAACCTGCATTGTGTAAACTGTATATGAATGATGGTGGTGCCTGTTGTATTATATTCATGAGTGCCTGCGTCTCCGGCGTAGGCTTATCAAATTTGAGAGTTTTGTATTCTATCGGGAAAGACCATTCTACCTGTTCATTTCCCGCTGGCCTGTAATAATTGTACACATACTGCCTGAAAGAATATGGTTTTTTGAACCATCCTTCATTGAGTTTTGCTCCATCTACGTCGGCAGCTTTAACAATATACCAGGTGAAATCAAAAATATCTCTTAACTCTTTATTTTCAGCCAGTTTCCAGGACAGATAATCCAGCATTACACTGCCAACTGGCTCGTTTGGATGAGGAAAACCATAAAGCAGAGCAGACTTACTTCCATTACCAATCCTCAGGCATAATATTGGCTCACCATTTGTTGATTTACCAACCTCAAAAAGGTCAACAACCTGTGGAAACTGGATTTTCAACTTCTTTGAGGATTCATTCAGCTCATCAACTGTCATGAATTTCCTGTAATCTGGAACTTGCCTAATAACCTGTTCAATAATGCTCATGTCCTTTCCCTCCTTATACTTTCAGGCATGAAGCATAATGACCTGGCTCTATTTGTCTGAGCTGTGGGGTCTGTTTTTCACATTCACTATCTGCAAATGGGCACCTGTTTGCAAAATTACATCCAACCTGCGGTTGAAAAACCCCCATGAGTTCTCTGGGTTTGATCCTTTGTTTTTTCTCAAAAACCGATGGCGAATAACTCACCAAAACTTTTGTATATGGATGCAACGATTTTTCCACAACATCAGATGATTTTCCCATTTCAACAATCTTACCAAGATACAAAACTGCTATCCGATCACTCACGTATTTTGCTAAGGATATATCATGCGTTATAAACATCACAGTGGTTTTCTCTGTTCTGACAAGATCAAGCATGAGATTTATTACACTGGCTCTGACAGATAAATCAAGCATTGAAACGCACTCATCTGCTATCAAAAAAGTGGGATTGAGCATCATAGCCCTCAAAAGCGAGATTCTCTGTAACTGTCCGCCTGACAACTCATGCGGATATCGACTCAAAAAAGATTCAGCAGGCTCAAGCCCGGCACGGTGCAAAAAGTGCTTTATTATTTCTTTCCTTTGGGAATCACTTTCTCCAATCTTGTTTATCTTCAAGGGAATTTTAAGAGAGTCTTCTATGGTTAATCTTTGATCAAAAGATTCATACGGATTCTGGAAAATTATCTGAATCTCTCTTCTTGTATCGGAGGAAAGCTTTGTCGAACCACTTATTCTGTTTCCCTTGAAAAGGATCTCACCTTCTGTCTCTTTCTCTATTCTGCTGAGCACCAAACCAAGTGTGGATTTTCCACAGCCACTTTCACCCAGAACTCCAAATATTTCACCCTGGTCTATATCAAAACTCACATCATCGAGTGCTTTCACAACGTATTTTTTCAACAAACCCACTGTGAAATATTTTTTCAGATTATTTACCTGCAGTACTCGCATGATCTATTCCCCACCTTCAAACAAGCCACGTGATGCCCTTCAAATTCAAAAACAGGAGGAATTGTTTCAAGGCATTCTTGTGATGCTAAATCACATCTGGCGGCAAAAACACAACCATTTATCTGCTTTGAGAGGTCAGGAAGGTTTCCTGGTATACTGTACAACTTTCCGCCTTTCTCAGCAAAATCTGGCAAGGAGGCAACAAGAGCCTTTGTATATGGATGTAATGGTCTATGAATCACCTGATCTTTGCTTCCATACTCCATGAGCCTTCCAGCATACATAACGGCGACATCGTCACAGAGTTCCGCTACAACCCCCAGATCATGGCTTATCACCATGCCTGTTAAAGAAAATTTCTCGATCAGGATCTTGAGTTCTTCTATTATCTGTCCCTGTGTAACTACATCAAGAGCAGTAGTAGCTTCATCCAAGATCACAAATTTTGGTGAGTTGACAAGTGCAAGTGCTATCATAACCCTTTGCATCATTCCACCTGAAAGCTGGTGAGGATAACATTCAAGCACTCTAACTGGCAAGTTAACTGTGCTCAAAAGCGATTCGAGCCTTTCTTTGATTTCTCTCTCATCCATCTGTGGATTGTGCACTATCAGCGCTTCTGACATCTGTGTCCCAATTTTGTGAACAGGGCTCAAAGCATTCATTGATCGTTGAAAAACCATCGAGAATTCTTTCCATCTAAACTTTTCAAGCTCACTATCGCTCATTGAAGTTATCTGATGACCCAGCAATTCTATTTTTCCTTTTATCACATGTGCATTTTTTGGAAGAAGCCGCATGATTGCGTGTGCCAGCGTACTTTTACCTGAACCTGATTCCCCAACGACACCAAGAAATTTCCCTTTTTTCACAGAAACATTCAAATCTTCAACGGCATGTATCTGCTTTTTTCCAACCATATATCTAACAGTTAAATCTTCCACATCGAGTACATTCATTCTTCACTCACCTCACCAAGAGCTGGATAGAGTGCCTTTTGCAATCCGTCTCCTATAAAAGAAAATGCAATAACGGTGAGAATTGTGAAAATCCCAGGAAAAACTATGATCCACCAGGCGAAAGTCATGTAAGATTTTCCTTCACTTATCATCTTGCCCCAGCTCGTTACGTTTGGATCGCCAAGTCCAAGAAAACTGAGCGCAGCTTCTGTCAAAATTGCTCCACCAATCTGAAGTGCACTGTTTGCAACAACAGGATACATACCATTTGGGATGATATGAGAAAATATTATTCTAAGGGTACTTTCACCATTTGCGCGTGCTATTTTAACAAAAGCCCTTTCCTTTATGCTTAGGGTTTGTGCCCTCATAATTCTCGCATTCGAAGGCCATGTAGTCAGACCTATCACAAGCATTATGTAGAACAGATTTCTACCAAATATGGCTACTATTATCAGTATCAGAAAGAATACCGGGATCATCAAGAAAGAATCAATGATCTTACTCACTACTTCATCCACTATGCCTCCATAGTAACCTGAGAGTGTACCAATGAAAATACCTATCAATGCCGAAAGACCAGCCGCAACAAATCCAACAAGGAGTGATGTTCTGGTACCAAACACCACGCGACTGAAGACATCCCTTCCAAGGTGATCTGTACCAAAAAAGTGCTTCAACCCCGGTTTATAAAGAACATCTCCTGTCATCTCACCAGCTTTGTAGGGAGCTATTTGAGAAGAAAATACCGCAAAGAAAACCATCACTAAGAAAATGAATAAACCTGCCATTCCATAATTATTTGATAAATATCTCTTCAAAAACGATTTGAATCTGCTCACACAATCACCTCTAAGTCAATCTGATCCTTGGGTCTACGAAAGCAATTACTAAGTCTGTTATAATCATAGCTATGCTTATAAACACAGCCATTAAAAAGTAAATCCCGAGTATCAACTGATAATCTCTTCTGTATATTGCATCCAGCAGCAATCTACCCATTCCGGGCCAGGCAAAGACCGTTTCAATAATCGTTGCACCCGTTACTGAAAATCCCATGGTTATTCCAAAAACCGTCAAAGAAGGGATAATAGCATTTCTAATCACGTATTTTTTGAAAAGTCTCTGTCGTGGTACCCCTATTGCAGTTAAAGTTGTCACATAGTCCTGTTTGTAATTTTGAATTATACTTGCTCTCGTTACTCTGTAAAAAACTGGCATTTGGATCAAAATAAGAGTTACAGCAGGTAGAGTCAAATGATGCAGTAAATCCAAAAATTTGCGCATTCCTTCATAAGATTCTCTCAAATTGAACATACCCGAAGTTGGGAACCATCTAAGTTTTGCAGAAAATACAAGGATCATTATCAAACCAAGCCAAAAGGATGGCATTGCATAAAGTATGTAGGAAATGATCGATACAAATGTATCTTTGCTCGATTTTTGTGTCTTGCTAACGAATATCGCAAGATAAGTGCCTATAAAAAAGGCAATAAGACTGCCTGTAACTGTTAAAACCAAGGTCGGCCCGATTCTCTGCTTTATCAAAATCCAGCTTGGTTGATCATAGACATAAGAATAACCAAAATCCCCTTTTAATAAATTTCCAATGTACTTAAAATATTGCACGATGACTGGCTGATCAAGTCCATATCTCTTTTTCAGGGCTTCTATCATTTGCTTGGACGGATTTTCAAGGCCTACCATTATCGTAACAGGATCACCCGGTGCAAGATGAATTATGAAAAAATTCAGAGTCAAAACCAAAAACACCAGGATGATTGCAGAAATGATTCTCCTCACCAGATATCGAGCAAAATGATCCATGCGGCAACACACTCTCCTTTAAGGATAAGCCACCCACAAATGTGGGTGGCTACACAGCTATTTGTCCAGCCATGTCTTTGCGTAGTTGTTGAGAGCTATCTTTCCAACCAACTGGTATGGCAAATCTTTTACATATTTTTTGTGCACATAATTAACTGCAACTTCACCAATTGGGTAAAATGGCAGATCTTGTGCGAGTATTTCCTGAATTTTGAAGTAGTATTCCTTCCTCTTATCTGGATCTACTACAGTTGCTCCTTTATCGAGCAGTTCGTCAACTTCTTTTGAAGAATAACCCATCACGTTTATGTCTCCACCTGTGCCTACTCTGAGTTTCAAGTTATCCGGATCAGGTCCCTGGAAACCATTGAGAACTGTTAAATCGAAATCCCCACCCTTCAGGCATTTTTCTATGTAGGCAGCTATCTCATATTCTTCCAATGTCACTTTGATACCAACTTTGTCCAGCTGTTCTTTTATGATCGTGGCCATATCTCTCCAAACCTGTCCTTGGAAATAAACCAGTGTCACTTCGAACCTGTAACCATCTTTTCCCCTTGGATATCCCGCTTCATCCAGCAGTTTCTCAGCCATCTTCAAATCCTGACCTGGTGCTTTTGCATTCGGGTTATAAGCCCACGGAATACCCTGTGTGTAAAATCCATCACTCACAGAGCCGTATTTAATTGCTTTATCAAAAATTTCCTGTCTGTTGAGAGCATAGGCAGCCGCAAAGCGCACCTTTGGGTTGTTGAATGGTGAGGAACGCCTTGCAACATTGAATCCCATGTAATACCTGCTTGGAGCGGGTTTTTGAAAAACAACAATATCAGGCATCTTTTGATAAATCGGAATGTGCACATTGCTGACATTATTGTTCACATCAACTTCGCCACTTAAAAAAGCTTGTTGAGCAGTATCTTGATCTGGTATGATTTTGAAAATAATCCTGTCCAGATATGGCTCTCCCATAAAATATTCCGGGTTCTTCTGCAAAATAACATGACTACCCTTTACCCACTCGACAAATTTGAAGGGACCTGTTCCAACAGGTTTCTGGTTGGCTGGATTATCCATCCAATCGACAGGAGAACCGTCTCTGGTTATGTCGTATATGTGTTTTGGCATTACCCAAGTACCATACCAAGACAAAAATCCGATAAAAGCCGCCTGTGGTTGGCTCATTTTGAAGACCACTGTATAATCATCTTTTGCCTCAATTGATATGACTTTCTCGAAGTACTTTGAAGCCGTTGCCTCTGGATGAGATTTGATTTGACTGTATGTCCAGACTGCATCTTCAGCCGTGCATGGTTTACCATCATGCCACTTTACTCCTTTTCTGAGGTGAAAGGTATAAGTGAGCCCATCAGGAGAGATTTCCCAGCTTTCTGCAAGATCTGGTATTACATTGTAATCTGCGTCCAGAGCAACGAGTTTGCTGAAGATACATCCATAAATCCCATTTCCAGCATCGTCGGTTTTTGCATCTGGGTTGAAAGAAATAGGATCGCCCCAATGGGCAATGACCAAGGTTCCACCCTTTTTGGGTGTCTGAGCGGCAGCGAGTAATAACACGCAGGTTACCAGGAATGCCAGAACAAACAACTTCTTCGCCATAATAACACCTCCTTAAAATAGTTTAATGATCAAAGACAATCTTCCCATCTATGATTACAACTTCTATCCTCGAATTTGGCTTTAAAGGATGATCACTTGAAATAACCAGATCAGCATCTTTTCCAATACAGATGCTGCCAACCTTGTCATCGATCTTGAGCATTTTTGCTGGATTTACAGTGATCATCTTTAAAGCATCATCATAAGAAAGGCCGTTTCTGACAACCACACTACCGAGCAATCTCAAATGCTTTTGAGGAATAACTGGGTGATCTGTCATGAGTGCTACGCAGACACCTGCTTTACACAGTTCTACAGGTATCCTGTCATTAACATACCTGAAGGCTGAATAAAGTTTTGAGAGCATCACAGGACCATAAACAACCGGAACATTAGATTGTTTTATTTCATTTATCAACAAATCTCCAGCAAAAACGTGATCAATTGTTGCACAAAGATTGAATTCCTTTATGATATCCAAAACTGCGATAATCTCATCTGGAGAAGTGGAAAGATGAATCTTTGCGATCATATCCCTTTTGAGTACCTTAGACACGTAGTGATATTGAAATTCTTTTGTATCATCGGGATTTTCCATCCACTTTTTTGCATCATACAGAGTGTCTCGCAGAAGGGCAACTGTTCCCATTCGAGTAGATGGATAGGGTTCCTTGGATTTGTACTCTCTGATACCCTTTGGACCGAGTGCCATCTTCAAAGCTGCCTCCCGGTTCAGCACCCTGCCGTTAGTTTTCGCAATCAACCCGACTCCACCAATCACGTTAGCGCTGCCTGGTCCGGTGTAGACTGTTGTCACTCCACCCGAAATAGCATCACTGAAGGCTTTGTCAAAAAAATCTATGGCATCTATTGCTCTCATCTGTGGAGTTATTGGACCTGAGAAATCATTGACATCACTGTATTCCCAATCCAATCCTTCTGGGATCAAGCCAATGTGGCTGTGTGCATCGACAAAACCAGGAGAGATGAATTTTCCGGTTGCATCTATTTTTCTGTAATGGGAATCAAAACCGATCCTTTTACCAACGTATTTTATCTTCTCATCTTCAATGAGTATTAACCCATCCTCGATGACCTCAAATCCCGTCCAGATAGTACCCCCAATCACTGCGATCATCTTTCATCCCTCCAACAGACCTGGCCGTCGATGATCGTGCATATTACTTTCGTATCTGGTTGAAAAGGCTCATTTGAAAGAATCACAAGATCTGCATCTTTACCAACTTCAATTGAACCTGTTTGATTATCTATACCCAAAATTCTGGCAGCATTGATAGTAATAAGAGACAGCGCTTCATAAACAGAAAAACCTTCAGCTATGGACAGACCGGCAAGCAAATCAAGATACTGGATGGGGAGCGTGGGATGGTCAGTCGTGAGGCAAAAATCAATACCTTTCATCTTTGAGAGGTTCAAAGAGTCCAGGTTTTTCAGCTCTACACCTCTCTTTGAGAAAACCACGGGACCATAAACAACAGGTATATCCTTCAGATCATCTTTCAGCATATAAGCTTCTGTCCCATGATCGAGTATGATTTTTATATTGAATTCCTCGGCAAGCCTTTTTACAGCAACGATATCTCTGACGGTATGGACATGAACCCTCAATGGGATTTTCCTTTCAAGCAAAGGAATCAAAGCTTCTAATTTTGGATTCGTTTTTTCATGTTTATCTTTCATGTACCGCAGTGTCTGGGTAAAAATCGATCTTATCTCTGCAATCATTCCCATTCTCGTAGTGGGTGTCATCTTGCGCTCTGTCAAAAATCTTTTGGGGTGTTCTCCAAGCGCGGCTTTGATACACGCTGATTTTCTGATCAATCTTCGATTCGTTTTATAAATCGCACCCTGCCCAGGCATAATAGTGATTTTCTCAACGCTACTACCAAAAGACATGTATGAACCTGGGAGTATGCCAACAGTTGTCACACCGGCTCTTATTGCATCTTCAAAAGCAGGATCAAACGGATCAACTCCATCCACTACGTTCAAATGGGGAGTCAAAGGGTCTGAACTTTCAAATCCGTGATCGCCATTTTCACCTTCCAGACGATAGATACCAATATGAGTGTGTGGATCAATAAAACCTGGTGCAACATAGTACTTGCTGGCATCGATAAAATCATGATCATCAGAAAAGGTAGATTTCGTGGTTATATCTCTAATCTTTCCCTGCTCAACGACAACTGTAACACCACTCATCTGCTCAAAGGGTGTAAGCAGAGTTTTGCATGTTATTTTCAAGATAAACCCTCCCAACAAAAGAAAAATAGATCTAAAAGGACGTTTTGAAAAAAATCTCTTAACTGTTTTTATTGTCACTAATCGTATCACCAAATTTGCATACTGAAATTGAATTTGATGTTACACAACAGGCAATTAATGTTCCTATAGCTAACTAATTGTCACGAACAAATGTATCTTGGCACGCAGTTTTGGATCTTTAACCCGCATTTCAAACAACACATGTTAAACTATAGCTGGGTGTAATTTTGCAAAAGAGGTGATCAAGATGCAAAAAATAAACAAGAAAAAGAGAATTGCCCTGATAGCTCACGACAGAAGGAAAAAAGATCTGATTGAATGGGTACAATTCAACAGGGGTACTTTATCAGAACACGAACTTTACGCGACAGGTACAACTGGTTCATTGATTGAGCAGAAAACAGGTCTCAAGGTGACAAAATTCAAAAGTGGTCCATTGGGAGGCGATCAGGAAATAGGGGCAAAGATATCCCAAGGCGAGATAGACATACTGATCTTTTTCTGGGACCCGCTTGAGCCTCTTGCACACGATGTCGATATAAAAGCTCTGATAAGAATTGCCACAGTTTACAATATACCAGTTGCAATCACAAGATCTACGGCTGATTTTTTGATCTCTTCACCTCTGTTCAAAACAGAATACGAAAGAATATTGCCCGATTATGAATCAGAACTCAAAGAAAGAATCATGAAGATCGTTCAGCAAAATTCAGAGCAGGATTGACTTTTCTCAAATATCCATTGTCTTCAAACCATTGCAACGCATCTTTCAAAGACTCAAACAGAGGTCTTGGATTGTAACCAAGTTTTTCCGTAGCTTTTTGGTGTGAATAAACGTAGTTTCTGGTGAGAGTGTGGACACTATAGGGTGTCAGCAGGGGTTTTTTCTTTTTTAAAAGATAATAAGCCGATGCGACCAAAGAGATAGGATAAGCTATATAACTTGGCAGAAACAGGTTTACAGACCTTGATGGTCTTATTTTCTGAAGCATCTGGACAAAAGCCCTTATAGTCGTGTAGTGACCGCTTGCAATGAACAGCTCTCCTTTTTCTGCTCTGTTACATGCCTTGATCAAAAGATCTGCCACGTCGCGAACATCTACAAAATCAAATGAGCCACAGATACCCACCCTGAGAAGGTTCTTTGAATGTAAAAGCAGTAAATTACCCATCTCAGATACACGCCAATCATACGGTCCTACGACTCCTGTGGGACAGACAACAACCGCATCCAATCCTTTTTTCACCGATTCAAGAACCTTCAATGTAGCTATAGCCTTTGACTTTGCGTAATCTCCAGATGTTTTTTGCGGGTCTATTGGAGTTGATTCATCGATGAGAGAACCTACCTTTGGTTCACAAAAAGCATGGATGGAGCTCACATAGACAAGTCTGTGAACTTTGTTTTCTGTGCACGCTCTTATAACATTTTCGGTACCGGTGACATTCACATCATAAACGATCTTTCTCCTGCCAAGGATGGATATAACAGCAGCAAGGTGGTATACTACCTCAACATCTTTGCTCGCATCGCGGACAAAATCGTAATCTCTTATGTCTCCTCTCACAATTTGTACTGGCAAGCCCTCAAGTGGTACGGTGTCTTCAAAAGGTGCCACCATCGCTCTGACATTTTGATTTGATGCAACGAGTAACCTAACCAGGACATTTCCCAAATGACCGGTTGCTCCCGTGACTAAAATCATGGTCTCTCACCCAATAAAAAAAGCCTTGAGAGTCTTTCAAAACCTTCAGCCATTATCGCAAGGTCTTCAGGTGGTATCCAAGAAGTGACTTTATCTATCAATTTTGAAAAATCTGAAAGAATCTGTTTGTAAATTTGCTGACCTTTTTGAGTCAGTTCAATCATTATGACACGTCTGTCTTCGTCCGATCTGGAACGCGATACAAAGCCTTTCTGCTCAAGTGAATCGACAAGAAAGGTTATGTTGCTCTTTGTCATGGAAAAAGCCTGAGCAAGTTCGCTCATCTTTTGTGAACCCTTCTGGGCTACGTACAAAAGTACATACAGCTCTATAGCCCTTAGATTCTCAACTTCGTTGTTAAAGTTGAGCATTTTCGAAAAGGTCAGAACCAGATCGAAGATAGATCTCATAATCTTTTCTGCATCGATTTTCATATACTCACCCTCTTTGAATTATATAGTTAATTTTATAAACTGTCAAGAATTTTAACTATATGATTTTGAAAATATTCAGACCTTTATCTTCTCATCTTCAACAGGATTATGGGCTGAAAGGATAAAACAAAAGGTGCCACGAACCTATCCTCGACTGGCTCAGACCAGGGCGTTGATGTACCTCCGGCTCCAGTCAGGCTCCCCTGCGGCACACGATGGAAACTGCTTATGGCTGCTTCCTTCCGGACCTGACCAGGTTCACAGCCCACCGTTGCACAGGACCCAACCTTCAACGCCTTCAGTACATCCCGTTTCCTGACCCAAGTAGCCTCAGATAGGCCTTCAGCCCCGCTGTGGCGGATTTCGGGTTACAGGGGACCGCCAACCCCCCGCCTATCGTGGCACCGATTTAATTATAAACCATATTCTCTTTTTTCAGACGAAAAACAAAATCCCGCAGTCGACCTGCGGGAAAATGTGTGAATTATTTTTTCAAAAACTTTCATACAGATTCAAAAACCATTTTTCAAAAACTGCTGTAAATCTTTGTACCAGTTATACCTGTTGACAGCCTTAAAGCAATTCATAACCCATACCCTAAATCCTTTTTTCCAATCATATTTACCAGTCTAAAATATCAAAACCAAACCAAAAACTTCTTCTTCTTCAAAAACATTAGACCTATCCCAATATACGTCCTACCTTTTACCAGGATCCCGGTTGGCGCCTCCCATTATATATTATACGAAATGTATAAAACTAACAGTTGAAAAAGATGCTTTTATATAGCCTATATTTGAACAAAAAGCGAATACTTTTTTGTCAAAAAGCCAGATATAGAACTTATGACTGACTCAGATAAAAACAAAGGGAGGGCGGGTGCCCTCCCTTAAATGGTTTTTCAAAAATCAGTATTCAGGTGGCATAGCTGGAGTTGTTTCTTTCTTCTCCTCTGGTTTTTCCACAACAAGAACTTCTGTTGTCAAAAGCATTCCAGCGATAGAAGCGGCATTTTGCAGAGCACTTCTTGTAACCTTTGCCGGGTCAATGATTCCAGCTTTGAACATGTCTGTGTATTCACCTTTGAGCGCATCAAAACCATAGGATTCGTCTTTGGAGCTCAGGATTTTCTCGACTATAACAGCACCATCATAACCGGCATTTTCTGCAATCTGTTTGATAGGAGCCTCGAGTGACTTGTAGACTATCATTGCACCGACTTTTTCGTCGCCATCGAGTTCCTTCAGGAGGCTTTCAAGAACTTTTCTGCTTCTGAGTAGTGTCACTCCACCGCCAGGGACTATACCTTCTTCAACTGCAGCTCTTGTTGCACTCAGAGCGTCCTCTATTCTGTGTTTCTTTTCTTTGAGTTCGGTCTCTGTCGCGGCACCAACTTTGATCACTGCGACTCCACCGGCAAGCTTTGCCATTCTTTCCTGGAGTGTTTCTTTCTCATACTCAGATGTTGTCTGCTCAATCTGCGACTTGATCTGGGCTATTCTCTTTTTGATTTCTTCTGGATTTCCTTTTCCACCGATGATTATCGTGTCGTCTTTCTTAACTCTCACAAGATCTGCTCTTCCAAGGTCTTCCAGTGTCACGTCTTCAAGATTTATTCCAAGCTCATCGCTGATTACCGTTCCACCTGTGAGTATCGCAATGTCCTGAAGCATGGCTTTCCTTCTGTCACCAAAGCCGGGAGCCTTAACTGCGCAGGCAGAAAGCGTGCCCTTCAATTTGTTCAGAACGAGTGTTGTCAATGCCTCTCCCTCAACATCTTCTGCAATGACAAGAATCGGTCTTCCAGTCTGAGCGACTTTCTCAAGAATTGGTATCAATGGCTTGATTGCACTCAGTTTTTTGTCTGTGATCAGGATGAAAGGTTCTTTGAGTTCGACTTCCATTTTTTCTGCATCGGTCACAAAGTACGGTGAAATGTATCCTCTGTCAAACTGCATACCCTCGGTGAATTCAACGTATGTTTCAAGAGTCTTCGAGTCTTCAACTGTTATGACACCATCTTCTCCAACTTTGTCCATTGCTTCAGCAATCAGTTCACCAATCTCTGGATTGTTTGCGCTGATAGCCGCAACGTGCGCAATGTCTTCCCTACCAGAAAGTTTCTTGGATTTTTCCTTGATATAATTTGCTACCTTCTCAGTTGCTTTATCGATACCACGTTTGAGCAGTATTGGATTTGAGCCTGCAGCAACGTTCTTCAAACCTTCTCTGATCATGGACTGAGCGAGAACAGTAGCTGTTGTCGTTCCGTCACCTGCAACATCGTTGGTCTTTGAAGCCACTTCTTTTACAAGCTGAGCACCGAGATTTTCAAATTTGTCCTCAAGATCGATTTCCTTGGCTATAGAAACACCATCATTGGTTATAGTTGGTGAACCCCAGCTCTTTTCGATGACGACATTTCTACCTTTTGGACCAAGTGTGATCCTTACAGCATCTGCAACTTTGTTCACGCCTCTTTCAAGTGCCCTGCGAGCTTCTTCATCAAATTTCAAAAGTTTCGGCATCACTCATTCCTCCCTTCACTCTTCGATCTTTGCAAGAATATCATTCGCATCAATAATGATGTAATCAACGTCATCAATCTTGATTTCTGTTCCGGCATACTTTGAGAAAATCACCTTGTCTCCAGCCTTCACATCGATATTTTCAACCTTTTCCCCAACAGCGATTACCTCGGCTTTCATGGGTTTTTCCTTTGCCGAATCAGGTAAGACTATACCTCCCTCGGTTCTTTTTTCCTCTTTCAAGGGTTTGATCAAAAGCCTCTCGCCAAGTGGTGTAACTTTCATAAACCAGACCTCCTTTCATTTTTTAAATCTTATCACTCTACCTTCTTGAGTGCTAATTATAGCATACACCACTCTGGACAACTAATCAAGTGTCATTTTTTGTAGTTATTGCAAAATAATTCCAACTACAGGAGATTAATCACAATAAAATGGCAAATTAAAGCCATTATCTAATTAGATCACCTGTTTTTATCGATAAAACTCAAGAGGTTGAATCCATTCATGGTAGAATTTTGCTGATCAGGAGGGATAACAAATGAACAAGAGTCTGATAATCAGAGAATACATATTTGCAACCTTCGGCGTGATAATAACAGCCGTAGGTCTTGTGGCATTTTTGATACCAAACAACATAGCCGCGGGTGGTGCAAGTGGACTTGCCATGGTTTTGAATGGTCTGATAAAATTGCCTGTCGGTATATGGATGTACATAATAAATGGTCTTTTGTTTTTAATCGCCTTTTTGACCATTGGTTTTGATTTCAGTGTGAAAACCATATACTGCACCTTTTTGATAACCTTCCTTGTCGATCTTTTCGATAGATTCATCAAGATACCAAAATACATCGCTGGAGATATGATGCTTGCAGTTTTCTTTGGAGATGTTCTCACCGCAATTGGAATGGCAATCACTTTCACCCAAAATGCCTCTACAGGTGGAACAGATATAATTGCCAGAATACTGAACAGATACTACGCAGCGTCGATGGGAACAACCCTGTTGATTGTTGATCTCATCATCGGTGTCCTTGCTGGTCTGACATTTGGAGCAAGAACAGGTATGTACGCGATTTTAGCCATCATAATAAACGGCATGACAATCGATTTTGTGATGAAAGGAATCGAGACTTCAACGCAGGTGATAGTGATATCAGACAAAAACGAACAAATAGCTGACTTTGTCCTCAATCAACTCAAAAGGGGAGCCACATATCTGGAGGGTCACGGTGCCTACACTAAAAAGCACAAAAAAATATTACTCATAGTCTTGAGAAGAAGAGAACTCGGCGAACTCATTTCTTTTATCAGAAAAACCGACAAAAGTTCCTTCATAATAGTTAACGAGGCGCGCTACACTCTTGGTGAAGGTTTTCAGAACATCAGAAATGTTTTTTAATGTACACTTCCAAAGTCTTCATCTTCAACAGGATGTAGATGAACTGTGTTCAGTCTGTATATATTAGAGTAGTTCATCGACATGTTATATTAAATGTGAGGTGATAGGTTGAGAACAGTTTCAAACGCTCTGTTTTTTATTGGTTCTGGCGCACTGTTGTTCGCCATCCTGAGCTTTGAGCTTGGTTTAAAAGCCATGAAAAACGACGAAAAGGAAAAGATGAAAGATCACAACAGACGAGGCTGGAAAGCTCTGTTTTTGTGTGGAATGATATACACGCTGTCTTTCATCACGGCTTTGTTTGTCTGAGGTTCAAAAATACCTTTGAGATTAAAAAAGACCCGATAATGATAATTGCATAGTACGTGATGAACCTCCAGGTTATGACAGTAGCAACGACAACATCACGCGAGATCAGATTTTTGAACATCATGTAAAAGGCTCCCTCAATCCCGCCGAAGAGCCTGGTGTGGGCAAAAAATAAACAACCATGGTCATTGTGAGTATCGCCGCTAAAAATTCAAGATAATTCACCTTTCTAAAACCAAAGCTCAGCATCAATGTGTATGGAACACTCATCGTCAAAAGTATTTCCAGGCAGGTTAAAAGAACATTGAAAACCAAAAGCAACTTCGATGAAGTCCACAGATTTTTGAGCAGCTCAAAGTAACCCGATACAGAATCGATGGTTTTTTTAAAGACCACCTGAGTATCTTTCTTGGTCAAACGCGAAATCACCGCAGTCAAAAACTTTGAAGTGAAGATTTTCTGGGTGAAATTTTTCGAAAAAATAAGGAGTATGAAAAACACGTAGACGGAACTGGTGAGTATCAATCCTGTGTAAACCAAAAAAGCCGAACCGTTGTCAGAAACAATTCTCTTACCTCTGAAAAGAATCAGAAAAAAAGAAGCCGTGATCATCAAAGTCAGCGATGTGATGAACTTCACACCGACCGCCATCGACGATCTTTCCACTGGTATGTTGTTTTTTACCAGATGATATATCTGAAAAGGCTGACCGCCCGCTGAAAAAGGAGTTATGGCACTTGTGTAAAGACCGAGTACCGTGTTCTCAAGGCACAACAGGTAACTGACCTTGATCCCATCGTGTGACAGTAAAATCTTTGTTCTCAACGCATCGATCAAGATGAAAACAAAATAAACAAGGCACGCAATCAGGAATATCCCAAAATCAATAGATCTGAATGCTGCAAAAAGCGTGTCCCTGGCACCAAAAAGTGATATCAACCCGGTCATTCCCAAACTCAAAATGATACCCATCAAGATCTTTGTTCGCACAGCGCATCACCTTTTTGCTTTATTACTTTACCACAATCTGTTATTTTTTCAATCTTCGTGATAAAATGTAGCTGAGTCGTACTATTGGAGGATGGTGCTGTGAACATGAGGCGTGATCTTGGTATAGATCTTGGGACAGCAAATACACTTGTTTATGTCAAAGGAAAGGGAATAGTCATAAATGAACCATCTGTCGTGGCGATCAATGCAGACACGGGCGAAATTCTCAAAGTTGGAATGGAAGCAAAGATGATGCTTGGAAAAACACCAGCTTCGATAATAGCCCTGCGACCATTGAGGGATGGTGTCATCGCCGATTACGATGTGGCTCTTTCGATGCTCAAGTACTTTATCGGCAAAACCAGACCCACAATGTCTTTTCTAAAACCAAGGGTTGTCATAGGAGTACCAATAGGAATAACCGATGTTGAAAAGCGCGCCATACTCGAAGCCGGGCTTGAAGCAGGTGCCTCAAAGGTTTTCCTGATAGAAGAACCCATGGCAAGTGCGATAGGCATAGATCTGGACGTTGAAGAGCCAAACGGGAATATGATCGTCGATATAGGCGGTGGAACAACGGAGGTTGCCGTGATATCGCTTGGCAGTATTGTCGTCTGGGACTCAATAAGAATTGCGGGAGACGAGATGGATGAGGCAATAGTTCAGTACGTCAGAGAGACATACCGAATAGCAATAGGTGAGAGAACCGCTGAAAAGATAAAGATAGACATTGGAAATGTCTATCAAACCGAGGAATACGATGCGCTGGAAACATTGGTAACCGGTATTGATCTTTCAACTGGATTACCCAGGAAAATCATTCTAAAAGGCGGAGAAGTCCGCGAAGCACTCATGGTACCAACCTCATCCATAATTGACAGTATAAAATCTACCCTGGAAAAAACACCACCGGAGCTGGCAACAGACATCGTAGAACGTGGAATAGTTACAACAGGTGGCGGTTCTCTATTGAGAGGTATTGACAAATTGATTGAGAGAGAAACTGGCATAAAGGTTGTCAGAGCAGAGGATCCCATGTCGTGCGTTGCAAGAGGTGCTGGTAAGGTTCTCGATAAGGTGGAAATACTGAAAAAGCTTCAGCAGGTGGACTGAATGCCCATCAAGAAAGTCAATCAAGTTGTTGCACTGTTTTTCATCTTTATATTGATCTTCGTGCTCGATGTGCTGTCTTTTCACCGCATGAGTTCTGTTCTGTGTTCATTTTTTCATCCACTGACTGTTGTACCTTTTAAAAGTAGAGTGCTTGCCATGCACATACTGGAAGGAATAAAAATTTCCTTAGCCAAAAACAACAGTGAAACCATTCCACCGCAGGCTCAGTCCCCCGAGCAAGGTCTTGCGGTGCTCGGTCTAAGAGAACAGTACATCGTGGTGGCTGGAGAGTCAAAACCGGGAGATATTGCCGTGGATCCTGTTAACAAATGCCTGGTTGGAATTGTTAGAAAATCCGATAAGCAAATAAGCTGGGTTGAATCGATATTCTCCCCACAGGTGGTTGTGCAGGTCACAGTTGAATCGTCCACGTTAAAGGTGGATGGAGAACTTTTTTTCGGGAACAGGCTCCGAATATACGAAAATATCGATGTCACAGGCTTTGAAGTGAAAGTTTCTGATGTGTTCACATGCGGAACTCTTTTGAGAAGTTTGGGATTTGAAAAACTCGGAATGGTCATCGACAAAGACGGACCATACTACGTGGTTGACAACCATTTCATTGTCCCGAATCGTCTTGAGATTTTTCCTGGGTATTGATTATTTTGTTCATCAAATCCGACAGGAGCTTTGCGTCTTCCTCGTCGTAAGTCGTTTTTTCTTCGAGTTTTTTAAGAATTTCAAATGGGTCGTCCTGACTGATCAAATGAGTTTCTTGCTTTGGTTTTTCCTTTTCCTTTGAAAGAATCTCCTGAACTATTGAGTCAAGCTGTGTTTCAATTTCTTTGAACTTCTCATCTGATTCAACGGGAATTTCCTTTGAACCAGTTATCTGCTGAACGAGTTTTTCAACCTCACTTACACTGGTTTCAACTTTGGTCTCAATGTCAACTTTCTGTTCGACAGGTTTTGCTTTCTTTGTTCTCTTTTTCAAAAGGAACAGAACAAGGAAAGTCACAGAAAAACTAACGACAAAAACACCTATGATTAGTATCACGGGAGCACCTTTTGCCTTCAAGACCTGTGTTGGAGTTGAAGTAGCTGTTATCTGGGGTATCTTCGATCTTATCCACACCATCCATTCCTCAGTTGGCTGAGCACCCTGATCAATCAGCGTCAAAATTTTTTCGGCAATCGGATTACTTTTTCTGTACTGCTCCAGATAAGCTTTTGCTCTTTGAAGATCTCCTATGGCAAAGGCACAGATACCCATCCTCAGCTTCAGCAGATTGTCGTAAGATTCCAGCGAAGGATCTATCTGCACCGCCTCTTCAAACCATTGAAGGGCTTGTTTGTAGTCTCCCGCAACATAAGCATTCAACGCAGAGACATAATATTGGTTTGATGCAAATAAACTAACAACAAAGATTATCTCAAAAACAACGATCAACTTTCCTCTTTTAAGGTAGTTCATAAACTTCTATCCTCCTATCTACAAGTGCGTAAACCTCCTTCCCGACTGGTACGATTTTCTTGACCTTTCCATCGAATTTCTGTATTTCTTCCCTTAATATCATATTCTTATGATCAAAGAAAAGAACCGAAGAACTCCCGCCGATCAACATGTATCTGTCGCTCTGGCTGACAAAAGCCGGATCTATCCATCCTTCAGCAGCAACCAGTTGTTTTTTCGACAAAAGATCGAAGAAAACCACAGAATAACTCCTCAGTCCAAGGATGAGCAAATCGTCTTTTTTGATACAGCTTGTGAAATCTATCGATTTTCCTTTTATATTAATATCAGTAGAACTCACCAATTTTTTTATAACACCATCAGCCAGACTGTACACAGCTTCATTCGTCAGCAAAAGCGGGCTGTCACCATCCACAAACTTTGCGTATTCTCCAGACAGATCAGCTACTTTTTTCCAGTCTTTATCCCACTTGTAAAGAGTTAATCCTGCACCCTTTACTACTGAGAAAATTCCCAGATCACCTGCCAGAAAATCCACACAGTTTTCAAGAAGGTTCACACCGGAAATCTGAGATATATTATTACCATCGTATATTACTGCACTTTTGTTGCTGTAAAATCCAAGTTTGCCTGAAATTACATGTGCAAACTGAATATCCCCGCGGTAAAAGACCTTCCCATTCAGATCGTACAGTCCACTACTGAGCTGAATCAAAATCTTCGAGCCAGTCCGAAAGATGTCAATCGCTTGCTGATTAAATGTTTTTGTCTTTTTCATCAATTGAGCTATTCTAAAAGAGTTCGGTACCTTGATCTGCCAAGCCTGAACCGATTTTGGAATAGTTTCTGTCTCACGTGCTCCAGCCACTCTCTCAGGATAAGTTTCCACTTTGTACTCAGGCACCTTCAAAGGCTGGTATTGTAGAAATTCTTTCAGTTTCTGCTGGAATTTCGGTGCAAGATAACAGTCGAAAAACGAGCCGTCTGATTCAAAAAGTTCGACTCCATCTATTGACGCACTTTGTTTTGTCACAACACCATCTGAGCCGATTGCCAGTTCAGGATAAAAACTCTCAAGCACAGTACCTTTCAAATTTATGGACATTGGCGGTCTATTCCCAACCACACACAGATATCTCACATCTTTACGCGGTGATCCAAGCAAACCAAGCAATTTTGAAGACGGCAAAATCTCAGTGTACAGCGGACCAACAGATTCAAGGTAAAACAAAAGATGTGATTTCACCGAATCAATTGTTGATTTGTCTGTGCCAAAATTGTTGGCAATCAACTCCGATGGTTTACCAAAAAGCAATGTCCCAAAGTAGATCGGGTTCACAACATTGGTACCTTTGTTTGGAGTGCTTATCAAGACAACTGTCCTGACATTTTTTATTTCAGGGTGCCTTTCCAGTGCAAGACGAGCTATTAAACCTCCCATCCCGTGTGCAACGATATCGAATTCCAGAGATTTCAGTCTGAGAAGTTCTGCCGACAATTTCTCTGCTTCATAGAGTAAAAAGCTTTTTATTTCACTGATTATTGAAAACTGTTTGAAACCATTCATGTAGGACTTTGATTTCGTTTCAACTACTGGATATTCATAGTACATGATCGTTCTATTTGGAAAAAGTTCACTCCAGACATTGATTTCCTGCTTGAGTGTGCTTGGAACAAAACCAAGAAAACTTCTATCAACATCTGGTATGAGCATTAAAACTGGCTCTACGCTCTTTGAATTTTCTTTAATCAACTGCAGACCGAGCTTTTGTTTTTGCGGCACACTTGCAACTATACCGATTGTCGAAGTGTGAAAGGCTTCCACCTCGATGTAAGCTCCAAGATCATCCACATCTATGTAAGCTCCACCAAAGGTTTTGTAAATTGGTTCTGAGATATTCGGAATGTACGCCAACCTGATATTGGCATACTCCTCACCAAGGTACAGATTCTTCGGCAGCCGGTAGCGGATCAGGATTGGTTTCATAGCGAATTCTTCGATTTTATCAACCGGAGAAACATCGTACACGTCCGAGACAAACACCGAAGTAAGCTGGTATGGAAGGTCCGAAGAAGATATTTTTTTAATCTCAAAAGACTTTGGACGGTTGTATGCGCCTTCAGGTACTGAAATATTCAAAGCTTGTGTCACGATACTCGCACTTTTTTCAGGATTTGCCACAAAGGTTTTCCTGAAGATTCTCAATCCCAAAAAGACAATCGATACAACCAGAGCAGAACCAACAACGATGAACAAAATCAATTTCTTTTTCAGAACAGATTTGAAGAGTTCAAAAATCTTTTCCACAGATCTCACTCTCTCAGCCGGCAAAAGATTTCAAAAAATCGACCGTTCTGTTCATTCCAAATTCATTGAATCTGTTCACGATTCCCTCTAATAACTTATCGGCAAAGTTCTGAGCTTTCTGAATCCCGACGATACTCACCACCGTTGGTTTTCCAAGTATCTTGTCCCTTCCCACTGTCTTGCCGGCTGCCTTCTCATCCATTAGAGCATCCTTCAAATCATCAACCACCTGAAACCATATACCGAGCACAGAACCGAGTTTAGAAAATCTGTCTATCAACTGATGCTTTTTGCAAAGTATGGCACCAGAGGCGATGCAGAACGAGAACAGACTGCCGGTTTTCTTAGAGTACATCTTCAACACTTCGCTCAGTCTTTGATTTTTTCCGGTGTACTCGACATCAAGGGCTTCACCGACCAGCACTTCATAGGTCGATTTTGAAAATTCCCTGAATAGAACTGTCTTTATCTGTGGATCAGCCGGCGACTGGCTCAGCACTTCAAAAGACTTGAGCATCAAGCCATCCCCGGCGAGTATCGCAAAGTCGTTTCCGTAGACCACATGACAGGACGGCTTGCCGCGCCTGAGAGGAGAGTCGTCTATCTGCGGAAGATCATCGTGAATCAGTGAAGCAGTGTGGAAAAGTTCGATTGCAAGTGCTGGATGCCATACTAAATCTAAATCTACCATCATATCTTCGCAGACGGTTTTTATCAAAAGCGGTCTGATTCGTTTGCCAGCAGAGAGCAGGCTATAATTCATAGCCTCTTCGACTTTGCTTGATACTGTAATCAGGCGCTGTAATTTTTCATTGAAGATTGAAAGAAACTCTTCATTCCTCATCTTCTTGATCCTGAGGCTCATCCCTGAGCATCTGCCTGAATTTGTCTATATCCAGATTTTCGACGAATTTTTTGAATTCTTCATCTGATGTGTCTTCAGGTATTTGCAGATCAATTGCGTGTTCTTCGACTATTTCATTGCTCACATAAAGAGGTATACCTTTTTTCACAGCGAGCACTATTGAATCAGACGGTCTTGCATCCATTTCGATCAAAGCATGCTCATCTGAACCTTCATCCTCTTCGCCTTCCACGTAAGTCAAATCCCGTATCACAAGTGTTGCATAGTAAACGTTGTCTTTCACCGAGTGAATGATAGCTTTTTCAAGACGTGCATCGAGCGCCTCAAGGATATTCACAATCAAATCGTGTGTCAAAGGTCTTGGAAAATCAAGACCTTCAAGGCTTATTGCAAGCGCGTTTGCTTCACAGGCTCCTATCCAGATGGGAACCACCTTGTTAGTTCCTTCTACTCCCAGTATTACAACAGGAGAATTGTGCACTTTGTCCAGAACCAGTGCTTTGATCCAGGCTCTTCTCATTTCAGATCACCTCCAGCAGTTTTAAGCCTCTCAACCCCAAGCCGCACGATTTGTTCTACTCTCTGAGCCAGTTCTTCTTCATTGGAGAAATCTTTTGGATCAATCGGCGGATGGATTATCATCGATACAGGACCGGGGTTTAAAAAGAGGCTACGCTTTGGCACCAGAAATATTGTACCCCAAATTGAGACAGGTAACACCTTGACATTGAGTTTTTTTGCTATCTTGAAAACAGCGGTTTTGAACTTTCCAACGGTTCCATCAACAGATCGAGTGCCTTCAGGAAAAACAAGCAAAGAGCTCCCGGATGACAATGTTTTGACCATCTTCTTGATCACCCGCGCTCCCTCAGCCGGATTATCCCGATCCAAGAAAAATCCTCCCATGTACCTGACAAACCAGTTGATACCCGGTACCTTCGAGAGCTCTTTTTTGGCAACCATGGGCATTGGACCTACATAACCGAGTATCAAAGGTATGTCCATCAAACTCTGGTGATTTGCCACGACAAGACAATTTTTGCAGACATTCTCTTCGCCAAACACGGTCGTCGGTGAAAACATCCATCTGAAAGCGTTCCTGCCAAAAATCTTGATTTGTCCATCGACGAAATTTCTTGCCTTGGATTTTCCAAAAAAGAGCCGAATGATCAATCCAATGAAAAGAACAACAGTTCCATAAACAATGATATACAAAACAGCCGCCACAAGAAAATAAATTGTCACCAGAATTCTCTTCATCTTAACACCACCAAGACTATATTACCTTCACAAATTCAAAACGATTGTTCAAAAGATCAATCATCAAAATTTTGCCAATCAGTGTCTCTTTTTTGTTGCAAATTAATCTGATCACCTCAGCCGCCTGCATCGAACCTACCAGAACCACCAGAGGCGGAAAAACCTGTGAAACCTTCCGATCCTGATTTCCACGGAGTAAATCCTTGAGAGTCGGTGTCTTACCGTAAAAAATGGTCGTAACCTGACCAACAAAATCCTGAACACCCGCATGGACAAGTGGCACTGAACTTTTCTGACACAATCTGTCCAGTATCAATTTGGACCTGAAATTGTCAAGACAATCAACCACAACATCAACCTGTGGAAGAATAAAATCGTCGTCTATGGATTTTTCAATCGGAATCAAATTGCACGAAGGGTTTATTCTGCTGAGCACTTCTTGAGCTACCCGTACCTTTTGTTTTCCCAGACTCTGAGAATCGTACAGAATCTGTCTGTTCAAATCTGGCTCATCGACGATGCCGTGATCAACCAGATAAATGGTGCCAACACCAGTTCTGACAAGCAACGACAGAACAGTACAGCCAAGCCCGCCAGCGCCAGCAACAAGAACCTTTGCAGAAAAGAGATTGTTCATGCACTCACCAAGTAACTGACTGTGTCTTTCAAACATTTCATCCACCACTTACAGGCACAAAGATGGTCATTTCCAAGCTCTTGAGAAAATTGGTATCGCAGTCAAGTATGTTCACACCATCGCACAGTACAACAACCCAGTTTTTGACAATTTTTCCGTCCTTTTCAGTCAACAAATAGACACTCTCTTCTTGCTGGTCGATGACAAGTTCGACGCGTTTTTTCAACATCTTTGAAATAGATTCAAAGATCTCTTTCAAATTATTCGCCTGCACATGCAACTCTTTTACACCTACCATTGCGTCCACGATATTTCCAAACCTGACCTTCACTTTCTCACCTCATTTCTATTATACTTTTTCATGGGTGATCTTCATAAAAATAGCCGTTATTGGTGGAATATTCTGGGATATTTACATCTACGGTGATCAGCCTCACAGCGCAGAGATACTGGAGATGTGCGGAGGCTCTGGCTTGAATATCGCTTTTGGTCTGAAGATGATGGGCTTTGATGTATCACTCTTTTCCAACATCGGGGACGATTACAGAGCCAGCTTAATAATATCAGAACTTGAGAACCTTGGTTTTGATACACAGCACATCAAAAAAACAGCAGGAGCAACAGGATTTCACATCGCTTTCAATGAAAAACCCATAGCGGTTAACAGAGGAGTGAATAAACTGCCAGTCCAGATAGATGAAGATCAGCTAAAAGCCTTCGATTGCCTGGTGATCAACACCGAAGTGCCACCTGAAAGCGTCTACAAATCCATCGATCTTTCAAAAGGAAAAAGGATTTTCTTAGACATAGGACCACTCGCAAACCTCACAAAAGACATAAAGAAAATGGCAGACAATCTGATCGTGATTGGCAATCTAAAAGAATCCGAAAAAATAGAGTGCGATGTGATAAAACTCGGTCCAAAAGGCGCACGGTGGGGAGAAATTTTTGTAAGTGCAGATGGAATAGATTATCCTTACAAAATAGGAGCCGGTGATGTTTTCGATGTCGTACTGATCTCTCAAATACTTTTCGGCACAGATAAAATTCAAACCCTGCAAAAAGCCGTAAGGATATCTCAAAATGCGGCAAAATCAATCAAAGGAGCCTTCAGTAAGATAAAAAGTCTTAGTGATATTAAATGAAAGCGCTTGTTTATAACGGTAAAGATCTTGAACTTTTGAATATCGACCAACCCGGCGTGAAAACAAACTATGCGCTTGTGAAAGTTCTTCTTGCCGGTATATGCAACACCGATCTTGAAGTGCTCAAAGGTTATATGGATTTCACAGGTGTCCTGGGTCATGAATTTGTTGGAATTGTGGAAGAAGGTCCTGAAAACCTTGCTGGCAAAAGAGTTGTTGGAGAGATAAATATTCCATGTGAACAGTGTGATCTGTGCCTTGAAGGTCTGCACAGACACTGCAGAAATATGAGAGTGCTTGGAATAAAAAATTACAACGGCGTCTTTGCCGAATATGTGCTTTTACCAGTTAAGAACCTTCATGTGGTACCTGAAAAAATAGAGAATGAAAGAGCGGTATTTGTCGAGCCGCTTGCCGCAGCATTCAGAATCCTCGAACAAATCGAAATAAGCTCACAGAAAGTAGCAGTACTCGGCGATGGAAAACTCGGACTGCTCATCTCAAAAGCCCTGGCTTTTTCAAAAATAGACCACCTACTTTTTGGAAAGCACGAAGAAAAATTATCTTTGGCTCGCAACTGGACATCCACGGAATTCTCACACAACTTTCAAAAATACGACAGGTACTTCGATGTGGTCATCGACGCCACAGGAAGAAGATCTGGTATAGAACAAGCTCTTTTCATCGTCAAGCCGGAAGGTACAGTTTTTTTAAAAACGACAATGGCCGGTCGAATAGACCTTGATCTGAGCCTGATAGCCGTCAACGAGATAAAAATAATCGGTTCAAGATGCGGTCCATTTCCAGCAGCGATCTCTGCACTGGAGCAGGGTCTGGAAGTTCGAGATTTGATCCAGGCTGTTTTTGATCTTTCAGATTACCAGAAAGCCTTTGAAACGGCAAAAAACAGTTCCTTGAAAGTAATTTTGAAAATAAACGGCGAATATCAGGCTCAATTTCCATCGAGTTTTAAAATGTAAAAATCTGAACCATCTCCACCAAATGTCCTTTTACATTTCAGCGATTGAACCACTGGTTGTTTTTATTGAAAATATCGATTATGTTCTGACAAATATCATGATAAAATAGATTCGTGAAAGAATGAACTAAGGGGGTTTTTATGTGAACAGGGTACCAAAACCCACTGTCAGAAGATTGGCAATCTATTACAGGTGCCTTGAGAGATTAGAAAATCGGGGTGAAAACTACATTTCATCCAAAGCGCTTGCTCAGCTGGTACATGTTAAGGACTCTCAAGTGAGAAAGGATCTTTCCTATTTTGGAAGTTTTGGACGGCGCGGCATTGGGTATGACATTTCAAAATTGCTGAAAGAAATCCAGAAGATATTGGGAATCAACAAAGAATGGAAGGTCATCATAATCGGTGCGGGGAACATAGGTAAAGCCATAGCAAGGTTCAAGCAAATAGAAAAACACAACTTCAAGATCATAGGGGTTTTTGACTCAGACAAAAGAAAGATTGGAAAACAGATAAGTCAGGAACTGGTGGTATTTGATGTGAATTCACTGGAGCAGTTCGTATCTCAAAATCAAGCGGAGATTGCGGTTATAGCCACTCCGGCTGACGCTGCTCAATCTGTCGCAGAAAAGTTGGAAAAAACCGGGATCAAGGGTATAATATGTTTTGCGCCCGTGACTTTGAACTGTAACATACCCGTGGAGTATGTGGACATAACCGTTTTCTTCAAAACGCTTGCCCATTCTATTGTTTCACAGGGATACAATATATAGTGCTATCTTGAATTAAAATACAATCTATAGTATAATTACCCCCGAAAGGGGGTTTTAGTTTTATGTATTCAGATCTTATTGAAAAGTACAGAAAAGTTGCTCCATCAGAAAACGCGATGAAGATACTCAAAGAAAGGTACTTCATCAAGACACCCGAAGGACAGTTTTTGGAAAACTCGTGGGACGATGTTGCGCGCCGTGTCTCAAGAGTAGTGGCAGCAGCGGAATTGATCAACAATCCAAAGCTGGGAAACAACAAACTCGAATTTGTGAAAGAACTGGAAGAGAAATTCTTCGATCTACTATCAAGCAGGATCTTCATCCCAAATAGCCCTACACTTTTCAATGCCGGGATGGGAGTGGATTACAATCTTTTGTACAAACCCATCGAACAGATGACCCTTGAAGATTATGAAAAAATATTGAACTCGAGAAACCACCTGCACATGCTTTCTGCATGTTTTGTCGTACCAGTTGAAGACAGCATCGAAGGCATCTTCACGGCTGTGAAAGAATACGCACTGATAACCAAAGCCGGTGGGGGAATAGGCAGTAATTTCAGCGCTCTCAGACCAAACGGAAGCTTTGTCGCAGGCACACACGGCAAAGCATCTGGACCTATAAGTTTCATGCACGTCTTTAACTCGGCGGTATCTGTAGTAGAGCAGGGTTACAGAAGGCGTGGAGCCTTGATGGGAATACTGAACATCGACCATCCTGACATAATGGATTTTATCCATGCCAAAAAAGGAAACGATGGTGAAAAAGTTTTGAGGTTCTTTAACATATCCGTTGGAATACCCATGAGGCGAGAGGAGTTGTTGAGAGCTTACGAAAACGATTCAACCATAAAACTGAGCCATCCAAAATGGCACACTCAAAAAGAAGTAAAGGTAAGAGAGATCCTGCAAAAAATGGCACAAAATGCATGGGAAACAGGCGATCCGGGTATGGTCTTTCTTGGAGAAATGAACAGATACTATGCACTGTATCCTGAAAGAGAGATCATCTCTACCAATCCATGCGGTGAAATAGGACTTGGTGCGTACGAAGCCTGCAACCTTGGTTCAATAGATCTGGCAAAATTCTGTGATGATTCTGGAAAATTCGATTGGGATGCGCTGAGCGAAGTTGTGAGAATTTCTGTTAGATTCTTGGACAACGTAATAGATGTCAACGTATTCCCCATAGACAAAATCACCAAAGCCGTTAAAGATTCAAGAAGACTCGGTCTTGGAATCATGGGTTTTGCAGATCTTCTTTACAAAATGGAGATACCGTACGATTCAGAGCAGGCAAGAAAACTGGCGAAGAATATAATGGCTTTTATGTCAATAAATGCGCACGAAGAATCTTCAAAACTGGGTGAACAGAAAGGTAATTTCCCGCTATTTGAAAAAAGCAGGTACAAAGACGGCTTTATTCCATTCTCTATGGATGAAAGCGACTATGATGAGCTGATTAACGAGCATTTCAATACACAGGCAAAAAAGTACAAAAGAAATGTGGCTGTACTTGCCATCGCACCAACCGGTTCTATCTCAAACATCGCCGATACCTCATCTGGACTTGAGCCGAACTTTCTGCTGGCTTATGTGCGATATGTTAACAAACAGAACAGCAATGAAAGAGAACCGCTGTTTTACATCAACGAGATTCTCAAAAAGAAGATCCCAGCCGAGTTACTTGAAAAAATAAAAGATAAACTGATCGAAGACGGCACGATGAAACACCTGGAAGTAGATGAAAAACTCAAAAGAGTTTTCGTCGTATCACACGACATAAAACCAATAGATCATCTTTTGATGCAGGAAGCATTCCAGTGCTATGTCGATAACAACATTTCAAAAACCATAAATATGCCCAACAGCGCGACGGTAGATGACGTGCTGGAAATTTATGTGCAGGCTCTGAAACACAAAATCAGAGGTCTCACAATCTACCGTGACGGCTCACTGCAAACACAGGTATTGACCTCGACAAAATCTGCAAAGACAAAAGATGCACCGAAGATCAAATTTTTCATCCTCGACGAGAAGCACAGGCTCAGAGCAAAGCCAAGAAAAGAAACCCTTCGCAGTGTGACAAGAAAATACAAAACATCTTCAGGTACGACCTACATCACAGTTTCTTTTGACGACACAGGAGAAGCAATAGAGATATTCCTTTCCAACGGTACCGAGACGGCTGAAGCAATAGGCAGACTCTCTTCGACAGCCCTGCGAGCCGGTGTGTCAGTCGACGAGATAATAGAACAACTCATAAAAGTCAAGGGTGATTATGTGAAAAACGTGGGATATGAGATCAAAAAAGCTATAGAAGATTTCTACGAATTATGGAATCAAAAGGAAGTTTTACAGGATGAACTGCTCAGAATAGATGGAACTGCAAAAACTCCAGAAGAAGTTGAGAAATTCGTCATAGCTAACGGTCTTGAATGGAAACAGGGCTATTACGTCGACATCGACGGAAACACATACTGCCCATCCTGTCTATCAAAAAACTCTCTGATAATGCAAGAAGGGTGTACAAGTTGCAAAGTGTGCGGCTGGTCAAGATGTAGCTAAAAATGATGATGAGCACAAAACTTGACAACAAGCACTGTTAGTGGTAAACTGATTCTTGGTCGCCGGGGTGGCGGAATAGGCAGACGCTGCGGACTTAAAATCCGCTGGAGGGAGCCTCCGTGTCGGTTCGAGTCCGATCCCCGGCACCAGGTGAGCAAAAAAATGATCTTTTGAAGATATATGCGTTGCGGGGTGGAGCAGTCTGGCAGCTCGTTGGGCTCATAACCCAAAGGTCGCAGGTTCAAATCCTGCCCCCGCTACCAGTTATGTCATTAGTTTTTAGGTTATTCATGAAAACCTGAGCGCTACCGTAAATAAAGCCCGCTGACAAGAGCGGGCTTTATTGTTTGAATCCAGTTTCCGGTAATCCATAATTTTCTTCCTCCTTTTTGTTTCACTCATCTTTTTGTGTGATATTCTTTATAAAAAGCAAAAGATGTGCATGATTCTTTTGTATTTGAAGTTTAGTTAGGTGTCGTGTTTAGTTTAGTTGTAAGTTTAGTAAATTATAAATTGAGTTGCTGTCAAGAAATAGTTCTATTAAAAATCTAATATTTTTCTTGTGGAGGGGTGGTGTAAGATGTTAATTGTGAACGGGGAGTTTGGGAAGAAGTTAAGAAAACTCAGGCTCAAAGCCAAAATTACTCAAAAACAATTGGCAGAAATGCTGGGGGTTGAACTCGCAACAATATCAGCGTATGAAACAGGCAAAATCATGCCTTCAATACCCAAAATAAAGAAAATATGTGAGATCTTCAACGTCAATCCCGATACAATCCTTGGATCTCAATCCGTTGATTTTATTCCGCTTGTCAATCACATTCCTGTTTATGATGGTGCTCACGTGGGCAATGTTCCTAACTTTCCAAAAGACGCCGTGGTATTAGAGTGGTTGGATGTGCCGATGAATCTTGGGGGGAAAGCTGCGATTATTGTGCATGGTGATTCAACGTCGCCAGAAATAAACGATGGTGATATTGTAATCATCAACCCAGACTTGGAAATCAAATCAGGCGATAGGGTTGTTGTTATATTTGAAGATGGCAACGGAAGCGACGGAGCTGTGGTAAAAATATTCAAACAGCAGAATGATATTGTAATTTTGTCGAGTTTAAACCCAAAATATTCTCCTTTCGCAATAACTCCAGAAGTAGAGATAAAGTATTGTGCAAAAGTTGTTGGTGTTATAAAAAGATACCCGTTGAAATAGAACAAAAGGGAGGTTGGAATTTTCTCTCAAGGACCATGGATAATCTCATTGGTGATAAAATGAATTTATTTGCTCACAGATTGAAAGAGCTTCGAGAGCAAAAAGGATTAAAACAAAAGGAATTGGCAAAATTGATTAATGTCTCTCAAAAGACAATTTCCGCATATGAGACAGGCAGGGCACAACCGCCCATGCAAACTCTCCAGGAATTGGCAAAGATTTTTGATGTTACAGTTGATTTTCTTCTTGGTATTACCGATTCGCCAACTAAATCAGTAAGCAATAAAATATCCGAGGTTCTTTATATTCCTTTATACAATAGTATTTGTGCTGGAAATATAGGAAACTACCCAGACAACAATGAGATAATTGATTTCATTCCTATTCCAAAACATTTGAATGGAAAATTTGGAATTCGCGTACATAGTGACTCAATGGAGCCCGAAATACATGATGAAGATTTCGTAATTGTAGATCCAGATATTCAGATAAATAATGGAGACAAGGTAGTTGTTATTCTCGAAGAACCTCATTCACCTACTCCATGTGCTTTTGTTAAGATCTTCAGAAAATATAATGATGTTGTGGTACTGCAAAGTATTAACTCAAGTTATGCCCCTATAGTTTTGCAAAAACCAATTCATGTAAGAATAGTTGGAAAAGTTGTTGGCTTGCATAGAAAATATTAAGGGGGTATTGATATGCAAAATAGTAAAATGAGGAAAGTGCTGTTGTTTTTTATACCAGTATCTTTGCTAGTTCTTGCAGGTTGTGTCGATATGACTGTTGAATGGCAAATAGATGACAATGGAGACTTATCCTCAACACTTTATGTGACACCAGATTCAATGTATGAAGAAGAAGCATCACTGATTTTGAATTTAGGTTCCCTTGGTCTCGTGCCCTTTTGGCCGAGCATTGATACTGATTTCCAAGATAGCACATACACCATTACACCAATTACCAAAATTTCAATTGAAGAGCTCAGACAAAAAACAAAGCTTAATGTTTACTTTGACAACAATATGTTTAAACTAACTATTCCGCAGTTATACTATGATGTTTATGACAAAGACACTGTAGTCTTAACTTTGAAGGTAACATTCCCGAGACCGGTTAAAATTGCCAATTCGGTTGATATTGAAGCTAATACCGTCACGTGGAGAATAACAAAAGGTATGCTTACAAAAGATGTTGTTCTGCAAGCTATTTTGCAATAGTTGAGGTTTTACTATGAAACGTGCTGCGGCGTATGCACGATTTTCAACAGACAAGCAACTTGATACATCTATTGAAAAAACAGCTTGATGACATCAGAGAATATTGCCAGAAAAAGAATAGGTTGATAAAGCCGAATCTGCCGCAAAAGAAGATCGACCCGCTTTTCAGCAGATGCTCTTTGATGCACGCAAGGGACTCTTTGATGTTGTTGTCGTACACAAGATCAATCGTCTTGCACGAGACAGGTGCCTTTCTACTATTACCGCGTTGGTGAGAAAGCTTCAGCCGCTTGGTTAAATCAGTTTCGTATTTGGTCTTGAGTTTTATGATACAATGTAGCACAACAGGACCTCAAACCTTAAAACAGGGGGGGAGTGCTGTGAAAAAATCCTGGGTGATGTTCGTCCTAAGTTTTCTACTTGTAATTTTCATTTCAAACTACTGTGAGGCATCAGAAGGACCCAAAATCATCTGGCAAAAGGCACTTGGTGGATCTAATGATGATTTAGCATATTCAATTCAACAGACAACTGATGGATACATAGTTGCTGGATACACCAGATCAAACGATGGTGATGTGAGAGAAAATCACGGTCAGTCTGATTTTTGGATAGTAAAACTTGGATTATAAACAAAGGTGAGCCACAATGGCTCACCTTATTTATTGATCTTTTCACTTTTGCCGTTGATTAAATCAGCTTAATTGTAAACCCTACCAG
>NZ_JAVRKW010000010.1:0-59010 GCF_031962025.1 Pseudothermotoga sp.
GGCTTGTTATGCACAGGCTACTGTCCCTACCCCTCAGGACTGTTTAAGCCTGTACGACAGAGCTTGGAGCTTGAGCAGTACCCCAAGGTGTCATAACCTGCCTAACGTAGCCCGATGGGAGTTACTCCCCTGGCTGAGGCTAGTCAACTATGGCTTATACCAAGCCACCACCTCTATAGATGGGGGGTAGTTGACCCCGTACATGAGATCGTCTACTTTTTTCAGAGTCTGATTCAGAGTGTTCTCGAAAGTCGATATTCCATAAGAAAAAGTGGGTCTGCAAGGATGAATTTTTTGAAAATCAGAGAGAATCTTTTGAGCAATTTCACTTGCTTTCTCAACGCTGCATCCTTTCAATATCAATAAGAACTCATCTCCACCCATTCTCACAACGGCATCTGATTGTCTTGTGTGATTTTTAATAGTCTGAACGAGCTGTTTTAGTATCATATCACCCACTTCATGACCATAAGTGTCGTTAATCTCTTTAAAACGATTAACATCCAGATACACAAGCACATCTTTTTCATCGACATTGAATTCTGCAAAAATTCCTCGATTATAAGCACCCGTGAGAGAATCAATCAAACTTTTTGCATGTGTAACAGTGAGTCTAACGAGCATTTCTTTGTAATTATTGACAAGGTAGTACACAAAGCCTAAAAACATGGCTGCAATTCCATAGCTTGAAATCAACTTTGCTCCTTTTATACCGAGCGCTATGACAAGTGCATCACTCATGACACACATGATGAAAAACAGCACGGTACTTAAAAGAACTTTTGACTGAATCAGAACGAACTTCGAAATCAGGTAAAAAACATCCAAAAGAAGAACTATTGAAATACTGCTTATGAATGATTCCAGTGCAACAAGATTCGGTGCTATCCAGAAGGAAAATCCTGCTATCAGATTTATGAAAAGAAAGATCCTGTCAAAGATCTTTTTTTTACTGGGATAATTATGTGAAAAACCAAGAACAAGAAATGACAGTGCAAAATAAGCGGAACTCACGGTGAGCTTGCGATATTGAAGAAGAAAAACTCTACCCACATGTGATAAGCCTATTAGATCAAAAAGCCATATAGAACCAAGAATGGAAGCCATCCCCAGATAAAAGTAGATCTTTTTGTCAGTTGTTGAAAGAGCGAGCGATATAATAATCAGAACAATACCGATTGAAAATGCCATGCCGATGTTCATCAGAATGGCTTTTTCTGTTAAAAAAGAGAGTATTCTATACTTGACCAATTCAGAAGACGGAATGATATAAATTCCCGAGTCGGTACCTACTCTGTACAGCCCAGATATTTCCAGAGTGATCTTTTTAAAATTATCAGGAAGTTCAAAAAGAAGAGGTTGATTCCAGAAATATCCCGATCTTTTCTCTGAAAAACCGTTGCTGCCGATCTTAATTCCATCCACGTACACGGCAATATAAGAATGATAAAGTTGGGGAATGTAAAGATATTTTCTACTTCCATTAAAGAGCATTTCCGAATTCTCGATTTCAGTGGACAGAAACACGGTAAAAGGATCTTTTGAAAACTTTTCAAAAAACGGTCCAGTTACCGGTGTGGACGATTTGTCTTCTATCCAGGAAGTTATGATTATACCTTCTATGTTCCTGGTATAAGAAAAAGTGAAAAACAACAGCAAAAACAAGGCACATGCTATTACTATAGACACAAAGTGATACTTCAAAAGATATAAAAGACCCATTGATGTCCCCCTTTTTTAGAAAATTATACCAAAAATTAAACTTCACACATGCTGTTATCCCATCTGTCTTTTCAAAAGCAGTCACCGTGTCAGTTGTAATTTATGCCGCGGGCTAAAGTAACTGGTAGCTCACACAGACCATATATGAAAAAGCGATGGTGCATACACACCACCGCGTCTAACACAGCCATGTCATTATTGGCTGCCTGACATCATTTTCTTGCTCAACTTCGCGTACACTTCTGCCAATTTGCCTATTAGATCAAACAGTGTGCTGAAGCCTTCACTTGCATCTTTCTTGAGAGTCTCAAGCTGCTGAAGTATTTCTTCGTCATTTGAATTTTCTGCAATAGTACCAAGCTCTTGAAGTGATGTTTCAAATTTGGCTATTGCCTCCTGTATCGCATTGCTGTAATCTGTCATTGCCTTAAAGAAAGAAGTAACCATGTTATTTCCTCCTTCCAAAATAGCATCTCTCTTAACATTTTCATCGTACATAATCACTGTAACGTTCTCGACAATCCTCGCAAGCGTGTCGTTTATATCCGTCGGACTAACAGGCAAATAGTAATGTACCTTACCGTCTTTAAGCACTGCATTTGTAAGCACTTTAACGCAGCTGTCCTTTTTTGAATTTACGAATGTAATAGTCAAGAACATCTCAAGACCTTTACTTTCATCGTCTTGGCGCACACTTGAAATGGTCGCGTATGCATGATCTGCTGCAAGAATCTTGAAATCTGCGGCATTCACTTTGTACGTTGCACCGTTCAATTTGAGTATTTCCGTAAGTGTTCGCTTCAACGCATCCGGTAATGCCTCAAATGCTTTTGGTATACATGACAACCCAGCCACCTAATCACTCCTTTTGATTAACCTGTGCCTATACCTGTTTTTGTCATAGGACGTGCTGTATTTTTTGCGGCATACTATCCAAAAAACTTTTTTATGAATATTGCCGCGGCTTAACAACACTTCTGGATTACTTTACTTGAAAATTTTACATCACCCCCCGCGCTTACTTTCTTAATACCAGAACAACTGTGAAAAAAATCATCTTGATCGTCAACGCAAGAAATTCCAGCAGTCACAACAACTTGGATATGATGAAAGCAAACGTTCTTGCGTGGCGTATACGATGGTATAGCGTTATACGTAGGTCTTACATATTGGGGTTGTTCGATCTGTAAATTTGCGCACTCAAAACGAGGTTCGTGCACTTTCGTATGGTGGCGTTTGCAGAAATACCGAGCAATTTGGCTTTGGAACTTTCGCTTGCACCCTGTTCAAACAGCGCTAACCTGTATATACTACCAAATTTTGCCGCAGCGGTTGACGCTGTTTTCAATGGTGTAATTTTATTTAACAAACCTGTTTCACCGAGTATTTTTGCAGCAAATACTTTTTATCATCTGAAACAGTAAGTGCAAAACCGGATAGTTTTTCATTCGAGTTTCTGTGATTTAATCATAATAAGAAAGTGATTTTTCAATTCAGTGATTTAGATCTCAGTTTCAACTAAGTTCTGTCTCTGGCTTTTAGAAAGAGTTCATTTTGGTTTTTTGATCAAACAGCTTTTTACAAGAGGCTTTTGGTTATTTTTTGGATAATCCATTTTCGTATAATATATTATGGAAGGCGCCTACCAGGATCCTGGAAAAACCATGAATCGTATTATGGCATAGGTCTAATCTCTCAGGAGCGAGCTACCATTCACATAGTCAAGGCTTTTGCTTCATCTATTCATTTTATAGAGGATGAAAATTTCTTTTGGACTTTAAAAAAGTGGATGTTGTGCTGAATTGAACAAAATAGCATACAATAATGATCATCTTTTTTTGAAAAATTCATCTAAAAGCGGTTTGAACACATCATAGAATTTCACCATTTTTTCTTTTCCCCAATTTATGTTTTCTTCATCAAGGTTATTACTATCCCTCTTTATATAAATTTGTGCCCACTCTCTACCCCACTTCTTCATAAATACCAGCCCATCTTCCATGAGCTTTTTCTCAATTTCCTCTTTTTTGGATAAAAAGTACTCGATCAGCTTTTCATTATCCTCATACCTTTTAAGTTCAAAGTGCAATGCAACATAAAATCCTTTTGTAAACCCTTTGATAGGTTTTTCTTTGAAATACCATTCGAAGTGAATACCACTGTGACCGGTTGGTAGTGAAAACCAAGATTTTTCTGGGGCATCTTGTTTTTTGACATACGGTTTTACTTTTTTGAATTCTTCCAAAAGCTTAGACCAGAATTCAAAATATCTTTTTTGACGCTCATTAAGTTCATGGTCTTTCGAAAACTGCACAGTATGTGGTAATTGCCTGTTTGGAAGAGTTTCTTTTATAAAATACTGTTTCTGTCTGTTCTTATAAAGATTCTCGGCATTTTCTATTGTCCTATCAGAAACAACATTCTCTTTTGATAAAAACTCTTCAAATTTCTTGGCAATTTCTTCACTTTTTTGATCGTATATATCAATAGCATAAAACTTTCTCTGCTCCCAGCTTCCTTCACGCAAGGGCAAATAAAACCACCAACTAATTCCATTTGTTAAAATTGCAAGTTTTACTCCTTCCCGAAAAGAATAATTCAGAAGCTGTTCCTGATGTCTTTCCAAATTCTCACTGACTTTTTTCACCTCAATAAAGGCTTTGTTTATACCGCCATGTCTAAGAACATAATCCACCCTTTTACCACCAACAGAGTATTCTGGACAAACCTCATCTATGTTGAATGGATCCCAGCCCAAGGCTTTCAAAACCCTTAAAACCAGAGCCTGTTTGGTACGCGCTTCATCAAAAAAGGAAAGTCTGTCATCTTTTTTGAAATCCTCTATCAATCCAAGTAATTCCTCACTCATATTCACCAGCCCCTTAAAATCCCAATAATGATCTTTTGAAAAGCCCCGGCTTATTTTCTCGGGGCTTTTGTTTTATTCCTGTACAGTTGATTTTCCTTTCTTTTTCAAAGACAAGCCAGTTATGAGACGGTCGCTATTGAAGATCTTTGTAATCAAACTCACCAGTACGAACGCGAGTATGCCATTATAAATACACCCGTATATTACGAGAAGATCTTTGCCAAAAAGCAAGTTTCTTATAGAAATCATGGGATGCGTGAAAGGTATGGCAAAGACAACTACCTTGAGCGGAACGGATAGCGAAGAGAAATCTTTGAACATAGTTATGAGCATGCTGAAAACAGCAAGAGCCGTGATTGGAAAGGTCATCATCTGAGCGCTTTTGAAATCTTTTGATATAACTCCAAGCAACATCGCCATGCCGATACCACAGAGCAGGGCAGTGAAGAGCGAAATTCCTATCATCAGATAATCTGACATATCAAGACTAAGTCCTAAAGAAGCTGTTGAGGAAAAGGTAAATGATTTCATGTAAAAATTGAAACCAATCATGTATATGCCAGCCGTGATAGAACCTGCTATTGTTGCAGCAAGAATTTTCGAAAAAACAATATAACTTCTTTTCACAGGCATCGTCATGAGTGTCTCCAGAGTCTTGTTTTCTTTCTCCAGACCCATTGACGAGATGACGGTACTACCTGCCATTATTATCAGCATCATTATAACCACCGATGTCATAGTCGTTTGAGAACTTGTCAGATTCAAAAATTCCGACGGCGACATCTTTTCAAATGTCATCTGTCCAAAAATAGTCGTGTCTGTCTTTTCAACTGGATCGATTACAAACTGCGGATTCTTGATACCGTGCTGAGCCATGATGGCTCTTCTGATTTGGTCTTCGATACTTTTATAAAATCCTTCAAAAACGCTCGACGAAATCGTGTCGGCTATACCAAGGCCTTTCAACAACCAGAATACATTTATTCTGGCTTTTTCTTCGGATTTAAGATGTGCAGTAAAATCCCTGTCTATGAGAATGAGTGCTGTTCCACTTTGTTTTTTCAGCTTTTCAAGACCTTCTTGAAAGCTGCTGCCGCTGTACAGGACATGTGCGAAGCTCACAATACTCTGTTCGACTGTCTTTCCAAATTCACCTTCGTCGAGATTGACAACGACTATTGATGGTTTCTTTGATGCTTCTTTCTCGATATTTCCCACCGATCTACCGATAAATGCGTAAACAAAAGAAATAACCACTATGGTGACTATGCTGGAAACGGTCAGAACTTCTTTCAGTTCTTTTTTCAACAGGTTCCAGAACATCGTATCACCTCTGTGAAAACCTCCTCGATATTCGATGCGTTGAATTCTTCTTTCAAACTGCTGGGTGTGCCGGTTTTAACGATCAATCCTTTGTTTATCAGAGCCATTCGATCACACAAAAACTCAACTTCAAGCATATTGTGCGACGAAAGCAGTACTGTTACACCGCTGTTAACAAACTCTTTGATGGTATTTCTCACTTCACGGGCATTCAAAACATCCAGTCCGGATGTCGGTTCATCGAGAACTGCCAGTTTTGGATTAACCATTAGAGCTCTTGCTATTAAAAGTCTTCTTATCATACCTTTACTGTACGTGCTTACTTTTGCATTCAAGCGGTCAGACAGATTTGCTATTTGCATTCCCCTTTCCACCATCTGCTGAAAGTGCTTTTCATCTCTTGAAAAAAACCTGGCGATGAACCTTAGATATTCTATACCTGTGAGTTCTTTGTAAGCACCGGCATCTTCCGGCAGATAACTTATGACCTTTCTGATTTCATCAGGTTCACTTAAAAGATCATGTCCAAAAACCTTCACAGTTCCCGCATCTGGTTTCAATAAAGTACAGATAATTCTCAAAGTGGTAGTTTTGCCGGCTCCGTTTGGTCCAATGAGACCAAATATCTCACCTTCTTCAATCTCAAAGGTGATTCCCTTTAGGGCTTCAAAGTTTTTGTAGCTTTTCCTTAGATCATTAACCTCGACTGTTTTCACCGCTTCACCCCCATAAAAATATACGATGAAAATAAAAAGTTTCGTCAATCAATATTTTTGAGTTGATCATACAACATGGAGACTTTTTGCAGAGTATGCTAAAATTGGCTTGAGGTGTTCTGATTTGGCAGTGATTGAGTACCTCAGACATGTTGTGGAAACTGCAATAACAGGCTTTATTGCCGTTGTTTTGGCGGTCGTACCGCGTGAATACTCAAAGGCGCGGGTTGCCGTTTTTTTTGGAGACCAGACCCCAGTAAAAGTGGGGCGTGTTTCACTCAATCCATTTGTCCATCTTGATCCGATAGGCACTGTAACATTCATCTTTCTGGATTTTGGCTGGTCGCGTCCTGTACCAATAAGACCATGGAATCTGAAAGGGAAAAAGAAGACCTTTTTACTGGTTTCTCTTGTTGGACCAATTGTCGGCATACTGTGTTTTTTCGTGTACGGGCTTTTTGCCCGAGCAGTGCAGAGCAAAGAAAGTTATGTCTTTGAGACACTCTTCAAAGCCGCAAAATTCAGTCTGACATACGCACTTTTTTCATTATTTCCAATACCACCACTTGATGGATCAAGGGTACTGGGTGCGCTTCTTCCAGAAAATTACACAGAGTGGTATCTGAAATACGAAGTTTACGGCACACTGTTTTTGCTGGCTCTGGTCGTTCTGTGGATCATGCCGCTTGTGATGAGTCCGTTTGTCAATTTCATCGACAAACTCACGATTTTTGTGACTGGTTGAAAGGAGCTATACAGATGCTGGTGATACGATACCCGCTTTCTGTGAACGTAGTCAGGAGATTGAAAGCATCAGATCTGGTCAAATACACCGGACGGATCATCGTATTGAGCAGACCTGCTTTTGAAAGGATCGTGGTATACGAAAAAGCCGAAGGGCTCATACCCGAGTACATAAATGGCGAGCTGATCTGCTTTGGTTCTGTTCAGGGTGATTCTGTAAAATTGCTTCAAGCCAGAGAATACGAAGATCTTCTGGAAAAGGCTTTTCTCTTCGGTGCAGTTTCTGTTCTGTCAAAAGATTCAAAAATCAGTAATTTTTATTTCAAAAGGTATGCAAGAGCCATGTTCGTTCCAACCTGTGATGTAACTGGCAGATCTTTCAGGATCCTGGCGTATGCAGATTTGAAAAACGAATCGGTCATGGAAGTTGAAGTTGAAGATCTTTTAATGCGTGTTGCCATCGATTCGAAAGGGTGTACAAAGGCTCTGGAGGTTGACCAATGAAGTCCTGTTTTGTCTTTGGCACAAGACCAGAAGTGATAAAAGTAGCTCCGGTATATCTTTATTTCAAAAACCTTGGTGAAAAAACAATTGCAGTTGCAACAGCACAACACAGAGAAATGATGGACATGATGACAAGTGTTTTTGATATAAAACCAGAGTACGATCTGAACATAATGACCCAGAATCAATCTTTGAACGCGATAGTTGCACGTGTTATGGAAAGACTTGAACCGGTTCTGATCAAGGAAAAGCCAGATATCGTTTTTGTTCAGGGAGATACCACCACCGCTTTCAGCGCCTGTCTGTGTGCATTTCACCTTTCTATACCAGTTGCTCACATCGAAGCCGGGTTGAGAAGCGGTGATCTTTACGACCCGTTTCCCGAAGAGCTCAACAGGCGATTGATCGATGTATCCTGTAAATACCTTTTTGCACCAACTAAAAAAGCAAAAGAAAATCTTCTCAAAGAAGGTATCGAAGAAAACAGAATTTTTGTCGTTGGTAATACCGTTATAGATGCACTGCAGCTCATAAGAAAAAGAATAGACATGGCATCTGTGAGAAAAAAACTCGTCGATTCAGACGGCTACATTCTAATGACACTGCATCGCAGAGAAAACATCGGAGAGAGAATGAGATCTATTCTCAGAGCAACAGCCGATTTTGTGCAAAAAAACGGTATCAGAGTGGTCTTCCCCGTTCACAAAAATCCAAAGGTCAGGCGGATTGTCGAAGAAGAGGTCGGTAGAAACCAGTACTTCATTTTGATCGAACCCGTTGATTACCTGCACTTTCTGTCGCTTCTGGACGGTGCAAGATTTGTTGTAACAGATTCAGGAGGAGTTCAGGAAGAAGCACCGTCTTTTGGAAAGTTCGTTGTGGTTACAAGACAAACGACAGAAAGACCAGAACTCATTGAGGCTGGGCTCGGCGTACTGGCTGGAACATCGCAAGAATCCGTTTACGATGCATTGAGCAAAGCAAATGGAAAAAATATCAATTTGCTTGAAAACCCATTCGGCGATGGAAAGACTTCAGAGCGAATATACAAAATCATAAGGGGTGATACCACTTGGCACTGAAAATGGCTCTGATTGGCTGCGGGAGAATTTCTCCAAAACACGTCGAAGCCGTGATTGAAAATCGAGAAACTGTAAAGCTCTCAGCGGTATGCGATCTGGTCGTTCAAAAAGCCCAGACAGTGGCAAATCAGATAGACAAAGTTCTTGGTTACAGACCCAAAGTGTACACAGATTACAGAGAGATGCTGCGGACGGATGAGATAGATTTTGTGGCTATAGCAACTCCAAGTGGGACGCATTACCAGATAGCAATTGATTGTTTGAATTACGGCAAACACGTGCTTGTTGAAAAACCAATGGCTCTGAGCACAGCTCATATGGACGAAATGGTGAGCTTGGCAGAAAAGAAAAATCTCAAACTCGGTGTGTGTTTTCAAAACAGATTCAATCCACCAGTTCAGGAACTGAGAAAAAAATTGCAAAGCAATGCCTTTGGCAGAATATTCTACGGAACAATCAGCGTGAGATGGAACAGAAATGAAGATTATTACAAGCAGGCACCGTGGCGTGGTACGTGGGAACAGGATGGCGGGGTTTTGATGAACCAGAGTATCCATGGTATTGATTTACTCCAATGGATGCTTGGTGGAAAACCAAAAAGAGTGCTTGGTTTGATAAAAAACATGAACCACCCGTATATAGAATCGGAAGATCTGGGCATTGGAATAGTGGAATTCGAATCGGGTGCAGTTGGAATAATCGAAGGCACATCGAACATCTATGACAGAAATCTGGAAGAAGTTCTTTCCATTTTCGGTGAGAAAGGAACGGTGAAGATCGGAGGACTTGCGGTTAATCGCATTCTCACCTGGAGGTTTCCAAATGAAGACAGCCACCCGTATATGAATCTCTCAGACCCAGATACCGTTTACGGAAGTGGACATGTTGCACTGTACAAAGATTTTTGCCAGTCGGTGGTGCAAAACCGTAAACCGTATATAGACGGAAAAGAAGCGCAAAAGGCTGTACAGATAATTTTGGGGATTTACAAATCATCCCTTGAAAATAGATGGGTTGATCTACCAGTTGATTTTTCCACCACAGAGATGAAAAGGTGATTTACTTGAGAAAGTTGAAATGGTCGTTACTGATAACTCTGAGTTTAATAGTTGGATTTTATTACAGACCAGCTGTACCAAGCCTGATAGATATACTCTTCACTCTGTATGCGCTGATTGTCGCTTCTCTTTTATCGAGTGACCTTGGTTCAATACTGATTGTTTTTACAGCGTTACCGTATGCTTTTTACATGCAAAGTACATTCGCACCCTTTGTGGTAAGTCTTGGGGTGCTATTTCGAATAGGAAGAATCAGTTTCAAAAACAGAATATCTGATGCACTCATCTTTTTTGCGACAACCGCAATTTCCATGAGCATATCATGGATGTTTGCTGATCCGTACATTCGCTTTTTGTCTTTTGCCCTTCTGGCAGTTTTCTTGCATGCGCTTTTGAGTTATCTTTTCGATAAACCATCTCTGAGTGTTGATGAAGTTATATATGCTTCTTTCTTTGGATTGATAACTGCAATCGCAGCGAATTTTAGTCATACAATCTCTCCAATTACTGTGATGATGGTATACCCTATTGGCTTTTTGATGTACTTAAAACTCCTTTCCAATAAAAAAACCCTGAAACTGTACCAGTTAGAACACGAAAAATTTAAAAAATTCAGACAAAAACTCGCCGATTTGATAGAGCTGACAAACACGGTTTCGCAAAAAAGTACTGTTCAGCAGAGTCTTTCAGCCGTTGCTGAAGCCGTGAGCCATATCAGTGGTTATAAATATGTACTGATAAACATTCTGGACAGAGAAAATGGCAAAATAATCAGAGCGGCACATCACGGAATGAGTCAGGAAGAATTTGAAAGGCTCAGGTCAAATCCCCCACCGATAGAATTCATTTCAAAATTCATGCAGGAACGATTCAAAATCAGCAACTCTTATTTTATTCCACAGAATGCCTTAGATCTACCGGCTGAGTATGTGGCGGTCTTTTTAAATTCCCAATCAGATCTTTTAAAAGAACCAGATGCATGGCAGCCAGAAGATATGCTCATCGTTCCTGTTTACAGCCCATATCAGGATCTTGTGGGATACATATCGGTTGACGTGCCGTTGGATGGGAAGCGACCTTCTATTGAAGATGTTCAAATAATGGAATTGATCGCAAACCAGATTTACAAGTTGCTCGAGCGTTCCCAGACCTATCAGAGCATCGTGGTCAAACAGCCTTATGATCAGCACACACTGCTTTTGACACACTCGGCTTTTCTTGGAGTTCTTGAAGCAGAATGTCAAAAAGGACAACTATTTGCGGTGGCTATAATCGACATAGACGATCTGACGAAAATAAACTCCCTGTATGGTCATGAAACTGGAGACAGGATCATAGAAAAAATAGCAGAGATACTCAGAAACAAAACCAGAAAATCAGATGTGGCGGCACGCTACGGTGGTGAAGAATTCGCAATTATTCTGAGAAATGTTTCAAAATCCAAAGCAATCGAAATTACCAACAGAATCCTCGATGAAATCAGAAGTGTAAAAGAGGTCGTCAATGTCACAGCAAGTGCCGGCATCGGCATCTTCCCGGACCACGGAACTGACCGGGAAAGTATCATAAAATACGCGTTGAAAGCCCTTGAAATAGCCAAAAAATCCGGTAAAGACAGACTGATGGTGCTTTAAAGGATGAGCGTCAGGACCGGTTCAACTCCGGCAATCTGCAAAAGTTTTTGATCGCTGGTGAAAATTATGATCTGTCTGTGTTTGGATTCTTCTTTCAGTATCTGTACGGCTTTTTCAAGTCGAGTCTCGTCAAATCTTATCAGAAAATTGTCCATGACCAGCGGTATGGGATCTTCTGGTTGCAGTGTGTTGTACAGCGCTATCTTGTAGCAGAGCAACAGTTGGTCCAGTGTAGCCCGGCTGAGCGTGTCGACTGTGCTAGCGAGCTGATTTCTCACAAAAAACCTCACCGAAAGATCCTTCTCAACAACCATGCTCTTTGACAAATCGGTGAATCTGCTGAACAGATCTTTCAAAATCCTTGAGAATTTCTCCGCGTAAGCGCCAGTCAGGTTAGCCAGTTCGCTGTGCAAAAGTTCCTTCACACAGGCTGACTGGCTTCTCAACCTTGAGTATGCCTCTTTTTCGAGCTTTTTCAAGGAAAGTCGATGTATCTGATCTGTGATATCCACCGAAAGATCGATCTGGGAGATTTGTTCATCTATCTTTTTGATTTTCTCTGAAAGATTTTCCTGCTTTTTCATTAGATCTGCCACAGATTCTTCTATGCCTTTCTTTTGATCCACGAGCTCTGCAAGTCTCTGGTAGTTCTGTGCCAGAGCAATGAGGTCTCTTCGTCTGGAAATTTGCTGAACTTTGAGTATCTGATCTATTTTCTGTTGAATCTGTTCTATCTTCGAGCTTCTTTCAAATGCCAGTTGAAGCTGCTGCATATTCTCTATTCCAAATGAATCGATCTTCGACGAAAACTGCGCTGACAAATGCGACAGGTCCTGTTTTGTTTTTTCAAGTTCGCCTTTATTCTGTTCAATGGACTGCCCGAGTAAAAAGTATTCCAGTTGCTTTCTTTCAAGGTTTTCAACAAGTTCATTCAGTCTAAGTATCACGCTTGGAACATCTTTTATATCTTCTGCCCCGAATCTTTTGAGTTCACCCACCAGAGCTTCTTGCTCCAGAGAAATTTTTTCTTTGAGCTTTTCCATTTGTTGATCTTCATTCAACCATTTATTGTACTGTTCATAAGCCTCTTTCAGCTCTTCCAGACTGTTCACACCGAAGGTACTCAGAACACGCTGAACGGCTGATTGTTTTTTCTTCTCAGCCGAACGAAACTCGAGCTGGAGCTTTATTTTCTGTTCGTCTTCCTGTTCGAGCTTTTTCATAGTTCTGCTCAGCAGGAAAAAGAACACAGCTGAGCCCGCACCGCTGAGTACAGATACATAAAACCATGCAAAGTTTATAAATCCCAATCCTATTGCAACTGCTGAAAAGACAAGTGCAGCAAGGCTCAAAATACGCTCCAACTTTGCACGATCCCTGTGTCTTGAAATTTCAGATTCTATGAACTGCAATTTGTTGTTTATTTGCCTCATTTCAAGCTCTATAGAAGTGGGCACTTCCGATTCAAGAGAATGAAGGATTCTATCCCCTTCGCGTTTGAAAATCTCCCAGTTTGGGCGGTACTTTGCCCTGTGATTTTCAAGTTGTTCCAACCTGTTTTCCAAAATTCTGTAACTCAGCTCGAAGTTCTTTACCCTCAATTTGACTTTCTCCAGATCTTCCTGCCAGCCAAGCTCGTTTTTCATATCGTTTATCTGTTTTTCAACTTCTGAGCGTTTTTTGATGAGCTCCTCAACTTTATTCTGAAGTTGTTCATATCTTTGCCTGGTGTTTTCAATCTGCTGGTGGAGTCTGATAATCTCTTCATATTCTTTTGCACCGATAATTGGTAACTGTCTTTCTGTGCTGAGCTCTTCTTGAAGCTCCTTCAGTTGTTTATCAAGCTGTTCATCGATTTTCTTTAATTCTTCGTTTATACCAGAATTGACCTGTTCAAGTTCATCGAGTAATTTCTGTCTGTGATTAACAAGCTCGTTCATATCGCTCTGTGCACTTGATTTTTCTTTGATCAGCGCGAAAAGCCGATATCTTTTTTGTTTAAATTCGTCGATCTGTTTTTGTAAAAGATCGATCTGTCCGTCGATGTTTTTTTCAATTTCCAGCAGTTTCTCTTCAAACTCCGGCTGTCTTCTCAAAAATGTTGAAATTCTCTCGGCTTCTTCAAGCTGTGCCATTTTGTTTTTGAGTCTGGCTATGATGGTCTCGTCTGTTTTGAGCAACTCGATCACATCTTCTTCGTCTGAAAGCAAGCTGATCGATTCGACATACCTTCTGTCAAGCAAAGGCTGCTGGATTGCAATCTCTTCCTCTGTATCCCTTTCGACGATCAGAGAGCCACCGAATTCATCCAGATTCCATGGTTTGTAACGGGCTAACTCGTCTTCGGAAAGTCCGCCCAGACCGGACAGTATGAACCGATAAAGAGTGGTTTTACCCGACTCATTCGGTCCAAAAACGACATTTATGCCGTCTGTAAAATTCACCTGACAATCGTGGAATTTCCCAAAGCCTTTTATCTTCAAGCTTTTTATCTTCAGAATGCTCACCCCTCACAGAAATCTATCAGTTGAATTAGAAAACAGACAGCCTTTTGTGTCATCTTCTCGCTGATTCTTCTTTCAAGTGCGTCCTTTGGATCTCTACAAACAAAAGCGACTTTGTTGCCAAACAACTCTGCCTGCTGTGCTTTGGAAAAGGTCACAAAATCAGCAAGATAACCAATTACGCCGGTTGGAAGATTGGCTGGATTTTCAATCTGCTTTGGCACGATACCGCCGGTTGAACTTTCCACAACCTGCCATTTGCCGTCATCTGACAGAAGAAAAACCGGTTTTTCAGTCAAAATAGGATTTGAAGAAAATTTCGTGTCGAGTTTCTTTTGAACCAATTCTATATTGCTCAGTTTGAGATTGTCCAAAAGGCCGTCGCTTTGATCGATCTTCAAATTACATGGAGCAAGCGAAAGGATCTGAACAATCTGCGAAGGCAGTGCAAGATCACCGAAAAGATCCACCGCGATATGTTCATCAGCATCAAATCGGAGAAACTCAAGAAAGATCTCCTTTTTAGCGTTCGTCACCTGCTCATAATCCAAGGGAAATTGAGCGTCTTTTGAATCATAAAGCCTCAAACCCAGCAAATAAATCTCTTTCACACACTCACCACCTACTTGAAGTCTACTTCGTACAGGACAAAATCGTAACCTTTCAATCTGCAAGCTAAAGTTTTAGATGGTTTTTCTTCGTTCCAGCCTGATCTGTTCCACATCCTGACTCTTTCAACATCCAGGGACCTGCCACAGGTTTTTTCAAGTTCAACCAGAATTTCTCTCTCATTTTCATCGAGGTTGGCAATTACCACAATCGCTTTGGAGTCCTTCCAGTACGAGATGTTGGCTGTTTTTCCATCCTGCCAGTTCAGGTATACCGGTTTGTACGTTCCATTCACGATAAGATCCGAAAATTGTTTTCTGAGCTGAACGGTTTGAGACAAAAATTCCATTAACTCTGATTCTTTCCAGTGCATCACGTAGTGATCGAAAAATGCGAGTTTTCCCTGAAATTCGTCTTCGCAGGAGAGCGTGAATCTGCCACATGCGTCGTTGTCAAGCCCCAGGTTCATCGGTTGTGTTTCTTCAATTTCCTGACCTGAATTGATCATCAAAACCCCATTTGGAACAAAGGCACAGAGAAATGCCGTCAGGTACTTCAATTTTCCGTCTTTTCTGTAAGCAATTCTTGGAGTATCTGGCGTCTCGGCACATGCAATATATAAAAGAGCAATATCAACAGCCGTTGACTGGACAAATTCATAGGTCTTTTCATGAACCCTCGGAAGCATCCACCAACTGTTTCCAATGATGAGATCGTATCCTGCGTCCTTAGCTTCCTTAGCTCTGTGCATTTCAAGTTCTTCGGCTATGAAGACAAAAGATGGATCGTATGATCTTGCATTCTGAATGATCATCTGTTCAAGCTCATCTGGCAGGGCATGTCCCATGTCCAACCTTATGCCATCGATGCCGAATTTTTTCTGAAAATACGGAATCACCGAGGCAATGTAATTCCACAATTCTCTGTTCACAACCTTGCCGGGAAAGCGGCTCGCTTTGATCACATCAAACAGGACATAAGGCGGTTGGTTGTGATCGACTTTGCCTTCTGCGGTCATGGGATGATCAAGATAAAGTCTCAAGAAAGTTACATCATCCCATGTGGGCTGCGGATCGTTTATCCAGTCTGAAAAACCCGGCGCAGTTACTATACCAAAATGCTTCACAATGTTTTGCATGAAATTCTCTTCAGTTGAATCTTTTTTTATCTGTTCCCATTTTTGAGGGTCGATCGTTTTCGGATCGAAAGTGAATTTCTTAAGATGGTTTTTCACCTGTTCTTTATCGTATATCTCTCTCATATTCTCAAAATCCGGCTGGCAAAAACCAAGTCCCGCAATCTGCGGTGGTCTGTAATCTACCAGTTCATCTACTTTGATCCAGTAGAACCAATCCGGATGCTCCATGATCAAATTACAATCTCTTGCGCTGGTTCTGGGTATGAAATCCAGTACCACCCTTATGCCGAGTATGTGGCATGCCTCGACCAGAGCCAAAAATTCATCATCAACAGTCCAGCCTTCAAGTAATGGATCATGATAAGCAGGATCTATTTTCAAAAAGTCCTTCACCGAATAAGGTGAACCGATCTCACCTTTTTTGAACATCTGACTGCTCTGGGTAATGGGCAAAAGGTACAGCACATTTACACCAAGTTTCACAAGATGCGGCAAAAAAGCTATCATTTTCAAAAATGTGCCGGTTTCACGATACCCGAGTATGTCATCTGGTTCGAACCTGCCGGATCCTTTGTGGTTGTAAGCCGTGGTGCTCCTGACCAGCGAAGAGTATATAACCGCGTCTTTGATCCAGCTTCGATCCTTTATTCCTTTTTGCAAACTCAAAGATATGCCATAATCACTGCCTTTTTTCTTTTCCAAGATCCATTCGATTATTGATTTAAAGTAAGCACCGGGTTCTACGAAAACTCTGTCGTTTTCGAATTTTGCCGGTCCATTGTATTTCTCAAAAAACCAGTTCTTTGGTATGCAATAATCGGCTTTCTTCCTTTGCTTTATGGATATTTTCTCGATCATCTTTGATCACCTCAATAACTTTCAAGGTATCTTTTTTGCTCGACTGACAGTTCATCGATTTTCACATTCATCGCCTGCAGTTTCATTCTGGCTACTTTTTCGTCGATCTCTTTTGGAACTGGATAAACATCGGGCTCAAGATCGTTAGTTGATAGATAGATCAGAGACATAGCCTGAACGGCAAAAGAAAGATCCATTATTTCGACAGGATGTCCATCTGCAGCAGCCAGGTTCACGAGTCTTCCTTCGGCGAGCAAAAACACAGTCCGACCATTGTTTAAAACATATCCCACGACATTTGGACGTGCTTCGAATTTTTCAACGCATAGATGTTCAAGTGCTCTGACGTCTATTTCAACGTTGAAATGACCTGCGTTTGCAAGAATCGCACCATCTTTCATTTTTAGAAATTCTTCTACGGATATCACTGAAGTGTTACCGGTGACTGTGACAAAAAAGTCCCCAAGGGCAGCCGCATCTTTCATCTGCATTACTTCAAAGCCGTCCATCAATGCTTCAAGGGCTTTTACGGGATCGACTTCGGTGATTATAACCCTTGCCCCCAGTCCCTTTGCCCTCATCGCCACACCCTTACCACACCAGCCATACCCAGCCACTACAACTGTTTTACCGGCAACGGAAAGGTTTGTATTTCTCATAATGCTGTCCCATGTAGACTGACCTGTACCGTATCGGTTGTCAAAAAGATGTTTTGTGAACGCATCATTAACCGCTATAACCGGCACCTTCAGCCTGTTTTGTCTGTGTAGGGCACGAAGTCTTTTCAGACCAGTTGTTGTTTCTTCCGTCACACCCCTTAAGTTCTCAAGCGCATCCGGCATCTGAATATGTGCGGTGACAGTGAGATCGGCACCGTCATCCAGCAAAAGATCAGGCTTTGCCTGCAGTACCGAATAGATGCCTTTCATATAAACAGCTTCATCGCTTGTGTGCTTTGCAAACACATTGAGCCCATTTTCTTTGAGAGCCTCTGCAACGTCATCCTGCGTGCTCAGCGGGTTGCTGCCTGTTATGAAAACCTCTGCACCCAGTTTTTTTATCAGCAGGGCAAGATACGCTGTTTTTGCCTCAAGATGAATCGACATTCCAACTCTAAGACCATTCAGCGGCTTTCTTGAAGCGTATTCAGCCTCAATGGAATTCAAAAGTGGCATGAATCTGCTGACCCAGTCGATTTTTTTCTGCCCAGAGTTCATACAATCACCTCACATAAATTTTCTAACAAGATCGATCGCATTGTTGGGACAAACCTCATGACACACATAACATCTAATACATTTATCGTAATCAATCGCATATTTTGAAATTTCAATAGCCCGTGCAGGACATCTTTCTTCACATATTTTACATTGAACACACCGTTTTTTGGAAATCTTTGGTACCCTGATCATACTCCTTGCCACATTTCTGAGAAACCCCGGCACAGGCAAAGCCTGAGCGGTCACGGGAAGTTCTATTGTTGAACTCCATTCTCCATCTATTTCGTAAGATGGCACAAGGTTTCTTTTCAGTGCCTCTTTGAGCACAAAAATCTTTTCTGGCTCGATCCCCAATCTTTTACAGATGGCATGATCAAGTGCAAAAGCGTTTTCACTCACCGCTATGACTCCGAACTTTTTTATCTTTCCGCTGGCTGGTCCATTTTTTTCCATCCCGATGACTCCATCTATGATATTGAGAACCGGATTGACAAGAAGATGAACATCCACAAGCAGTGAAGCAAAATTCTCGTTTGTGGCACACCTTATATGCCATCCTGATTTTTCAAGCCCCGGTATACAGCCAAAGGTGTTTTTCACCGCAAGGGTAAGGATCATCTGTGAATGTGTCTTGAGCTTTGCTATGTTTACAACCTTATCCACCTTGAGTACTTTTGAACTGATCTTTATTTTCCTGTACACCTGCCCGTCCACTTCAGCAGGATCGTCGAGTTCAACTACTGGAACTGAAAGTTTTTCACATACCTGTGCAATCCCAGATTCATAAGCCGCTCTTTTGAGATTCGTCGAAGCCGGGTTGTCCCCAACAACCGGCACAGTTCCAAGATCGATCAGGAACCTGAGAACAGACTCCACCACAGCCGGATGAGTTGTCACTCCCTGTTGCGGTTTTTTTGCAGAAAGCAAATTTGGTTTTACAAGAACAGATTCTCCTTTTTTGAAAAGATCAGAGAAATTTCTCTCGAGCAATGGTTTAAGCACACTGTCCACCTTTTCGTAAGAATCACAATTTTTCAGAAAGACTTTCAAAGGTCTTCCTCCTTTCTTTGAATATTCTACTTGAATTTGGTTAACATTCTCGCTATCATAAACTCCTGCGTGTATGATTGTACTGGAAGGTGATTCTCTGACACAGACCGTGGTGAATCAGGTACTGATGATCTTTTTATTGATAGGTTTTGGATACTTTTTGAGAAAGATAAATATCATGAACGACGGATTTACAAAAGGTGCCACTGATTTGATAATCTACATCACACTACCAGCCATGGTGCTATCTTCCATGGACAGGGATTTTTCAAAAGAGCTTGCTTCAAACGGCATGATCATATTTCTGCTCGGTGCACTGATGTATGCCGTGCTCGCTGCTTTAGCTTTTGTATTTGTTTGGATCAGAAAGATCAATGCGCAGGATAAAGGCGTATACCTGTACATGGTGATCTTTGGAAATGTCGGGTACCTTGGATATCCAGTTGCAAAAATCGCATTTGGGGATATAGGAGTTTTCTACACCGCATTTTTCAACATATGGTTTCAGCTTCTAACCTGGACCTTAGGTGTAAAAATCATGTCAAAAAGCAAAATAAAAATAATTAGATTGATTCTCAATCCGGGACTTTCTGCGACATTGCTCGGTGTGATGATTTTCTTTTTTTCATGGGATCTTCCGACTGTCATCAAAAACACCCTGGAAACAGTTGGTGGCATGACTGTGCCCCTTGCCATGTTTGTTGTCGGCGCATTTCTTGCAGATGCAAAGTTCTCTGACTTTATCACAAAGATCGATCTATATCTTGCCTCGATAACAAAATTAGCCATAGGTCCTTTGATAATGGCAATGATACTCTACAGGACAAATTTGCCCATTATCATTAAATCCATCCCCATAATAATGAGCGGCATGCCGTCCGGTGTGAATACAGCCATCTTTGCCAGAATGTTTGACACAGACTACAAACTCGCATCCCAGGGTGTCGTGCTCTCAACAGCACTGTCTTTGATAAGCCTGCCGATTTTGCTGACATTGGTGCTTTGAAAATCATGTTCAGAAAGACTCTTGTCACCTGCGAAGATCTGTGCTAAAATCATTTTCAGTGCCGAGGTGGCGGAACAGGCAGACGCGACTGACTCAAAATCAGTTGAGGGATGACCTCGTGCGGGTTCAACTCCCGCCCTCGGCACCATCTTCCCCCTTTTTTGAAAAACTCCATGTCAAAGTTCATTCAAAAACTGGTAAAATCTGTATCAGTATAACCTTTCAATTCTGGAGTGATCACGTGGTTGAAAGAAAATATTTTGCCAGATCTTTCATTTTTATAATCCTGATGGGCTTGAGTATAGCTTTCTTTGGCTTTTTTGTACTGATCGACGTTTTTCTCAGGGTGAGTGATTCTGTCAAACAGGATATGTTACAGGAGCTCAGCAGTAAGCTCGACATAGCTTTTCTTTTGATAAACCAGCATTATGAAAGTTATACCAGCGGTTTTTTTGACCAGTCCACAGCACAGGAAATGACAAAACATCATCTGGAAAATATCTTTTACGGTCCAGAAAAACTGGATTATTTCTTTGTTTTGAGCAAAGAAGGCGTTCTAATAGAGCATCCATACCTGAAAGATTATCTGAATAAACCCTATAAACAGATAGAAGATCCCGTGTATCAAAAAACCGTGGAAAAATACTTCAGGCTGTAAAAGACAACAAGCACTATGTAGAATACGAATTTTACAAGTACAAAAGTACTCAGATAGAACAAAAAGTGAGTGCGATAAGGGTTTTTGAACCATGGGGATGGATCGTCGGAACAGGTTACTACAGAACGACTCTTCTGTCAAAGATCAGATCCATTCAAAAAGACATTTCAACAGCTCTGTTTGCGCTTTTTGGTCTGGTTTTTGTGATTTACTTTGCCTTTTTAATTCAGTACAAAAATGACAGCCGCAAAATAACAGAGCTTCTAAGACAGGCTGCAACGGAAAAAGACCGCTTGAGAAAATTGATTCAATCCATACCGCAACCCATAGCCGTTTTTGACCAGACTGGAAAGCTCATTGACTTTAACACGGCATATTCGCAAATACAAAATTATGATCCAAAAACCAATTGCACCGATTCTCCAAAACTTGGTGAAATTACCCTAAAAAATGAATCTGGTACAAGGTTCTACACTGTGCAGTGCCTTTCAGTTTTGAGCCATGATGGAAATCTCGAAGGTTTCATAAAACTCTTCACCGACATAACAGAGCAAAAATTGCAGATTATTTTCTGGCATGATAAAGCCAATCAGGATCCATTGACAAACATCGCAAACAGAAATGCCCTGGAAGAACTGATGGACAGTTTTCCAAACCTTGGACAAGAATTCTCCGTTATAATGACGGACATAGATGGATTTAAGCAAATAAACGACACATACGGACATTTAATTGGCGATCGTGTTCTTGCATATTTTGCAAAGACAGTCAAAAACTCGGTCAGAAAAGATACCATCATCGTGAGATACGGCGGGGACGAGTTTCTTTTCATCCTGCCTCAAAGTGGAAAAGAATCTGCAAAGATCTTTGTCGATCGTCTCAGGAAAGAGTTCCAGGAGCCTTTAAAGATCGATGAAATGCAGATAGCACTGAGCTTTTGTGCGGGAATAGCAACTTTTCCAGAGGATGGCAAAAAACTCAGAGATCTGATTGAGCGAGCAGACAGAGCCATGTATGCGGCAAAATCGATGGGAAATGGTCAAACCGGTTTTTGAAGCTCAGAAGGGAGAGAACAATATGAGGGTTGCTCTTGTTTTTGACAGCAGTATAGATATACCTGCCGGATATGAGTTTCCCTTACCATACTATGTTCTGCCATTGAAGGTTTATGTTCAGGACAGAGAATTTCAAGACAAAATCGAAATCACAGATGAACAATTTTATTCACAGGCATTATCCGGCAAGAAAGTTGGGACTTCCTTACCAAATCCCCTGCAAACTTCCCAGCTACTGACAAAACTCTCAAAAGAATATGACCATGTCTATATCGTGACGATCTCGAGCAAATTGAGCGGTACCTGGAACATGATAAGACTGGCTTTAGATCAGATGAATATCAAAAACGTCACGCTGATAGATTCAAAAAGTGGCAGCGTCAAAAGTTTCTACGTGGTCCACAGACTGATAAAAGACGTGCTCGATCAAAAACAGATCACAGAACAAACAAAACAGCAGTACGTCGAAGACTCTCTTTTGCTGTTCAGTGTCACAACCCTTGATTACCTTCAAAGGGGTGGAAGAATAGGAAAAGCAAAGGCTCTTGTTGGCAAGATTCTAAAAATAAAACCCATTTTATCCACGAACGACGAAGGAGAAGTAGTGAGCCTTGGTCTGGCAAGGTCGATTAAACAGATCATCGATGAAATGGTTAAAAAAGCAAAGAGTTTTTTGAAGTTTGAAGACTACGTTATCATTGGTGGATACGGCGTTCAGCAAATGAAACAGCATCTGGACGAACTTCTATCACATTTTCCAGCTCAGAAAATACTCGGGATTTCCAGGATAGGTCCCGGCGTGAGTGCCCACGTCGGTCCGGAGGTTTTTGGGTTTGTGGTTGGTAAGGCTTGACAGAAAAAGTAATGTAAATCACATTATTCAGAAAATTCCAGTGTTAGGAAAGCAAGATCATTGACAAAGTTCAGCTCAACGTGGTAGAATTTTACTTGCCTGCCGAGGTGGTGGAACTGGCAGACACGCATGGTTGAGGGCCATGTGGGTATGAGCCCGTGCGGGTTCAAGTCCCGCCCTCGGCACCAAAGGGAGCTTTAAGCTCCCTTTTTTGTTATACTCTTACTGGTGATGAATTTGGCAAAGTTAATCTGTATAGATCTTGATGGAACGTTGTTGAACGACGAAAAAAAGATCTCTGAGAAAGACAGAAAAACCATTGAACTTGCCAAAAGGCAGGGCTTTCACATCACGATATTCACAGGGAGAAACTACTATTCTGCCCTTCCCTATCTGCAGGAACTCTCAATAGAGATTCCCGTGGTTTTTCAGAACGGAGCACTCATCGCTACTACATCTGCAAATGAGATCTTTCGGATGATCAGTCTGGATTCAAAAATCGCTCTGAATGTGGTGAAACTGTGCAAAAAATATGATCTGTACTCTGTCGTGTACGAATCTTTCTTCAGTAAAGAAGATATGATCGTCGAAAGGGAATATCATGGTGCATTTGAAAATTATTTCAATTTCAACAGACATCGGATTAAAAAGGTTGATCAGCTGGAAAATGTTCTGTACAAAGTCAAAAGCGTAGCCGAGGTTGCGGTAGTTGGTAAGGACGATCTGGTAGAAAGCCTCGTACTGAGTCTTTCGAACACGATGGATGGGTTCACACCCGTGAAAAATCAGCACTTAGATGGTGAGATTTTCATGGAGATCTTTGGAAAAGATGTTGGCAAGGAAATAGCTCTCGATTTTCTGTTGAAGTTTTTTGGTTTGAACCTGTCTGATGTGGCATACATAGGCGACAACTACAACGATCTGAAAATAATGCAAAAAGTTGGCTTTGCGGTTGCAATGGCAAATGCACCGCAGGATGTCAAAAATGTGGCAAAGTTTGTGACGTCTTCAAATAATGAATCTGGCGTATCACTGGCAATAGAAAAAATCATGGGGGCGATCACATGATACAGCTTTCAAAACCCTATATCACTCAGATCGAGATAGAAACAGTTCTTGAAGTTCTCAAAAGCGACAGATTGAGCATGGGCAAGTACACGGAGCTGTTTGAGAAAGAAATTGCACAGCTTGCCGGGACAAAGTTTTCAGTAGCTGTTAACAGCGGCACATCGGCTCTTCACCTGATTCTAAAAGCACTTGGAATACAGCAGGGGGATTACATGATAGTACCATCCTTCACATTTGTTGCATCGGCGAATGTTGCACTTTTTGAAAAAGCCATACCGATTTTCGTGGACATAGATCCAAAGACGTACAACGTCGATCCTGCGGCTCTTGAGATCCTTTTGAACAAAATAGAGCAGGGTCGAGTGCATATAAACGGTCAGCGCGTTAGAATCGACAGAGTACGCTTTTTCATGCCGGTCGATGTCTTTGGACAGCCAGCCGATTATGACAGGATAGAGCCGATTGTGAAAAAATACGACCTGAAAATGATAGAAGATTCCTGTGAAGCCCTTGGATCTGAGTACAAAGATAAACCATGTGGTAGCTTCGGCAAAGCCGGGGCATTTGCGTTTTATCCAAACAAACAAATCACCACAGGAGAGGGAGGAATAATCGTCACCAACGACGAAGAAATAGCCAGACTCTGCAAAAGCATGAGAAATCAGGGACGGGGAGAAGATGAAGACTGGCTCAATCACGTGCGCCTTGGTTACAACTACAGGATAGATGAACTGTCTGCGGCTCTTGGTTACGCTCAGCTCAAACATCTTAAAGAAATTCTGCACAAAAGAGATGAAGTTGCCAGACGCTATTATCAATTGCTGAGTGAGTTGAGCTGGGTTGAACCACCCTTCCTTGCCGATTACACGACAAAGATCGGCTGGTTCGTCTATGTGATAAAACTCGACGAAAAAATCAACAGGGACAGAGTTATTGACTACATGTCTTCACGCGGCGTGCAGACGAGAAACTACTTTGCCCCGGTTCATTTACAGCCTTTTTACAAAAAGCTTTTTGGTTACACAGAAGGCATGCTGCCGGTTACCGAACGGGTTTCAAAAAGTACACTTGCAATACCTTTCTACACAGATATGACCCTGCAGGAACAAAAAACAGTTGTAGAAGTTTTAAAACAAGCCGTGGAGAGGGTGGGTTGAGTGCTTTTTCTCATTCTTTCGTCTGTTTTGACCGCTCTTTCGATGCCGGGTTTTGTCGCCGGTTTTATCGTCTGGTTTGCACTCATACCGTTTTTCAAATCGCTTGAAGAAAAGGGACCGTTTTTTGGAGCTCTGTACGGTTTTCTGTACTTTTATTTCTTTTCTGCGATAAACCTTTTCTGGGTACTACCAGTACTCACAGAGAACCTGCCGAAGGTCTTTGGTAAATTTCCCGGCTGGCTCGGCTTTTTCATCTTTTTGCTCATGCTTTTTATAGAAGCACTGCCGTTTGCAGCCTTTGGATTTCTTTACGGACTTTTGGAAAAAATTGTGAAAAAAAATCAGATCAAAGAGATACTGTTCACCGCTTCTCTGTACACGCTTTTTGATTTTGCCAGAAGCATTGGTGAAATGGGATTCACAGGTGGTACGCTTTCCGATGCCCTGTACAGAGATTTAGGTGTACTGCAACTTGTTTCGGTAATCGGACCTTACGGCTTGACTTTTTTAATCGTCGCCGTGAACTGCTGGCTATACATAGTTTTCAGAAAAAGCACAAGACCGATTGAAAAGATTTCCCTGTACATACTCACGATAGTTTTTCTGTCATATCTGGTCTCTCTTTACCTACCTGTGGCAAAGAGTACAGACAAAACCATCACTGCGATTCAAACAGATGTATCTCAGGATACCAAGTACAGTGAAAGTCCCTCTTATCTCTTCGGGCAACTTGAGCCGTTTTTGGCACAGGTCAAAGACACTGTAGTTGTATTACCAGAAGATGTTTTTTCCTTCGATCCAAGAAACAACGATGTGGGAACAGAATTGATAAAACTTTGTGCAGAAAATGATTTAGACATTCTAATAGGTGCTGTATCTTCTGATTCGAAGACCTACAATTCTGTTTTTCTTGTCAACGAAAACGGTTTTGTGGACAGATATTCTAAAGTGAAACTGTTTCCATTTGTTGAGACATTGCCGTATCAAAAGGTTTTTGGTGTTTTTTCCTTTCTGAAAGGTCTTTCTTACTTTGAGCCGGGTGAAGAATACAAACCACTCACGGTAAGAGATTATCCACCGTTTGGTGTACAGATATGTTTTGAGTCGTATTTTTCCGAGCCGTCAAGAGAGCTTGTAAAAAAAGGTGCGCAGGTACTCTTGGTCTGTACAAACGATGGATGGTTCAGTTTTGACACAGCTCTCAAACAGCATTTTGCAAAGTCCGTGATAAGATCTGTGGAGCAAAGAAGGCAGGTCATACAGGTCTCAAATGCAGGCATTACCGGTATGATAGACCCTTACGGGAGAATTATGAAAACTGCCAGTCTCAGGCAATTTGAAAAAATAACCTTTGAACTCATGCCGAGAAAAGACAGGACCATTTACTCGAAAATCGGGGACATCGCAGTGTGGTTTTCGCTTGGACTTGTGGTATTCATTCTACTTTTCCCCGGTAAGAAAACAATCAGTACAAGAAGGAGGATATGGCAATGAGAGTAATTGCTATTGTGCTTGACAGTGTTGGTATAGGCGAAATGCCGGATGCCGATCAATACAACGACAGAGGGAGCAACACACTTGTAAACACAGCAAAAGCAGTTGGAGGTTTGAATCTACCAAACCTGGCTAAAATGGGACTGGGAAATTTGGACGACATACCGAATGTTCCAAAAATGGAAGCGATCGGTGCTTATGGTATAATGCTTGAAAAAAGTCCCGGCAAAGATTCAACAACGGGGCACTGGGAGCTTGCTGGAATTATTCTGAAAAAACCATTCGATCTTTTTCCGAATGGTTTTCCTAAAAAACTCATAGAAGAGTTCGAAAAAAGGACAAAAAGAAAGGTCATCGGCAACAAACCTGCATCCGGTACTGAAATCATAAAAGAACTCGGACCTGAACATGAAAGGACAGGTGCTCTGATAGTTTACACATCGGCAGACAGTGTTTTCCAAATTGCGGCAAAAGAGGAAATTGTGCCGGTACAGGAACTTTACAGATACTGCGAAATAGCAAGAGAACTGCTCGATGAGATGGGATATAAAGTGGGAAGAGTAATTGCAAGACCGTTCAGCGGTGAATACCCAAATTACGTTAGAACGCCAAGAAGACATGATTACTCACTGCAACCAGAAGACGAGATGCTACTTGATATACTCACACAAAGCAACATCCCCGTTTACGGTGTCGGAAAGATCTACGATCTTTATGCAGGCAGGGGTATAACGGAGAGTTTTAAAACCGAAGACAACGCAGATGGTATAAATACGACAATAAGACTGATGGAAGAAAAGAAAGGTCCATGCATGATTTACACGAATCTGGTCGATTACGACATGAAATACGGTCACAGAAATGATCCACATGGTTATGCCATGGCGCTTGAAGATTTCGACAGGAAACTGCCGCAGATTTTTGAAAGAATGCTTGAAGATGATTTTCTCTTCATCACGGCAGATCACGGCTGTGATCCCACCACTCCTTCAACAGACCACTCAAGAGAGAAAGTACCAATCCTGGTGTGTGGCGACAGAGTTTGCAGAAACACCAATATCGGCATTCGCGAAAGTTTTTCAGATTTTGGTCAGACAATAGCAGATATCTTCGGTGTAAAAAAACTCAAAAACGGCGAATCTTTCAAGCAACTGATCCTGTGCCAAAAGAGGGTGGATAACTAAACATATAACAAACGACTCAAATTTTCACACAAGTGTTAATATAAAAATATGAATAAGGCTGGTGTCCAATTTTCAACCAGCCAGAAGGGGGTGTTTGTGATGTATTTCAAGAGGTTCTTACCGTTGATCCTTTTAGGAGTATCGCTTTTAGTCTTTGTCCTCTCATGCGCTGGACCAGTTATCGATCAAAATGAGCTAAATGAGCTTGTGCAAAATGCCACAGATTATCTGAACTCCGGCGATATAGATAATGCAAAAAGTGCTTTTGAAGATGTGCTGAAGAAAGATCCACAAAACCCAGAAGCGAATGCTGGTATGTCCGTGATACTTCTGTACGAAATAGTTCAAGAATATTACGACGAAATATCGGACATTGCAAACCAGCTCATGAACTTTTTTGGAGTAGCCAATCCTTTAGATTCTCAAACAAATCCTCTTTCTCTCGCAGGACAGCTCTTTGTGAAAATGAACATACTCCGCCTCCGCCAGCAAAACCCAATAGAAATCTGGAACGATTCTTATCAAAATATCGCCGATACACTCTCAAGACTCCATCCTGAACTTAAAAAAATCGAGAAGCATCTTGAATGTGCAATCACTAAAGATGAGACAATCACACTCTATCTGAACAGACTGGACTGGGACGGAGATGGAAATTGCGAACCAAACGCACCGCTCATATTCACAGACGGCTCAAGCACCTTTACGGCTCTGGACCTGATAAGAGGCAATGTCAACAACTTACATGGAATACCCGAAATTGACAAAAGTGGAGGAGATGCTTGGTTTGACTTTGAAACATTGCTTGCCGGGCAGAATAATGAAAACGTCTCCTTCGACGACAACGACTATCTGCTCCTGGACAAAGGCGAATTTTCTGCCATGCTCTTTGTCGTGAAAACGGCTCTTTCGTTTTCAGATCTTTTAATCACCTGGGATCTGACGATACCTTCTGATCTACCACTACCATCGGACAGTCAATGGCTTGAGGCTATTTTAAATTACCTAGACACCAACAAAAACGGTATCATAGATAACACGGGAGATGGTGGTGAGTGGAACAATTTGAACCCGCTCTGGACTTTCAAAAGCAATGGCAGTGAATATTTGAAAGATCTTTCAGACAGTATTTTGAAAGTAATCCAGTCAATCCTGTGGCTCAATCAGGATATCACAGAGGACAATCCCGGAGATTTGCACAACATTACGCGCTATACTTTTATTGAACCGTTCCTTGATGAAAACATCAAGTCTAAACTGCAAAATATAGTGAACACACGCCGAGTGAATCTTGAAGACGTTTTTGGTCAGAAGATCACTTTCCCATACAAAATGACACAAACAGAAACAAAGGTTGCAACGATCACGGCGCTAGACCTTGGCGTGCTGAAAGACAATCCTTCCAGATTTCAGAATCTCAAGTTTTTCTTCCCAACTGTCTATTTTTCATCAGGGTATTTCGAGTTCAAAGATCCAACCTTTGGAGGATTTTTGGTGATTGAAAGGTGATTGAAACTGAATAAAGGGATGCGAATGCATCCCTTTATATTGATTCTCAATAATTTTTGATATTTTTCAGACAACAGTGGATGTTTACCGATCCTGTGCCAGAAGAAGGTGAGTAGATGACTGAATATCTCATACTCTGGACCGAAGATATTGCGAAATTTGAACCAGAAAAGACCGTGGTAGTATCTGTGCTTTCACCGATTGAAACACATGGTAAGCACCTGCCAGTGGGCACAGATGTTTTCATAGCCCGAGAAGTATTACAAAGAACCTGTCAGATTCTCTCTGAAAGATTCAAAATAATCCGTCTTCCTGATATGTGTCTTGGCTGTGATGCACAACCAGTCCCTGGATCGATATCTTTGAAATACAAAACACTGAAAAACATGATCATCGAGATAGGCGAAAATCTTGCCAGAATGGGATTCAAATACTGGATCATTTTCGACAACCACGGAGGACCAAGACACCAGCTTGCTTTGGTGGATGCAGTTAATTATTTGAAGAAAAAACACAACTTCTCGCTAATAGTACCTTTCCTGCACATATTTCAAGAAATGCTTCAAGATTCTGAGCAGATAGGAATACCAGCCGGTATGAACGGCGATCTGAACGATTTGCACGCAGGCACAAACGAAACTTCCATAATGCTCCACGTGCATCCTGAGATGGTTAAAAATTACAATCTTCCAAAGTATTTTCCATTGAACAAAAGCCACCTGGGGAATTTTCTCAGATTTCTGGGATCAAGGGAATTAACAACCACTGTTGACTGGATCAAAGATCCGAAAAATCCCTATTATCTTGGAGATCCTTCAAAAGCAGATTCTGAACGCGGGAAGAAAATGATAGATTACCACGTAAAAAGATCTGTGGAGTTGTTTCAAGATGCTTTGGATTGTAGATACCGTCCGCCAAAACTCTTCAACATGATCGTGCGCTGGCTTTTGAGAAGATAATTTCAACCAGAGCAATCACGTTGTTTCATTTTTACCAAAAACCAAGCAAGAAGACACCACCGTGAGATTAATTGTTGCAAATATGATACAAAACTCTTAACGTACATCCCGCAAATGAATGAAACCATGATGGCAAGATTGGTTGATGAAACAGAAAATCTTCGGTGAATGTTAGTTCATCGGGTGTATAATACAGTCATCCAAGGGGGTGTCCTTATGAAAAGGGCGTTAATCGCGCTGTTTGTTTTGTGTTTCACTGTCCTTTTATCCTACCAGATCGAGCTCAAGGAAAATCAAGTATGGTGGCCAGGTGAACTGTGGAACGGAGTGTGGTGTTCTGTCAGCGTTAAAGACAGCGCAGGGAATTTTGTGAGAAATCTCAAACTCGAGGACTTCAAAATAATCGAAAAAGCTTACGGAAAAAACGGTGAACTGCTCGAGGAAAAACCAGCCGACTTTCAAGGCAGTACTCATTACAACTTTGGCGGGAACGGGTTCTGGGAAAAATCGATCAACTCAGACAAATTAGACATAGCCTTTTTCATCGACGGGACAGGCTCGATGTCAAAGTATACAGATTCAATTGCAGAACAGCTACACGGATTTTTGGACAGATTGATCAAAACTGGTACTGATTTTAGAATCTTCATAAGTATGTACGGAGCACAGGATAGACCAGGATGGACTATAACTTCTTACACAAACAGATTTTTTGGTCCAACAATGATAGACGAAATAAGAAAAGCCATAGACGATATAGACACCGGGGGTGAATGGTGGGATCTCTCATGGGGCTATGATGTCTTTCTGTGGTCTTTGAACCTTGACTGGCGTGAAGATGCAAGAAAGATAGTGGTCATAATAACCGACGTATATACCGACTCTGTCTATGGACCAAACTGGTATTTTTCTGCAGGCTGTGTATCATCCATGAGCGCAGTAGACCTTGCGATAAAAGAAACAGGCATACAGCTTTATTACTGTCAGCCAGAAGAAAAGCAAATGGCAGAAACAGAACTGTCAGAAAACTACTCAGATAAGGTTAACATCAAAGTGAAGGAAAATAACTTTGACAGACTTGAAAAGAGAAATCCACTGGTGAAAAAATTATCATGGCCATTCAACCAACAGGAAATCGAGCTTAAAAACCTCCCTGTTGTCGATTCAAGATATTACTTTGCATGGGTGAGTGATTGGAATAAATACACTTTTACTTTTATCAGCAGAGTTGATGTGACATTGTCTATCGCTCAAACAGGAGAATCTGTGAGCTTCAGCTTTTATCCCCTTAAGAACCCCGATGGCACAAAAGCCAATGAAAGTGTGCGGAATGTGAAATTCACACTGAAAGATGAATCCGGTCTTTCAATGCTCGGTCAGAACAATGTATGGATCTATTTTTACAAGGTGATGGGAGATCTTGACAGAATGGACATTATAGGTGCAATGCATCAAATAAGTGACAAGAATGGAATAGTTTCAATGGGAAGTGTTACTCCAGGAAAGTACTACTATATTTTGACTGCAGCAGGTTTTTCAGATTTACTGGCTTACCATTACGATATTCTTAGCTACACCGCAAGGGGATGGGTTGAGATCAGCAAAGAAGGCGTAAAACCGGATCAGATAACGGCGTATACGTGCCCAAAAGATGCTGAAATTTACAGAATGCTCGGCTTGCTGGAGGAATTGGAAAATCTGGATATCTCAACTGCAAAGTTGAAAGCACTGGCTCATGATGCTCGCGAATGGCTCGAAGAAATCAAAAAAGATGGGATAACTCTTGTCGAACTTGAAGCGATAAAGAGATTCAACATCGGCATTGGTGCAATGATAAATTGTGCTGGTTATGCCGATGTAATACAAAACCGCACCATTGAAGATTTCGTACAGATAGTACAAAAAATGACAGACATGGTGAGAACAGCGAGAAAAGTGGCAGAAGAAGTTGAATCAGTAATGCCAACGCTTTTGAAAGCGACAAACCTGTTCATCGATATTATCACCGGCAACTGGAGTGGTGTGGCGGCAAATCTCACTATCCAGGAAGTTGTAGATAAATTCGTTAATTACATCAAAAACGAATTAGTGGATGATATCATCAAAACCGTTGAAACGAAGCTGCTCGATGTGCTCAATCATCCAGAAGAAATTCTCGATTACTTTCACATTTATGTCGAAAACTGGGTAAAACAGCAATTGAGACCCGATCAGATAACTCAAAACGTCTTCAACTTCGTCAACGGTCAACTGGTCTACAACAATTTCACAAGTGATCTTGAAGAACAAGCCAGAAAACTCTTGCTTAATTCAAAAGAGCTGGTGCAGGAAAACTATGAAAAATACTGGGATTACGACAAACGATCGGGGCTGATGAGAACAGATTTTTATGAAACAAGAAAGCAATTAATGGGTGATTTATTCGACAAATCTTACAAAGCCCTGAGAGATCAAGAAGCGATAGATGACTGGGAAAGTGTGCTCATACTCTTTCGTGAAACGATTCCAATGATCGTTGAATTCATAGAACTCTTTGAAGTGCGCTATCCAGAATTGAGTGAGGTTAAAAAAAGCCTTAAGACACTCTATTCAGTCCTGGATGCCATTGGAACCCTGACAAGAACTTATGAAATGGCTTTGAAGGTAAATCATCTACAAGATCTGCAAAGTCGTGTGAGGCAACTGGCAGATTCTGTCTACAAAAACAAATAAAAGACCAAAATGTGCACTTCATCTCAATAACACAAATGTCAGTCCAAAATAAAGCCCCGCATCTGCGGGGCTTTTACTTTTCAACCGTCAATTTCTTGGAAAGACTATAAACTTCAGGGCTGTTCTTGTCTCTTTGTCGATCTCGACATCTGTGAAGGCTGGAATACTGACAAGATCAATTCCGCTTGGTGCCAAATAACCCCTGGCTATGGCAATTGCCTTGACAGCTTGATTCACAGCACCAGCACCGATCGCCTGAAGTTCTGCCTTACCGCTCTCTCTGATCATACCAGCAAGAGCACCTGCAACTTTGTTGGGATTGGAATTAGAGGCTACCTTCAATACTTCCATCTTTTCTACCTCCTTTAGAAAAGCGATTTCAATTACTCAGCTACGTTGACCAGGGGATTGGCGCGCCTGGCAGGACTTGAACCCGCAACCATCGGATCCGAAGTCCGACGCTCTATCCATTGAGCTACAGGCGCGCATCCTGGGGTGACCAGCGGGATTTGAACCCGCGACCACCTGATCCACAGTCAGGCGCTCTACCAGCTGAGCTATGGTCACCATACTGGTGCGCCCGGCGGGAATCGAACCCACAACCCTCGGATTAGAAGTCCGATGCTCTATCCTATTGAGCTACGGGCGCTGGAGCGGGCGACGGGATTCGAACCCGCAGCCCTCGGCTTGGAAGGCCGATGCTCTACCATTGAGCTACACCCGCCTGCATAAAGTATTTTACTACACCGCTGGGAAAAATCAAGAGTGAGTCATCGAATACAAATTTCACCGTTTTCAAAAAAGACTCTTTTCTTGAACCCTTCCAATTCGATACTTTTGTAATCATGTCCAGCATGTGCTGGATAGACACCAAAGAAAATCAAATGTCAAATCCTCTTCCAAATCTGTCCGGTGGATATTTGAAAGTTTCTATTGACTGGAATCAGATCGATACCTCAGTTCCAATTGAAAAACCAGAATTACTGCAAAAATTCCTTTCAGATGTTCTTGGAACAGAACTTTTGTCCAAACCAACGCGATTTGGAATGATCGCTATTAAAGAGAAAATTGGTACAGCAGTTTATGTCCACTTTGTGTCAGTGATTATTCTCCAATAACTACCACAAAGGGCACAGCCCGTGCCCTTTGTGGTTTTAAGTTATTTTATTATTCTTGTTCCGGTCTTACCTTCCAGAGCCAGTTTCAATTTTGTCATGTCTGTTATAATGCATTCTCTGCCCGTTTCTTTGACAAAATCTATCGCGGATTCTATCTTTGGTCCCATACTTCCAGATGGAAATTGACCTTGATTCAAATACATCTGGGCTTGGTCCACACTCAGTTCATCAAGGTCTTTCTGATCTGGTTTTCCATAGTTCAGTGCAACCTTTTCGACACCTGTCAGTATCACAAAAAGATCTGCATCGATTTCAATTGCAAGAAGTGCACTTGCTCTATCTTTATCTATCACAGCCTCTACTCCTTTTAGAATGCCATCTTCTCTGATCACCGGTATCCCGCCACCACCAGCGGCAATGACTATCACATCATTTTTTAAGAGCGTTTTTATCACTTCTTTTTCAACAATGTCAAGTGGTTTTGGTGACGGAACAACTCTTCTGTATCCTCTTCCTGCATCTTCTTTCATGATCCATCCTTTTTCTCTTGCAAGTTTTTCTGCCTGCTCTTTCGTATAAAATGGTCCAACTGGTTTTGTTGGATTTTGAAAAGCCCTGTCGTTTTTATCAACAACAATTTGAGTTATGATACCAGCTACTTCGTACATCTTGTTTCTCTTTGCCAGATTGTTTCTAAGCGCCTGAGCTATCATATATCCAAGGCTTCCCTGGGTCTGTGCGTCGTTCACATCGATGGGAAACGGTGGAATGACCTCTTTTGCCATCTCCTGCTGGATCAAAATGTTGCCGACTTGCGGACCGTTGCCATGGGTGATCACAAGATCGTATTCTTCGAGCATATCAGCCAGATATCCCATCGCTTCTGTCAGAGCTCTGAACATATTTTCTGCCGTTGGCTTTTCACCAGGTCTGTTTACCGCATTCCCACCTATCGCAACAACGGCGAGTTTTTTCATCCTCTCTCAACCTCCCTCAAAGAAACAAAAGAGGGACAGATGTCCCTCAAAATCAAAAAGCATTGTTCTCAGAGTTTTATGAATGGCAGAAGAGCCATATGTCTTGCACGCTTTATAGCCACTTTGACCATTCTTTGATGTTTTGCGCAGTTTCCGGTGACTCTTTTTGGTATTATCTTTCCTTTATCTGTGAGATATTCACTGAGCAAACGAATGTCTTTGTAATCCACATAATCGACCTTCATTTCACAGAGTTTGCATTTTTTGATCTTTCTCTTTCTTCTTTTTTTCTGTAACTGCTGTGCCATTAATTCACACCTCCTCAAAATGGTGGTTCATCTGGATCGTGTTCATCGATCTCATGTTCCTCGGGCTCCGAGATTTCTTCTTCTTTTGGATAAAATGGTTCTTTTGGTAAAAGTTCAGCTTCTTCAGTGGTTTTCTTTTCCATGAATCTGATGTCCCTTGCCCAGATCTCGGCAGTTGTCCTGTTTGATCCATCTTTGGCTTGCCATTTTTGAAGCCTCAGCTCACCTTCTACCAGGATCAACTGACCTTTCTTCAGATAGGTCTTTGCAAAATCTGCAAGTTTGTTAAAAGCCACTATCCTTATAAAATCAGTCGTCTGTTGATCATCAGAGGCTTCCTGCCGGACTGGTCTGTTCACGGCAAGGTTGAAATTCGCCACACTTCTGCCGGAGGTAGTAAGTTTGATCTCTGGATCTCTGGTTATCCTTCCAACAAGGATTACCTTGTTAAAATACGACATTACACTCATTCCTTCTTTTCTTCAGCCTGGGCTTGTTCTTCCCTTTCTTTTTTCTCGAGATCTTCTCTTCTGAAAGTCTGCCAGCGAAGAATCTGTGGAGTAACCCTGTAGAATTCTTCAAGTTTGTTCAGATCAGTCGAAGGAGCCTTGAACAGAAGAACGGTGTAGTCTCCCTCTGTCTGATGGCTGATGGGATAAGCGAGTTTCCTGATGCCCCAGCGGTTTACCGTCTGAACAGTGCCCTTAACACGTTCCGCGATGATTGACTTGACTTTTTCGACAAGCGCTTCCCTTTCCTCGTTTTTCAAGCGCGGATCCATGATGAACATGGTTTCATAGATTCTTTCCATCACTTACCTCCTCCCTCGGTCTAATGGCTTTGCCCACCTCCGGCAAAGCGGGAGCACACAAAATTATACACAAATCGGTGGTATGTTTGGTTACAAAAGTGTGAAACACTCAGTTTTCAAGTTGTTTGAGCAAGCACTCTACAAATTCTTCAGGACATTCCTGCTGAGGCAGGTGCCCGCAGTTTTCAATAACACACAAAGCGGCTTTCAAAATTCTGGCAAGTTCTTCACTGTCTTTCAGCGGTATTATTCTATCCTGCCTTCCATGGATCACAACGACCGGACAGGAAATCTTTCCAAGCTGATCTTTCAAATCTGCGTACTTTGCGGCTTTTGTGAATTCCCAAAGCGCCTTTTTCCAGCCCTTGACTTTTGTAGGTCTTGTATAGGCTTCTTTGTCCTGTTCGGTGATCTTTGATGGATCATAATACGCCTGAGCTAGTGATTTTTCAAAGGAGTCTGTTATTATTTTCGCGATCAAATCCGGTCCAACATGATTCACCTGAGGTATGTTCATGACCAATCTGATGAAATCATTTGCCCAATCTTTACTGAAAACAGCAGCGTCCACCAGAACGAGTGCTTCAACCCTTTCTGGATAAGACAGAGCAAAATTCAGCGCAACAAATCCTCCAGCAGAATTTCCAACCAGAACAGCCTTTTTTATACCAAAGTGATCCATCAGCTTTCTGAGTAATTCCACCTGATACTCATTTGTATATGGATTGTACTTTAGATCAAATTGCCTTTCTGTGAGACCAAAACCTGGTCTGTCGTAGGAAATCACCGTGAATCGATCAGAGAGCTTTCCAGCGACCTTTTCCCATGTATAAGTACTTGAACCAAAACCATGCAGAAGAATCATAGATCTTTCACTCTGTCCGTATTTTTTGTAGTGAATCTCAAGTTCATCTATTTCTACAAACTGGCTATCAGGATATGCCAGCTCTCTGTGGGTAAACTCTCCATCCTGATAAAAATAGAAAAACGGTGCAAAGAAAAGAACTATCATTATCGAAAACCACACCATTTTCAAAGATATCACCTTGTAAAAATCATACCAGCACCAATCATCTTTGTAAAAGATATAATTTAAAAAAGGTCACAGGAAAAATCCGAGCCTTAAGGAACAGCAGATTCATACGATGAAATATATGAAAGAGGTGTTTTTATGAAAAAGTACCTGATCATACTGTCTGTTTTGATTTTATTACTGGTCTCGTGTCAGCAGAGATCTGAGATAAACATTTCTTTATCAATCGATCCACCATCGCCAACTGCAGACAGTACTGCAACAGTGAGGCTACTTTCCTCTTTTGATGTTGGAATAACATTGGCTTCAATAAGCATAGACGGCAAAACCGTTAAAAGTGGAGATACACTTCCACTGGAGTACCTGTGGAGACCTTCTGAAGCAAAAGATTACATAGTCGAAGGCTATGTTGAAAATATATTCGGACAGAGAAAAACCAGTCAGACAATTCTCACAGTTGTTGACAAAACTGCACCAGTCATAGATCAGATCAGGATTATACCCACTTTCCCGGAGTCTGATTCTCCCATTTATCTATCGATCGATGCACATGACAGTGAAAGCAGAGTTCTAAAAGCGGTCGCAAAAATTGGATCTGAATCAAAACAGGTTCAGACGACAGACAATCCCATCATTATGGAACTGCCACCTCAGAATCAACCAGGCCAATATCCACTGAGTATCGTTGTATCAACCAGTGATTTTGCAAAAAGTGCCACTTCAACCGTATTGAATGTTTACCCGCCTGATCTATCAGCTCCCACAGTTGATGTGAGTTTGCTGAAAAGTTCTTTTTCCAAAGAAGAAGATGTTGTTTTGAACATAACAGTTGAAGATGACACCGAACTTTCATCGGTTTCAGTCGAATGCAATTCAAGCGTGATATACACAAAAGATTTTTCAAAGACCAATTCTGCGAGTTTTTCGGTCAAACTTGGAAAATTCGACCCGGGTTTTCACTCTGTTGTGGTCACAGCAAAGGATGTTCGTGGTAAATCAACAGTCTCGGGTGCAGTCTTTGCAGTCGGATTGGGACCGGTGGATGTCAGTCTTTGGATCAGCAACTCAAGCCCAAGCCCGGCAGACTTGATTACACTGAGTGCAGAAACCAAAGAAACGCTCGTAAAGCAGATCACCTTTTACGTGGATGACAGGATCATCTCTCAAGGAACGTCTTTCTCTTGCTACTGGAAGGCTGTTTCTGGAAGGCATGTTCTTTCGGTAGTTGTTGAAACAACAGATGGCAGAGTAGGAACAGATTTCATTCAAATAGATGTGCAGGATGAAAAACCACCAAAGATCGATTCTTTCAAAATAGGAAGTACAGAACTGAAAACCGACAGTTACACCACTATCACGGCTGGATATTACGGCGTGAGAATGAACATCAGTGATGATACCGCCTTAAAGCAGGGTGGTACTATCACGGTCATAATTTCTTCCAAGCCTTTTCCTGAAATAAAACCGGTTGGAACTATGATACTCATTCAGGAGAGTATTTCAGATGATCTCAAACAAGCCAGCTATGTCGGAGCCACTTCTTTTGCTCAGGGTACATACTATCTGATGCCAACTGGTATAAAAGACATTTACGAGAATCAGACTGGAAATCTTTATTTTCCAATCGAGGTGAAATGATGAGAAAAACGATCCTGTTTCTATCCATACTATTTTTGGTAGTTTCCTGCGCGATGCTGGATAAAGTTCCACCTGTTCTTGAAGCATCTATCTATAAAATCACTGATATAGCCGGTGAAAACATCGTCTTGAATATCTCTGCCACAGATCAGAGCGGCATAGACAGAATAGAAATTTACGCGAATGATAAACTCATATTCAAAACAACCCAGACAGGGCAGATATCTTTTCCAGCTCCTTATGGTTCATTCACACTGAAAGTCGTTGCATACGACAGGGCAGGTAATCCTACAAGTAAAATAATCGGTTCATTCAAAACCAAGGACCTCATTAAACCAAAGGTGTCAGTCGACTACACACCAAAAGGCGCTATGCCAGGAGAAATTGTCACAGTCACAGTCTCAGCCCAGGACGATGAAAGTGGTATCAGGGTTGCTGGACTGAAAATTAACAAAAAAGAGGTCCAGCTCACCAACAACAGATACTCTTTTCAGGCTCAAGCCGGTACCTACGAACTTGAAGCCTATGCAATCGACAACGAGGGAAATGAAAACTACGACAAAAAACAACTCAACGTTTCAGTCCCAGCAGATACAGCCGGTCCATCCATAGACTTTCCAGATCTTGTCAGAAAAGTCAAACCTGGGACAAACGTGAATATAACAATCTCTGCAACCGATGAAAGCGGTGTTTCAAAGATCATCTTCAACGATGGTAAAGAGACAGTTTATGTGCCAACCATGCCCGCAACACAGCTTTTGTGGAACGTGACAAGAAATGTCGGAACAGAGAATCCATACAGTTTCACAGTCACAGCCTATGATTCAAAAAACAACTACACGATAAAAACCGGTGCAATTGAAATTGGGATAAACCTGCCGCCTTCTGTAACGATAGAAGTCGACAAACCCACACCAAAGGAAAAGGAGAAGGTCAAAATATCAATCGACGCGACAGATGATTCGAGGGTGATACAGGTTGTTCTTTACATAGACAATGTAGCCGTCAGGACATTCACGCAGGAACCTTATGTGTACGAATGGACAGCGGTAAAAGGCATTCACAAAATAAAGGCTGTTGCAACAGACGATTCAAAAGAATCAACTGAAGCCTACTACACGATCAACGTTGGAGTAGTAGATACCGAAGCACCCACAGTATTTTTCACACCACCTTACGGTGTACCGGTGAACGAAGCATATACGTTCTATGCCTTTGTAACAGACAACGTTCAGGTAAGCCAAGTCAGTTTCATTTTCACAGGACCCGAGCAGAAAGGTCCTATTGTTGCCTCAACAATGGGAGGCGGTGTTTTCACGATCACCGAAACCTTTACAAAGAAGGGGACTTACCAGGTGACGGTCATTGCAACAGACAGTTCTGGCAACAGTTCTTCGCAAAATGGTCAGTTCCCGGTTGACGAAGCTTACATAGTGAAAGCCCCAAAAATAGATCAGTTTTCATATTCACCTTCGGTACTAAGTCAGGGAGAAAGAGTCCACTTCAAAGTTGTCGCACAGGATGATCAGAGCCTGAGTAGGTGTGATTTTTATGTAAACAACATAAAAAGAGATTCTATAAACCCATCGGTCAACATTTTTGAATGGAACTGGGTTGCCACAACCCTTGGCGTTCACGATATAAAAGTCGTCGTTGTGGATTTTGAAGGCTTCACAGCACAGGCAACCGGTACTGTAACTGTGACCACTGAAAGACCTGTCGCAAAGATTTTGCAGCCTCAGAATGGTTTTAGAACACCTTTTGCCCAGAATATGAGTCTTTCCTTAAATGCGCAGGTGGTCGATACAAACAAACCTTTGACCGCTTACTTTGATATAAAAGGACCTGTAGATGAAAAAATACCGGTTAACGCCACAGGAGATGGACCAGTTTACACATTCAGCGCGCAGTGGAAAGTTCAAACATACGGTGAGTATCAGATAGATTTTTATTACAAAAACGATATAAACTTATCCGATGCGACCTCTGTTTCTGTGAACATACTTGATCTTGGAATCGTATTTGAACAACCCTTACCCGGTCAAATACATCAGTGCGGACATGATTTGATCTTGCGAGTAAAAGCAAGTGTATATCTGACCGAAGATGAAAAGTTTGAAATCTCCTACGCAAATAGATCAGAAAAAATTCTAACACCATCGCCTGTTGCTACAACTTCGACTTACAACATATATGAAGCAACTGTTTCTTCAACGTTTTTCACAGAACCAGGGTCCTATTCGATAACCTTCAGTGGCAAAACCACATCAGGCGAAGAAGGTAGTGCAAAAACAATCATCAACGTCATCGACAGCGAGCCACCAGTTATAACTCAGGCAAAAATCAATTCAAGTGATATATTAGATGGCGGTATTTACAACGTGTCAATGTCCAGTACTCCCGCGGTGAATGTTACAGCAACAGATAACAGAAAGATAGCCAGTATACGGCTTCAAAAGAAAATAAGCGGTGCATATACAAACATAGCAGTTTCAAGTAGCAACATACTCACTTACAATATACAGAACTTAGATCCATTTGAAAATTACTTCAAAATCGTTGTAACAGACCTCGACAGCAATCAGACCTCATTAGGATTTGTAATTTACGCTTTTGAAAAGAATCAACCACAGGAAAGTGGTTTTAGGACCATGCAGCTTTATCCAAAGGCTGATGTCTATGATATGAATGTACCGGTTCAGGTTCAGATAAGAGGAAGCCTGAACAACAACACTCAGTTCAAAGTCACAGATGACACGGGTATAAAAGAAGTCAGAGTAAGGATCGTGGACAGCCAGACAAATGGAAGCCTTTACAGTGAAACAGTTAAAAAACTATACGAATATTCCACCGGAAATATACCCAAAGAACTTTACATAAACAATCAGGATGTTCCGACGTATACACCTTCACAGGTCGGCACCTTCCTGGTAAATCTGGAAGCTGTAGATGTGTTTGATAATACACGCATTATAGCGCAACAGAACATGGTTGTTGAAGATCTCACACCACCAATCGTGAGCATTGATATACCGCAGGGCAAATACTATGGAACAAACAGCAAAAACCAGAAAATACTCAGAACCGTCACCGATGTAAAGGTCAGTTTCTTGGACAACACAGAACCCATAGACAAAGTTGAACTGTGGATCACAGACGCTTCTGGCTTAAAGCAAGAAATCGGCAAAAAATCAGACCTTGCAACCAGTAGCTGGACCTTTGAAAACATATCACTGACAACTTATTCAGATGGCATTGCCATATTGAGTGCTAAAGCTACCACGGTCTCTGGTGCAACCGGTGAAGGAGAAATTTCAGTGGTGATAGACAACAAAACATCACCAGTTGTCACTATACAACTGCCATCTGCCCCGACATATTCAGGAAAACAGATTTACAGAGGTTCTGTTGATGTCACAGCCCAGATAACAAACACAGATCCTTATGATGTACAGAAAGTGGAACTTTACGTCGATGGTGTGAAAAAAGGTGAAACCACAGCACCTATTCAGGAAAATGATGAATCGAAGTTCAAATTATCACTGGAAACATCAAGATACAGCGATGGAGAACACACTGTTGCCTTGAAAGTTTACGATCAGGCTGAGAACAGCTCTGAGCTGACAGATAGCAGATGTTTTGCAAATGTGATATTCGACAACAGCGTACCCGTTTTACTAACCGACAGTGGAAGGATTTACACAAACAAATCCACTGCAACCTTGAAAATAGATGAAAGTTATGGAATATCAGAAGCCATTTTGAAATATCAAGACATCGCTATATACATACCAACAGATACTCTGTCTTTCTCACACAAACTTTCAGAGAACTCATCCAGAGAATTTTCTCTGTACATAAAAGATACCGCAGGCAATATCGCAAATTACTCAGCAACTTTGTATTACGACACACAAAAGCCTGTGGTAACAGCACAAAGCCCAACTAATATGGCTTCAGAAACTGGTTTAACATTCACACTGAGCTTTTCTGACAATCTCACAAGTGTCTCTACGCTGAATATCTACCAAGACGGTTCACTCATAAAATCCCGCAATTTGTCCTGGAATCAAACCAGTGATACATGGGCGTACAATCCACCGGTAAATTATGAAGAAAACATAACCATCGAATTTGAAATCTATGACAGAGCTGGAAATCTCAGTGATCGTGAACAAAAACAATTAACTGTCGATACATACCCACCAAGAATAGATTCATTCACATGTGATGCTACCAATGAGAATGGAGACTACTATACCAACTCTGGATCGGTCAATGTTCACTGGTCGGTCACAGACAATTACTTCTCAAAGGTCGTTCTGCAAAAAGGTTCAACAATACTGATTTTTGATGGGCCACAAACAGGCAATCACATTGTGGGACTGGATAATGGTTTGAACATTATAACACTTTCCGCATACGATCAGGTAGGTCACAAAACAGAGAAAACGATCAAAATCATCTTTGACAACCAAATTCCACAGATAAGCAATGTCAAAATTGCAAATACCAATGTGTCAGAAAACGCTACCATAACAACAGAAACTGGTAACAAATCTCTGAGCTTTTCGGTGTATGAACCGTATATCGATTGGGAAAACTCTTCAATCCATGTCAATGGCAATAAAGCTTCTTCTGGCATTGATTGGAACAAAACCGGTACAGGTCCAGACTACAATGTTTCAACCTCGGTGAACATACCCGGCGATTCGACAATCGAAATCATTCTGAAAGACTTTGCAGGTAACGAAAGAAGATTCACCTTTTATGTTCAGGTTCAATAGAAAAAACTCAAACACGGGGGGCAGGTTTGTGCCCCCTTTTTTCTTAACAAAAATTCAACTGAACAGAACACTGTTGAAATGATTTTTATTCCTGTACAGCGTGATAATTGACTTGACAAAAACCATGGAGGTGGTTTTTACGAAGGTGGGGTTAGCCTATAATTTACCAAGAGGAACCAGACCGGATGTTGAAGATTGGGAAGCAGAGTACGACAGTATGGAAGTTGTCATGGACATCAAAAGATCTATCGAAAGTGGAGGGCACGAGGTTGTTTTGATGGAAGCTGTGCCCGAAAAATTTATTCCTGCCCTTACATCTGAGAAGATCGACATCGTCTACAATTTCGCAGAAGGCACTTACAGCAGAGCCAGAGAGGCACAGGTTCCAGCTATTCTTTCTTTCTACAACATCCCCTACACATGTTCAGACGCAACAACTCTTGCAGTCTGTCTTGACAAAGCACTCACAAAACAGATACTTTTAACCAAGGATGTCAAAACCCCACGTTTTCAGGTGATCAGATCACCGCAGGAAAAGCTGAGAAAGAACATGAGATTTCCACTCATTTTAAAGCTGAACGCCGAAGGTTCTTCAAAGGGTATCTCTGAAACAGGGCTTGTACACGATTACGAAGAATACAAAAAAGAGATCGACAGGCTGTTTTCCGTTTACAACGAACCAGTTCTGGTGGAAGAGTTCATTCGCGGAAGAGAATTCACCATAGGTGTTCTGCAACAGGGCAATAAATACCACGTGTTACCGATAATGGAGATTCACTTCAAGCACGGAAAAGAATTCTACAGCTACAAAGTCAAGAAAAATTCAGATTACTACGTAGATTACACCTGCCCGGCAAAGATCGATCCTGTGCTGGAAAGAAAGTTGAAAAACATGGCGGTGAAGATCTGCAAAACCTTAGAGATAAAAGACGTGGCAAGGATGGATCTGAGAGTTTCTCAGGAAGATAACAACCCTTATTTCTTGGAGATCAACCCGCTCCCGGGTATGGCAAGAGGATTTTCTGACCTGCCGAGAATAGCTGAAATTGCCGGATTTTCATACGAAGATCTGGTGCTTCATATCCTCAACAATGCCATACAGAGAAATGCCCTGGTTCAGCATGCCCTTGTTTAGCCGGGGGTGATATATGGTGAATCCCATGGACTTTAAGAAAATCGCAATTATTGGTGCAAGTGAAAATGAACAGAAATACGGCAATAAAATCGTGAAAGACCTTCTCAGTAAAGGATTTGAGGTCTTTCCCGTGAATCCAAAGGGTATTGTGATTGAAAACATCAAATGCTTCAAAACCATTGAAGAACTACCAAGGGATGTCGAGCTTCTTGTTTTCGTCATTCCTCCGGAAAAAGGTCTGCAGGAAGTGCAAAAAGCCGTATCCATTGGCTATAAAAGATTCTGGTTTCAGCCCGGTGCAGGTTCAAAACAGATCGAAAATTTTCTGAAAAACACCGATTCAGAATATTCCATAGGAAAGTGCATAATGATAGAGACAAGTTTTTAACCCCGCCAAAAGCGGGGTTAAATTTCACCTGAAAAATGGTTCTCAAAACGAACAACAGTGCAAAATAAGAAGAAAGAAGTAAAAATCAACTAATATCCGTTTATTTTGCTTGAATTAAGACAAATAGAAAAAAGAACAGGAAAAAACAGAGAAGATCGAGAAAAAAGATCTTTTGTACATAATCATTGTAATTGCCTTATCCTTTGTCTGGGTGTATCTAATGGATTGGGTTTTTGGTTTCACAGTGGGTAGCATAATTTTTATGACCATCATATCAATCATAGTTGGTGGAAAAAATCTGAAATTCAGGCAAATGCTTGGCAACATGGTGGCTTTCGCTCTAATAGCGATCGCATTCTGGTATTTACTCGCAAAGTTGCTGGTTGTACCACTTCCAAGAGGCTTACTATTCTAAAAATCAGGAGGTATTCTCATGTATGAAAAAGACATTGAAAAACTTTTGAAGAAAGCTCAAAAGCCTTCTCAGGACGCAATGGAACTTCATCCATTTTACAAGGGAAAAATTCAAATCGCTCCAAAAGTACCTGTTCGAACATACGATGATTTTGCCATCTGGTACACACCGGGTGTTGCAAGAGTATGTCAGGAGATCGCAAAAGACAGGGAGAAAGTGTATGAATACACGAACAAAGAAAACACAATCGCCATCATAAGCGATGGAACGAGAATCCTTGGGCTTGGAGACATAGGACCAGAAGCGGGACTTCCCGTGATGGAAGGAAAGGCATTGCTGTTCAAATACCTCGGTGGAGTAGATGCAATACCTCTGTGCATCGGAACAACAAAGGTAGAAGAAACGGTACAATTCTGCAAATGGATTTCACCGTCAATCGCCGGAATAAATCTGGAAGATGTTGAAAAACCAAAGTGCTTTGAATTGCTCAAAAGGCTTCAAGAAGAACTATCCATACCCGTTTTTCACGATGATCAACAAGGTACTGCAACCATAACACTCGCCGGTTTGATAAACGCCCTTCGCATAGTGGGGAAAAAAATCGATCAAATTAGAATAACACTTATAGGTGCAGGAAGTGCCAACTACGCATTTTTGAGACTTCTTGAAAAAGTCAATGTTGATCTTGGAAATGTCGTTGTCTGTGATTCAAAAGGCATACTCACAAAACAGAGAGCCGAAACTTTAGATGAAATAAGCAAACAGATGTGGATCAAAACCAACGCAGACAATATCTCTGGTGGTATAGAGCAGGCTCTAAAAGGTGCAGATGTATGCATAGCTTACTCAAAAAGTGGACCCGGTGTGATAAAACCAGAGTGGATAAAGGCAATGAACAAAGATGCAATAGTCTTTGCCGGAGCCAACCCTGTTCCAGAGATATGGCCATGGGAGGCAAAACAGGCAGGTGCAAGAATAGTCGCAACTGGTAGAAGCGATTTTCCAAATCAGGTCAATAACTCCCTTGGATTTCCCGCCATCTTCAGAGGGGTGCTGGACGTCAGGGCAAAGAAAGTGACAGATGAGATGTGCGTCGCTGCCGCTCAGGCAATAGCAGACTTCGCTTACAAAAAAGGCATAAACGAAGAATACATAGTCCCGACGATGGAAGAAGACCAGGTCTACGTCGAAGAAGCAATTGCTGTTGCCAAAAAAGCCATCGAACAGGGTGTTGCACAAAAATCTTTGAGCGATGAAGAGCTTAGAAAGAAAATTGAAGAAAGAATAAAAGCTGGAAGAATTATGGAAAGAGTCCTTGTGAATGCCAACATCATTAAACTTCCATAGGAGGCTTTCTTATGGATGCCATAGTTTTCAGCAAAAAAGACAATGTGGCAACTGCCTTGAGAAATCTTTCAAAAGGTGAGGAAGTTCAGGTGAGCTTTGAAAATACAACACTCAAAGTAAAGTTGAACCACGACATACCCTTTGGACACAAATTTGCCATCAAAGACATCGATAAAGAATCGCAGGTTTTTAAATACGGCGAACCAATAGGCATAGCTACAGAGGATATAAAAATCGGTGATTATGTTCATGTACACAACGTATCAGGTAAGCGCGGCGTGAGGAGGTATAACCCGTGAAACTCTATGGATATAAAAGGAGCAATAACCGTGTTGGGTTTAGAAACCACTTTTTGGTCGTGCCCACGGTAATCTGTGCAACAAGAACAGCTCAACAGATTGTGGACCAAGTTGATGGTGCCGTACTTGTGGATAACCAGCACGGTTGCAACCACATGAAACAGGATCACGAAAAGGTTTTCGATGTGCTATCCGGCATGGCTTCAAACCCAAATGTCGCCGGTGTTCTCTTCATCGGCTTGGGATGCGAGACAATTCCAACAAAACAGATTGCCGAGCAGGTTAAAAAGACAAACAAACCCGTTCAGTGTCTGATCATCCAGGAAGAAGGTGGAACACTCCAGACTGCGCAGAAAGGGATTAAACTCCTTCAGGAAATGATGAGAGAGTTCAACGCAGAAAGAACTGAAGTTGATTTTTCTGATCTCATCGTTGCAATAGAGTGCGGCGGCTCAGATACCACTTCTGGCATAGCTTCAAATCCGGTTGTCGGATACGTCGCAGACAGGATAATAGACCTTGGCGGAACGGTGGTGTTTTCTGAGACCACCGAGATCATAGGTGCAGAACATCTTCTGGCAAAAAGAGCGGTGAATGAAAAAGTCGCAGAAGAACTCTTAAAACTGGTCGACAGATGTGAAAAAAGCGCTCTTTTAGGAGGAGAAGACATAAGAGGTGTGAATCCAACGCCGGGTAACATACAGGGTGGTATCACAACATTGGAAGAAAAATCACTCGGTGCGATATACAAAGCAGGTACAAGACCAATACAAGATGTCCTGAATTATGCAAAACCCATTAATAAAAAAGGCTTGTTGTTCATGGACAGCCCGGGTCACGATGTTGAATCGGTCACAGGTATGGTCTCAGGTGGCGCACAGGTGGTGATCTTCACAACAGGTAGGGGTACTCCAACAGGCTGTCCGATAGCGCCCGTTATAAAAGTCTGTGCAAATTCAAAAACATCTCAAAAGATGCAGGACAATATAGACATCGATGTCAGCACAGTGATCGACGGCAAAGAAACCATAAAAGAAGCGGCAGAAAGACTTTTCAAAGAACTTGTCGAGGTACTCAACGGTAAAAAGACAAAAACAGAGATTCTAAAACACCACGAGTTTGCAATATATCTAACCCAACCAACTCTGTGAGGATGATGAAAATGAGACAGTTCACACTCAAATACGGTGAGCAAACTGTTTCTTTCACCCTGAATGACGATGTACAAATCGACACACTGTATCCAAACAGAGAACTGGATGCGATTGAAGACCCTGTAAAACAGATCAAAGAATCTCTCAAAAACCCAATCGGGACTGAGCCACTCAAAGATTTGATAAAAAAAGAAAATCCAAAAAATGTTGTCATACTCGTGAGCGACCTGACAAGACCCTGCCCATCTCATATTATCGTTCCACCTTTGGTGGACGAACTTCTTGAAGCTGGCTTGAGATACGATCAGATAACTATCGTTTTCGGGCTTGGTTTTCACCGCAAAATGACAGATCAAGAAAAGCAAAAAGCGGTGGGGAAAGATGTCTTTGAAAAAATCAGATGTATGAATCACGATATTTCAGAATGCGTATTTATCGGTAAAACCAAAAGAGGAACACCTGTGGAAGTCTTCAAGCCCGTTGTCGAGTCCGACTTTATCATTGCAACCGGGAACCTTGAACTTCACTGGTTTGCAGGATACAGCGGTGGAAACAAGGCTCTTCTACCGGGTGTGTGCAGTAAAAGAACGATCGAGACCAATCACTCCTACATGTTTTTAGACGGTGCGGTTGCTGGAAAGATAGAGAATAATCCGGTCAGGGAAGACATCGAAGAAGCGGGGAAAATGGCAAAAGTGAGGTTCATAGTCAACGCGGTTTTGAACAGCAAAAAAGAAATTGTGAAAATCGTTTGCGGTGATCCGATACTTGCCCACAGAGAAGGCGTCAAGTACATCGACATGATGTATAAGGTTAAAATAGACAAAAAATATGACATCGTGATCGCATCATGTGGTGGATTTCCAAAAGACATCAATCTGTATCAAGCACAGAAGGGTCTGGACAACGCTTTTCACGCTGTTAAAGATAACGGAATAATAGTGCTGGTTGCGGAGTGTCGTGAAGGTTTTGGAGAAAAAACCTTCGAAGAGTGGATGAAAAAAGCCAAAAGCCCCGACGAACCACTGGAATGGATTAAAAAACAGTTTCTCCTGGGCGGGCACAAAGCCGCTGGATTTTGTAAAGTGATGAAAAAAGCCAGGATTTTCCTGTATTCGAAAATGGACAAACAGACCGTCGAAAAAATCTTCATGACGCCATTTGATTCTCTGCAGGATGCAATAGACTGCGCATTGAAAGAAAGTACACAAAGACCAGAGATACTACTGATGCCGTATGCAAACTCAACACTGCCTTATCTTGATTAACCCTGCCACCTGGCAGGGTTAATTATCTGTTCAAATCTTCAAAATTGACAATTTCCAAGATATCCCCTTTGACTATCATTGCATAGATACCCTTTAACGTCAAAAGCTCTACTGTTTTTGCTTTCATATCCAGCGCCGCATAAATTGGATAAAGTCTGTAGTCTTTCAACACAGGCAAGAACTCTCTGAGCTGTTCAAGCTTTTTCATAAAATCTTCTATATACTCCACCTTATCCGGATTTGCCTTGACTTCAACTACAAAAGCTTTCTTTTGAGACTCACTCAGCGCAAGAATGTCTATTTCCAAAGACTCACCGCCGCGCCTGATGTACTTTCTCACATCGATTATCTCAGGTGAAATATTGAAATATTTGCTCAGAGCTATTTCCATGGATGGAGCAAAGATATCTTCGACGAGTATACCCATCTTGTTTGCCAGCGCTCCCCATTGTTTGTTCATATTCTCTATGTTTTTCCTGCTCCATTCTTTGAAATCACTCATCTCGTCTTTGAAATCAAGCATTTCGTCCTTGAATGCTTTCATCTCATCTTTGAAACTCAACATTTCGTCCTTGAATACCTTCATTTCGTCTTTGAATGCTTTCATCTCGTTTTTGAAATCCAGCATTTCATCTTTGAATGCCTTCATCTCGTCTTTGAAATCCAGCATCTGGTCTTTGAACACCTTCATCTCGTTCTTCAAATTTTGGATTTCTATTTCTGTTTTTTGCTGAATATAAACAAGACGCATCATTGCTTCTTCGATTTTATCCACTCGTTCCTGTACTTCCATCTCTCTCACCTTCTTTTATCTTATTTTATCAAAAAAATAAACAAAAAGACTCTTTCTCAGGATGAAGATGAATGGCAATATGAGCTAACTTCTCACAGCGCCCAATTCTGTGTAAGTGTATGGTAATTCACCACAAGTCAGAACGCTTTCAAGAATAAAGTCTTCCATCTTTAAGGAAAAATACCCTGTCGCAGAGTTTTGATAGCTGTTTTTTATCGTGTGATACCACAATCACATTGCTTTTTGTGGATAGTTGCATAATGAATTGCTCAACAAGCTTTTTACTGTCTTCATCCAGATCTGATGTTGGTTCATCCAAAAGCACAACTTTGGGCTCAAAAACAAAGCCGCGCGCAAGACACACCCTTTTTGCCTGACCCCCTGAGATCTGCCATGCTTTCTTATCCAGAAGATCAGCTATTTGCAGTTTTTCAGCTATCGTGTAAACGCTTTTTTGTACATCCTTTGATGGAATCTTTCTGATCTTGAGTGGATAAGCGATATTTTCAAAAACAGTTCTTCTCAAAAGCACAGGGTGCTGTGGAACATAGGTGACCATCTTTCTAAAATCAAAAACAGCTTCTTTGCTGACCTCTTTTCCCATGAATTTAAAAGAATGCCACTTACCGATGTACAAAAAAGCAAGATTCAAAAGAAAGGTGGTCTTACCCGCACCGGACGGTCCTGTTATTCCAACTATTCTCTCGTTCATTTTAAAACATTCGACAAACAGTGTGAATTTTGAATCGTAACTGAAAGAGAGTTTTTCTATTTCATAAACCATTTTTTGCTCTCCAGCCGGGAAAAGTGGTGATCAGGATATTTATGAAAAAAGCAATCATCAAAAGCACCACACCTGCCATTATAGCTTCTTTGAACCTTCCCATATTTGTGTAAAGAACTATGGAAGTCGTCAAAACCCTTGTCTTGCCGGCGATATTTCCCCCAACGATCATCACCGCACCGACTTCTCCAACAACCCTTCCAAAAGCCGTCAAAATACCGTTTATCACACCAGAAGAAGACTCTCTGAGAATGCCAATCATTGTCTGTACGTTGCTCGCACCAAGCGTCTTCATGACCAATCTCAATTTTTCGTCCACCGCGGAAAAATGAGTATAGCACACAGAAAAAATTATCGGAATCGCTATCAAAACCTGCGCAAAGATCATCGCTGTCGAAGTAAAAAGAAGTTCCAGATCACCCAGCGGTCCATTCCGCGACAGAAGAAGATACACCAACAATCCCACAAGAACGGGTGGAATACCTGTCATGACCTGAAAAAACACGACAACCACTCTTTTGAATTTGAAAGAAAAAAAGTCAATGAGCAATGCCAGAGGCACTGCAATCATGGTCGATAAAAAAATCGCTGTCGAATTGACATAAACAGACCTTAAAGATATTTCAACAATCTCACTCATTTTGGCTCGAAAAGCAGATTAAAAAGCCTTGTCCCGTTCACAGAAAAGTTTTTGATTACCTTTAAAGTGTCCGGATCAAGAATAAACCTGACAAAATCAAGAGCTCCTGTGTAGTTGATCTTATCACTCTTATCTGGATTTACCACGATAACACTGTAAATGTTCAGCAGCTGCGGATCGTTTTCAAAAAAGATTTTCATATCGAGTTTATCTTTAAGAGCAATAAAAGTAGATCTGTCTGTCAACGTAAAAGCCCTTTTTTCGTTGGCAACCAAAAGCGTTTTTGCCATGTCTTGACCCGTTTGAATATACCAGCTACCGGAAGGATTTTTGCCTGCCAGATTCCAGATTTGCCTTTCCTTTTTGTGCGTGCCGGACTCATCAGAGCGCGACACAAAACTCAGCCTGTTTTCATAGATATATCTGAAGACTTCCTGAGCACTTTTCAAAGGCGGAATATTTTTCTCAGTCGGACCGACTATTACAAAATCGTTGTACATAAAGCTCACTCTCAAAACACCATGACCCTGTTCCATGAACAGAAGCTCGTCTTGAGGTGAATGTACCAAAAGTACATCTGCATCTGCTCTTTTACCATACTCAAGTGCCATACCGGTCCCAACTGCAACAACACTCAGAGAATGACCATACTTTTTTTCAAACAACGGCTTTAGCACATCCAAAAACCCCGTGTTGTAAACACTGGTTGTGGTTGCAACGATGAGCTGTTTTGCCGTGCATACAGAAGCAATCAGAAGCAGAAAAAAGATGGTTTTTTTAGATGTTTTGCTCAAGCTCATTCAGAACGACCTCTGGCGGTATATTTTCAAGTGCCGCTATGCGTTTGTGAATTGGCGGATGTGTGCTGAAAAGATCTGCAAAAAAGCCTTCTTTGTTGTTGATACTTCTTTTGAGCGGGTCTGAAATAAAAAGGTGAGCCGTTGCAACAGTTGCACCTTTGACTTTTCTTGAAGTTTTTTGAGTTTTTGCTATCTTTCTGAGTGCACCAGAAAGTCCTTTTGGGTTTCTTGTCAATTCAACTGCCTTTGCATCTGCAAGGTACTCGCGAGTCCTTGAAACCGCAAAGATGGTTATTCTGCCAATGAAAGAGAAAAGAGTTGCTATAAGCGCTATGATTAAAAGTGCAAGGATTATATATGCGGTGCTGTCGCCTTTGTTTTTTCTGTTAGAACGACCTCTGCTGGTCCATGCCATGAACCTCAATGAGCGCCACGCAAACAACTGCACCAGCACCATCGTGCCGAGCACCGCACTTATCGTGGTCATCAAAAGCGTATCTTTGTTCAGAATGTGGCTCACCTCGTGAGCAATTACACCTTCTGTTTCCTCCCTGTTCAAATTGTTCAAAAGACCCCTGGTGACACAGATCGCACTGTCTTTTTGTTTAAAACCAGTTGCAAAGGCATTGATGTTTTCATCTTCCATTACATAGACTTTGGGAACGCTCGTCAAGCCAGCGGCGATTGAAATCTCCTCGACGATGTTTTTGAGTTGTTTTTCTTCAAGCACTTTTTCATTTACCGGTTTTGCACCCACCGAGTTCAGCACCAAAGAAGCACCAGACTGAGTCCCGGCGATTACCTGAACAGATGCGATCAATATGAGTATCACCGTTCCAAAAGGAAAGGTTCCGAAAAGACCGTCTATGATGATCCCCAGGGCTGTCATCATGAGCATGAAAATGAAGATCAAAAAATAAGTTTTTCTGAGATTTTTCTTTTGAAGGGCAAGATAATCCATCAGCTCACCTCATAAAGAAAGATCCACCTTCGGAGTTTCCTTTTCCATAGCTGCCGCTTCAAAGAACGGGAACGGCTTAAAACCGAACATCCTTGCGATCAGATTGGTTGGAAAAATCTCTATGGACGTGTTGTACTTCATAGTTGTGTCGTTGTAAAACTGCCTTGCGTAGGTGATCCTGTTCTCTGTGCTGGTGAGTTCTTCCATCAACTGGCTGACCTGCTGATTGGATTTGAGCTCTGGATATCTTTCAAAAACTGCAATCAAACGGGACAAAGCACCGGAAAGCTCCCCTTCAGCCTTTATACGATCGTCTATTGAGCCACCTGAAATGGCTTTCGCACGGGCATTTATGACCGCTTCAAGGGTTTCTTTTTCAAACTTCATGTACCCCTTCACCGCGTTCACGAGGTTTGGAATAAGATCGTGCCTTCTTTTGAGCTGAACATCGATCTGGCTCCAGGCATTCTCCACACGCTTCTTTTTGCTCACAAGTGAGTTATACGCACCTATGAACCAGATGATCAATATAAAAACAACGGCAAGTACTATCCCAACTACGATCATTCAAACACCTCCTGATCAAATATACCACAAAAAATAAACCCCGGCGTACGCCGGGGTTATCATGAACCGTCTTAGCTTAGAAGCTGACAGACATATCCCAAGAAATCTTTGTTGTCTTGTTAGCCGCATCAAAGACCAACGAGATCGTGTGAGAAATAAGATCTTGAGTCCAGCTTGCCCAGCCTGCTGCGTTGAATGCCAACATATTGGTAACATCAAGAGAAACTTCGGCACCAATTGTTACTGGGTCTAAAACGTTGGTATTCACAGCAAAGCCAAGTGTTTTCGGACCAGCAAACGCTACACTGCCGTTGAACTTCTCCATGCCAAAATCAACACCAAGCACGTACTTAGTCGGAACAAAACCAGTTGTTGGAACTTCCAAATAAGCATAACCATTCAGGCTACCAGCACTGATTCCAAGAGCTTTTGCAACATCGACCTTACCACCAACAGCTATACCTGGCAACGTTCCAGCCTGTGCATTGCTGAAGACATCTTTCACAAGAATCTGCAGTGTGACAAAAGAGAATTTCAAGGAGTTCCGAACGTCAAAATCTACCTGGGTTGAACTTGGTAAGTATGCGTAAAGCGCCAAGTTATCAGATAGATCTCCAGCTTTCATTGCAAAATCAAATGCCAAAGCAGGTGTTTTTTTGGGATACGAAAAACTAGGTTTTGTGACATACCCCTTGAAATTCGAGCCAGTAACATAAAATCCACGGCTGAGTAAACCTGCTCTGAGTGTTAGGGTCAAAGGATCAGAGACATAAAGTTTCTGCCAAATTTGTGTTCCCCAGGCCATTGCTGGTGCCCATGTTGATGAAGCATCATTACTCATTACAAGAGTTTTGGGGTAAGCGACAGATAGAGTGAATCCAGTAAGACCCTGTGATGAACTTGCACTGAAGTCAATTTCACCTGTTACGTCAAAACCAAATCCTGTTGAGGCGTTGCTGGCATCGTAAGTTAAATTAAGCGATGTACCAAGCCAACCAGAGAAGTTAACTGCACCAAAAGCTGCGACTGTTGCCAGAGCGAGCAATACCACTAAAAGCTTTTTCATACTTTAACACCCTCCTTCACCTTTAAAGATTAGTGTTGATTTTACCCCACATGGGGGATCACATTGCACCCACAATCATCGCTGCCACTGCAATTACTATAGCACCAATTACAGCACCTGTGAGAGCGGCATTTGCCTTTTGAAGCTCATTGATCTTTTCCATAAGCTCGTTTTTGACGTTTTCAATAGTAGTTGTTGTCTGAGCAAACTGTGAGTTCGTATCTTCTTTGAGAGCTAACAGACCTTCACGCAATTCATCGATCTGGTTGTTCACGCTGTCAAGTTCGTCGAGAACATAGTTGATCTGTTCTTCGTGTGTAGCTGTAAAATCGTTGAAATTGGATTCAAGATTTGATAATTTTGTTTCAAGCTCGCTCATTCTGTTGCTGTATTCCTGCTTTAAAGCTTCGATGGCTTTGGCATTTTCATCGATGAGCTTTGCTTTTGTTTCAAGTGCCGATACTCTGTCTGTCAGTTTGCCAAGGTTTTCCTGAGTTCTGTCGAGCTTGATGGAAACATAGCCAAGCGTCATGACTGCGTTATCGAGTGTTGCACTGATATCACCTATTTTTTCTTCTGCTGCGGAGATTCTCTCACCCTGAGCCATGACCTTTGATGTTAGATCTTTCAGAACATCTTTCACTGGCTCAAGGGCAAGGAGCTTTTTCTGAACGGTTGAAACCTTGCCATCAAGCTGACTTACAGCCTTTTCCAGTGCAACTACTCTGTCAATGATCTGTGCATCTGCGCTGCTCAGTTCAGCGAATTTTGCTTCAGAACTCTTCTGCAAATTCGCAATTGCCTCGTACAGTTTGATGACATCTTTGTCATGAATGTTCACAGTCTGTCTGAGCATCTCAACAGACCTGGAAAGATCAGAGATCTGCGACTTGACAGAATCAATCTCTCCAGAGGTTGTGCTCAAAGCGTTGATCTTTTTCTCAAGTTCGTCTACCTTCTGAACTGTGGCTCCGAGTTTCAGACTGATCGCATCGAGCACTTTCAAAACATCGGCAATATGTGGTGCAACTATTTCGGTTTCGAGTAAACCAATCAATCTGCTGATCATTGCTGCTTCTTCATAGCGAGTGATGTTTCGATCTCCTTTGAAAGTACCATCGGGATAACCAATGACAATACCCTTATCTTTCAGGTGGCTGACATACGGGTATGCCCAATGGGTGGCAGGAACATCAGGAAACATCCCCGCAGCAAGTACCCCTACTGTTGCAAATAGTGCCAGGACTAAAAGGAGAAACTTCTTCATAGCTCCAACCTCCCTTCATATTATTTTCTACGGTGGGATTATCTTTCCCCCCACTTTTCAAAGACCAGAACTAAAGATCATGGTAGATTATAACACCGTTCAGTATCAAAAATCAAGAGTACAAATAAGTTTACTGCCTCACGAGTTTGAAAAACTGTCTTTTGCCAACTCTCAGAATTTTTTCTCTGTCTACGGAGATTTTAGCATATATGTCTGTTATTTTTTCATCGTCCAACCTTACTCCGCCTTGAGCTATGATTCTTCTTGCTTCGCTTTTACTCGATACAATTTGCAACTTCACAAGTAATTCTACCAATTCGACATCGTCTTTGTCAAGTACGACAACTGGCATCTCGCTCGGTAATTCTTTTCTTCTAAAGATCTTTACAAATTCATTTTCGGCATTTTTTGCCTGCTCCGGTCCGTGGAAGAAACTGGTTATTTCAAAAGCCAGTTTCATCTTAACATCCCTTGGGTTTATCGATTTGCTGTGAATGAGTTTTTCGTACTGATCTATCTCATTTTCAGGCAGATTTGTCAAAAGCCTCATGTACTTGATTATCAATTCATCGGGTATGGACATCAATTTCCCGTACATATCAAACGGTGCATCGTTGAAGGCGATGTAATTTCCATAACTTTTGCTCATCTTCATCTTTCCGTCCGTTCCTTCTATGATGGGCATTGTCATGACAACCTGTGGCTCCTGTCCCACTTCTTCCTGAATCTTTCTTCCAACCAGCAGATTGAAGTATTGATCTGTCCCGCCAAGCTCTACATCCGCCTGAATCGCTACGGAGTCGTATGCCTGAGCCAGTGGATAAAGAAATTCAGCGATTGATATGGGAATATTCGAGGAATACCTTTTTGAAAAATCATCTCTCTCAAGCATCCTTGCAACCGTATACTTGGAAGCAAGCTTTATGACATCTTTAAAGCTCATCTTAGAAAGCCATTCGCTGTTGAAACGAATTTCTGTGTTGTTTTTATCCAGAATCTTAAATGCCTGTTCTTGATATGATTTTGCGTTTTGCCTTACTTCTTCTTCAGAAAGCATTGGACGGGTTGAGTCTCTACCAGATGGATCACCTATCTGTGCGGTGAAATCACCTATTATCAGAATCACTTTGTGTCCGAGTTCCTGAAACTGTCTTAATTTGAACAGAACAACGGCATGTCCAAGGTGAAGATCCGGTCTTGATGGGTCAACACCGAGCTTGACCCGAAGCTGTTTTTTTCTTTCGAGCTTGCTCAAAAGATCCTCCTGATTCACAAAATCCACGACATTTCTTTTCAGGATCTCAAGCTGATCTTTTGGCTGCATTGCATCACCTCGACATGAAAAATGCCGTCAGAACACTGCTCAGGAAAAAGGCTATACTCAAGCCAAGAGTGATCTTACCTGCTGTATCAAGACCTTTTTTTCTGCCAAACATCGTGTAAAGAGAACCAGAACCAAAAGCACCTCCAAGTTCAGCGAACTTGCTCATCTGCTGAAGAACCATGTAGATCAACCCTGCGCTGATCAGTGAATGAACTATTATCATGAAAGTTTTCACCGGTACACCTCCTTCTTTGTTTATACTATCACATTTTCACAAAATCAATCAAAACTATATTCTGCCCATCTGGAATGCAGTCGATTCTTCCTTTGTTTTTATGAGTTTCATCAAAAAAGGTATACCACGGGTGAAGATCAATCTTGGAGTGCTGTAGACTGAATAGTAAGCTTTTACAAACAGCTTTTTCAATTCTTTTTTCGAGAAAGCAGGATGCTCGAAAACAAGGTTTGTGCCATCGAAGAGTGAGAGATCTTTCACATCGATCTTTTCTCTCAATCTATCGTAGAGCCTTGTCCCAGGATAAGGTGTCAGAATCGAAAACTGAACAATCTGCGCTCCAAGTTTCTTTGCCATCTTTATGGTCTTTTTAATTGACTCTCTGGTGTCGTTCAGCGCACCCATGATGAAACTCGCAAAAAGATCGATTTTGTATTTTTTCAAAAGCTTTGCAACCTCAAAGGCTATGGAACTTGAGAGCTTCTTTTTGTATTCTTTGAGCACCTCGTCTTCAGCGCTTTCAAAACCTATGAAAAGCATTTTGCACCCAGATTTAGCCATAGCCTCAAGTAAATCTTCTTTGCCAATTAGTTCATCTGCCCTTGAAAAAGCCCACCAACTGAGACCAAGGCGGTTTTTCATCATTTGCTGGCACAGTTCAATGGTTCTCGATTTATCGATTGTGAAGTTGTCATCAAAAAAGATCACCGAACCATACCCTAGTTTTTTGACTTGTTTCAATTCTTCAACCACGCCTTCGACACTTCTCTTTCTGATAACCCGTCCCATGAACTGCGAGGCACTGCAAAATTCACAATCAAAGGGACAGCCACGCGAGGTGATCAAACTAACTGCGGGTTTACCATCGAATTTTGTTCTGTACAATCTTCTGTTTTCTCTATCAGGAAAAGGTAACTGATCAAGATTCTCTATTAATTTAGGAGGGATCATAAATACCACACCATCTTTAAGATAACTCAGTCCATCCAGCACAGGGTATTTTTCGCCTGCTTGTAGTACTTCAGCAAGTTTCAGGAAGGTGTACTCTCCCTCACCGAGGATTACATAATCGCAGATCTGTTCTTCTAGAATCTTTTGGTATTCAGCGGTTGCATGCGGACCGCCAAGAACTGTAATGACTCCCTGCATTTTCGCAGTCAAAGAAATTTGTTTTGCAAGGGCAAATCTCACCGTATCTGTTGAAATGCC
>NZ_JAVRKW010000010.1:59110-62896 GCF_031962025.1 Pseudothermotoga sp.
CTTCAATGGCAAGGTGTTTCATAACGGTTTTTGGAATTTTCACAAGTTCAATGCTCTCTTTAACCATACCAGAATCAATGGTTTGCAAACAAAAATCCATGGGATGAATCTGATCCTGAGACTGTAAAAGTTTGAGAGCCATCGGATTTCTGACGGGGTCCAGAAAACATTTTTCAAAACAAACACGGATTTTTTCTCTGTACCATACTATTTCGAAAGATAAAACCGGCAAGTTCTTGCTGAAGTAATCGTATTCTTTTGGAACATTGCTCAGATTTTTTCGAAGAAATTCAAAGCTCCAGTTTTCGTCGATCAACCCCAGCAGTTGTTTTTTTGGTCTTAAAAGCACAAAGGTGCCGCGACCTTTGATTCTTTTGACGGCACCTTCTTTTACCAGTTTTTCGATTGCCATTCGCACAGCCTGCCTGCCGACACCGTAGAGATTTGCCAACTGCACTTCATCTGGCAGTCTGTTGTCTGTAGAATAATGTCCCTGTTCGATTTTGGTTTTCAAATCTCTGTAAATCGATTCAACTGAATAACTTTTTTGCAAAGTTATCAGTTGTCCTCCTCTTCGTCATGTTCATGCTCATGGTCGTGTTCGTCCATATCGAACATGTTTCTCAATTCATCGTCCTTCTGTAGAAGTTCATTCCAGGCAGTCGAAACCTTTTCAAATTCTTCTTCGGTCTCTATGGAATCAACAAAGAGTTCTCCATTTTCACCTTCTTTAACCTGGAATGGGTAGATTTCACCAAAATCTGCGATCTCACCATTTTCGTCGACCATTATTTCCTCGCAGACCCAGTATTTTTTGCCGGCATCTTCGATCTCAGCGAGCAGGACAAAATGATGATCGACGTTGTTCTCGTCGGTCAGCACAAAAACCTCAAAATCTTCTTTCTGCATGATATCAACTCCTCAAAAGCAGTATCGTAACTACATGATATCACAAAACAGAGAAAATACTTTGATTTTGAAAAACAAAAAGATAAACAACTGACAAACGATTGACAGTACACAACTCTGTGGTAAAATAATTTCGGAATGTATCGAAATAATTTCGGTATTTTTTCTCTCTACATTTATTTTACAACATCAATACACGGAGGTGAGTGCAGGTGAAAAAAGTCGCTGTGTTAATTGCAACTGTCTTTTCTGTGATTGTCACTGGCTACAGCGTAGCACTTCTGATAACCGGAGAAGTTGGTGGAAATGCCATTTACGAAATGATGGTAGAAGGTGCCATGCGCGCATCAAGAGAGCTCGGGTTTGATGTGAAGGTTGTCGAAGGAGGTTACAATTCGGCAAAATGGGAACCGTTGTTGATAAGTCTTGCGTCCACTAAATCGTACGATCTGATAGTGACCTTCACAGAAGGTATGCCAAAAAGTGTCGAAAAAGCAGCCAGGATGTTCCCACAGCAGAAATTCGCACTCATAGATGGCATCGCTCCAGATCTTCCAAATGTCTATTCGCTTGGTTTTAAAGATGAAGAGATGGCGTATCTTGCCGGTTACTTTGCAGGTCTTGTGACAAAAAGCAGTCTTCCTGGAGCAAACACAGAGTTGAAAGTCGGAATGATAGCGGGTGATATCTATCCAGCCATGACAGAGAAAATGAAACCGGCTTACCAGAACGGTGCTAAAAATGTGGATGAAAAAATAGAAGTCCTTTTCTCAGTGGCAGGAAGTTGGTCTGATCCAAATAAGGGAGCAGAATTAGCTCAAATGCAGTTCTCACAGGGTGTTGATGTGATTTTTCTGGTTGCAGGTGGTACAGGAGTAGGTGCCATTCAGAAAGCCAAAGAATACGGCAGGTATGTCATTGGAGTTGATTCGAATATCATCCACCTGTCAGAAGATGTGATCTTAGCCTGTGCACTCAAAAAAGCAGATGTGGCGATCTACGATGTTCTCAAAAGGGCATATCAGGGTAAACTGCCTTTTGGACACAGTGAACGCTGGGGAATAAAAGAAGGTGTTATCGGCTTTACTTTCGATGATCCTTCCTATTTGCAAAATGTGCCACAGCAGATCAGAGAAAAGATGCTTGATATCTTCGAACAGTTGAAACAGGGAAAGATCAAACCTCTTGGTGAATAGAATGAACAGTTGTGTTGAAATGAAAGAGATTTACAAAACCTTTCAGGTGAATCGTACAGTGGCATTGAAAGGGGCAAGTCTTTACGTTGAAAAAGGTACAATTCACGCATTGCTCGGTGAAAACGGTGCAGGCAAAACAACTCTGATGAGAATTCTGTGCGGTCTGGAAAAAATGGACAACGGAAAGATTTTTCTCAATGGCATGGAAGTGCACATAAAAAACCACCATGATGCCTTAAGACACGGTATAGCGATGGTCCACCAGAATCTGAGCTTAATAGAAAGCTTCACGGGTCTGGAAAACATCGTTTTACAGAAAATGCCTTCAAAATTCTTTGTTTTTCTCGATCTGAAACAGGCTAAGAAGACGATCAATAGGATCATGGAGCAAAGCGGCATTTTCGTCGATCTTGACAAAAAGATATCCGATCTGTCTGTCGCAGAAAGGCAGAAAGTGGAGATACTCAGGGTTCTGTATCTTTCAGCGGATATACTGATATTCGATGAGCCAACATCATACCTCACCGAACTGGAATCTGAACAGTTTTTCAAAGTGATGGAAAATCTAAAAAAATCCGGAAAGACAATTATTTTCATCACACACAGTGTGCAGGATGCACTCATGGTGTCTGATCAAATAACGGTTTTGAGAAATGGTGTTACTGTTTATTCTTCAAAAGAAAAACCTTCCCCAAGAGAACTTTCTCAGATAATGGCTGGTGAAACTCAAATCGTCCGCAAAGAAACTATCTGTGAAGGTAAAAAGGTGCTTTTGAGAGCTGAAAACATCACCTTTAAAATCGAAAAAAAGGTATTTGGACCAATCTCATTTCAGATCAAAGAAAACGAGATACTGGGAATAGCCGGGTTCAATTCATCCGGTGCGGTCGAACTGATAGAAACAATAGCCGGCACAAGAAAAGTATCAGACGGAAGGCTCACCTTTCTGGGAAAGGAAATCACCCATGATAGCATAGGCGAGAGAAGAAAGGCAGGCATTGGTTACATTCCCCACATTCAAAAAGCTCTTTCAATGGATCTTCCCGTTGTTTACAATCTCATCGTGAGTAACTACAGAGAATTTTCCCATCTTGGCTGGCTCGATTACAGAAAAATCGAAGAGTGGACTGATCGGCTGGTGAGAGAATATGAAATCAAAATTTCGTCAGTCTGGCAGCCAGCCAGGACTCTTTCAGGTGGAAATTTGCAGCGGGTTGTCGTGGCAAGAGAAATAAAATTAAATCCAAAGTTGCTGATTGTGTGCGATCCAACTCGTGGATTGGACTTAAAGTCCGCAAACTCTGTACACAGGATTTTCTTAAAACTGTGCGAGCAGAACTCATCTATCCTGATTTACTCAAGCGATCTGGATGAAATGCTGAAAATCTGCGACAGAATTCTGGTGATTTCAAAAGGCAGATTGGTCGAAGAGTTTGAAAACAATCCTTCACTGACAAAAAGCAGGCTGATTGAGGCGATGCTGTCTTATGAAAACAGAACAGAACTGGTTTAAAGTTTTTTTGTTCACAATGCTGGTTGCTTTTGCATGCGGCTCAACGATAATCATACTCACGAGCAAAAACCCGCTGACGGCGATCAGATGGTTCTACCTTGGTCCTGTGAGCAACATCTATTTTTTTGGCAATATGCTGAGCGGTTCGATACCACTTATCCTGACCGG
>NZ_JAVRKW010000011.1:0-58984 GCF_031962025.1 Pseudothermotoga sp.
ATAACGGACAGGTTGGAATAGTTTATGGGTTAAGGAGTACAGGATATTTTGACATAAGGACTTTGGCTGGTGAGAAGATACATTCGTCGGTAAAATGGACAAACTTACGGCTTTTAGAGAAAGCAAAAACATTGATGTTAGAAAGGAGGGAACAGCACATTCTTCATCTTGCAGAAGATGGAGTATCCTAAACTGAATGTTGATGAACCTACCGTCTTTTTCAGCTTGAAAGAAGAGCTCAAAAAAGCAAAACACAGCTATGAACTCAAAAATCTTTCACGCTCAAGCCAGTGAATTAGCCAAGCTGGTGAATTGAAAAATAAAAAAAGAGGGCTTTCGCCCTCTTTTTGTTCAAAAATGTTATCTTATCGTGAAGTTGAAATTTTTTCAAACCTATCAGATTGAAAAACTTCGCTTTTTATAAAAAAATAAGGTGTGTGAATTATTTTTTCAAAAGCTTTTATACAGATTCAAAAACCATTTTTCAAAAACTGCTGTAAATCCTTGTACCAGTTATACCAGCTTTTTGATAGACTCAGAACAACTCATAAACCATACTCTAAATCCTTTTTCCAATCATATTTACCCATACAAGATATCAAAACCAAACCAAAAACTTCTTCTTCTTCAAAAACATTAGACCTATCCCAATATACGTCCTACCTTTTACCAGGATCCCGGTTGGCGCCTCCCATTATATATTATACGAAATGTATAAAACTAACAGTTGAGCCAAAGCCTTTCACAGAGAGCAGAAACGTTAAAATAACGATGTCTTTGCACATCAAAAGCGACATTCACAAGCACAATTTCATCTGATTTTGAAAAATCAGATCAGATAAGGCATCAGACTCTATTTCCATTGCCCAAACAGTTTTGTTGACGTTTATTTGGCTGAAAAAATTCACTGCACTGTAAGGTTTTGAAGACCACTTAACTTTACAAAATCAAAAGCTTGTGTTAAAATAAAAGGGAGCAAAAGCTCCCTTTGGTGGGCTCGGGAGGCTTCGAACCCCCGACCACCCGGTTATGAGCCGGGCGCTCTACCTACTGAGCTACGAGCCCGCAGCAGAAAAGATTATACATCCTGTCCTTGAGAGTGTCAAGGACTTTTAGGATGGTGGTCAAATTGAAAGCCGACGTGATGAAACTCGATCCGATCAAGAAACTGCTCAAGCGCTATCCACGTATTCTGGTAATAAAAGCCGCTCTGATTGTTCTCAGCACCGGTCAGAAAGTCAGTACAGAAAACATAGAAAGAGCAATAAAAGATATAATTGAAGCGAACGAGGAAAGCAGGGATTGATTCCCTGCTTTCTGATTGACGAAAGGAGGTCAGATCGTGCAGGAAAAATTACAGAAGATTCTGCATTTTCTGAGTTCAAAAGGTGTAAGGTACGCAGATGTGAGGTACGAAGAACATCTCAATCAGGAGATCAACGTCGAAAACGGAGTACTCAAAGCAATCACAAGCAACTTCAACTCGGGTACAGGAATAAGGGTTCTGTTTGAGAACGGCTGGGGGTTTGCTGCAAGCGATGAGCGGGGAGAATCTGCCTTGGAAAAGATTGCAAATCAGGCACTCGAAATCGCTCAGACTTCGAACATGAGGGCGAAAAAACAGGTGAGATTGGCTCCAGAGCCGGTGCACAAAGATAGTTTCAGCTCACCGTATCAAAAAGATCCGTTTGAAATTTCAGACAAAGAAAAAATCGAAATTCTAAAAACTGCGACTTTGAAGGCAAAAGAAGTTGAAGGCGTGGCACGCTCAACCGGCTCGATGCTTTTCAGAAAGATCAACAAACTCTTTATGAGTACAGACGGTTCTGTCATTGAACAGCATATCATTGTTTCCGGGGCAGGTATCACAGCTCAGGCAGTCACAGAAGATGGTTTTCAAATAAGATCCTATCCGGCGAGCTTTGGAGGAGATCACGCGACAAGGGGCTGGGAATTTGTAGAGCAGATGAATCTGGTTGAACATGCACCGAAGATTGCAAAAGAAGTTGTTGAACTTGTCAGAGCTCCAGAGATCGAACCAAAAGAATACGACATAATCATCAGCGGTAACCAGCTTGCACTGCAGGTACACGAATCCTGCGGTCATCCGGTTGAACTTGATAGAGTAATGGGATCTGAACTGAGTTTTGCAGGTGGTAGTTTTCTGGATATCAGCAAACTCAATACTTTGAAATACGGAAGCGAACACGTCACAATAACCGCAGACGCGACAATTCCCGGTGGACTTGGAAGTTTTGGTTATGACGACGAAGGGGTACAGGCACAGAAAACTTTCATAGTCAAAGACGGTCTGTTTGTTGGTTATTTGATGAACAGGGAAACTGCGGCAGAACTTGGTTTGAGATCTAACGGTGCCGCAAGGGCAGACAGCTGGTCTCATCTTCCCATAATAAGAATGACAAACATAAACCTGCTGCCCGGTAAATTCACTCTGGACGAACTCATAGCCGGTATAGATTATGGCTTTTTGCTGGACACAAATAAAAGCTGGTCCATAGACGATCTGAGGTTGAATTTCCAGTTTGCCACAGAGATCGCCTACGAGATTAAAAACGGCAAGCTAACGGGAAGAATTTTCAAAAATCCAGTGTATTTTGACATAACACCAAAATTCTGGAACAAATGCGACGGAGTTGCAAATGAGAACTTCTGGCATGTATGGGGCGTTCCAAACTGTGGTAAAGGTCAGCCAATGCAGGTAATGTACGTGGGACACGGGACAGCACCGGCAAGGTTTAGAAAAGTGAAGGTAGGTGTTAAGCGATGAAGACAGAAAACTTCTACAGAAATCTTTTCAGATTGATGAATGAACATTTTGTTGGGTTGAAATTTTTGAGTGTTGTTTCAAACAGCGAGGGAGCTTTAACCAGATTTGCCAACAGCGAGATTCACCAGAATGTCTCTGAGAAAAAAAGTTCTGTGAGCGTCCTTGCCACAAAGGACAACAAAGTGGCTATCGCCACTACCAACGATCTTTCCATAAATGGTCTGAAAGAAACAAGAAAAAGGCTCGAACAGATGCTGGAAAATTCAACTCCTTTGGATTACGAGTTCAAACTTCCAGAGGTCTCTATCGGATATCCAGTTGAAAATATCTGTGATTCTGTGAGAAATGCTTCAGCCCAGGACAGAGCCAGAATTTTTGATGAGATTGTCAAAGCATCCGGCAAAGATGTTCAGGCTTTTGGATATGTAAGCGACAACATCTTTGAGAGTGCCGTCATATCATCAAATGGCATGTTCATATACCAGGCTTATTCGAGTGCCAGTTTCAACTTTGTAGCGCTGAGCAACTCTGGCAGCGGATATGTTTCTTCGACGGCTCGTGGTTATAAAGACCTTGAGGTTGAAAAAAAGATCGGTAGAGCAATTGAATTTGCAAAAAAATCGAACAATCCTGTGGAGATTGATCCCGGGCTTTATACAGTTGTGCTTGGACCAGAAGCGGTCAGTGAGCTGTTTTTCTACTTCACCTATCTGTGCACAAACGGATACATGCATGAACTCAAGATGAGTCCTTCAGTGAGATTTCTGGGACAAAAGATCGGACCTGACAGTCTCAACGTTTACGACGATCCAACTCACAGGATGCAGGTGCCGCTGGTCTACGATATGTGCGGGAAAAAACGCGAAAAAACACCAATAATAGAAAACGGCACATTTAAAAATGTACTGTACTCACACGGTGCCGCTTTGAGATTTGGCAAAAAACCAACAGGTCATACATTCTCACTTGAGGATCTTGATTTTGCGATAGCCGCAAACCTTGTAATCGAAGGTGGAAGCACGCCCGTTGAAAAGATCATCTCAGATACCAAAAAAGGTATATACATAAACAGATTTCACTACATGAATATCGTGGATCCTTACGAAGCGATGTTCACGGGAATGACACGAGATGGCACATTTTTGATCGAAAACGGTCAGCTCACAAGGGCTATCAAAAACATGAGATTCAATGTGAAATTTTTTGAATTCACACAGAACATCGAGGCAATTTCACAGGAAACAGAATCAACCAGCGGCGAATATTTCCCGGCAATAGCACCGTTTATCAAGGTCAACAATTTCAACTTCACTTCTAAAACCGCTTAAAAAATTGGGCGACTTCAGTCGCCCAATTTGTTTTCCCATTCTCTGAAGTAATTTGTTATTGGAAGACGTCTGTCCTTACCAAAGGCACGGTGTGTTATTTTCGGTCCTAAAGGAAGCTGGCGGCGCTTGTATTCACTGCTATCAACCATCCAGGCAACCTTTCGAACGACAGACTCGTCGTATCCCATTGAAACAATCTCTGCCACACTCTGATCCTGTTCAACATAAGCTTTGAGTATGGAATCGAGCAGTGGATACGGCGGCAGTTTGTCCTGGTCGGTTTGATTTGGTCTGAGCTCAGCGCTCGGCGCTTTAACAAAAACGCGGCGCGGTATGATTTCTCTTTTTGCTTTTCTGTTCACATACTCAGCCAGTTCATAAACAAAGGTTTTATAAACATCTTTTATGACCGCAAACCCACCGGCCGTGTCGCCGTAAAGTGTACAGTAACCCGTACTGCTCTCGCTTTTATTTCCAGTTGTCAGCACGAGCCAGCCGAATTTGTTCGAAAGAGCCATAAGTATCATTCCGCGAATGCGTGCCTGCAGATTTTCTTCGGTGACATCAAAAGCAAGGTCTTTGAACACAGGTTTCAAGGTGTTCAAAAAGCTTTGAAAAATGTCGTTTATGGGTATGATCATGTACCTGATCGAAAGATTCTGGGCTAGTGCACGTGCATCTTCAAGGCTGTGATCTGAAGAGTATGGACCCGGCATCAAAACGCCGGTCACATGCTCTGGTCCAATTGCATCCACAGCTATGCAGCAAACAAGAGAACTGTCCATACCGCCGCTCAATCCAACCACAACATCGGTTATCTTGTTTTTTCTGAGATAATCACGTGTCCCGACAACCAACGCATTGTAAACTTCCGCCACAGGTTCTAAGTGTTCTTCTATACGCTGCTCGATAAAAGGCTTTTGCTCTGTTTTTTCAAAATCAAGTTTCACAACCTGAACTTTTTCAAAGTCATCCTGCTCAAGTGCTTTTTTGTCCTGCCTTCGACGCGGATCGCGCAGTCTGGACCTTTCAATGTTGTTCAGGTCAAGGTCTGCTATTAAAAAGTCTTCCTGGAATTGTTTTGCCCTGGCAAGCACCTCACCCTGTTCGTTTATAACCAAACTTGCTCCATCGAAGACGAGTTCATCCTGACCTCCGACCAGATTCACATACGCGACAACTGCAAGGTTGTCATTTGCGCGAACAGAAAGCATCCGTTCTCTCCAGCTTAATTTGCCAGAATGGTACGGTGAGGAAGAGATATTTACCAGAACTTGCGCATCACCAACAAGCGCCTCAAGTCGTGCAGGACCTCCAGGATACCAGATATCTTCACAGATCGTGATGCCAACACGAACATCACCAAGTACTAAAACAAGCGCTCTGTCGCCGCGCTGAAAGTATCGAAATTCATCAAAAGCACCGTAATTTGGCAGATAGTTTTTGTGATAAACAGCGGCGATTTTTCCATCGTGAAGTACGGCAGCCGCGTTGTATATATCGCTGTCTCTGTCAACAAACCCGACGACCGCAACAAGCGACTTTGTGACATACTTTGCCAGTTCACCGACCATCTGGACATTCTTAGAGACAAAGTGAGGCTTGAAAAGCAAATCTTCAGGTGGATACCCTGTCAACGCAAGCTCGGGAAATGCGACTATATCGGCACCCATTTGCTTTGCCAGCTCGATTTTCTCAATGATCTTTTTTGCATTGCCTTCTATATCACCTACAACTGTGTTTATCTGTGCAAGTGCTATTCTCAGCCTGCTCATCTTTTCACCTCACCAACGGCACACAGATTTTCCAACCTTTAGAGGCTGGATAAATGTGCCAGAGATTTTTGCCTGTTTTAATTCATAGTTGATCTTCATTGCAACTGTTCTACAAACCAATCGCAAAAATCGCCAAGAATACCAAGCTGATCAAACAGGTCAAGAATAGTGTACCGGTCTCTTATCATAGTCGAAATGACAACGGCATTTTTTATAAAATCCCCATCATATTCTGTGAAAAGCTCCTTTATCCCCATATCGATCAAAGAGGTTTCCACAAGATCATAATACTGCAAATAGAGTGATTCAAGTAGTTTTTTGACGCCTTTTATATCAATCTTCTGCGCTCTTTTTTTGCCAAGATATGTTTTTTGAAAATCTTTGGCAATCTGCTGTCCAAAAAAGGATATCAGCAGATTTTCTCTATCTTTCATGGGAATTTGATTTTCTGAAAAATGAAGATCTTCTAAAAACGCTTTATACGCCTTCAGAGTTATATAAGTTCCCATGGCAACCTGAAGTCCGTGAAACAATGGTAACTGTCCCCTGCATTCCTGATACATTTCCATCACATGAGAAATCAGATGTTCTGCCCCTGAAGCTGGTCTTGAATTACCCACAATGGTTATGTTCAGACCGGATATCAGTTGAACCTTCATCAGATTCAGTACACTCGATCTGTCTCTGTGGAGGATTTTTTTTACATCGACCATAACAGCTTTCAAAAGATCTTTCATATTGTCCCACACAAAATCGCAGATATATTCGCCCGTGAGAAAATTCGACAAAATCCAGTCAAGCCTTGCGGTGATTTTTGATGAAATATCTCCTATTCCGGCTTTTAGAAGATCAGCGGGTGAGTTCACAAGTACATCAGGATCGATCAGGACCTTTTTTGGAATGCCGGCATTCAGAGTTTTTTTCACACCTTTGATGATCAATGGAGCCACAGATGAGGTATAGGCGTCAACAGAAGGAGCCGTTGGAAAACAGGAAAAATCGATCTTAGAGAGATATGCCGAATATCTTGTAATATCCGTTAAACTGCCAGATCCAATAGATACTATATCCTGACAATTCTTATCTTTCAAAAAATCCAGCACCTTCTGAACATTCTCCATTGTGGCTATGACTCTGTGCGGATCTTTCAGAACAAATGTCCTTTCAGCGGGAACTATGGCAAGCAAAGCGGTGTTCTGATCTGCTATGAAGATGGCATTATCAAAAAAATCTGTCAGCCTTTCTGACAGGTTCTGGCTATAAACTATTTCTATTGCTGGAACTTCATGAGTTCTGCCACAGCTACACCTGATGGTCCTACTAAGAAAATCTATCAACCACATCACCTATGTTTCATTATACAACCGCGTTTGTTTCTTTTTTGAAAAGTGATTGACTGGCATCTTCCACGGTAGTAATATATAGACGTCTAATAGTTAGACGTAAAAAGATTGGAGGTATTTTATGTATGACAGTCTTTTGAAAAGGTTTTTCATAATCCAGAGACTACATTTTCGGCTCATGCAGGAGGAACTGGAAAAAAGGCAGGTCCATCCCGGTCAGCCACCGATGCTCATACTCATTGAAAAAAATGAGGGTATCACTCAAAACGAAATTGCCCGCAAGCTCAATATACGCGCCGCAACTGTTGCCATCATGCTCAAGCGTATGGAAAAGGCTGGCTTGATACGAAAAGATCAGGATGAGAATGACAAAAGAGTGCAGCACGTTTATCTGACAGAAAAAGGAAAAAACAACTGTGAATTTTTGAAAGAACAGGCACAGAGAATTGAACAAATTGCCACAGAAGGTCTTTCTGAAGATGAGAAAAAAGAACTCATGAGGCTTTTAGATCATGTGATTGCAAATTTCAAAAGACATACAAAGGAGTGGTGTCATGACTAAGGTTTTCAGATATCTCAAACCCTATACCTGGCTGGTGATTGTAACTGTTCTGCTGGTGATCGTCGATTCTTATGTAACTCTCTACTTACCGGATTTGATGTCTCAGATCGTGGACAAAGGTATAGCAAGAGGCAACGTCGATTATATATGGCAAACTGGTGGCAAGATGTTGCTTGTATCTCTGATTCAGGTTCTGGCAATAATTCTGATGAGTTTCACATCCGCAAAAGCCGCTATGGCAGCCGGCAGAGATTTGAGAGACGACCTTTTCAAAAAGATTCAGAGCTTTTCACTGACTGAAATCGACAAATTCAGCACAGCATCTTTGATCACCAGAACAACAAACGACATAACTCAGATACAACAGGCGCTGGTCATGATACAGAGAATGGTAATAAGAGCGCCAGTAGTTGCAATAGGCAGTATAATCATGGCAGTCTCGAAAGACGCAAAGCTCACGATGATCCTGCTCGTCACAGTACCGATTGCCCTGGTCGCAATGTATTTCATTTTCAGCAAAACTATGCCGCTGTTCAAGAGTATGCAGAAAAAGGTGGACAGATTGAATTTGGTTCTCAGAGAAAGAGTTACAGGCATCAGAGTCATAAGGGCTTTCAACAAAGAAAACTATGAAAAGAACAGATTCGAGCAGGCAAATGAAGATCTGACTCAAACCGCGCTGAAGGTAAACAGAATAGGTGCGATTATCTTTCCGATCATGATGATCATAATGAACTTCACAGTTATCGCACTGATCTGGTTTGGTGCAAAACAGATAGACCTTGGAAAACTGCAGGTCGGTTCGATGATGGCGGTTATGCAGTATGTCATGCAGATACTCTTCTCTTTTGTGATGATCTCAGTGATCTTCGTATTTCTGCCACGTGCCTCTGTTTCGGCACAGAGAGTCGTTGAAGTCCTGCAAACAGAACCAACCGTACACGAACCGCAAGAGCCCGTCATACCTGTCGGGAAAGGTGTAGTTGAATTTGAAAATGTGACATTTCAGTATCCGGGTGCCAAAGAAAATGCTCTGGAGAACATTTCGTTCAAAGCTGAACCCGGAAAAGTAACCGCCATTATCGGCAGTACAGGTTCGGGAAAAACGACCATGCTGAATCTGATTCTCAGGTTTTACGACGCCACACAGGGTAGTGTAAAGATAGACGGTGTAGATGTGCGGAAAATTCCTTTGCAAAAACTGCGCAGCATGATAGGCTATGCTCCACAAAAAGCGATCATCTTTTCTGGAACCATAGCAGAAAACATAAGATTCGGCAGAGAAGAGCTTACAAATGAAGATATATTCAACGCCGCTGAAATAGCACAGGTCAACGAATTTGCACAAAAGATGCCCGAAGGTCTGAACACACTTATCGCACAGGGTGGAACAAATCTATCAGGAGGACAGAAACAGAGAATCTCAATAGCGCGTGCCATCGCGGCAAAACCAAAAATCTATCTTTTTGACGATACCTTTTCCGCACTCGATTTCAAAACAGATGCACGCGTCAGAACAAGGCTGTTCAAAGAGACAAAAGACTCCACTGTGATCATCGTCGCACAGAGGGTCGCAACAATAATGCACGCAGATCAGATCATCGTTTTAAAAGACGGAAAAATACGCGGAATAGGAACTCACAGAGAACTCATGCAGACAAATGAGGTTTACAGGGATATAGTGCTATCACAGATCTCAGAAGAAGAAGCAGTTGGAGGTGAACTCAATGGCAAATGAGAACAGACCTTCACCCATGCGCAGACCAGGACCGCAGGGACCGATGTTCGCAAGACCTGCAGAAAAGGCAAAAGATTTCAAAGGCACTCTCAAAAGACTCATAGCGTATTTAAGACCTTATTTAGTTGCCATCATCATCGTTCTTGCCATTACCATAACTGCAACCGTCTTGACCATTTTTGCGCCAAAAATACTCGGCAAAGCCACAACTGAGATCTTCAGGGGAATCATGGCTAAGATGTTCCGCCTGCCAAATGCCGGAATAAACTTTTCCTATGTCGCAAAGATTCTGATTCAGGTGAGCATTTTATACATAATCAGTGCCCTGCTCAACTACATCCAGCAGTATATAATGGCTGGTGTTTCACAGAAAATCGTCATGAAAATGAGAAAAGATATATCCGAAAAACTGGCAAGACTGCCGTTGAAATTCTACGATTCAAGGACTCACGGTGAGATACTCAGCCGCGTGATAAACGATGTTGATCTTATAAGCAATACTCTCCAGCAGAGTCTGGTCCAGTTCGTCTCAGGTATTGTATCGATAGTCGGTGTCACGGTGATGATGTTAACAATAAGTCCGCTTTTAACCGGCGTGACTATTCTCACCCTGCCACTGAGCATAATAGCGACCGTGATAATTGCAAAATATTCTCAGAGATATTTCATCAAACAGCAAAAGCACCTGGGTGAACTCAGCGGTCATACCGAAGAAGTTTACGGCGGTCATGTGGTTATCAAGGCTTTTTTGAGGGAAAAGGAATCGATCGAGAAGTTCGAAAAAATCAACAACCAGCTTTATAACGCAAGCTATAAAGCACAGTTTTTGTCCGGTATGATAATGCCGTTGATGAGATTCATAGGAAACCTTGGATATGTGATAGTCTCCGTGGTAGGCGGAATTCTCGTCACAAAAAGGGCTATAACCATAGGAGATGTTCAGGCGTTCATACAGTACTCACAGCAGTTCACACAGCCGATTGTTCAGATCTCCAACATAGCCAATTTGATTCAATCCACCATTGCTGCAGCCGAAAGGGTTTTTGAAGTACTCGACGAACTGGAAGAAGCTCCAGAAAAACCAGATGCGGTAAAGGTTGAAAAAGTAAAAGGAGATATCAAATTCCAAAACGTTTATTTCAGCTATGTACCAGAAAAACCATTGATAGAAGATCTGAACATAGAAGTCAAAAGCGGACAGAGAATAGCCATAGTTGGTCCGACAGGTGCCGGAAAAACCACACTTGTGAATCTTTTGATGAGATTCTACGAGATACAGAAGGGAAGCATCAAATTAGACGGTATAGACATAAGGGATATTCACAAAAACAATCTGAGAAAATGTTTTGGAATGGTTTTGCAGGATACATGGTTGTTCAACGGCACGATAAAAGAAAACATTGCGTATGGTAAAGAAAACGCAACAGAGGAAGAGATAATAAAAGCTTCGCAGATGGCTCAGGCACACCATTTCATCATGGCTCTGCCCGATGGATATGAAACAGTGATAAACGAAGAGGCAACAAATATATCCTACGGTGAAAAACAGCTCATAACCATCGCAAGGGCATTCCTGGCAGATCCAGATATTCTGATACTGGATGAGGCAACGAGCAACGTCGACACGCTCACTGAAATCTACATTCAAAAAGCCATGGATGATCTGATGAAAAACAGAACCAGCTTCATCATAGCTCATAGACTCTCAACGATAAGAAATGCCGACTTGATTCTGGTGATGAATGAAGGTAAGATCATAGAAAAAGGCACGCACAAAGAACTTCTGCAAAAAGAAGGCTTCTACGCACAATTGTATAAAAGTCAATTTTTGGGAGCACTGGTCGATGCGTAAAATTTGTCAAATTAACCTTAAAGAAAAACAGCGGCAAAAAAGAAAGTGATAAAATTCTGAATTGAGAAACCCAGAGGTGAGGGAAATGGTTCTGTCGATGTGTCAAAAAATCGATACGATCATCAATAAAGATTCAAGCTATAGGTGTTTTTCAAAGGGGCTTTCAAGCCCCTTTTATTTTAGGTGTGGTCTGTCATGAAAATCTACAATCCAAAAGATCGCAAATGGTATCAGATGCAAATTCACACACCAAAAACCAGTAAAGGTCTCATAGCATGCCCAACTTTTTTTGACATGCACACGCACGTGAGGCTTTTTCATCAGGAAGACTACGATTCACTTGAAAAAGCCGCAATTGCCGGTGGGTTCGGCTCTGTTTTGATCCAGCCAAACACAAAGCCACCTATAGAAACACAGGATGTTTTCAAAAACCACCTTGAACTTGCCAGAAATAAAGCCGTTGATTTTTACTGGACCTGTTCTTTTTTTGGAGAGCTAAAACCAGACGGTAAAAGGATTTTGTGCTATTCAAATGACGGCATAGAATACGACACGCACAGGATAATGATGGCTTTCAAATCCAAAGAGCCATATTTATTACTGGATCACAGTCAGCTATACGAAGTCGGTGGAATCTTTTACGAAGGTACACCGCTGTATGTTCAAAAACGCCCTGTTTGCAGCGAATCGATCAGCATCTTCAGGAATGTCATGCTCGGTGTCGAATACGGTTTTAAAAGATTTCACATTCAGCACGTCACCACGGAGGCTTCGATTGAAACTATTCAATACCTTAAAAGATATGCTCAGATAACCTGCGAGGTAACGCCGCACCATCTTTTTTTCACCATGGAAGATATCAAAAACTCAAATTTCAAGGTAAATCCACCATTCGCAACAAAACAGGACAGACAGGCACTGCTGAATTGCGTTAAAAACGGCATCATAGATGTTTTTGCAACAGATCATGCACCGCACGATGAAAAGCCATCTGATTTTGAAAAAGCCCCATACGGAACAAGTGGCATTGAAATTGCCTTCAGCGCTTTTTACACAGCAACAGAAAACCTTGAAATGACTATCGAAAAAATGACAGTCGCACCAAGAAACTTACTGTCTCTCAACAGCGATTTTGATCCTGAAAATATCACCGTGATAGACCCACAGGCTGAGTACGTGGTTGATTCAAAAAAATTTCACAGCAAAGGTAAAAACTGCGTCTTTGATGGCATCAGGTTAAAAGGGAAGGTGATCGGTGTGAAACTGAAAGGAAAGTGGGTGTACTGGGATGGAGAATTTTTCCTTGACAGTCAAAAGAACCATTAAAGTCACCGAAGACAGCTTTATAATAACCTTCAACGAGAAAATCGACTTTGTCCCGGCTCAGTTCATCATGGTTGAAACACCATCGGTCACAAGAAAGCCATTCGGGCTTGGAAGATGGTTTGATGACCTTGCCATAGGTGTTCAGGTAATCGGTAATGGCACAAAATACATAACCGAGCAAAAGATACTCAAAGCCCATGGTCCTAATGGAAAGGGATTTGTCCCGCCGTCCAGAAAAGGTGCCGTGATAGCTACACCGGCATGCCTTGCAATTGCCTATGATCTTTACAGAAGATACGGCTGTGATATCTTCATCGGTTCGGTCAGCAGGCTCATGGTGGAGATACCATTCAAAACGGTTATCGGGAACGAGCAATTTGTAAGTCTGCTTGAATCTCTAAATGGTTACGAATGGTTTTATGTCGTTGGTTCAGATCAGATGGAGAAAGTATCCTTCGATTTATTGCGCAAAAAAGCACCGGTGTACCTTTCCTTTAACGAATACATGGCTTGCGGAATAGGTGCCTGCCGCGGCTGTGCGATTGAAACAAAGGAAGGTATCAAGCACCTGTGTGTGGACGGTCCCGTTCTCAGGGGTGATTTGATATGGAATTGAATCCACCTGTGGTGATAGCCTCTGGTACTGGCGGCATGGGTGAATATTTAAAACTCATCAATCCAGAGCATATAGGAGCCTACACGCTCAAAACGGTGACACTTTTCCCAAAGCAGGGAAATCGTCCACCGAGACTTTTTGCAACCGAAAACTATTTGATAAACAACATCGGTCTTGAAAACACGGGAATAGATGCTTTCATAGAGGCTCTGAACAGTGGTTGTTACAGAGAGCTTTTTGATAAGGTAAAAGTCATCTTCAGCATAGGCGGAGATGATTCAGATCAATACAAAAAGATGGCAGAAAAGATCAATCCCTATGAAAAATACTTCGAAGCGATCGAAGTTAACTTCTCATGCCCCAATGTAAACAAAGGCGGGTTGAATATCCTTTCTGATCTTTCTTCGTTCAGAGATGTTTTATCCTTCATGAGAAAAACACTCGGTGGTTTTTTGATAGCCAAAATCGGGATTGAAGGTGGTTTTGTTGAACACATCGCACAGATTGTAAAAGAACACGGCTGGAATGGAATAACATTGATCAACACGATCAGGGGGTTACACATTTCTCAGGACAGAATAATAAAAGGTGGTATCTCAGGTCCCATCTTAAAACCAGTTGCGCTCAGGGCTGTGTACGAAGTCAAAAACAAAGTCCCGGATCTTTATGTGATTGGATCAGGTGGAATTATGTGCGAAAAAGACGCAGATGATTTTTTCAAAGTCGGAGCAGACGCAATAAGTCTTGGCACAGCCATCTACAAAGATCCACAGATTGTTCAGAGAATATCAGAACATTTAAGGGGGTGTTGTAAGTGATATTGGTTCTGAGCCTTGATATGGAAAATCCATTCGAGTTTCTGGAAAAATATGGAAGCTTTGATCATGTCAAAATAGGTCACAGCGTTGCGGTTTTTGGTAAAAGCGTGTTCAATGAATTTGAAAAAAGAAATCTCAAGGTCATCGTAGATCTCAAGTTCGTGGATATTCCATCCACGGTGGTTAGATCCATCAAATCATGGGATCATCCGTGTGTTGTTGGCTTCACAGTTCACGCGGCAGCCGGAAACGATGCGATCAGGGCGGCACTTGAAAGCACAGACAAGCTGATCTTTTCGGTGATAAAGCTCACTTCGATTCAGGGGGAACTGAAGGACTACATCGATCAAATTAAAACCCTTAAAGAACTTGGATCTTCTTTCGTGTTGCCCGGCAAATGGGCGATTCAGCTCAGACACGATATACCAACCAGTATACTCGTACCCGGTGTGAGAATGAAAAGAGAGGCAGACGACCAGAAAGATGTTGTGAGCATCGAAGATATAAAAACAGTTGCCGATTTTACGGTAATAGGCAGAGAGGTTTATAAAAGCGACGATCCAAAATCGGCTATGGAACAAATAAGGAGGTATGTACATGCTTGAGATGCTCTATCAGGTGGGAGCGATTCTTGAGGGGCATTTTCTTCTCTCTTCAGGTAAACACTCTTCAAAGTACGTACAGTGCGCAAAACTGTTCGAAAGACCGCAGTACGGTGACAGAATCGGTGAGATGATTGCCCAAAAAATTTCCGATCACAAACCGGACGTCGTCATAGGACCGGCACTCGGTGGAATCATTCTGGCTTACACCGTTGCACGCCATCTTGATGCTCGAGCGATGTTCACAGAAAGAGAAGATGGCATCATGAAACTCAGAAGAGATTTTCACATCAAAGAAGGCGAAAAAGTGGCGATAGTTGAAGATGTCACAACCACAGGTAGATCAGTCCTTGAAGTTGCCCAAGTTGTTGAAGAATACGGCGGTCATGTGTGCTGTATAGCCAGCATCATCGATCGATCAACACAGCCTTTGCCCTTTAGTGTGCCGTTTTATTCATTGATAAAGCTGGAACTACCCATATACGAACCGGACAACTGCCCGCTGTGCGCGCAAAAAATACCAATTGTAAAACCTGGGAGTAGAACTCAAAAAAAATAACCGCAAAGTGGCAAATTAAATGAAGCAAAAACCTCCACCTGTTTAGGTGGAGGGTAATTCACTCTGATCTGATCTCAATTTCACCAAGATCAAGATCTTCATATCCAAGATTTACATCAACTGTGGCATCTGGTGTTTGTGAAAGTATGTACTGATCGATATTTTCGCTATCCCAGCATTCAAATTTTTCCTTCAAAAAGATTTTCAGTTCATATTCTCCAGGCTTTATCTTTGACAGCTTGAATTTTCCTTCATCCCAGTTATTGGACTTTTTGTGCGTGAAAGTGGTAGCAACCACAGTGGAAGGATCTGTTAAAGCTACAAGTGCATGAGCTACACCGGAAGATGCAGATGTGACTTTGCCAGTGATGTCATAAAGCTTTCCATATCTTAAGTGCACCACAGGCGTCATGTGATACTCAGTTGGACCATTGCCGTTACCATTCAAACTGCCTGTGACTTTTATGGATTTAGAAAGATCAAAATCCAGTACCAGAACTGTGTCGGAGTTTATCTGCAAAGGTTCTGTGAACGGGTATTTCAAAGAACCTGAAGAAACTCTGAGCTCATGTTCTTGGTTATTCACAGTTATCGTTGCCCGGGCTATGTCCAGCCTCAACTGGTTGTAAGTTCCTGAAATCTGAATGGTTGGAAAACTTATCTCTGAGCCGACAAGATCGAGTAAATTAACCGTCGTAACCTGGTCTGTAACAACAAGCGATGCCGCATCGCTCATCAACCAGATTTTGCTGATTGTCACATCGATTCTCTGTACATAACTAAGCGGTAAAACGGCGTCAGTCAGATAAACTTTGAGTGTGCCACCATTTGAAGATGAAAAATTCATGCAGCCAGCCACCAAAAGAACAACCAATACCAGACCGATAAAAAGCAGTTGTTTCATCCCTTCACCTCCACGATCTACACTTTACGACTTTTATTAAAAAATTATTAGAAACCATGACAGCAAAAATCACGGCAAAAAGATCGTTTTCGTGATGCAGTCGAACTTTATCAAAGAAATTTTTCACGTTCCAGTCTTTGCTGAAGTTAGATATTTTATTTTGACTGCGGTGGTATACTTTTTGTGGATTGAAAAAAATCTAATAATTTTTTAACCTCAGATAATTAAGATCTGGGCTGGTGGTCGAATGAGAAAGACCATAGTTTTGTTGTTCTTAGTTTTTGCGAATATCGTTCTTACGCAGGATGATCTTACAAATGCCATCGATAGAATAAACGAACTAATCAGTGTATACAGCCAGTTTGACCTGAGCACACTGAAGGTATCCATTCTCGATGCCATAAACATCTCTAAGAAAAAAAACGTGATAGCAACCTACCTTGATTTTGTAAACAACTTTCCTGTGTGGGTTGTTCTGACTGTTGAAGATAAAACATTAATCGACCCGTACACCGGAAAAATCATTTCTTCACAGCAGTATAACCACAAGCCAGTTACATACACAGTGTCGCTCAAAGATGCCATCTCGCTTGCCTTTGTTTCCACAGGGAAGGGTATTTACTTTGCTTTTTTGAACGATGACGGCACATGGCTTATCGGATCAAAAGAACAGATTGTCCATGTGAGTACAAAAACACCCGCGGTACTTTCAACACAAAAAAGAGAAGGACAGTTAAAGACACCGGGTGGTGGTAAAAAATGAAAATACTGGTCGTCGAAGACAACAAAGACCTGCTCAGGTCGATCGAAAGGTTCCTCACAAAGGAAGGCTACAGCGTTGATACATCCACAGATGGCGATGAAGGGCTTGATTTAGCCCTTGAAAACCACTATGACTGCATAGTTCTGGACGTGATGCTTCCCAACGTTGACGGCTTTGAATTCGTCCAGACGCTCAGAGAAAGCCAGATAGAAACCCCTGTTTTGATGCTGACAGCGCTGGATGCCGTCGACGACAAAGTCAGAGGTCTTGCAAGCGGTGCAGACGATTATCTGACAAAACCCTTCGATTTTCGAGAACTACTTGCCAGAATCAAAAGCCTAATCAGAAGAAGCAATTTGACAAAAGGTGAAGAAGTGATTTTCAAAGACCTCAGACTGAACAGCCGAACAAGACAGGTGAAGATCAAAGACGAGACAGTCAAACTCAGCAAAAGGGAATTCGATCTTCTTGAAATTTTTCTGAGAAACCCGGAAGTGACTTTTTCAAGGGACGAACTCATAGAGAAAGTCTGGGAAAACGAAAAAGAGATAAGAAGCAATGTAGTCGATGTCTATGTGCTGTATCTGAGAAACAAATTAAAACCTTACGGCTATGACAAATACATAGAAACAGTCGCGGGACTTGGTTATAGATTTCACAGGGAATGAAAAAGATGAGATCGCTTAGAAGAACGATTGAAAGATATTATCTTTCGGTCTTTTTTCTTTCCATGTGCGCCATGGCAGTTGTTTTTCTGGTCACAGTCGAAAGGCTCACCATGAAGCAAATAGATCAAGAACTTCTGGCATTCACCAGTGATCTTGTGCATTTTCTGGAAAATCCATCCGGCGAACTGGTTGCGGTCTTTGGGAAAAAAGATTATTCCTTCCAAGTTTTTGAAAAAGATAAAACTTATGCGAGCTTCAACACATCTGAAAAAATCTCAGCTGAACACACGGGCTTTTCATTGCTCGGCAGCAAAAGAGTCTATGCAACACAGGCTGGCACATATAAAGTGATCGTCGCAAGAGACATAAAAGACCACATAATGGTTATGGTAATACTCACGGCAGTGCTCATATCTGCGATAGCGGTACTGACATTCGTTGTGCACAGATCTGGCTTGAGACTCACAGGCAAGATGATCCAGCCGATCGAAGAAATAGGAAAACAGATGGATGACATATCAAAAGGAATCGCAAAACAGATACAGATCGAGCCGACAAGTCAGGAGGCTTACAATCTTCAGGTTCAGATAAACGACGCCTTAAAAAGGCTTCACAGCACAATGGAAGAACTCAGAGAATTCGCTTCAAGTCTCTCTCACCAGTTGAGAAATCCACTTGCAAGCGTCAAGGCACAGATCGAAGTCATGTTGAAAGAAACAAACAATCCCGAGATAAAAAACGAGCTGACATCCATGCTGAAAAACATCAACACAATGGTTCAGATCACATCTTCCCTGCTTTTGATAGCAAGGGCTCAGCACCAGAGCGAAGAAAGTTTCCAGCAGGAAGATATCTCCCTGATAGTTATGGAAAGCATCGAACAGGTTATGCACAGATTCCCGCAAACAGATTTTATACTGGAAGTGCCGGACCAGATAAAAGCAAGATGTGTTCCCGGACTTCTTTCACATGCCTTTATAAACCTGATAGAAAACGCCTGTAAATACTCCGAGCAAAACAAACCTGTCAGAGTGAGCCTGTCAAAGAACGAAAAATTCGTGATTTTCACCGTGTCAAATTACGGTGAGCCCATACCAGAACAGGACAGAGAAAAGATCTTTGAAAGATTTTACAGATCAAAAAACGCAAAAGCCGACGGACTTGGACTTGGACTTGCAGTGGTAAAAGCCATAGCCGAACTTCACCGCGCAAAGATTGAGTATTGTTATGACAAAATGAACATCTTTTCCATGTACCTGCCACTGTGAACAAAACAAAAAGGCGGGCAAGAGCCCGCCTTTTTTTGGTGAAAAAATTATCTCATCAACTGCAGGACTGTTTGAGGTTGAGTATTTGCCTGAGCAAGCATAGCCATGCTCGATTGCATCAATATCTGCTGTTTTGTAAATGCCATCATTTCTTTTGCCATATCTGCGTCTCTGATTCGAGATTCTGCAGCTGTCAGATTCTCCGCCGCTACTCCAAGGTTGGAGATGGTGTGTTCCAATCTGTTTTGTATAGCACCAAGTTGAGCCCTTGCACTGCTCACCTTGTGTATAGCAGCATCCACAACCATGATTGTTCTTTCTGCACTGTTCTGATCTGTGACAACCAGAGAATCTGCTGTCAAACCAAGTGCAGCCGCTCTCATGTCGTCAATTCCTGCAAGCATGTTGTGACCTTCGTTCGCTCCGATCTGGAAAACAAGCTGGCTCGCTACTGTATTCATGGCTTCTACCCTGACTACTGCACTATCTACAACTTCACCCGTAGGAAGCGCTCCACCAAAATCAGCAAGGGAAATGACTTTTGTATCCCACTTGAATGTAATGTTTCCAAGAGCAGCCGAGCCCGCACCAATTGTTGCAATTGTTGTTGAGATTCCATCGGCTTTGAAAAGCGTTATCTTCACATCCAGGGGACTTGTTTCACTACCATCAAGTTGTCCAACTTCGATTACATAAGTACCTTCAGATGCAGCCGAACTGACTGCACTGAGTTTTAGATTAATATTTCCAGCCGTGACTACTTTTGCATCTGGAGAAGATCTAAAGCTTTCTATCTTTCCATCCAAAAGCTTCATCGTGTTAAACTCAGTCGTTCTTGCTATCCTGTCAATCTCTTCGCGAAGTTGATTCAGCTCTGCCTGAATTTGATTCCTATCCACATTGGTGTTTGTGTCTGAAGCCGCCTGAACTGCAAGTTCTCTCATCCTCTGAAGTATCGAGTGAACCTCTGTTAAAGCTCCTTCAGCAGTCTGAATCAAAGATATGGCGTCCTGAGCGTTCTTCACTGCCATGTCAAGACCTCTGATCTGTCCTCTCATCTTTTCACTTATCGCAAGACCTGCCGCGTCGTCTCCTGCCCTGTTGATCCTCAAACCTGAAGAAAGTTTCTCAAGTGTCTTGCTCATCGTGTACTGCGTCTCACTCATGCTCCTCCATGCATTCAACGCACTGATGTTGTGATTAATCCTCATTAAACCACACCTCCTTGTTCTTCACACTGCCTTCCTGGCAGTTACTTGCTTTTTCATCTATTGGTCAAAAATTATCTCATCAACTGTAGGACTGTTTGAGGTTGAGTATTTGCCTGAGCAAGCATAGCCATGCTCGATTGCATCAATATCTGCTGTTTTGTAAATGCCATCATTTCTTTTGCCATATCTGCATCTCTGATTCGAGATTCTGCAGCTGTCAGATTCTCCGCCGCTACTCCAAGGTTGGAGATGGTGTGTTCCAGCCTGTTTTGTATAGCACCAAGTTGAGCTCTTGCACTGCTCACCTTGTGTATGGCAGCATCCACAACCATGATTGCTCTTTCTGCACTGTTCTGATCTGTGACAACCAGTGAGCTCGTTGTCAGACCCATCGCAGCCGCTCTCATGTCGTCAATTCCTGCAAGCATGTTGTGACCTTCGTTCGCTCCGATCTGGAAAACAAGCTGGCTCGCTACTGTATTCATGGCTTCTACCCTGACTACTGCACTATCTACAACTTCACCCGTAGGAAGCGCTCCACCAAAATCAGCAAGGGAAATGACTTTTGTATCCCACTTGAATGTAATGTTTCCAAGAGCAGCCGAGCCCGCACCAATTGTTGCAATTGTTGTTGAGATTCCATCGGCTTTGAAAAGCGTTATCTTCACATCCAGGGGACTTGTTTCACTACCATCAAGTTGTCCAACTTCGATTACATAAGTACCTTCAGATGCAGCCGAACTGACTGCACTGAGTTTTAGATTAATATTTCCAGCCGTGACTACTTTTGCATCTGGAGAAGATCTAAAGCTTTCTATCTTTCCATCCAAAAGCTTCATCGTGTTAAACTCAGTCGTTCTTGCTATCCTGTCAATCTCTTCGCGAAGTTGATTCAGCTCTGCCTGAATTTGATTCCTATCCACATTGGTGTTTGTGTCTGAAGCCGCCTGAACTGCAAGTTCTCTCATCCTCTGAAGTATCGAGTGAACCTCTGTTAAAGCTCCTTCAGCAGTCTGAATCAAAGATATGGCGTCCTGAGCGTTCTTCACTGCCATGTCAAGACCTCTGATCTGTCCTCTCATCTTTTCACTTATCGCAAGACCTGCCGCGTCGTCTCCTGCCCTGTTGATCCTCAAACCTGAAGAAAGTTTCTCAAGTGTCTTGCTCATCGTGTACTGCGTCTCACTCATGCTCCTCCATGCATTCAACGCACTGATGTTGTGATTAATCCTCATTAAACCACACCTCCTTGTTCTTCACACTGCCTTCCTGGCAGTTACTTTTACCCACAGGCGCCTATGGGACTTCATTATTTATATCGGCAGGACCTTGGAAGGCTTTAGAGAAAAGTTGGTATGAACTTTTTCTAAAACCCGCAGATGAACAAGGACTTATCTGTTACACTTAAACGCAACAATCGTTCTGTAATCCCCCTGCGAAGTTCTCCATCTGCCGAGAGTTTGGTAAGGTACTTTGAAATGCTCCAGCAGTTCCTTTTCTGTACTGAAATATTGCCTCAACTTGCTGATCCACCCTTGCCTGTAAATACCTTTTTCCTCGGGATGACCACTGTCGAAAACCAGATAGAATGTTTTTGAGAGCAGTTTGAAAAAGACGTCATCGGCCTTTTTCAGATCGTAATTGAAGACCAGGTGATGATAGACACTCAAAAAAAGAATGACATCCGCTTCTATGGGTAAATCCGACTCAGCTATGTTCATCTGTATGAACTCGTAATCTTCCGGCACCTGGAGATCCTTTTTTGATGAGATGTCAATACCTATTACTCTCATACCGTAATTTTTAAAGCCGTAAGAGAGTTCTCCCCTGTTGCAACCTATATCAACTATAGTCTTTGGTTTGACCGACAGAACGAATTGTTCTATTATTTTCTTTTTCTCTGGATCAGTTTGCTGAATTTGGTATGTTCCATCGAATATTCCCACGTAAACACTTTCAATGAACGTGCGGTAATGCTTCTCCTGTGACTCTATGTAATACTTCCAGTAAGCTGGCATTATCGAAAATATTTTTCCTTCCTCGCTCAAGAATCGATTTTTCAAAATATAAGCAGGTATTTTTTTATGACCCAGATAGTTCGCTATTGCTACCCTATGTCTTCCGCTAACAGTCCAAAACTTCACACTCTCTGCTATATCAACCGAACGTTTTTCACCGTTTTCAAAACTCACACCTTTCAAGTTTCCATCGTTTATGAAGGCAACCATGGGTTTCAGGATTTTACCGGATAGTTTCACGCTCTCGTACAAGTCGATGAATTTTTTTATGATTACCTCTGGTGGTAGGGAATAAAGCCCTTTCTTGTAAACATCGTGCAAAAACGCATAGTACAGAGTTTTTGTGTATGGAACACCGCGACCGTAGAACTTTTCAAGAAAATCTATCATGTACTCTACGTTGGTATCAGACACCAGGCTTCCCGGAGGCAAATCATTTTTATAACTTTCAAAAGATGCGAGTGAGTTTTCGAGATTTTCCTCGTAGTTTCGACCCATTTTCAAATAGATGCCTGCTTGAACAGGATCGATTATGCATAAATTTTGACCTGAAGGATTTTCTGTCTTTACTTGAGATGATGTGCTTTCAATCGCTTTAACAATCTGGTTGATTTGATTTTCTAAAGAACATTTTTCTTCGACAAAACTTCTATATCTTTCTGAATCATAGTTTTCGTTTTTTATCATTTCAATCGCTTCATCTATGGTATTGAATATAAATTCCTTTGGATAAAATTCCTCTGCTATGTAAAAGTTGTGAATCACCGGTTTGATACCTTTTGCCATTGCTTCGAGAATTGCTACTCCATATCCTTCGTGGATGCTGGTAGATAGAAACACATTCTTATCTTCAAGATAAGAATTCACATCATTATGCCAACCATCGAAACTGAAACTTTCTTTTATATGCAATTTCTCAAGCAGGTATGTGAAGTACCTGTAAATTCTCTCGTCTTGAATGCTACCAGCCCAAAACAGTTTGTATCTATTGTCAATGTCTAACAGTTTTTTGAGAATTTGGATAGCCAGGATGGGATTTTTCTTGTAATTAAAGTGACCAACAAAAACCAAGTTATAACCTTTCTCTCTTTTTGCATAAGTGTACCTTGTCAAATCAATACCATTTTGAATGAGATTTAAGGGTATTTCCTTGATCTTTTCACAATTTTCGTATGCTGTCTTCATAACATTTTCTGCAACAAATATCATCTTGTCTATTTTCTCCCAATTTATTGAATTCAGAAAATCCTTTCTCAGTGATTCGTATCCATGAAGCCTGCACAGCAACTTTTTATTTCCCTTAGGGAGTTTATTTGTTATTTCCACCGCCATCTCGTTTGCCCATTCAAGCCAGACGATGTCCGCCCAGTTGTAGGCTTCCATGATCTGTTTGCTATCAACACTGACGACCAGCCTGACCTGATAGACATGTGACAAAATCTCTGCAATGTCTTTTATGAAATTGTCCAAGCCGGGCAGACAAAAGATGGCGAGTTTTTCACTTTTAAAATGCTGTTTTTTGATAGATTCATACTTGTCTTTAAGTTCGTCAATCTTTGATAGTTCATAAGCTTTTTTGTAGTAATGCAGTGCCATCGCCGGGTTGTCCTGTTTAAGCTGCGTGTCGCCGAGCATGTCGTAAATTTCCCATGTTTTTTGGGCAATTCTCGTCAAATACCGCCATGATTCAAAATACTCTTCTTTTTCAAACAGCGCTTTTGAATAATTGAAAAGCACATCTGAATGTGTTGGGTTTATTTTCAGAGCTTTTTCAAAAAACTTTAGTGAATCATCGATTTTTCCTTCATAGAAAGATATCATCCCAAACACGTTGTTTTTGTCGACATCATCCGGTATATTCTCAGCAAGTTCTCTTGCCTTTGAAAATTCTTTTGCCCGGATTAAACCGGATATCTTTTCAAATATTTCCATTTTCAACACTCCCAAAAAATCGCTCCATTTAAACTTTCCATAATCAAAATGGATATTCCTAAAAATACAGATTGAGATGTTATAATCCAACTTGCACAGATGCAGTCTGGAGTGTTGTGAATGGTGATAATAAAAAACCTTTCCATATCTTTCGCTGAAAAAACACTTTTTACAGACTTCAATGCGACCGTAACTGATAGCGACCGAATAGGTCTTTTGGGGAAAAATGGCAGTGGCAAAAGCACTCTTTTGAAAGCCATAGCCGGTTTGTTTGAAGACTACGATGGCGAGATAATCACCACTGGAAGGATCGCTTATCTTGACCAGTACAGAGCTTTCAGTGCAAAGACACCGTTTGAATATTATTCTCAGCTTGCAGATACTCCACAAAAGCAGAAAAATGTGCGCAGTATATTAAAAGGCTTTGGCTTTGATGAAAAAGACTGGCACAGGTCAATTACCACTTTCAGCGGCGGGGAAAGAACCAAAATCCAGCTTGGAAGACTTTTCATTGAAGAACCAGACTTTCTTTTACTGGATGAACCAACCAATTTCCTTGACATAGAAGGCATTGAATTTTTGAAGAACCTTCTGAAAAACTTCAAAGGCGGTTACATAGTCATAGCACACGATAGAGACTTTCTGCGAAGTGTTTGCAACAAATTCTGGGAGATCAACAACGAACACGTGTGGGTATTTGATATGAATTTTGACAGCTACCGCACGCAAAGACAGCTAATCATCGAGACGCAGAAAAGACAGTTCACAAACATGCAAAGAGAGATAGAAAGGCTGAAAAAAATAATAGACCAGTACAAAAAATGGGGCAGAGATAAGGCAGTTAAGCAGGCAAAGAGCAGGCAGAAAATGCTCGATAGAATGCTTGAAGAACTTGAAAATATGCCGGCTCAATATATGCAAGAGCAGGAAAAGATCATAAACATACCCCTGCCGGAAAGTGCCGGTCATGTTGTGCTGGAATGCAGGGATATTCATTACAATTCTTTGATCAAGGGCGCCAGTTTTACGATGTACTGGCAGGATAAAATAGCCCTGATCGGTCCCAACGGCTCTGGGAAGACAACGCTGTTGAAGATCATAACCAACCAGGTTGATTACACAGGTACCGTGAAGATAGGGCACAATGTGAAAATGGTTTATATCGATCAATTTGTTGAAAAACTCGATCCGCAGAACACGGTTTTCGACGAAATATTTGAAGAACTTTTCGATCAGCCAGATTACGTAATAAGATCGTACCTGGGCAGGTTTGGATTCAAAGGCGAAGATGTTTTTAAAAGCGTTTCAGAGCTGAGCGGCGGCGAAAGACAGATGCTCGCACTTGCCAAGGTTTTGCTCAGAAAACCGAACCTTTTGATTCTGGATGAGCCAACCAATCACATGGATCTTTCGGCTGTTGAAGCGCTTGAAAATGCTCTTAAGGAATACAGTGGAAGTGTACTGATAGTCTCTCATGATGTTGAGTTGATCAAAAACGTCTGCAACAGATTTCTGAGCATCAAAGACGGCTCTTTAATAGAAGTCGACGAACCCATATTTTTCAAGGCACAGAAAAATCAGGATCTTCCAAAAAAGGGCAACGATCTGTTTGACGAAAAAAAGAAATTGAGAAATCAAATAAAAAGCATGAAAACACGTCTGCAACAGCTCAAAGACCTTGAAGAGTCGATAATATCACAGATAGACGAAATCGAAAAACAACTTTCCACAACCAGCGACTATAACAGAATCATAAAGATGAATGAACAAAAAGAGAATCTGGAACATAAACTGTACCAGATACTCGAAGAATCCGAAAAGATAAACCAGAACCTGAAGGAGCTGGAAAATAAATTGCTGTAAATGAACGTTATACAGAATTGTTCATATCACACAAATGACGAATGATCTTTGCAACATGAGAATTAGCCAGTACATCGTGTACCCTTATTATCTGAACACCTTTTGCCACACAATAAGCGCTGACGGCTAAAGTCCCGTATAATCTTTCTTCAGGTGGTATACCGTCCAAGAGATTACCTATGAAAGACTTTCTGGATGCTCCAATCAGAATGGGAACCTTGAAGGCTTTGAACTCTTCGATCCTTTTTAAAATTTCAAGGTTATCCTGCAATCTTTTTCCAAAGCCTATACCCGGGTCTATGATGGTCTTTTCTCTAAGCCCGAGTTCTTCAACCACCCTGAGCCTTTCTTTGAAGAAAACAAAAAGTTCTTTTATCACATCTTCGTAGAATGGATTTTGCTGCATTGTTTTTGGCTCACCTTTCATGTGCATCAAAACAACGGCGGGTTTGTATTTTGACAATACCTGTGTCATTTTTTCATCAAATCTCAGTGCGCTGATATCGTTCACTATATCCGCACCGATTTTCAAAGCTTCCTCTGCCACTTTGGCTTTGTAAGTATCCACAGAAACCACCACATCGAAGTTTTTCTTGATCAGCTCGATCGCCGGGATCACTCTATCCAGTTCTTGCTGCTCTGTCACCGGGTCAGAGCCGGGTCTTGTAGATTCTCCACCTATATCTATGATGTCAACTTTTTCGTTTATCATTCTTGCCGCCGAATCGATGATTTTACCTTTGTCAACTCTGCTTTTTTCGTAAAAAGAATCCGGTGTGACATTTATCACACCCATGATGAGCGTTCTATCAAAGACGAGTTTTTTACCAGATGGAAGTTCTATTTGCTTCACCTGTTCTTTGAACAAACATTCCTCGATCTGTCTTGCAATTTCACTCAAACCCCAGTAATTCATCATATAGAGCTTCTCTATCAGTTTCTGGTGCTGACCCAATGTGCCCATAGTCAGCACATCTGTCTTTTCAACTTTGTGCGTAATTGCATGTCTGTGAACGGCTGCATCTGCTCCAGCAGCAAGCATTTCCTGTTTAATAACATTGGCTGCAATAACCGGAACATCGTAGATCAAAAGGCTCACAAAAGACCCTTTCCTTTTAAAAATCGGTATAGAAGCCGGATCAACTCCCACCTTTTGCAAAAAATACAGGGGATTTTCCACCTTTGCCACGATAAAATCACTCATCTTTTCACCTCTTTCAGCATTTCTTCTATTTGCGAAAGCGACTGGTTTATTATCCTCGCAGTAGCACCCCAGACAACCAGTTCCCGCAGAGGATAACGGCAGGTGATATTTCCATTGGGCATAACAACCTCAACGCACTTTGTATTTTTGAACAGTTCAACCGACACAAAGTATATTTCTTCAACCTCGCTTTTGTTCAGGTGAAATTCTCTGCAATTGACGACAGCCAGAAAAGGAATTATTTTCACCGAAGTTCCCACTGTCACTGTACAAGACAGCTCACCAAGGACGGTAAGACAGTCCTCTTTGACTCCTATTTCTTCCTGTGTCTCTCTTATGGCTGCTTGCAGTGCGCTTTCACCTTTTTCGATGAAACCACCGGGGAATCCCACCTGCCCCGGGTGGCGCCTGAGCTTTCGAGATCTTCTTATGAGAATCAGATAAGGCTCTTTTTCGATGAAAATAACCGGTACACAAACAGCCGATTCGTTGATCTTGTTCACCTCAATTTGAATTATATATGTTCAGAGCAGGTGGTACGTTTTTAAAACTGACTATAATACAGTTATATTAATACAAAAGCTGAATCAGACTAAATAATAGTAACTTGACATATTTGAAATATGGTGATAAAATTATAGCAAAACTGATTTTCTTCAACTCTCAAATTCCTGCGTATTTTACCCGACCAAAGGGGGATTTTGCCACAATCCGGGCAGAACGGCAGGCGGCGCTCGTGGAGCAATTCATAGATGGAAGAGAGTTCAGTGTGGGTATACTGGCAGGTGAGGTTCTGCCAATTTTGGAAATAGATTTTTCTACACTGCCGGATGGACTGGAGAGGTTTTACTCCTACAGAGTCAAACACAGTTACGGCAGTTATACACGATATATATGCCCCGCGCAGATCAATGAGGATCTGCAAAGAAAAATCATAGACTACGCCTTGAAGGCATTCAAAATTCTGGGTCTTAGAAATTACGCGAGAATAGATCTGAGAGTCAAGGAAAATCACATATATTTTCTTGAAGTTAATTCTCTTCCCATGTTGACAGAAAAACCAGTCCCGCAAGCCCTTCTTCTTTAGGGGAAAGGTAAGGGGTCGGTTAATTATTTAAACTGTGCTACCATTGTATATGGAGAGTAGAACATACTATGTAGATTCGGCATGAACTGTTTCAGAAGAAACCATCAGGAGGTACATCGAAGAATGCCAAGATGTACAGTCAGAACCTATAAAGTTCCTGTTCCGAGAGACTTATATCCTCTGTGCTCTGAACTGAACAAGACAGCAGCAAGAATCTACAACAAAACCTTGTCTCTGGTCAAGAAGATAAAACAAAAGAAGAACTTCTGGCTCTCAGAGAATGCAGCACAAAAGTACATCCTGCGATGGTCTACTGATATCAACATCCACACCCACTCAAAACAGGCCATGGTTCAGCAGTACTTTCAATCACTTTACAGCTACCTCAAAGCAAGTAAAGAAAATCCAGACCTAAAGCCTCCGTACAAGAGAAAAAGGTTCATGCCGTTTATCTGGAAAAACACCGCAGTAAAACTCTTACCCGATGGAACACGGAACCGGCATCATGGCGGTTGACCTTGGGATACTCCGCCCCATAACCTGTTTTGACGGCTCTGAAGTGATCTCATACCACGGAGGAGTTCTAAACAGCGTGCTCAGATACCGAAACAGGAGGGTGGCAGATCTTCAAAGAGCCATGAGTTGTTGCAAAAAAGGCTCAAGAAGATACAGAAAACTTTCGATAGCAAAAAGAATGGTGCTGAGGAAGATTGGAAATCAGATCAAAGACATACTGCACAAGACAACAAGCAATTTCATTGGACTGTGCTTGCAAAAAGGAGTCAACACCGTTGTGATAGGAGACGTTACAAACATTAGAGAGGACGCAGAAGGAAACGACAACTTCAATCAGAAGCTTCATCAGTGGTGCTACAGGAAGATGATTGAGATGATAACCTACAAGGCAGAGCGGTTCGGGATTGAGGTAAAACTTGTTTCTGAAGCATACACAAGCAAGGAATGTCCTGTGTGTAGAAGTAGGAATCACCCGAATGGTCGAAACTACAGATGCAGCAAGTGCGGGTTTGAGTACCACAGGGACGGAGTAGGGGCAATAAACATCTGGAAAAGGTATCCTGGGAATTCCCAGGTAGTAGCGGGCTTGGCACCCGCCAGAGGTGTGAGATTCAACCCACACCTCCGTGGCTATGGAGCATCTACTGCTCCATGGAAGGCAGCCTGAACGAGCTGCCAAGAATCCTATCCCCTTTAGGGGATTGGGAGGAGGTCAAACCGAATTATTCTGATATCATAAAAATGGCAGAGGCGGCCGGGTATTCTTACGATAAACTCATTTTGAAAATACTCGACGATGCTCTAAATCATGAGAGATGAACTTTTCGAATTCGACGATTTCTACAAAAAAACCTTCAAAAACATAATAGGTGTCGATGAAGCGGGAAGAGGATGTCTCGCTGGTCCTGTTGTTGCAGCAGCAGTTATACTTCAGGAAAAGATCGATGTCTTTGATTCAAAACAGCTCACAGCAAAACAGCGCGAAAGACTTTTCAAAAAAATACTGGAAACTTCCAAGGTTGGAATAGGACTTGCTTCAGTTGAGGAAATCGATGTGTACAACATCTTGAATGCAACAAAGCTGGCAATGAACAGAGCTCTGAAGATGCTGAATCAGGATGGCTTTGTGCTGATCGATGGAAAATACTTAAGGCTCTCCATGCAGGGCACCTGTATCGTCAAAGGTGATGCAAAGAGCGCTTCAATAGCGGCGGCTTCGATCGTTGCAAAAGTGGTGCGTGACAGGATAATGAAAGCCTATGACAGAGTCTATCTTGGTTATGGATTTTCAGAGCACAAGGGTTATGCAACAAAACAACATATTTGCCGGCTAAAGCTCCTTGGTCCAACTGTTTTTCATCGTCTCACTTTTTCACCGGTTCTGTCATTGCTCAGCGTCGAACTTGTTGAAAAACTTTTCTCAGCACATCCAGATTCTTTAAGAAAAAAAATCTTACTGGAAAAAATTGCCTTGGTGGATAAAAAAGCTTGAAATTATTTAACGGTTCTGATAATATTAACTGGATGGATCAAGAAAGGGGTATGCGAAATGGCAAAAAGATGTGAGATATGTGGTAAAGAACCTGTAGCCGGCAAGAATGTGAGCCATTCTAACAGACATACTCCAAGGATGTTCAGACCAAACCTTCAAAAGGTTCGAGTCGTGATGGAAGACGGAAGCATCAAAACGATGAAAGTCTGTACAAAATGCCTGAAAGCAGGCAAAGTTCGAAAGGTAGCAACAGTATAACGCGCGGAGCCATCCGCGCTTTTCATTTTCTTTCCCTTTCGTTGAAAAATTACCTTCTTGTTTGCTAAAATGTACCTGTGTGATTTTTCTAAAAAAAGGATGGTGAAAAAATGGATCTGAAAAGTTTTATAAGAGATATCCCGGATTTTCCCATTGAAGGTATTATCTTCAGAGATGTCACACCTCTTCTCAAAAACCCAAAAGCCTTTCACACGGCAGTTGACGAAATGGCAAAAACCATTCTCGACTGGGACTTTGACCTGATCGTCTCTCCCGAAGCAAGAGGTTTTATCTTCGGTGCGGCACTCGCGTATAAACTGCAAAAAGGTTTTGTACCCATCAGAAAACCTGGAAAACTGCCGTATGAAACAACTTCCATCGAATACGATCTTGAATATGGTACGGCACAGCTTCAGATGCACTCAGATGCCATTGAAAAAGGACAGAGAGTAATAGTCGTGGATGACGTTTTAGCCACCGGCGGTACAGCCAGTGCAATTGCAAGGCTTGTCAAAAGAGCCGGTGGAGATGTTGTGGGCATGTGTTTTTTGATAGAACTGACATACCTTGATCCAAGAAAGAAGTTGGCTGAGTACCCCGTAAAAACGGTTATCTCTTACTGAGAGGGGGTAATAACATGCTTCGGTTCGACTTCAGTTTTATGTTTGAACCGAACACAAAAGGCGGTATAAACGATGAAGAATTCGCTTCTATGAAAGAGCAGGTCACAAAGTCTGTTGAAAAAACCATCAAAAGCAGACCCGGATTTGTCAATGTCATTTTCGACAGGAGCTATATGGACTCAGTCGAAGATATAAGGCAGTGGGTATTGTCCTTCAACAATCTGGTCGTTATAGGTATAGGCGGATCGAGCCTGGGAGCTGTGGCACTCGCGAATGCACTGACACCACCAGACTGGAATTATCTGACCAAGCAAGAAAGAAGTGGCTATCTTAGAATATTCTTTCTGGAAAATGTCGATCCGGATCAGGCAGCGGCGGTTCTCGATGAAATCGACCCGCGAGAAACCCTTTTCAATGTGATATCAAAATCAGGTTCTACGGCTGAATGTCTTGCGCATTATCAGGTAGTACGGGGCTTACTCCAGATAAGGGGATTGAATCCAGCCGAACACATGATATTCACAACAGATCCGAAAAAAGGTTTGCTGCGGCAGATAGCCAAAAATGAAAAAATACCGGCTCTGGATATCCCGCAGGACCTTGGCGGCAGATTCAGCGTGCTTTCACCTGTGGGGCTTTTGCCGGCAATGGCTTGTGGTGTGGACATAAAAGCGCTGATAGATGGTGCAAAAGACGCTTATCTCAAATGTGCAGACCTGAACATAGAAAAAAATCCGGCAGCTATGATGGCTGCGTGTCATTATTTGCACAAGAAAAAAGGCAGAAACATCAGCGTGATGATGCCTTATTCCAACAGACTATTTTCACTCGCTGACTGGTTCAGACAGCTTTGGGCAGAAAGTCTTGGAAAGAAATATTCCTTAGATGGGCAGATAGTCAACGAAGGTCTTACACCCATAAAAGCGCTTGGTGTGGTTGATCAGCATTCTCAGATTCAACTGTACAACGAAGGTCCGGACGACAAGACCGTGACATTTCTTGAAGTCGAAAAATTTGACAGAGACATACTGATCCCTGCCATCCACGAAAATGATGAAATTTCTTATCTGGGAGGAAAGAAACTCGCAGAATTGTTGAAAAGTGAACTGACCGGCACAGAAAGAGCACTGGCTTCTAATGGCAGACCGAGCATGCGCGTCATCTTTCCAACAATAAACGCATACGATATAGGTCAATTCTTCATGTATTATGAGTTCACCACAGCACTCATGGGAGATCTTCTGGCGATTAACCCATACGACCAGCCGGGAGTAGAGCTTGGCAAAAAAATCACGTACTCTCTGATGGGTAGAAAAGGTTTTGAAGTGCTGAAATTTCCCGAACCGGTTAAGAAGGTCGTGATAGATTGACAGAACACATCGTAAAAATATTTCAGCCGTTGATGGTCTATTTTCTCAAGGAAAGTCCGTTTGGGGATGATGTGTACATCGTCGTGACCAGCGAGACGAAAGACATGAACAAAAAGATGTCTGAACTTTACCAGAAAGCCGGTGAAGATATAGCTGTCGTTGTTTTAACAAAAGAAGAGTACAAGAGCTTTGAAGATCTCTTACGGGAAAAAGGGGAAAGGCTATATTGAAATTGGTCATCGGCTTGACCGGAAAGATGGGCAGTGGGAAGAGCACCGTTGCTCGAATCTTTGAAGAACTCGGTGCCCACATAATAGATGTCGATAAAATCGGGCACGAAATTTTGCAGGAACAGGCTGTGAAAGATGAGCTGAAAAAAGCTTTTGGTGAAAAAATCTTCAACGGCTCAGATGTTGATCGCAAAAAATTGGCTTCGGTAGTCTTCTCAGATCCTGAGAACTTAGCCGCTTTGGAACAAATTGTTCATCCAAAGATGAGAGAAAAGATCAAAAAGGAACTTGGCGCTCTTGATGGACTTATAATAATAGATGCTGCTATTTTGCACAGGCTCAAATTAGACGAACTGTGCGATTTTGTCATAAACGTTGTGGCTCCTTTAGAAAAAATCATCGAAAGGCTCAAACACAAGGGTTTAAACGAAGATGAAATCTATCAGAGACTGTCTTGCCAGCAGGATATTAAAAGCTCAGATTATGTCATCGTCAACGACTCAGATCCTTCGTCTTTGCGTGAGAAAATAAAAAACTTTTACAACAAGGTGATAAAATCAAAAATGCAACAACTGTCAGGGGAGGTGCAGGTATGAAAAAATTTGTTCTGGTTTTGTTGCTTGTTGCGGTAACTCTGAGTTTTGCCAAGGTCAAGGTTACATTCTGGCATGCCATGGGTGGTGGACACGGGCAGACACTTCAGGAAATAGTCAATTTCTTCAACCAGCAGCACCCGGATATCGAAGTCGAGGCAGTTTACATTGGAAACTACAACACACTGCAGCAAAAGTTACTTGCCGCGGCTCAGGCTGGAGGGCTCCCAACGATTTCACAGGCTTATTCAAACTGGACGGCAAAGCTGATTTACTCCGGTATCGTTGAACCTCTGAACAAATTCATCACAGACCCAAAGATCGGTTTCACATCCGCTGAGTGGCTCGATATATGGGAACCAATGAGACTCAACTGCACATGGGATAAAACCGTCTATGCACTGCCGTTTAACAAAAGCATCTACGTTCTTTACGTGAACACAGATGCTTTAACGCTGGCTGGTTTGAAAATACCAGAAACAATCGGTGAGCTGAAAAGGGCAGCTATACTCATGACCGAGGACTTCAACGGCGATGGAACGATCGATCAGTACGGTTTTGGATTCCGTTCCACAGTTGATCACTTCCAGGTCTTTCTGGCTCTGAATGGTGGAAATATACTCAAAAAAGATTCAGATGGAAAGTGGAAAATCACAATCAACAGTGAAGAATCAAGAGAAGTTTTACAATTCATGCTTGATCTGAAAGACAAATACGCGCTGGTGCAGGGTGGATATCTTGACGGTCCATTCGGCGAAGGTAAAATTGCCATGTTCATAGAGACCGTTGCAAGCAAACCTTATGTGGCAAGCTCATCAGCAGGCAAGCACGGATGGAGCTGGGCTCCACTTCCAGTCTGGAAAACCCAGAATGCGCTCTTTGCAGGTACTGACGTGATTATGTTCAGCACTGCAAAAGACGAAGAAAAGAAAGCCGCATGGGAATTCATGAAATTTCTCGTCTCTCCAGAGATAACAGCATACTGGGCGACCAAAACAGGATATCTACCGGTCAGAAAGAGCGCAACTGAAACCCAGATTTGGAAAAAATTTGTGGCGCAGGATCCTGCCGCAGAAGTTCCACTTCAGCAGTTGCCAAACGGCGTTTTTGATCCTCAGCTTGGCGTCTGGGCAGAGATTAGAACAATCGTGGGCAATATGGTCAACGACGTCTTATTCGGCAAAAAAACCATAGATGAAGGACTGAAATGGGCTGAGCAGGAAATTGCAATATTATTGCAGAAAGAAGGACTGTGATAAAAGGGGGCGCTCAGCCCCTTTTTCATCTGGAGGTGATCTTGTGCGCGGAGATCCATTTGGACTTCACAGGGTGATAGAACCAAAGGGAAAATTACCTCAGCCAGCCTGGAAGATCGACAACGACACCTCAAAAATATACGACAACGAAATACTCATAGACGTTATCAAGCTCAACATAGACGCTGCTTCGTTCACGCAGATCAAAAATGAGGTTGGAAAAGACGAATCGAAAGTGGCAGAAAAAATCATGCAGATAGTCAAAGAACGCGGTAAGATGCACAATCCAGTAACAGGTTCCGGAGGAATGCTGATAGGAAAGATCAAAAAGATCGGGAAAGATCTGAAAATAGACGCAAAAGAGGGAGATAAGATCGCAACACTTGTCTCATTGAGCCTGACACCTTTGAATTTGAAAAAAATCACAAAAGTTCATCTGGATAAAGAGCAGGTTGACGTCGAAGCCGAAGCCATACTGTTTGAAACAGGAGTTTTTGCAAAACTGCCTCAGGACATGCCAGAAGCAGTGGCGTTAGCCATCCTGGATGTGGCAGGTGCTCCAATACAGACCGCAAGACTTGTCTCACCCGGAGATACTGTCTTGGTAATCGGCGCGGCGGGAAAATCAGGAGTGCTCTGCTGTTATGTGGCAAAAAAATACGCTGGACCCACCGGTAAAGTGATCGGTCTGGTTCATTCAGAAAGATCTGTGGCAGAGCTTGAAAGTCTTGGAGTAGTCGATAAAATCATGGTTGCGGACGCTCAAGATGCAGTCGGAACTTATCAGAAATTCATCGAATTGAATGGCGGCGAACTTGCCGATGTTGTCATAAACGTTGTGAATGTTCCTGATACGGAAATGGCTTCTGTGATGTGCTGTAAAGAACGCGGAAAGGTTTACTTTTTCTCCATGGCAACCAGTTTCACAAAGGCGGCTCTCGGTGCAGAAGGTATAGGCAAGGACGTGGATATGATAATCGGGAATGGCTATGCAAAAGATCACGCAAAATTCGCTTTGGAGATCGTAAGAGAAAACAAAAAACTCTATGAACTGTTTCTCAAAAGGTACGGATGAGGTGAAAAATGAGACATATCGATGATTTCACAATAGATTATTTTCACGACAGTCAGGAAGCTATAAAACTCTACGAGACCATACAGAATCTGGAAAAAGATCTGTCACTGACTCTGAAAATCGGAAATAACGAATATTTTGGAAGCATTAACGTAGCAGTTTACACAATCGAGGATGAAAAAAACTTCCCATCTCTTGTAGCTTTGATAGCCCTGCACGGAGAAAATGCCATCGACACACTCACAGAATCAGGCGCTGATTTTTCCCAAACCGGTTTGCTCGAAGAACTTTCATTCACAAAAAACTTTTCAAAGCATCTTGCAACATTGATCTGGCTTGACAGTCTGGAAGAAGATTTTCCCATGATAGAACTTGGGGACAGCGTTATATGTATAACAAAATATTCAGATATAAAACAGATCAATCAACAAAAGCTGGCTGAGAAAATCGTGCAGGAATATGCAAAAAGACATTTCAGCGTTGAGAGAAACTACACCGTAAAAGTACAAACAAGTTCTTTGATTGATTTTTAAGCGTCTAATGGGTATAATGAAGGTAAAGCGGAGGCGTGTCCGAATTGGCTAAGGAGCCGGTCTCGAAAATCGGTGGGCTTTTTAAGCCCTTGTGGGTTCGAGTCCCACCGCCTCCGCCAGAGTGGGGTGGAACGATGACGGTTGTCAAAAGCATAGATCAAATGAAGAAAATATCCTCAGAATTGAGAAAAGAAAAAACCATAGGCTTTGTTCCAACAATGGGTTATCTGCACGAAGGACACGTTTCTCTGGTCAGGCGTTCAAAAAAAGAAAATGATATAACCATCGTCAGCATATTCGTCAATCCAACACAGTTTGGTCCAAATGAAGATTACAACTCCTACCCGAGAGATCTCAAAAGGGATCTTTCAATGCTTGAAAAAGAAGGCGTGGATTTTGTTTTCATACCAGAAGTTGAAGAGATGTATCCAAAAAACTACTCAACATACGTCAATGAAGAAAGCCTGTCCAGATACCTGTGCGGCAGATCAAGACCCGGGCACTTCAGAGGCGTCTGCACGGTTGTTACAAAGCTGTTCAACATAGTAAAACCCCACAGAGCTTATTTTGGACAGAAAGACGCACAGCAGTTCCGCATAATAAGAAGGATGGTTAGAGATCTGAACATGGATGTGGAAGTAATAGAATGCCCGATTGTGAGAGAATCAGACGGTCTTGCCATGAGCTCGAGAAATGTTTATCTATCAACTGAAGAAAGAAATCAGGCACTCGCATTGAACAAATCTCTGAAGATGGTGGAAAATCTCTACAAATCCGGTGAAAGAAGCGCTGAAAAAATGAAAGAAGAGATGGTACAATATCTGTCTTCTTTCGACAAAATAAAGATAGACTACGTGGAAATAGTCGATGAAGAAACCCTTGAACCTGTTGAAAAAATCGAAGGAAAGGTCATTGTTGCGATTGCAGCATGGGTTGGAAAAGCTCGCCTGATCGATAATACTATTCTGGGAGAAAAATAATTTGATATTAGATGTTTTCACAATAGCACTTTTACTCTCACTCATTTTGAGAAAAAGAATCTTTCATCTTGACAAACTCAAAGTCAGAGCAACTTATCTGTTTCCCGTTCCTTTTATTATACAGATACTTCCTTTTCAGCAAAGAGGTTTTCTGATGGCAATTTCCTATGGATTACTTTTTGTCGTACTCATATTGAACTGGAAAATCAGCGGCTTTAAACTCATGGCAGTCGGTTCAGCAATGAACGTATCTGTGATACTTCTCAACAATGGAAAAATGCCTGTTTATGAACCTTTAGCCAGAATGCTCGGACTTGATCTGACAGTCAAGCACACATTCGTTTCCTCTTTTTCTGAAAAACTCATTCTCGGAGACTGGATACCCGTTGTCCTTCCGTGGTTCAGAAAATTTCTCATAAGCCCCGGAGATATCCTCATATACACAGGTGTATTCATGTTCTTTTTAACTTCCCAGAAGATTGAACAATAATTCTTCGTAATCCTCTGGAACATACTTCATCCTATGGCAACAAAGGTGCGTTTTTATTCCCAATATTATATAGATACTTTTGTAACAATTAAAGAATAGAAATTGCAAAGGTAAAATGCCCCTAAAAGTGTAGCCAGATAAGAATTTCAAAGCTTTTCAGCTAATTCAAGATGAGGTGTTGCATCAGAAAAGTTTTATGCTATACTTATTTTGCACAAATGTGCATGATCGCACAAATGTGCACAAAACTATCCTCTGTGGAGGTGTATTTTTATGAAAAGTTCAAAAGTACTGGTATTTCTCTTAACATCACTCGTGGTTATCTCGATCTTCGCACAAACACAGCTTCCCAAAAAATTTGAAAACCCCAAAAATGTACGAATAGCTCTGGTAAGAGAAGTGGGAGAGGGCAGTTTCTTTGAACGCTACCTTGCTGGTGCTCAGTCAATGGCAAGAGAACTCGGTGTGACTCTTCTGGAGGCAACTGCTCAGGGAGATATGGCAAAGATGGTTACCATGGTCGAAAATTTCATTGCCCAAAAAGTTGACGCAATCATAATCGACCACGGAAGACCTGATCCACTTATGCCAAAAATCAAGGAAGCTCTGGACAGAGGAATCAAGGTAGTAACCTTTGATCTGGTTGTTGACGATGACAGAGTACCTGAAATCGAACAGGATGATTTATTGATTGGCTATTTGATAAGCAAACAATTGGCTGTTGACTTTGCAGGAAATGCTAACGTCATTTATGTTAATGTAGGTGGATTTGCCCCCTTGGACAAAAGAGACAAAATGTGGCAGATAATCAAATGGCGCTTCCCTGGAGTCAAAGAAGTTGCAAAGATAGGTGCAGTTACAGGATCAACTGCTGCTGACACTCAAACAAGAATGGAAGCAGCTATGAAAGAAAAACCTGAAGCAAATGCAGTGCTTGCCATGTGGGATGAATTTGCAAAAGGTGCAGTAAGGGCAATAATGCAAGCAGGTAAAAGTGATAAATTCAAAGTTTACTCAGTGGATGTCACCACAGAAGACATTCAAATGATGATTCAGCAAAATAGTCCGTGGGTTGCGACTGTTGGGACAGATTCTTACGCAGTTGGTCGACTTGCAGTAAGGGCTGCGGCGGCTCTCGTTGGTGGAGAAAAATTACCCAAATATTTATTAGTAGAGCCACAGTTGATTACAAAGCAATTTCTCCTCAACAACAACATAACAAACATGGACGAACTTGTAAAAGCATTGCCAGAAATGGGCGAGAGCAATCTTGTTTGGCCTGATTGGATAAAGGCTTTGATTGAGAAAAACAAGAAATAGAAAGGAGGACTGGGCAGGGTTCTGCGCCCTGCCTTCCTTAATATGGCTGTACTGAAAGGAAGCGGATTGAGCAAAAAGTTCCCCGGTGTTTTGGCACTCGATAATGTTGATATAGAAATCAAGTCGGGTAAAGTACATGCACTTGTTGGGGCAAATGGTGCTGGAAAAAGTACACTGGTTAAGATCCTGACTGGGTATTACGACAATTATGACGGCTTGGTTAAAATAGATGATCGAGAAGTAATTTTAAAAACGCCGTTTGATGCTCTTTACAATGGAATAGAAGTGGTTCATCAAGAAGTGGATACTCAATTAGTCCCAACTCTCACAGTAGCTGAAAATCTATATCTTGAGAATTTCACCAATTCTAGTACGATTATCTCTATGAAAGATCTTAGAAAGAGGGCCGAAAAAGACCTTAGAGATATAGGCTTTCCCATACCAGCCCTTGAAAAAGTCGAGAATCTATCTTTGCACGAAAAGCAGCAGCTTGTAATAGCAAGGGCTTTGTTGCACAAAGTCAAATTTCTCATTCTGGACGAGCCAACATCTTCTTTGAGTTTGATTGAGGCAGAAAAGCTCTTCAACATTGTGGAAAAGTTAAAAATGCATGATGTTGGAATTTTGTATATAAGCCAGAGGCTGGATGAAATCCAAATTGTGGCAGATGAAGTCACTGTTCTCAGAAATGGCAGAAAAGCGGCATATTTTGACCATGTACCACATCTTTCAAAAATAGTCGAAGCGATGCTCGATTCACCTCAAGAAAATCTTTTCCCCAAAAAAGAGCAAAGACAATTTGGAGAAGAAATCATGAGAGTAGAAAATCTCAAATGGAAGAACAGAGTTAAAGGTATAACTTTTGGGGTAAAAAAAGGTGAAATACTGGCTATCACGGGTTTGACAGGTGCTGGAAAAACAGAAACATTAAAAGCAATTTTTGGTGCTCTGTGCGCTGATGAAGGAAAAATTTTTGTAGATAACAATCGAATAAGAATTAAAAGCCCAGTTGATGCTATCAGAAACGGTATATATCTTGTTCCAGAAGAAAGAAGGAAAGAAGGACTGATTCTTGAAAAATCTGCAAGAGAAAATATAACTATACCATTTCTGGAGAACTTCTGCGGATTCTTAGGCAGAATACTCAAAAAGAACGAATGCAATCACGCTAAGAACTTAGCTGAAAAAGTTCGACTGGTACCCTTTGATGTCGAACGGCAGGTGCAGTATTTCTCCGGAGGAAACCAGCAAAAAATAGTCGTCAGCAGATGGCTTGGAGGTAGACCAAAAGTGCTTTTGCTTGATGAACCAACTCAAGGCGTTGATGTAGGAGCAAAAAAAGAGATATATCAACTTATCATGCAAGTTGCAAAAGAATCTGCCGTGGTTCTTGCTACCAGCGAAATAAATGAAGCTGCTGGAATAGCCGACAGGATATTGGTCATGAGAGACGGAAAAATTGTGGCAGAATTAACCTCTCAAAATGCAGATCCAAAAGTGATAATGAGCTATGCAGCGGGGGTGAAACCGTGAAAGATAAGATGACAAATTTTCTTCTCAAATATGGTGTAATAACTGCCCTGGTTGTTTTAATAGTTTTCTTTTCGCTGAGTACGAGATCTTTTTTCAGCTTAGACAATTTCTTTGACATCCTAAGGGCTGTCTCAATTTTAACCATCGTGGCTATAGGTGTGACCTTCTCAGTGGTTGTCAATGGTATGGATGTATCTGTGGGAGCTGTAACAGGATTAGCTGTGATATTTTCTACTGCTTTGATGGTCATCTGGCAGATTCCATGGTACATAGCAATAATTAGCTCGTTATTAGCTGGTATTGGTATCGGATTACTAAACTCATTTCTTATTTTGAAATTGAGAATACCAGATTTGCTTGCCACACTTGGGACATTGTATTTAGTGCAGGGTTTACAGATGTGGATCACAAAAGGAGATGCAGTATACAGAGGTATGACAAATCCTTGGGATCCCATGCGCCAGGTTACGAAAGGATTCATACCTAAGGAATTTTTGACAATAGGACAAGGTTTTGTGTTCAAAACCGAAAATTTTCGAGGTATACCCGTACCGGTCATCATAATGCTGTTTGTAGTACTGATCACCTGGTTCTTGCTTGAATTCACCAGATTTGGCAGGGCTTTTTATGCAGTTGGTGGAAACATCGAAGCCGCAAGGTTAGCAGGTATACCGGTGAAAAAGTACAGAACAGCCGCTTACGTGATAAGTGCTTTGCTCGCAACCCTTGGAGGTCTTGTCCTTGCCTCACGTATTGGTTCAGGTGCAGTCAAAGCGGGAGATCCTTATCTTCTGGATGCGGTTGCGTCAACATATTTTGGTTTTGCGGTACTCGGTGTCAGAAGACCCAACGTCTGGGGAACATTCCTGGGAGCAGTTTTCGTTGGAGTTATGTTAAATGGCCTTACCATGTTAAACACGCCCTGGTACATACAGGATTTCATCAAAGGACTCGTTCTGGTTTCTGCACTGGGAATTAGTTTTGCCATACGCAAAGAATCGCGTTGATTGAGGAGGTTGAACAAATGGAACAATTCAATGAGAGAACTGTTCTGGAATACGTGGAAAAAAACGATTTCAGAAAATCAATTCTCGGCAAAGGGAAACTTTCAGCCGAATTGATTTCAGAAGGCAATGTCAATTTGATATTCCGCATTCGCAATATTGAAAATGAAAACTCTGTTATTCTCAAACAAGCCTTACCATACGCATGGAGATATCCAGACTTCAAAATGCCAGTCGACAGACAGAGAATAGAGTATGAAACTCTCAGTATAGAATCACAGTATGTACCTGATCAAGTTCCAAAGATCTATTTTTATGACAATGAAGCACATGTTCTGGTTATAGAGGATCTCAAAGAGTTAAAAGTAATGCGTGAAGCTTTGATAGAGGGGAAGGTTTTTCCAAAAGTTGCTGAACATATCGGAACCTTCATGGCAAGAACGTTGTTTTATACTTCTGATCTTCATTTACCTTCAGGGAAGAAAAAAGAAATGGTGGTTAATTTTACAAATCCTGTTTTGTGCAAAGTTCAGGAAGACCTGGTTTTCACACAACCTTATATTGATCATCCAAATAACAAATGGAGTAAACCCCTTGATGAAATAGTGAGAAAGATTCATCAGGACGACAAAATAAGAGGAGAAATATTCTATTTCAAAGAGCTTTACATGACTAAATCTCAGGCTTTAATCCACAATGATTTGCACACAGGCTCGATAATGCTGAATGAAACAACTACGAAAGTGATCGATCCGGAGTTTGCGTTCTATGGTCCAATGGCACATGATATAGGAACCTATTTTGCAAACCTTGCAATTGCCTATGCAGCTCAGGAAGCTCATAGAACAGAAACCAGCCTGAGAAATTCTTACAGAAAGTGGATAATCGACTCTTTCGAAAAAACGTGGGATGTTTTTCAGCGAGAGTTTTTGAATGCCTGGAAAAAAGATTCAAATGGTGAATGGCCTTCAGAAAGCTATAGAGAAAATTATATGCGTAGACTTCTCAAAGAATCTGCTGGATTTGGTGCTGCTGAGATCTTCAGAAGAACTATAGGGATGGCACACGTTCACGATTTTTGGACAATAAAAGATGAAAACATCAGGGCAAAATCAGAAAGTATCGCCCTGTACATAGCCATTAACTGGATCAACCTGTGGAAAGACATTGAAAAAATTCAAGATCTGTCGCAGGTTATGAAAGATTCAAAGCCATTGATCTGAGAGGAGGAAATGATTTGAGCACGTTTAGATCTATAGAATGGAAAAAGGATAAACTTGTGCTTTTAGATCAAAGATATCTGCCAGAAAAAGCGATATATCTTGAATTGAAAACCGTTGATGAAGTAGCACAAGCAATAAAAGAGATGATTGTGAGAGGTGCTCCAGCAATTGGAGTGGCTGCAGCTTATGGAATGGTTCTCTGTGCACAAAAACTTTCGAAAAACGACGCTGAAGAACTTCAAAGGGCTGACAATCTCCTGAGATCTTCAAGACCAACTGCTGTCAATCTTTTCTGGGCACTTGATAGAATGAAAAAAATCTGGCATGGATTTACCGGTTCAGTTGACAATTTAAAGTTTCTTTTGGAAAAAGAAGCAATAGATATTGAGCGTGAAGATGTTGAAATAAACAAACAGATAGCCAGAAATGGTGTTGATCTAATACCTTATGGAGCAAAGATAATTCATCACTGCAACACAGGGTCCTTAGCAACGGTTGATTATGGCACTGCTTTGGGAATAATAAGGTACGCACACGAAATAGGCAAGAAAATACACGTCTTCTTGGACGAGACAAGGCCAAGATTGCAGGGTACTCGTTTATCTGCATGGGAAATGAAAGAACTTGGAATACCTCATACTGTAATTGTAGATGGAGCCAGTGGGCTGGTTATGAAAAAATTCAAAATAGACCTTGCACTTGTTGGAGCAGATAGAATAGCAGCCAACGGTGATACTGCAAATAAAATAGGAACTTACAATCTTGCTATCGTTGCCAAGTATCATAATATCCCATTCTATGTTGCTGCACCAACCAGCACAATTGATCTTCAAACACTCACAGGGAAAGATATTCCAATAGAAGAAAGAAATGCTGATGAAATTCGTCGCATAGGATATAACCAGCTCGTGCCACAGGAAAGTTTGGTCTTCAATCCGGCTTTTGATGTAACCCCCGCAGAATTGATTTCGGGTATTATTACGGAAAAGGGTATAGTTTATCCACCATTTGAGAAAAATCTCAGAAAACTTTTCGAATCATAGCTTTGGAGGTGATGTTTGATGAACAATAGAGATATCAAGAAAATAGCAGATGGAATTAGACGCAGAGTACTTGAGTTCACAATAAGAAACGGTGGAGGCTATTTATCTCAAGCTTGTTCAAGTGCAGAAATTTTCGCTACCCTCTACACAAAGCTGATGAATATTGGCCCGTCAATAGCTCCAAAAATTCCACCTGCTTTTACCGGTGTGCCATCCAGAAACAACAGAGAATATTTTTCCGGTTATGGTTATAACGGACCAAAAGAGCCTCATCTTGATAGATTTTTTCTCAGCCCCGTGCATTACGCTCTTGTGCTGTATGCCACTCTTGTTGAAACAGGTCGCATGCTCGCTGAAGGCTTGGAGATGTTCAATAAAGATGGCTATACAGTAGAGATGATAGGTGCCGATCATTCTCCTGGTCATGAATTGATGTCCGGTTCACTCGGTCAAACACTGTCGCAGGTTTTGGGAATAGCACTGGCAAGAAAAAGAAAAGGTGAAACTGGAAAAAACTGGGTTGTCATGTCTGATGGAGAATTCATGATTGGTCAGACATGGGAAGCAGTAGAAACGCTTTCTTTTTACAAAATAGATACTATCAAAGTAATAATCGATGCAAATGGGCAGTCAGCAGATGGAAAGATTGATACTGTAAATCAGATTGAACCATTGAAAACAAGATTGGAATCTTTCGGAGCAGTGGCAGTTGAAGTGAATGGACACGATGTACAACAACTCATTGATGCGGCAAATGTTCCCCATGAATCAAAGCCTTTATTTATTATCGCAAGAACTGTCCCGTATCAGTGCATTGAAATACTCAAAAAAAGAGCACCAAAATTTCATTACATAAGAATAACTAATGAGCAGGAAAAAGTTGAACTGCAGCAATTTTTACACGAAAGATTTGGGGGTGATTATAAATGAGATTAGAAGCGCGAGTTCATGAAAGAAATCTTGTCAAATGGGCTGCTGATAAACCAGAGGTCGTTGTTTTTTCTGCTGATTTGACCAATTCTACAGAAATAGGTCTGTTCAAAGAAACTTACCCAGATAGATTCTATTCTTTCGGAATGACCGAACAGAATATGATGAGTGCAGCAGGTGGTATGGCGAGAGAAGGTTTCACACCATTTGTACACACTTTTGCTGTTTTTATGTACAGAAGAGCATTGGATCAAATAGAAATGAGCATAGCCTATCCCAATTTAAAGGTGAGGATATTCGGTTTTTTACCCGGCATAACTACACCAGGAGGCGCATCCCATCAAGCAATAAATGATATCGGAATTTTGAGGACAGTTCCAAACATAACTATACTGGAAACTGGTGATGCAACAGAAGTAGAAAGCGTTCTTGATGTAGCACAGTCAATCGATGGACCTGTTTATATTCGACAACTGAGAGGGCAGATACCAAGATTGTTCAAAGAACCAATGAAACTTGGAAAAAGCAGAGTTTTGAGCAAAGGAAACGACATTGTTTTACTGACGAGCGGCATTATGACAGAAGAAGCTTTGAAAGCCACAACAGTACTCAAAAAGAATGGCATTTCCATAGAACACTTACATATCTCAACTCACAAACCATTTGGTGATAATACGATACTTGATGCAATTGAAAAGGCAAAATATGGCGTGATCAGTATGGAAAATCACACAATCATTGGTGGACTTGGCAGTTCGGTTGCAGAATTGATGGCTGAAAATGGTATTGTCAAACGCCTTGTAAGAATAGGTTTAAAAGATACGTACGCTCATGGTGGCAGTAAAGAATATTTGATGAGATACTACGGAATCGATGCTATGAATCTGGTAAGGAGTGTTGAAAATCTCATAGGTCAGAAATTAAACATCGAAGAAGAAGAACTTGTTGAACCACAGATAGATGAGATTGAACAATTTGTAAAAAGTGAAGATTTATAAGATATAAGAAGGGTAGGGACAATGGTCTGTACATAACAAGCAGAAATAACATGGCGATAAAAATGGTATACAGAAATAAGAAACCTGTTGATGGATACAGTTATGAATTAAAACAGGCAAAGATTTCTGGCATATTTTCTGTCCAACCTGTAGAGATTGGAGCATCTATGTGACATTAGTGAGGTGAATTAAAGTGGTTAGATACGAAACCAAATACCATTTCAGCCAGGAAAGATTTAGAGTAAAATATCAGATATTTGAAGAGGATAAAAAAGCGAAGAAAATTGCTGAAGCAATCTGTATTGAACAAACTATTGAATTTCCGATAGAACTCACAGGGAATTCAATCAGAGAAAATGTTGTTGGAAGAATCGAAGAAATTCAAAACGATCAGAACACCACAACCGTTACGATAAGCTATCCTGTTGAGATTGTCGGAAAAGAACCAACACAATTTTTCAATGTAATTATGGGAAACTGTAGCTTATTTCCAAACCTGAAGATAGTTGATCTTCAACTTTCCCCCTCCGTAGAAAATATCTTTCCCGGCTCGCTTTATGGTATTTCAGGATTGAGAAAGCTGTTTTCCATATACGATCGACCGCTTCTTGCAACAGCCATTAAACCAATGAGCCTTTCAGCGCAGGAGCTTGCTGAAATGGCTTATCATCTTGCACTCGGCGGTATAGATATCATAAAAGACGATCACGGTATAGCTGATCAGTCATTTTCGAAATTTCAGGATCGTGTTGCAAAAGTAACAGAGGCAATCTGCAAGGCAAATCGTGAAACCGGATTCCATACGATTTATGCTCCAAACATAACAGCTAATGAAAAAATCATGCTTAAGCGAGCAGAATTTGTCAAAGAAGCTGGAAGCGGTGCACTGCTTGTGTCACCGGCTCTGAGCGGATTCAGTAGTTTTATCACTTTGAGAGAAAATAACGATCTTCCTATTTTGAGCCATCCAGCCTTTCTTGGTGGATATCTCTCTATCATGGATTTTGATGTTCTGTTTGGAACAATACAGCGTATGATAGGTGCCGATGTGGTGATATTTCCAAATTACGGTGGTCGTTTCACCTTCTCAAGAGAAGACTGCCGCAAAATAAATCATGGGCTCAAGAAACCTTTTGGCTCATTCAAAACGGTTTTCCCATCTCCCGCGGGAGGCATGAATATCGATGTCACTTCTGATATGGTCTCTTTTTACGGTAAAGATGTTGTGTTATTAATAGGAGGAGCTCTCCATAAAATGGGATCAGATCTTACGGAAAATGTCAGAATTTTTAGAAAACAGATCGAAAAAATTTCTAAACCTTCTGATAGTTAAACTAAAAGCAAGTGGTTTTTAGGTATCATTTAAGGGAGAGAATCTTCAATGCTTGGTTTTCAAAACTACGAAGATCTACTGACTATAGTTGCTTGGATGTATTACGTGGATGAATATACACAACAACAAATAGCTGAAGAACTGGGTATAACAAGAACAAAAGTCAGCAGATTACTTTCTGCAGCTAAAAGTCAGGGAATTGTGGAGATTCGAATAACTCAATCTCTGCCCGAATACTATGTTCTTGAAAAAGAGTTGAAGAGGCGTTTTAAACTGAAAATAGCGGTTGTTGCACCAGAAGATAGAAACTTACTCGGGCAATTTGGTGCTGAATCTCTCTTGAGATTCATAAGCGAACATAAACCATCCAGAGTTGGGCTTGGATGGAGCACAACTGTCAGCTCTATGGCTCCGCATTTGATCCGAAGAAATATGCAAATATATCACAAATGTTCTATTCACGATCTAACTGGTAGCTTCATTGGCCAGAGGAATCCATACAGTATAAGTTGGATACTGGCTGAGACAATAGGTGCTCAATACGTTCCTTTAGCCGTACCTGTACTTGTGGAAAATCCTTCGATAAAAGAGGAACCTTCCATAAAAAGAGCCCTGGAAGAAGCCTCCGAAGTTGACGTGGCCTTCGTTGGAATGGGATGTATAGGTCAGGAAAGTACTCTACTAAAGACAAAGTTGGTTTCTCAAGAGACAATGAGACAGCTTGAAAAACAAAATTGTGTTGGAGAAGTTTTGATGAGATTTTTCGATGATCAGGGAAAACCTGTACAAACTCCTCTCGATGATAGAATAATCTCCATTGATTGGAAAGCCATTCAGAAAATACCAGTGTTTGTAATAATGGCAGCAGGAAAAGAAAAAGTCTTACCACTTAAAGCTGCGTTAAAAGGTGGTTGGGTTTCAGGATTAATAACAGATCTTTGCACAGCAAAAAGTTTGCTTGAATAACTTTTGCCATAGGGAAAACATCAACTGTTCCTGGGATCTAAGACATCTCTTAGCCCGTCGCCAAGGATGTTAAGACTCAGCACGATTACGGCAATGACAAAGCCTGGGAACAGCGTTATCCACGGAGCACTGAGCAAAAATGCCGTGCCCTGACCAACAAGACCTCCAAGGGTTGGTTCTGGCGGTGGCACGCTGAGCCCGAGAAAACCAAGTGAGGCTTCGGTGAGGAAGGCTGTGGAAAGATTAGTTGTGAAGGTGACTATTAGAACCGACGATAGATTGAGCAATACATCACTGAGCATTATTTTAAAATCGCTTTTTCCTATCACCTTTGATGCTTTCACAAACAGGCTCTCTCTGATCGATAAAGCCGCACCACGCACTGTTCTTGCAAAAATTGGTATGTAAACCACGCCTATGGCGATTATCAAATTCACGAGACTTGATCCAAAAAGAGCCACGATGAACAGCGCCAGTATCAGAGAAGGAAAAGCAAAAAATCCATCACAGATTCTCATTATAATCAAATCCCAGACTTTGCCGTAATAACCGGCGATGAGCCCGAGAATTGTGCCGATGAAAGAGGCAATCAAAATAGAACTGAAGGCGATTATCACACTCTTTTGAAGTCCAAAAATACACCTTGAAAAAATATCCCTGCCAAACTGATCTGTTCCGAAAATATGCTTCATAGATGGACTTTCAAGAATTGCATCGTAATCCATTGAATAAGGACTATATCTGGCAAAAACATCTGGAAAAGCCGCAATTATAAATATCACAATTAAGATAGCTGAAAAAATCAGATTCAAAGGATTTCTGAAGAGTTTTTTGACCGTTCTGTTCATAGTACTATCACCTTAGTTCAACGCGCGGATCAACAAGGGTATAGATGAAGTCAACAATTATGTTCAGAACAACGATTATCAAAGCTATGAACATCACCACAAATTGAATGACAGGATAATCTCTTTCGTTAACTGCCTGCAAAAGCAATCTTCCCAATCCCGGCAAAGCAAACATGTTCTCTATGACAACTGTCCCAGCCAGCAGATATCCAAGCTGGATACCAGAAAGCGTTATGATCGGGATTAAAGCATTTTTGAGTGCGTGTTTCCAAATGAGTTTGGAATAACTCACCCCTTTTGCTTTTGCGGTCTTTATATATTCTTGCCGTAAAACATCGAGCATCGATGATCTCGCCATTCTCATGATCTGAGCTGAAAGCATCAAGCCAAGTGTTAAGGACGGCAGAAACATAACCTGTAGATTTCTCAAAAGATCTTGCGATATGCGAGTATACCCAAAGATATTGAAACCTTTAAATGCCCCTGCAAAAATCACGATCAAAATCGCCCCCACCCAGAAAGATGGGGACGAAAGACCTATCAATCCAACAACTCTAATCAGGTTATCAACAAAGGAATTTCTCCTGATAGCGGCAATAATTCCCAGTGGAATCCCTATAATGGTTGCAAAAGCCATGGAAAGGATGGACAGTTCTAAAGTCACAGGGAATCTGTCGAGTATCAAATCCATCACTTTTTTTCCCGTCCTGAGTGATGTTCCAAAGTCGAGCGTCGCTAAATTTTTCAACCACACACCAAATTGAACGATCAGAGGTTTGTCGAGCCCGTATTGTTTATACAGTTCATTTATCTGCTCTTGAGTCAAATAATTCTGAGTCCCAAGCATCATATCAACGACATCTCCCGGAACCAGGTGTATGGTTATGAACACCACAAAAGCAACGAATAAAACTGTTGGTATCGATGTGATGATACGTCTTACAAGATAACCAGAGCTCACTTCTTATAAGTCTCCCTTAAAAAGACAAGACTTTCATTTGCAAGCAGTTTAAAGCCTTCGACAGAAGCGTTGCTCACAAAAATCTGATTTGCACTGTACAGGAATATGACAGGTGATTCTTTTACAAGGATTTTTTGCAACTCGTCGTAGATCGCCTTTCTCTTTGATACATCGACTTCGCTTCTTCCAAGTTCGAGCAGTTCATCAACTCTCTGATTCGAATACAGAAAGACATTTGTCGAGCCGCCGGTATGGAATGTTCTGTAGAACTGAATATCGGGCTCTATCGATCCGCTGTTCATAGAAATGAATGCATCGAAATCGCTTTCTCGCCATCTTTTGATGAATATACCCCATTCAACCAGATCGATCTTCACCTTAACACCTATTCCGGCAAGTTGAGCCTGAATAACCTGTGCAACCTTATCAAAATTGTATCTCTGGGAAGTCACGATTTCAAACTCAAAGCCATTCGGATAACCAGCCTGCGCGAGGAGTTCTTTTGCTTTTGATGGATTATATGTATATTCATCAAAACTCTTTGGTTGGAGTGCCCATGGTTGAACAGCTGGATTAAGTGGTCCTGTTACTATTCCCTCAGAAAAAGCAACAGCTTTTATTATTGCTTCCCTGTTGATCGCGTAGTTGAGTGCGTTTCTGACCCTTGGATCATTCAAAGGCTTTCTTGTGGTGTTTATACCTATCAGATAATAACTGAGAACTGGCGATCTGTAGATTTTGAACTTCGCATCGCTAAATTGTTTGAGATTCAAAGGCTCATTGATCTTGGCTATGTCGACATCGCCGTTTTTCAAAGCCGCCACTCTTGATACTTCTTCTGGCATGAACACAATTTTGATTTCATCCAGGTACGGCTGATCTTTCACAAAATAATAGGGATTTTTCTTCAAAATCATGTAATTACCCGGTACATACTCAGCTAGATAAAACGGACCTGTCCCATTTGTTTCAAGCTGCATGTTTTTGCCTGATTCGACAAATTTTTTACAGACTATTGAGCTGTTGACACCGGCGAAATTCGGTAAGAGTGCACTTGCCATAGGCTTCTTCAATTTGAACTCGATCTTGTTATCACCTATAGCTTTGATGGACTCAACATCCTGATAGAAAGCCGCGGCGGGAGATTTCGTATCCGGGCTGAGTATTCTCTGGAAACTGAAAAGAACATCCTCGACGGTCAGAGGAGTTCCATCGTGGAACTTCACACCTTCTCTGATTTTAAAAACTATTGTGTACGGATCCACAGCCTGTGCTTCCTCAGCCAGATTTGGAATCAGCTTCATGCCATCACCATACCTGAGCAAACCGTCATAGATATTTTCCAGCACTCTGTGAGATGCAAAAGCTGTGACAAGGTGTGGATCCAAGCCAACTGGTTCTGTCTCCATTGCAATGACCAGTTTGCCACCAGCAAAGATTGCTGTAACTGCCAGAACTGTTAAGATAAATGCCAGAAACTTTCTCATAAAATCACCCCCTTGTGGTTTTTATTTCTCAAAAACACCAGTTGTTTTGAGTTCGATCTTGAACCTGTATTTATCACCTCTGTAGATTGATCTGACAAATTCAATGCACCGATTATTCGATGTATACGTATAACGTTTTCTGAGCAGCGAGCAAGTACCTGCCGGTACATTGAGATGTTTTGCATCAGTTCCAGAAATTTGTGCTACTTCAAGAACTTCGTACGCGCGGACCAATGAAAGCTTCAATTCATTTCTGAGAAATTCATATAGTGATTCTTTTGACATGTCTTTTTTGAGCACGTTCAAAAGCCTTATATCGACAGCCGTATTCAGATATGCGCTTTCAATGGCAACGGGATCTTCGTTCATGTACCTCACACGCTTGAGCAGTATCACCATGGTACCCTGTTCTATCTGGAATGTCTCGGCAAGTTCCGGGGGAACTTCGATTAGTTTGTTCTCAAGCACAACGGATTTGACAGAAAAACCCTCTTCTTTTGCCTTTTCTGTAAAACCCTTCAGCACATTCATTTGTTCTTCTTCTTTCCTGCCCGTGATAAATGTTCCTTTGCCTTTGGCTCTGCTTATGAATCCTTCGGATCTGAGCTCTTCAAGCGCCCTTCTCACCGTCAATCTGCTGACATTGTAAATCTGTACCAGCTCAGACTCAGGAGGTATGCGATCCCCTGGTTTGTAGGTGCCGTCGAGAATTTTCTGTTTCAAGTTCTGATAAACCCGATAATAAAGTGGAACAGGGTATTCTTTATCCATTTCTATCCCCTCTTTCAAAAGTTTATTTACTTATAAAATTAAGTGCTTCTCTCAGGTTTGGATGTTCTTTCAACACCTTTTGGCATTCCTCAAGTGTTTTACCAGACATGATCATGAGTATTGCCTGTTTCACGTTGTAGCCGGATTTTGCCAGGTATTCTGCGGCTGTATTTCTGTCGACTTTTGCTATCTGCATGATCATGTTACAGGCTCTTTCTTTTAGCTTTTCATTCAAAACCATGACATCAACCATTAGATTATCAAAAACTTTGCCCATTTTTACCATGATCGTGGTGCTTATCATATTCAAAATCATCTTTTGAGCTGAACCAGCTTTCATTCTCGTGCTACCAGCGACAACTTCCGGTCCTGTCTCGGCACTCACAACAACATCCGCAAATGGTGCAAGTTCAGGGTTTTTCACGTTACATATCAAAACAGTCTGACATCCACACTTTTTGGCGTATTTTAGCGCTCCTGCAACATAGGGGGTTCTTCCGCTCGCGGCGATGCCGATGACAACATCATTCGATTGAAGCTGGTGTGCCATGAGGTCTTTTACAGCTCCTTCTTCGTCATCTTCGACACCTTCTATTGACCTACCAAGTGCCTGATACCCGCCGGCTATTATCGGTATGAAGACATTTTCTGGCAAACTGTAGGTTGGTATGAGCTCGACGGCATCGATAAAAGCCACTCTACCACTCGTACCCGCTCCGATGTAAAAGACCCGTCCGCCGGCTTTGAGCGCTTTCAAGCATATATGGACGACTTTGTTTATTTCAGGTAAAGCCTCGCGCACCGCCAAGGTGACCACTGCGTCTTCTTCGTTGATGATTTTGAGTATCTCAAAGGTGTCTTTGGTGTCAAGATCTTTTGATTTTGGATTTGGTAATTCCGTGGGCAATCTGGATAGACTCATTTTCGCACCTCCACCGGTAATCGACCGATTGGTTTGATTTCTCCAAGCAATACCTTCAGAAGTGCTTTTTGAGAAACCATTTCATAACTGTACGAGCAAACCGATGATGATTCAACCACAAAGCAATCGTACGGATTTCTCAGTGCAACTATTAAAAGTTTTTTGAAATTTTTTCGAGCCTGGCTGATGGCTGATTTTTGCCATTCAAAAAGATGCGCATTTTCTGTGAAAAAGATACATTTATTTCCCGAGACACTGATCGGTTTGTCCTTTTCAACCACGAGTAATTTTGAAGAAAACCTTTTTGCCAGTTCTTTGGCAACCCATGGTATATCAGGCTCTGTTTCCTGCACCTGAACGAGCCGGCTTGTTTTCACAGTCATTACGCAGTCGTCTTTTGAAAGGTGAACAGGTACCATTCCATCCAGGTCACTCACCAGTGTTATCGATTGTTCTGCTATCTTTTCCATAACACGCTGATCTTCTGAAAAATCAAAGACAGGTTCATTCAAAACCATCTTTGGTGCAAATTTCTCTTTGAATTTTTTAATTCTTGCCAGCGATTCCTTCAGCCTGTTTTCAAGTTCCCGATCGGTTTCAATTTTCTTCACCAGATTTTTCACAGCCGAAAGCTGAACTGCAGGCTCATGACATACAGTGAGTACATCCATGCCAGCTCTGAACGATGCGACTACTGCATCTTCAACAGACATATTTTTTGTGATACCGCCCATTAATAGATCATCTGCAACGGCTATGCCGTTGTACTTGAGCCTTTCTCTGAGCAGACCTGTTATTATCTCTTCGCTAATAGTTGCCGGCACCTTATTTTTCTGAAGCTTTGGAAGATATATGTGAGATGGCATGACAGACTCTATACCCATATCCATCAGTTTCATGAATGGCAACAATTCCCATTTTTCAAGTTGATCCAGATCTTTTTCCAACGTCGGCATATCTAAATGCGCATCCACAGTCACACTGCCTTTACCGGGAAAGTGTTTTGCACAGGCTGCAACATTGACTTCTTTCAAACCCGAGTAAAACGCCGTGGAGAATGTTATGACTTTTTCAGGTGTATCTCCAAAACTTCTGACGCCAATTCCGGGGTTATCTGGATTGTCGTTTATATCAACAACCGGAGCAAGGTTCCATGTTATACCAAGGGCTTTCATCTCTTTTGCCAATATTCTGCCGGCAAGATATGCATTCTCTCTGCTGCCGGTTGCCGCAAGTGCCATGGCACCGCATGAGACGGCAAAACCATTTCTGAGCCTTGTCACTATACCGCCTTCCTGATCTATGGCAAAAACAACCGGTTTTTTAACAACCTGCGTGATCTGATATGTGAGATTGTAAACCTGACTGGCAGATTCGATGTTTCTTGCAAACAGAATCACAAAACCCGGTTTGATCTGTTCCAGGAGCTCGACAGTCTGATCGTCGAGTTCTTTTGCAGGAATTCCTATCATGAAAAGCTCGCCAACCATCTGTTCAAGGCTCATAATCCTTCCTCCTTCTTATGGTATTATAACAAACCTTAAGGCAAAATGTCTTTACATTATGGTCATTTATGGTATAAGATATGTACAGCTAAGAGAAAATGTGAATAACCTCAGCCGGGGACAAAAGCCCATCGAGTTATGTTAAGTAACTGCTAAAGCTCCGGGCAAGCAGGCTTACACTTGGTGTATTTAGAGAGGAGGAAAGAGCGCATTTTTCCATCTTGTATAAGATGGAGTTGACTGCGCTGAAAGTTGATGAAAATTCTTGTGCTGGTAAAACAGGTTCCAGATACCGATAAAGTGAAGATCGATCCGACAACTGGCACGATGATCAGAGAAGGACTCGACGCAGTCATAAACCCGCTGGATCTGCACGCTCTCGAACTTGCCCTGAATATAAAAGAAAATAGTACAGCTCAAATCACGGTTTTGAGCATGGGACCAATGAGTACAGAGTCGGTGTTGCGTGATACACTTGCGCTGGGGGCTGACAGGGCAATTTTACTCTCAGATCCATCCTTTGCCGGATCTGATACGTGGGCAACGAGCTACACACTTTCAGAAGCTGTTAAAAGACTGAACATAGAATACGACCTTGTTATCTGCGGCGAGAAAGCGACAGACGGTGAAACAGGTCAGGTTGGAGTCGAATTTGCCGTTCTTTTGAATCTACCGGTGATAACCTACGTATCAAAGTTTATGCTGTTGCAGGATAATTTCATCATCGTGGAAAGAACAACTGAAGACGCATACGAAACGTGGAAGGTGAGATTGCCTGCCCTGATATCTGTTTTAAGGAGTGTGAGTGAGCCAAGGTTACCAACCCTGTCCGGCAAAAAACTGGCTCTGTCTAAAAAAATAGAAATTTACAACGCCAGGGATCTTGGATTGAAAAGCAGTGAGCTGGGACTTGCTGGTTCTCCAACAAGGGTTGTAAAAGTCTACAACACAAAATTATCTCGAAACTGTCATCTTTACATGGGAAAGGACCTGAATCAGGGGATTGAAAGAGTTGTGCAGATTTTGAAAGAGTACAGGGGAAGTGTTCAGAGATGATAGGAATAATAAACAATCAAATAGACAAAAACACAATAGAACTTTTAGGAAAAGCGAATCAGATGGCTAATAAGATCCAAACACAGGTCTTTCTTTTGATAATTGGTCCACAGAATGTGGACATAGACAGCGCAAAAGATTACGCTGATCTGACAGTTTTACTGCTGTCAAAAAAATTCGAACGATTTTCGCTGTACCCTTTTTTGATAAACCTGGAAAGGATTGTACTGAAATACAAGCCGTCTATTCTGCTGGCACCCGCAACGACATTCGGCAGAACGATCATGCCGGCACTCGCAGCAAAACTCAAAACGGGCTTGACGGCAGATTGTACCGATCTGGATGTGGACGAGAAAGGAAATCTTCTGCAAACAAGACCTGCCATAGGTGGAAATGTCATGGCAACGATCATCACGCCGAACCACCGCCCGCAAATGGCTACAGTGCGTCCAAAGTCATTTTCGATCCAGCCACAGAAGAGAAAAGGAATGATCAAAAAAGAGGAATTAATTGAAGTTCAAGATGTGTGCGAACTGGTAGATGTAAAAACAAGAGAGGCAAGTGCTCAAATAGATCAGGCACAGATCATCGTATCAGTTGGAAAAGGATTGAGAAGAAAAGAAAATACACAGATCGCACAGAAACTTGCCGCAATTGTCAATGGTGCTGTCGGTGCAACCAGAGCGGTTGTCGATGCAAAGTGGTTTTCCCACGATCAGCAGGTAGGTCTGAGTGGAAAGACCGTAAAACCCAAGGTATACATTGCGGCTGGTATTTCTGGAGCTGTGCAACACATCGCAGGTATGCAAACATCTGAAATCGTGATCGCCATAAACAAAGACAGATACGCACCAATATTCAAAGTGGCAGATATAGGACTGGTCGCCGATGCCTACACCACACTCGAACAGATCGTAAAAATCTTGGAAGGTGAAAACGGTGAATGAAATCATAGAGAAACTCAGATCGATTGTTGGACAGGAAAATGTGAAAACTGAGCGGGATGAAATCGAGAAATACTCAAAAGACGAAACGAGTTCTGTGGAGCCTTCTTTACCCGTGGCTGTTGTTTTTGCAACCGATGCTGAACAGGTCAGCAAAATATTGAAAATCGCCAATGAATACAAAATTCCGGTCACGCCAAGAGGCGCCGGAACAGGATTGTCTGGAGGTGCCATACCCGCAAAAGATGGAATAGTACTTTCGCTTGAAAAGATGAACCACATTCTGGAGCTTGATCTTGAAAACATGGCTGTGGTTGTTGAGCCCGGCGTCATAACCGATGAGATACAAAAATTGGCTGAAGAAAATGGATTTTTCTATGCAGGTGATCCGGCGAGCAGTGAAAGCTCTTCCATAGGTGGTAACCTTGCCGAAAATGCCGGAGGAGTTAAGGTTCTCAAATACGGTCCCACTTCTTTCCATGTTCTGGGAATCGAAGTGGTTCTTCCAACAGGAGAGATCGTGAAATTCGGTGGAAAGATGATGAAAAACGTCATGGGATATGACATGATCAGGTTGTTCGTGGGCAGTGAAGGTACGCTTGGAATTATCACAAAAATCATCCTCAGGTTGATACCAAAACCAAAGTATTCCGCGGTGCTGTTAACACCTTTCAAAGATATGGAAACTGCAGTTGCTTGCGTGCCGAGAGTTTTATGCGCATCTGGCATATTACCGACTTCTATCGAACTGATGGACAGATATTCTGTACAGATATCTTCAAGGTTTTTGAATGAGAATATTCCACAGCAGGGAGTTGATTGCCATCTGATTTTTGAGATAGAAGCCCCTGACAAAGAAAGCCTGACAAAATCGTACATCTGGCTGGGGGAAAATCTTCAGCAAATGGGTGCGCTGGAAGTCTACATCGCAGACAACAGGCATCAAAAGATGAAGATTTGGAAATTCAGAAAGGCTATCGCAGAGGGAATCATAGCTTTTAAGCCAGATCACTGTATGGAAGATGTCGGTGTACCAATAAAATCTATTCCCGCACTCATAAGATCAACCTATGAAATAGCCCAAAAAAACGGTGTAGAGGTGCTGAACTTCGGTCATGTTGGAGATGGCAATGTCCATGTGACTTTCTTAAAACCAGAGAGTATGGCACAGGAGCAATGGGAAAAAGCTATGCATCAGTGCCTCAAAGAACTGTACCATGTCACGGCAAGTCTTGGCGGTACCATGACGGGTGAGCATGGAGTCGGGGTAAAGAGAAAAGGATATCTCAATATCTTCCTGGGTCAGACGGAAATTGAACTCATGAAAAAGATCAAACAGGCGATCGATCCAAACAACATACTCAATCCGGACAAGATCTTTTCCTGAAATTTGGCAGGGCATATCTCAAAGTCACCGAAATCAATATGATGCTACCACCTAAAAGAGCCCATGTACCTGGTCTTTCACCGAAAACCAGAAAAACCCAGATTGGGTTCAGTACTGGTTCAATCATAGAGATCATCACCGCTTCAAGCGCACTCACGTATTTTATGGCAATTGAATACAGCACATAAGATAAACCAAGCTGGAAAACTCCCAGCAGGATTATTCCGATCCAGCTCACGACATTAGGAAGACCTCTGAACATGAACGGTAATCCAACCAGTGCCGTCAGGATATTGCCCATGAGTGTTGATTGGATAGGTGAGGCATCTTTTTGTTTTCGCAAAAAAATGATTAAAAATGCAAATGCGATACCGCTCAGTACACCCATGATATTTCCCGCAAAACTGGCAGGTTCCAGTTTATCAACAAAGAAAAGAAACATACCGAAGATAACAAGACCGATCGTTATCCAGTCCCAAATTCCTGTCTTTTCCTTCAAAATCAGAGAACCAAAAATGGCAACGTACACAGGTGACCCATACTGAAGTAAAATCGCGTTGGCGGCGGTCGTAAACTTGTTTGCACAGACAAACAGCAAAACCGTTGCCATGTAGAACAAAGAAGCCAGAATTTGATCTGATTTCCATGTGAACTTCGGCTTTCTAACATACACCAGTATGACCAGAGCAGAGATTGCACTTCTCGCACCGGCAATCGCAACCGGATTCCACTGAACCAGTTTTATCAAAATACCAGCCAGACTCCACAAAGTTGCAGATAAAACCAGATACAAAACTGCCCTTGATCTTGTCATCTTTGGCTTCATCTCCTGTCTTTTTGGCTTCACTCAATATATTAATCCAAATCACAAAAAGAGTGATCAAAAAAAACAGGGGGCATTTATATGCCCCCTGTTGAAATTTTTTATCATATACTATACCTTGAATTTTTTCACCTGTTCTACCAAAGTTTCTGCAATAGAAGTCAGTTCCTCTGAAGCACTTGATACACTCTGACTTGCATCTGCTTGCTGTCTTACTGCCTGTGTCATCTCTTGTATCTGCTGGGCAATCATCGTTATGGATTTTGTGGCTGTGTCCATCGCACTGCTC
>NZ_JAVRKW010000012.1:0-47529 GCF_031962025.1 Pseudothermotoga sp.
ATAACGGACAGGTTGGAATAGTTTATGGGTTAAGGAGTACAGGATATTTTGACATAAGGACTTTGGCTGGTGAGAAGATACATTCGTCGGTAAAATGGACAAACTTACGGCTTTTAGAGAAAGCAAGAACATTGATGTTAGAAAGGAGGGAACAGCACATTCTCCATCTTATAGAAGACGGAGAGTGCGCTGAATGTTGATGAATTTATCATTAATCTTGATTCTAAACCCGTTATGTTTTGCTTCTTTTTTTAATAAGCTCAGAAATTTGCTTTTAGATTTGCTCAGTAGGTTTTCTTTGAATTCAGCCTTTAGGAATTGAGTTTTTCGCTTCTATGTGGTATGACTTACCGGTAGGGATTGTTCTCAAATATCCTAGCAGAGATCTTTTACTGCAGAGATCTTTTACTCCATTAAATGGAATGTGCTTTCTGGCTGATTTACTGTAATTTTTTTATAAAGTGGGTCTTTCATTATACTAAAGTAGAAGCCAAGAAGATACTGAAAGGATTAAAAAATGGGTTGTTTTTCGCCGGATGGGAAAGATCGTTCAGGGAGAAAATGGCTCCGGCGGAGGGACTCGAACCCCCAACCTAGTGGTTAACAGCCACCCGCTCTACCGGTTGAGCTACGCCGGAACATTTTCTGAAATTAATTCTATCAAAGCTCTGATACTTTTCAAGTGTCCAGTAGGTGAATAAAATATTAAACTGTATACTCAAAAGAACTTTGAAATACTTTGAATCAACCAGATGACCACAAATGTCCAGATAATCACAATGATCAATGTCACTGTGTTGAATCTTTTAGTCAATTTTGTCTGTTGAACTTTTGCTTTGTATTCTTCTAACACCTCTCTTGGTATAGATTTTAACGCCATGCCGATCAGCGCAGGTACGATCAGAAGATCATCTAATTGACCCAGAATTGGTATGAAATCAGGTATCAAATCCACCGGGCTGAGCACATATCCCACCGCAATGCTTATGAGAATTTTCGATCTTTTTGGAACACGCCTGTCTTTGCGCATCAGATATAGGGCTTTAATTGTCAAATTCAGCTCAGAGAATTTCATCCTGATTCACGCTCTTTTTGGATTTGTGATTGTTGCATCTTTTGCTTTTTCATCTCCAAAAAATGCTTGAGAGTCAAAAGGCTCTGAGTCATGTCTTCATCGACCACAAAAACGTCATCGGGAACTATGAGTCTTGTTGGTGCAAAGTTCCATATCCCTTTTATGCCATTGAGAACGAGCATATTTGCAACTTCCTGAGCAGAATCTTTTGGAACACAGATTATGCCTATTTCGACGTTGAATCTTTTTATCACCCTTTCAAGATCTTTCATTGGCAGCACTGAGAGTTCTCCAATGAAGGTACCTATTTTTTTCGGATCGCTGTCAAAGACTGCCACGATTTCTATTCCATAGCTGGAAAAACCTGGATAATTCACCAGTGCACTGCCAAGGTGTCCTGCTCCAACCAGAATTACTTTTGTCGTTTTTCTCACTCCGAAGAGTTCTTCGAGCTCCTGGCGCAGTGCTTCTACATCGTATCCCACCTTTGGTTTTCCCGTTGTTTTAAGGTAGGTCAAATCTTTTCGCACCTGCTCAGGGTTTGTGCCGATCATCTGCGCGATCTTTTCAGAGGATATGTACTTTAAGTCCGTTTCATTCAGCAGTCTGTGGTAGAGCTTTAATCTATCAAGTGTTGGTTTTGGTATCACGATTGGTTCTTTATCCTGCTGATCTGGCACTCTGCCAACACCTCTTTGATTTTTTCAACGGTTGCCTCACTGATTAGTTTATCATCTACCATGACATTTGGTGACTTACCACAGTTTTCAAGGCAGAATGTGCCGACTATTTCGATGTCACTGTCAAGATCTCCTTGTTTTACCAGTTCCACAAGTTCAGAGAGTATTTTGTAAGAACCTTTCATGTAACATGAGGTGCCAAGACAGACTCTGACAGTTGTTTTGTCTTCTTTCGGCAGCGGCAGTATTTCTATGTCGTTTGAATCAACGCGCTTTCTTGGCTTATAGGTTGTGTGAATCATATGGCGTGTATGTTCGTCTTTGAATTCTTCCTGATAGAGTTTCTGCAGATAGTAATTTTCCACAGGCGAGTAAATAGCCTTTGTACCTGCTGTTTCTTTCAAAATCTTTGCCCGATTCTGTCTTGCTTTTGAATCATTCGGGTACGGTTGTCCTCCACCACCAACGCATCCGTAGTTACATGCCATTACTTCTATTATGTCCGCGCTCAATGCTTTTTCGGTGATTTTTTTCATCACATTTCTTGCGTTTGAAAGCCCAAAGACCACAAGACCTGTCACGGTTTTTCCATCTTTGAGTTTGAGTGTTGCCGATTTCACACCCGGCTGTAAGTCGCTGTAAAGCTCCTGTGTTATACCAATCTCGTCTCTTATTACCTCAACTACCGTTGAAAAAACGCCGCCTGTTTTTCCAAAGTTCAAACCACCCTGAGAGGAGATTCCAAATGGTCTGTCAAAGGGTTCTGGTGTTAGCTGTTTTAGATTGATACCGCTTGCTTTTATCATCTGCGAGAGTTCTTTTGTTGTCAAAACCAGATCGACTGTTCCAAGGTGTTCTTCTCTTTCGGCTTCGAATTTTTTTGCGGTACACGGCATGAACGAAACAAGGACGATATTTTCCGGATTTATTCCCATCTTTTTTGCGTATATTTTTTTGATAACAGTTCCAAGTGCCTGCTGTGGTGATTTCACCGTCGAAAGATTTTCAACGTATCTTGGGTAGAACTGCTCGACGTACTTGACCCAGGCTGGACAGCAGGATGTCAGTTGTGGCAGTTTTTCGCCGTTCAGAATTCTTTGATAAAATTCGTGAGCCTCTTCGTACGCAACAAGATCAGCCGCAAAAGCAACATCAAAGACTTTTGCAAAGCCGGATGTTTTGAGGAATGCAACCAGTCTTTCTGCCATGGCTGTGTCCGCATCCATGGAAAGTTCTTCCTGAATCGCGACTCTGACGGCTGGTGCTATCATTCCTATCACGGTTTTTCCGCTGGAGAGTGCCTGATAGAGTTTGTCAAGGTCGTTTCTGAAGCTCAAAGCTGCCGTTGGACAGTGTGCAACGCATTGCCCGCAATAAACACACTCTGTTTTAGAGAGTTCTGTTTCAAAGACTGGCACAACCTGAGTCGAGAATCCACGATAGGCAAAGTCTATTACACCAATTCCCTGAACTTCTTCGCAAACTCTTACGCAGTCACCGCAGAGTATGCATTTGGAGTTGTCTCTGATTATAGGTGAAGATCTATCTGTATTTGTGTTTTTGCTTATCTGAGAAAATCTCACATTTCTTATTCCAAATTCTTCCGCGTATCTTTGAAGTTTGCAGCTTCCGTTTCTTTCACATGTCGTACAGTCTCTGTTGTGTGTTGCGAGTATCAACTCCAGAATACCACGTCTCAGTTCATAGATTTGAGGTGTGTTCGTTTTTATTCTCATGCCTTCTTTTGGTTTCACTGTACAAGAGGTGACGATATTTCCATCTATTTCAACAAGGCACATTCTGCAGGCACCGTAAACAGATGTTTCGGACAGATAACAGAGATTGGGAATTTCTATTCCAACTTCTTTTAAAGCTTCGAGTAAGTTTCTTGAATCGTCTTTCAGTTCTACCTGCCTGTCGTTTACAAATACTTTCATACTCCACACCTCCTAAAGGATTTCTATTGCCTTGAATTTACATTTTTCAACGCAAAGTCCACATTTTACGCACTTGTTTTGATCTATTTTGTAAGGTTTACCGCGTTCGCCAGTTATCGCACCCTGCGGACAGGACCTCGCACACAAGCCACAGCCCTTGCACAGTTGTTCGTTGATCGTGTATTTTTTGAAAGCGGTGCAGGTGCCACTTGGACAGATACCGTTCAAATGAGCTATGTACTCATCTCTGAAGAGCTTCAAGGTACTTATTATTGGGTTCGGTGCAGTCTTTCCAAGTCCACAGAGAGATGTTGTTTTGATCAGTTTTGCTAAAAATTCAAGGTTTTCAAGGTCCTGTTCAGTGGCTTTAGCCTGAGTGAATTTTTCCAGGATCGTGTATGCCTGCATGGTACCTTCACGGCATGGTACGCATTTTCCGCAGGACTCTCTTTTCGTAAAATCCAGGAAGAACCTTGCGACTTCTACCATGCAGGTTCTTTTTGTTATCACGACGATTCCACCAGAACCAACCATCGCATCTATGGATCTCAATGTGTCGTAATCAAGTGGCATGTCGAGAAATTCTTTTGACAGACAGGCTCCGGATGGTCCTCCTATCTGCACGGCTTTTAATTCTTCATTGTTTGCAAGACCGCCGCATATGTCGTATATGATCTTTCTCAGAGTGGTTCCAAACTCGACTTCTATGATTCCAGTGACCTTCAGCGGACCTGTGACTGAAAACATCTTTGTTCCGGGTGAGTTTGGCACACCGAGTTTTCTGTACTTTTCCACTCCGTCTCTTATGATTCTTGGAATATTAGCGTATGTTTCGACGTTGTTGATGAGTGTTGGATATCCCCACAAACCCGATTGTGCCGGGAAAGGTGGTCTTGGTCTTGGCATACCGCGTTTGCCTTCTATCGATGCGAGCAAAGCAGTCTCTTCACCGCAGACAAAAGCACCCGCACCTTCTTTAATTTCGACATCAAATGAAAAACCAGTATTGAGGATATTCTCACCGAGAAGTCCCATCTTCCTTGCATCGTCTATGGCTTTTTGGAACATCTGTATTGCAATGGGATACTCTGCTCTGATATACGCGTAAGCTTTCTGCGCGCCTATGGTGTAACCGGCGATGATCATGCCTTCAAGTACCAGATGTGGATCTCTTTCAAGCAGAGTTCTGTTCATGAAGGCTCCCGGGTCACCTTCATCTCCGTTGCAGACAACGTATTTTCTCTCTGATTTGCTGTTTTTCGCGGCTTCCCATTTCAATCCAGTTGGAAAACCTCCGCCGCCTCTGCCCCTCAAACCAGATGCCTTAACAGTTTCAACGATTTCATCCGGACTCATTTGCGACAGAACTTTTATGAGTGAACTGTATCCACCTCTTGCCATGTAGTCTTCTATGCTGTCGCATTCACATTTTCCAATGTCTTCCATTATGTAGAAATTCTGGTTTTTGTACAGTGTGGTTTCTTCAAGTGTCTTTACCCGATGATTTGTCGCTGGATCTATTAGAAGAAGTTCTTCAACTGGTTCTGAGCGTTTGATGGTTTTTTCAACTATTTTCTGAACGTCATCGACGGTCACATGTGAATAAAAGTAACCGTATGGCATTATGTTTACCAGAGGTCCGTTTGAGCATCTTCCACAGCAGCCGGTTTTTTTCAGTGGGTTTTCATCTTCTTCGATTTTTGAGAGTTTCACAAGATCTATGAGGTTTTCTTTTTCAAGAACTTTTTTGAATTCTTCGTAGACTTTCAGCGCACCTTTTGCTGTGCATCCGGTTCCAACGCAAATGTAAATGGAGAGATTGGAAAGTTTTCTTTTTCTTTTTTCTTTCTGCTTTTCTATGAAATCAATAGCCTGATCAATACTACTGAGCATTTTTCTCACCTTCTTGTTTTAGGTTTCTTATGATCTGCTTTACTTTTTCTGGTGTGAGATTTCCGTATACTTCTCCATTTATCACCATAGCCGGAGCCAGAGCACAGGCTCCCAAGCAACCAACCTGATCAACGCTGAACATGAGATCTTTGGTAACTTCTCCGGGTTTTATGTTCAGCTCTTCTTCTATGGCTTTCAGCAAGCCAGTTGAGCCTTCCATGTGGCAGGCAGTTCCATCGCACAGAAGTATTGCATACTCTCCTTTTGGTTTTAGAGAAAACTGGGCGTAGAATGTACCAACACCGAAGATCTTTGCAGGAGGAATCTGCAGTGCAATACCTATGTAATTGACAACGTCCTGTGGAAGGTATCTGTACTGTTTCTGGACATCGAGCAGGATTTTTATGAGATTTTCCTTCCTGTAGCCGTGCTTTTGCAGAATCTCTTCGACTTTTTCAAAATTCCTTTCCACCCTGTTCACCTCCTCAGCAGTATTCAAGGTTTACGATTTTTCCTTTCTGTTTAAGAATCTGTGCTATGTCGTGGATCAGCCGGAATTTTAAAGAGATGTCGTGGCTGAAAAGCGGGTTTTGATGTGCGGGGTTAATAGCCCTTCCAACAAAGAAATTGACTTGATCTGCCTCAAGCAGCATGTCAACGAGAACGGCTGCACCGTACGCTAACTGATGCTGTTGATCGTTCAGGTATCGAAAGACGTGTGTTAAGGTGACTATGCCTTCTGTGACAAGGTCTATTCCATCCATTTTGCCAACTGGCGGCAGATCTTCGGAAAATGAACGAAGGTCAAGCTCGACTTTTTTCTTGAGAACTCTCTCGAAGATCTGGGCTGTTGTGCCACCGCACACGATCTTTTTACCGCTCTGCTGTATGAATTTTCTGACCATCTGTTCGTCTTTTGTTCGATCCTGGGGCGGTCCAACAAAGAGATTTACCACCTGTAAGGTTTTAAACTGTACAACTGCTGCAAGGGCATCATCACCGCGTGTTCCTCTGTCAAGATGTTGGGATAGTTTGATCAGATGCTCTATTATGTTTTTTGGTTTTATGTTTTTTTCGAGCAAAACAGTTATTTCTCGAATGATGTTGTCAACGCCAAAACCAAGTGGAAAGTTTTCTGTACCCATACCAGCCTGTGATACTCCATCGGTCATGATGAAAATCAGATCACCTTCAGATGGCTTGATGTGGCAAATTGAAATTTCTCTGGCTTCAACAATGGTTGTTTGTTTTTCGAGTCGCACGAGTTTTTTGTCTTTGAAATAAAGAGTGACGGGAAATTCGTATTCGACTATCGAGCACAGTTCTTCGTCTGCGTCAAAAACCACCGAACAGAGGTTGGCATAACTTATACCCCTGACTTTGCAGACCGGCAGTGTTGCGAGTATTGAAGAAAAAACTTCATTTATCGGTACACCGTTGAACAGCATTGTGGTTGCCATAGAAGTGGTAAGAGTGGAAAGAATACTCGCTTTCACACCACTTCCAAGTCCGTCTGAGACGCTCACCGCAACTTTTTTCTGGTTTCTTTTGATGCATATTGAATCTCCGCATATTTCTTCATCTTGTTTGTTCTTTTTCGCAAAATCTATTTGACAGGTGAGCATATCATTCCTCCATGAATTTTCGAAGCTCCACAAAATGACTCTTCGTTTCGGCGATGGACTCTCCAAGAAGGCCTGCTATTTCCTGTGCGATTCTCATCTGCTTTGATAGCATCTCTTCGATTTTGTTGAGTGTCTCCTGCTTTATGTTTTTCAGTTTTTCTTCCTGCTGTTTTTCCTTTGTCATGTCAACCAGCAGTAAGACATCGCTTGAGTCCTGAGGCAGTTTGAAGGTTTTCACGAAGAAGAAACCTTTTTCTCTGATTTCATAGATCTGATTGGGATGGGATGCTATTTGTTTGAGAAAATCACTCAGGTTCTGTTGCGGTATATCCCAAATTAGCTGTTCGGCGGCTCTGTTTTTGTAAAGGATAGAGCCGTTTTTGTATATGATGATTGCGTTGGGTGATTCTTCAACGACTCTGTTTGTAGCGGATTTTAATTTATCAACAAGATACGTCACGCACATTTCCTTTTCCGCTCTTTTGAGAACAACGGCGGCTGCTTTTTCTGTGCAGGTTTCATATCCACAGGCACTGCAATTCAATTGTTTTTTGGGATCGTCTTTACCAAGAGACTTCAAGACATTCTGAACCTGATCAGGATCAACATGTGCTGGTGCGTGTTTATTGGAAAATGTTCTTGAAAGATTGATTTGATGATATGTGATGTCGATGCTTTTTTCTAACAGGTTCATTTTCTGAATGTGGTTCAAAATTCTTCTTCTTTTTTCGAGTATGCTGATGTCTTTTCTGATAGCCGGACCGTTGATACAACCACCGACACATGCCGATGCTTCGATGAAAAATCCATCACCTATTGTTTCTATCTGTGAAAAAATCCTTGCGATATTCTCTGGTCCTTCTACTGAAATGTAGTTTTTCCATTCACCATTCACGGTGTAATTTATTCCACCGGATGCAGGATACATTCGCGCTCTATTCGGGTAGGGTGGTGTGGGAAATTCATCTGTTAATTCATCAAGTCCAAAATCGTTGCTTTTCAAAAATTCATCGAATTCCTCAAAGGTCATCACTATGTCTGTTTTTGTCTGTTCGCTTTTTTTTGCTATGCATGGTCCAAGGAAAACCACGGGGAAATCACCGTAGCGATCTTTCATGAACAACGAATGTGCAGCCATCGGTGAGATGTACGGTGCAAGATAACTCAATGCTTGTGGATAATGTTTTTCTGCCAGATTCACCACGACAGGGCAGGCAGTTGTGATAACACTCCTTTTTTTTGAAAAGTCTCTGGCATACTCTTTGGAGACTAATTCAGCTCCAACGGCGGTTTCCTGTACAACAACGGCACCGAGCTTTTTCAAAAGAAAGATGACTTTGTAAGGCTGGTCGTAATGTGCAAAAAAAGATGGTGCAACGGACACAAGAAAAGGTTTGCCTATTAATTGCTGAAACTGCCCGGTATGCTTTAAATAGCTCTTTGCCTTTTGCGGACAAACCAGAACGCAGGTTCCACATTCTATGCATTCCTGTTCGATTACGCTTGTTTTGCCATCGCTGAAGCTGAGAGATTTGACAGGACAGTTTCTCAAACATTTGTAGCAATATATGCAGCTTGCTTCATTTGAGATGATTGTGCTCATTTTTCGCCTCCAGAACGATCTGTTCTATATTTCTCGGGTTAACCTGTTTGTAGAGCTTTCCGTCTATTTCAACGCACACGCCTTCAGAGCAATTACCAAAACACAGAGAACCGTAGATACAGATGTCTGGATAGAGCTTCCTTAACTCTTCCAGTTTCTGAACCACTCTGTATGAATCTTTCAAATGACAGGAACTTCCCATACAGACTTTGATTAACATACAACCACCCAATCGTGATATTTTTATCGTTATATATTTCACAATAATCTTACCATGCTTTTTTATCTTCTGTCAATGAAAGCCATTCAACGAAACATAAGAGCCGATTAACTGGCGATTACAGCTTGGTGAATTCAAAAAGGTGTGTTTAAAACCAGGAGTTGTTAATATAAACTGATTGTGGTGATAAAATGCGATGGAAAGAGCTTGACACAGATGTGAGAAAATATCTGCTGTTTTACAGCATAGCCGGTTTTTCTTTTTCTTCGATTATTGCCGTGCCAACTCTTGGTAGATTGATGAACATCCCGATGGAGAATCTGGGATGGTTATTCAGTATCTCTTACGTTGTGCAGGCAGTTTTGACTTATATATTTGGCAAGAGATTTGAACAAATGTCGGTTAACTACGGATTGTTTTTTGCAAGAACATTTTTTGCCGTTGGGTCTTTGATCTTTGCGATCTCAACTGGTCTGTGGACTTTCGCGGTTGCCCAGATGTTTTTGAGCCTTACCGATATTTTCTACCCCTGTCAGGTTATGTATGAAAGGGCGATTTTCACACCAAAACACAGAGAAGCGATATACTCGTTTGAGTTTTTCATGACGGAGTTTTTGAAGACCGTATCTTATTTTGTTTTTGTCTTTTTGCTCGCTCCTTTCATGACCGGACAGAGTTTTTTGAGAATAGTGTTTTTCATGGTTTTTTGTTTGAACATTTTCTATGCCTTTTCCTATTTGAAAATACTGCCGAAAATAGACAGCGGGATGAAAATACCTCAGGGTCATGTGGTAGCAAGTACGAATCTTGGCACATTTCTTTCAATCATGTTTCACCAGTATCTGTGCAACATTGCTTTCAATTTTGCGAGTTTTCTTGTGATCTCTTATTATCTCATCGACTGCTTCAAACTGAGCGGTTCTTCGCCATTTCTGTTTGAAATGGTTTTCTCGGCTTCTGTGGCTTCATCGATCTTGTGGAAGAAATTTGTCAAAAACCATCCGTCGATGAATCTGGTAGTGGGTATTTCATTGATCATTTTATCTTTCGCACTGTGGATGATTGAGAATGTGTATTTGTTTTTCATCTCTCATGTGATCATGGGGATAGGTTTCATCTTTTGGTTTCCAGCAAAGGAAACCATAAAAATTCACATAGCACCAAGAGAGCTTGGCAGATGGGAAGGTTTCTTTCAGGGTTTGAATATCTTTAGTAGAATCTTCATACCTGTGATTTCTGCTTACGTTGCCACGAAAATAGGCTACAAGTGGGTATTTGCTGTGTCTGCAGTTCTGGCAACGTTTAGTCTGATTGTCTCTCTACCGGCTTTGATCTGGATGAAGAAAAACTACGGTGCCACCAGAGTTTGAGACAGTTTAAATCAACTCTCATTTGTGGGATTACAGGGATGTCAAACCAAACAGTTCTTTTGCATTTTCTATGATCTTATTTGAGATCTTGACTGGATCTTCGTTCAAAATTGCTGAAATTTCGTTCACCACAAATCTCACATAGGACGGTTCGTTTCTCTTGCCCCTGAATTGCTGTGGGGGTAAATATGGGCAGTCAGTTTCCGTAACGATATTTTCTATACCAACAGCTCTCACAACGTTTTTCAGCGAGATGTTTTTTGGGTAAGTTAACGGTCCACCGATACCTATAAAACAGCCAAGCTCGATGAATTTCAAAGCCCAGGTGGTATCAGAAGAAAAGGCGTGAATCACTCCACCTGCAGGCGGTAGACCAATCTGGGAAAGTATTTCATACGCATCTTCATAGGCATCCCTTATGTGGATTATCACGGCAAGATCGAGCTCCCTGGCGAGCAGTAGCTGCTCACGAAAGACCCTTTTCTGGTCTTCTTTGGATGAGAAATTTCTGAAATAATCCAGTCCTGTTTCTCCAATTGCGACAACCTTTGGATTTTCTGCCAGTTCTCTTAATTTCTCTATGTAGTCTTTTTCGACTTTACCTGCTTCGTGCGGATGAACGCCCACAGAACAAAAGATATTTTTGAATCTTTTAGCAAGTTTCAGCGATTCTATAGAATCTTTGACATCTATTCCAACGTTGATCACAAATTCCACACCATCAGCCGCAAATCTGTCGATCAAAGATACCAGATCATTTTTAAATTGAGGAAAATGCAGATGAGCATGTGTGTCAACTATTCTCATAATTTTCTCCTTTCGAAAATGATATATTCTTTTTGGAAATGTCACTATCAAAATTTTATCACAGCACAAAACTGGGGGAAGGCATCTGTCTGGCTGGATTAGAAAAAGATGGGTCGCGGTTTTTTTGATGATTGTTCTGGGTTTTCTATCTTTCTGGCAGCTCAGGAATTTGAAAATAGGCGGGTATTTCAAGTCCCAGATACCAGATCAGTCGCGTTATGTTCAGGCTGAAAGAGATATATCGAGCTCTTTTGCGATAAAAGATCTTCTGTTGATAGCGACACCATTTGAGGACAGAACCAGGGTGAATGAAGTTGCCGCGATTGTAAGAAGTATAAAAGGTGTTTCACTTGTGATAAACCCTCTGGAGTTTCCTTTCACAGTTTCAGATAAAACGACTTTTGCGCAGCAGCTTGGTCTTGTGGGCAAATACAAAGGAAAAGACTATGCGATTCTGATAGCAATGATATCTTCACAGCCTGAAAAGACTTCTATTGAGATCTCACGACTTGTTAGAAAATACGGTGCGGCGCTTTTTGGTAACTCATTTATAACTGCAAAATCCCTTGAATATATAGAATTTATTTTGAAATACCTTTCACCAATTGCAATCTGTGTTATATTCCTGATATTCTACGTGAGTCTGAGAAACTTTTGGGCGGCACTTCTTTCTTTCTTACCGAGCTTTTTGGCAACAGTGTACATGCTTGGAATATACAGTGCCTTTGGTAAGACTATCACCCTTGAAAATGTGTTGATGCCTTTCATCACACTGGTTATGGGAAGCTCAGCAGGACTTCATTACATGTCACATTATCTTTCCACAAAAGACTCTAACTGTTTTGAAAGGGCAAATAAAGCGCTGAAGGACACTTTCATACCGCTTCTCATGACTACTTCAACAACTGTTGTGGGATTTGTTTCGCTGTGTTTTACTTCCTCTCCTGTGATGATCGAGCTTGGTTTATCGGGTGCATATGGAGTGGGAATGGCAGGTTTTACTACTTTTATCTTTCTTCCACCGATTGCAACTTTTCTGAAGTATCACAGGGTGCAGTTTGGCAAAGATAAGATTGCCAGCTATTTTGTCAGGTACAGAAAGATGAATCTGATAATTCTTGTTAGTGTGTCGGTGTTTTTATGCCTTTTTGTTTTTAATGTCAAACAGGAATTTCACGTGTTGATGTTTTTTAGAAAGTCTTCCAGGGTCATGGAAGGTTTGAGAATTTTGGAGAGTATATCCCAGGTGAATATACCAATCATGGTCAAGGTGAACATGGATGTAGATCCACTATCAAAACAAGGTATTGAAATGATGGAAAAGGTCAGAGAAAGTGCTTTGAAGTACGCTCGCCGCACTCTGTCAATCTTAGAGATCAACGAAATGATTCCACCGCTTTTTAGAAGTGTTGTTTCATTCGTATTGCCACAGGGGACCTTTGTCAACCGCTCAAACAAAAGTGCCCTGATGCTTGTTTTTTTGAAAGATTTTTCTAAAAAAACTCATTATGATCTTGAGAATACTTTGAGATCTCTTTCATTTGAAGGGTTGAAACAAATATCTGTTACTGGTGAAAATTACAAATACCTGCAGATGAACGATGAAATTCTGTCAAATCAGAGATTTAGCATATTTTTTGCGATCGTGTTGATCACTTTGATGATGGTTTTAATGCTAAAAGACATCAAACTCGGTTTGATGAGTATGGTACCGATTGTTCTGAGTATTGTGAATATTTACGGTCTACTTGGATTGTTTGACATACCGCTCAACGTCATCAGTTGCTATATCATGAACATAGCCCTTGGTGCAGGTATAGACTATGCCATACATTTCACATATACCTACAAGACGGTGCAAAAGGCATCGCTCGTTAATACCTTGAATGTGACAGCAAGACCAATAATAGCCAATGCACTTGGCGTTGGAATAGGTTTCTGCGTTCTTTTGTTCTCACCGATGAGAGTTCATGTTCACATAGCCGTCTTGATGCTCATGGCAATGGTCATGTCTTCTTTCTACACGCTGTTCTGGATGTGTGGAATTATGAGATGTGATAAAGCTAAAAGATCTTTAAATTAGATAAAACAACGTTCTTTAGCAACTATCAATTCAGTTTGCATTTTTTTGATAATCTGTTATATTTACAAGAGAAAGGAGGAACGAAAATGAAAGCAAAGTTTGTGGTGATATTTATTGCAATTGTGGTTTTTATTGTATATCTGATGACAGGGATTTATCAGGTTGATCCATCTCAGGTTGCACTGGTTAAAACCTTCGGCAAATACAGTCACACAGCAGGTCCTGGAATACACATTCACGCACCGTATCCTTTTCAAACGCATGTGATAGTTGATGTCCAGACAATCAGAAAACAGGAGATAGGTTTTAGAACAGTCAAACCCGGGCAGTATGTTCAAAAGAAAGAAGAAGTTCTAATACTGACGGGTGATGGAAACATAGTTTCGGTTGAAGCAGTTGTTCAATTTCGCGTGAATGATCCTGTGAAATTCGTTTTCAACGTTGAAAATCCCGAAGAGCTCGTGAAATTCACCGCTGAATCTGCTTTAAGAGAGATGATAGCCAAAAGAACTGTTGATGAAATTTTGACAGCGGAAAGAGACAAGGTGTCGTACGAAGTTCATCAGATAACACAGCAATTGCTGGATCAATACGATGTGGGAATAACTGTCATAAATGTGCTGCTCCAGGAGGTTGTACCACCTCAGCCGGTTATCGCTGCCTTTGACGATGTGAACAACGCAAAGCAGGATAAAGAAAGGTATATAAATGAAGCACTCAAATACGCAAATAATCTCATACCTTCTGTGGAGGGTGAGGCAAGAAAGATAGTTTTAGAGGCGGAGGCTTATGCTCAGCAAAAAGTTCTTCAAGCTACAGGTGAGACGCAGAGGTTTTTGAGTATTTTAAAAGAGTACAAAACTGCTCCAAAGGTCACAGAGACACGATTAAAACTCGAGACACTCGAAGAAGTTCTGCCAAAGGCAAAGAGGATAATTCTGCTCGATGGTTCACAGAACATTACTTTACTCAATCTGGATAAGTTGATCGGTGGTGATGGAAAATGAAGATGGTAATTTTGATAGGTATTCTCACCGTTGTTGTCATAGCGGCTGTTTTTGTGGGTTTGTCGTTTTTCATTGTTGATCAGACGCAGTATGCAATAGTTATCAGATTTGGAGAGATAAGAAGAATAATCTCAGAACCGGGTCTGTATGCACGCACACCTTTCGTGGACAACGTGGTCCGTTTCAGCAAGCGTTTTTATATCTACGATATACCCGTTGAGAAAATCATTACCCTGGACAAGAAAACGATGCTTGTTGATTCTTACGCCGTGTGGAGAATATCTGATCCAAAGAAATTCATCGAGTCAGTTAGAACAGTTTCTTTAGCGCTTTCAAGGATCGATGACGTTGTCTATTCTGGCTTGAGAAATACGCTTGCAAAACTGGAGTTCGATGACATCGTAACCGGTGAAAGAATGTATCTGAGTGATATCACAGAATTTTCTAAAAAGAACCTGCAGGATTTTGGCATAGAGATAAAAGATGTCAGGATCAAACACACAGATTTACCGGCTGAAAACCAGCAGGCGGTCTTTGAGAGAATGAAGTCTGAAAGGCAGAGTATTGCGGCTTTGATCAGAGCCGAGGGTCAAAAAGAAGCCCAGAAGATCCGTTCGGAAGCCGATAAAAAAGCGACTGTTTTAAAAGCAGAGGCTCCCAGTGAAGCTGAGAGAATAAAAGGTACAGGAGAGGCAAGTGCCACACGCATATACGCAGAAGCCTTTTCAAAGGACCAGGAGTTCTACAAACTTTTGAGAACACTTGACAGTTACAAAATGATCATTCCTGACAGCGTCGTTATTATCGGAGAAGACATGAGTATACTCAATCAGATAAAGTGAAAAAGTTTCTCTGTTTTCGATGAAAATATGGGTTTGAGTCATTATATTAATATTGTACGATATGTATCTGACAAAATGAAATAATATCTGGAAGTAAAATATAATTATGGTATACTTTACTTGGAGGTGATAAAGATGGGTATACCACTATTAGGGGAAAAATTTCCACAGATGGAGGTACTCACCACACACGGTAAGAAGAAACTTCCAGATGATTATCAGGGAAAATGGTTGGTGCTTTTCAGCCATCCTGCAGATTTCACACCTGTCTGTACGACTGAGTTTGTGGCGTTTCAGAAAAGGTACGACGAATTCAGAAAGCTTGGTGCTGAACTGATCGGTTTGAGCGTTGATCAGGTTTTCTCCCACATCAAATGGGTTGAGTGGATCAAGGAAAAGATCGGTGTACAGATCGAGTTTCCAATTATAGCAGACACTGGAAAGGTTGCGGAGATGCTTGGAATGGTGCATCCTGCAAAAGGCAGCAACACCGTCAGAGCTGTTTTTGTAATTGATCCCAACGGGTTTATTCGTACAATACTTTACTATCCGCAGGAAGTTGGAAGAAATATCGATGAAATTGTTAGAATCGTGAAGGCTTTCAAGGTGGCAGACGAAAACAAAGTAGCCATACCTGCAAACTGGCCAAATAATGAATTGTTTAAAGACGAGGTAATAGTTCCACCACCAACGAGCATTCAGGATGCTTTGAAAAGGAAGGAACAATACGAATGCCTTGATTGGTGGCTGTGCCATAAAAAAGTTTGAACTGTATACCCCCGACGGTGTCGGGGGTAAAATATAATTTTGAGGAGGGATGGTTTTATGATAAAAGAGAGTATTCAAAAAGCTTTTAATGAACAGATCAAAAAAGAGCTTGATTCTGCGTATCTGTATCTTTCAATGGCTGCGTATTTTGATTCGCAAAATCTTGAAGGAATGGCACACTGGATGAAATTACAGGCAAAGGAAGAGTACAAACACGCCATGAAATTCTACGAGCACATAAATGAGCGCGGTGGAAAGGTGGAATTTTTCGCTCTGGATCAGCCTGTCAGGGAATGGGCAAATCCATTTGAAGTTTTCAGGCACGTCTATGAGCACGAGCAGAAAGTCACAGCGAGTATATACAACCTTGTTGAACTGGCAAAGAAAGAGAATGATCATGCTGCATACGTGTTTTTGCAGTGGTTTGTAAATGAGCAGGTTGAGGAAGAATCAAATGCGTTGAAGATTTTACAAACACTTGAGAAGATAAAAGATGTCCCTGTTGGTATAATAATGATGGACAGAGAACTTGCCAAGAGGGAGTGATAAGATGTTCAACATCGACGAAGTTTTTGAGATCGCCGAACAGATCGAGAGAAACGGTGCGAGTTTTTACACAAAAGCGGCTGAAAAATTTGTAGAGTATTCTAAAAAGTCCATCTTTTTGAAACTCGTCGATATGGAAAAAGAACACGAAAAGAGATTTCACACCATGAGATTGGAAATTGCCAAAAAGGAGCGGGAGATTTCCCAGTTCCTTGATCCTTCAGGTGAAGCAGCCAAATATCTGCAGTCGATTGCAAACAGCAAGGTCTTTGATCTCAGAGCTGATCCGACTGACAGGTTCAAAGATATCCGTTCATTATCAGAGCTTTTGAGAGTAGCGATCGATCTGGAAAAAGATTCGATCATATTCTACCTGGGAATAAAGGAATCTGTCCCAGAAGGTCTTGGCAGAGACAAGATAGATCTGATCGTCAAAGAAGAGATGGGACATGTGCAGTTGCTTACAAATATGATCGAAACTCTTTGAGAGGAGATATCTATGATAACAAAAGAACAGGTTTTGAAGGCTCTGGAAAATGTCATAGATTTTGAATTGGGATTGGATGTTGTGAGTCTGGGACTTGTCTATGGAGTGGATATAGATCAACAGAACAACGTGACAGTCACAATGACCATGACAACACCAGCATGTCCGTTAGCTGGAATGATTCTGCAGGATGCAGAAGACAAAATTCGTGAAATAGAAGGAGTTGGAGATGTCAAAATCAATCTGACCTTTGATCCACCATGGACACCGGACAGAATGAATGAGGAGCTGCGAAAAAGATTTGGTATATGACTTTCAGAGAATTGTATAAGATTTTGAAAGATATGCTCGGCGGTGCCTCCGAATCCTCTGGTACGGAGGCACTTTTGCTTTTATCAGCCGCCACGGGTATGACCAAAGAAAGAATACTGCTTTCTTTTGAACAAGAGGTCAAGGACAGTTATTCAAAGCAGGCACTTGAGTTTGCCCGCCTGCGGTGCAGTGGTTTTCCTCTTCAGTACATAACCGGAAAATGCTATTTTTATGGATTAGAGCTCAACATAGAAGAAGGGGTTTTCATACCAAGGATCGAGACAGAAACCCTGGTGGATCTGGCTTTGGAATTGATTGAAAATGAGCAATTAAAAACAGTTGTTGATATAGGAACAGGCTCAGGTGCAATAGCCATTGCCATTGTACTGAACAGTGACTGTGAAGTTTACGCAACTGATATCAACCCAAAAGCAATCTTGCTTGCACGGAAAAATGCCGATAAATTCAAAGCAAAAATCACCTTTTTGGAAGGACCATTTTTAGAACCAGTTAAGCCTTTTCTTGAAAAAATCGACCTGATCGTTTCAAACCCACCGTATATCTCCACGAAGGCAGCTCTTGCAGCAGATGTTTTGAAAGAACCACACGATGCACTGTTTGCAGGAGAAGATGGACTGGATTTTTACAGAGAATTTTTTAAAGATACAGCTTTTTTGAAAAACAAGCATGTGTTGATGGAATTTTCCTGTGAACAGAGAGATTTTCTGCAAAAGCTCTGTTCTTTTGGAAATATTTCATTTTTTCATGATCAATTTGGAAAAACAAGGTTTTTTCATGTAAAGATAGAGTAGTAAAATAATTCGTGAGTCTAACAACATTGGGGTGAAAAAACCTTGAAGAGACTTCTTGGTTATGCAAAACCATATTTTTGGTTTTTTGTGCTTGCGATATTCATAGTGCTTGTTTCTGCTGTTATTGATCTTTTACCACCGCAGATTGTGAGAAAGGCAATAGATGGTTACATGAACAACCCATCTTTAAACGTCGAGCAGCGCATAAGCGGTGTATCGACTATGGCACTCATCTTGCTGGGTGTTGTTGGGCTCCAGTTTTTGCTTGGATATCTGAGTACTTATCTGACATCATTTCTTGGAAACAGGATAGTCTATGATATCAGAAGTGAACTTTACAGAAAGGTTCTTGATCTTCCGATGTCTTTTTTTGACAAAAATCCCTCTGGAAGGATCAACACAAGGATAGTCAATGACACGCAGAATATTCAGGAATTCTTCTCGAGTGTTATAACTTCTATGGTCAAAGATGTATTTTTGCTCGCTGGAGTCATCTATTTTATGTTGAAAATAAGTACAAGGCTTTTTGTAAATGTCAGCTTTGTATTTCCCATAATCATTGCTGCAATGGTCTTGTTCAGGTATTTCGATCTGAAGGTCTACAAAGAGGTCAGAACAAATCTTGCCCGCGTCAACGCATACCTTGCGGAACACATAAGCGGAATAAACGTGATAAAGCTCTTTTTGGCGGAAGATTACAAAGCAAGGGAATTTGATTCGGTGAATAAAGATCTGTACAGATCTTTGATAAATCAACTGTATGTTTTTGGTATTTTCAGACCTTTCATAGATTTGATTCACTACTTTGCCCTGAGCACGATAATCTGGTTCGGATCAAAATACATAATTGGCGGAACAATCCAATTTGGTGAACTCTATGCCTTTGTCGCGTACATTGACACATTCATGAGACCTCTTGGCGATATATCAGAAAAGTACGACATCATTCAAAACACGGCGGCGTCCTGTGAAAAAATATTCACACTGATGGATGAAAAACCAGAAGTGCTTGGTGAGCCACAAGACGATGGCAGGATCGTCAAAGGAGAACTCGTTTTCGATGATGTGTGGTTCAGTTATGACTCACAAAGATGGGTTCTCAAAAACATAAACATCACTTTCAAACCAGGAGAATTGACTGCCATTGTTGGAGAAACGGGAGCGGGCAAGACCTCATTGATGAACCTAGTAAATGGGATGTACGTTCCTCAAAAAGGCAGGATTTTGATAGACGGCAGAGACATGCTTCAGTACGATTTGAGAAAAATCAGGAAACAGATTGCAACTGTACCTCAGGATGTGATACTCTTTTCTGGGACGATTCTTGACAACATTAGATTGTTTCACCAGGAATACACCGAGCAACAGGTTATCGAAGCACTCAAAAAGGTGCACGCGTATGAAATCATAGATAAACTCAGCGATGGAATCTACACCAAAATAATAGAACGTGGTTCAACGCTTTCAGCTGGTGAAAGACAGCTCATAGCTTTGGCACGTGCGGTTTTGTTTGACGCAAAAATACTGATTTTGGATGAAGCAACCAGCAACATAGACGTCGATACAGAATCCAGGATCGAAACGGCTGTCAGGGAACTATCCAGGGATAAAACTGTCATCATGATTGCACACAGACTTTCAACTGTGAAAGGCGCAGACAGAATAGTAGTTGTTCACGATGGTAAGGTTGCAGAAGAAGGTCAACACGCAGAATTGCTTTCCAAAAAAGGTGTCTATTACAAGCTCTATCAAATACAGTTTGCCTCCTAAAGCCACTCTGTACCAGTCGATCATTTTGCAATCGACTGGTTTTCTTTTTTGCTTATTCTGGTATTGTATTTTATGAGGTGATTAATTTGTCTCTCAAGACAATTCAGCTTTTTTTGCTGGATATGGATGGTACATTCTATCTGGGCGACAGTCTTCTTCCAGGAGCAATGGATTTTGTAGAAACAGTCAGATCTCAGAAAAAGAGGTTCATGTTTTTGACGAACAATTCTTCCAAGGATGCTAAAAAATATGTTGAAAAGCTCAGAAAGCTTGGAGTTAATGTTGATGTGTCAGATGTTTTCACATCAGGTGAGGCTACTGCTATTTTCATGAAGCATAGATATGGACAGGCGAAGGTCTTTGTAATTGGTACACAGTCACTGGTTGAAACACTTCAAAGTTATGGTCATGAAGTTACCACAAAAGATCCGCAGGCTGTGGTTCTTGGATACGATACACAGATCAACTATGAAAAGCTGGCTCTGGGGTGTTTGTTCATTCGAAAAGGGATCGACTACATAGCCACACACCCGGATATAAACTGTCCATCACCTGAGGGTCCACTGCCTGATGCTGGTTCGTTCATCGCGCTTATAGAAAGATCCACAGGCAGAAAACCAGATTTCATCGTTGGCAAACCCAATCCTTTGATGTTACAGATGATCGTGGAAAAAACTGGCATAAAGCCAGAGCAGATAGCGATGGTGGGTGATAGACTTTACACCGATATGGAGTTTGCCAAAAGATCGGGTATTTTCTCGATACTGGTTCTTTCCGGTGAGAGCAGTTTGGAAGATGTGAACAAGGTTGAGCAAAAACCAGATCTGATTTTGCAAAACATAGGAGAACTTGCTTTGTTGCTGAAGGAGCAGAAACCTTGAATATAAAGTACCGTCTGAGGACTAAAAGGGCTGAGGAACTGGTTAATCTTGCTCAAGCGGGGCTGAAAGAAGCTCTTGATCTTTTAGTTGAAAAGTACTATCCGATGGTCATAAAAATATCTTCAAAATACTATGCACCATGGGCTGAATTTCAGGATCTGGTTCAGAACGGTTTGGTCGGTTTGATCAAGGCTGTGTATTATTACCAGCCGGATAAAAGTGGTTTTTCTTCCTTTGCATGGAGAAGTATTGAATCTGAATTGAAATCTTTTCTGACGTTTTTGAACCGAAAGAAAAACAGAATGCTCACAGATGCTGTCAGCGTGGATTTGTTAACGAGTGAGGATTCTGATGAGACAGGATATTCATTTGAGGATTTTTCACTTTCCACAGCACGCCAGGCAATTGCGGGTATGATTATGGAAAAGGTTAACGAACATCTGTCTGAATTGGAAGTTCAGATAGTTCAAATGTGGATCGACGGAGCAAGTTATGAGCAGATAGAGCAGGAACTGGATGTGAATTTCAAGAAAGTGGACAATACTGTGCAGAAACTCAAAAGGGTACTGAGAGAAAAAATAGATCCCGTACTTTTAAGGATGTTTTTTGACCAGCTTTAAGATTTTTTCCAGTCTTTTCTGAGAGCTTCGAGTTTTTCAAGCACACCGTATTCGTTGAGTTCTTCAATCAGTGTTTTATCATTCATGTTCTGAGCGTAGAGTTCCACAGCTTCGAAGAATTCCTGCAGGGCAAGATGACAGACTATGAGCATGGCTATGATCCTTTGATCTTTCATACCAATTTGAATGGCTCTGAGTAGCAAGAGTTTGGCGTTGTCATACCTTTCAAGATTCAAAAGGGCAGAAGATAGATTCACATAAGCTGGAGCGTAGTTTTTGTCAAGTTCAATTGCTTTTTGATAGCATTCGATTGCCTTCGCATTTTTGTCCATTCTTCTGTAAACATTACCGAGGTTGTTCCAGATCTCTGGAGCCTGACACAGATTCAAACACTGTCTGTAAAATTCTTCGGCTTTTTTCAGTTCACCTTTTTCAGCGGCTTCATAGGCTTCTTTGAACAATTCCTCGAAGTTCATCAACATTCAGCGCAGTCAACTCCATCTTCTATAAGATGGAGAATGTGCTGTTCCCTCCTTTCTAACATCTTTTGAAATCACATACACCATTATTTGATCAACTCTCTTGTGTAATAGATTGTATCTGAGTAAATCTCATCACCATATCTTATCTGCACCGTTACAGGTGTTATATCCGAAGGAATTGGTCTTGTGCGTTTAAAGGTGATTTTCCATACTGGTTGCCATATGTCGACAGGTGAAGCGACAGAGCCAGCGCCGCCACTGAAGAGCACCAGATCCGTTGCTGGTGAAACTGTGAAAATCCTTACATTCTTGCCGCGCAGTGTGACTATGTCTGTTTTTCTTGAGTTTTTTGGTAGATCATCGAAGAAAACGCTGTATGCTGAACCTCTTTTTATGAATGGCAGTACCTTCTCAAAAAAATCCTGATCGGCTTTCAGTCGCTGTGATTTCACATACTCGGTTGAGATGTTGAAAAACACAGGTCCACCACCTTCTCTAACTTCCAGAAAATTTTTCACATACGGCACGCTGTCCCCAAAGATGTTCTCGACTCTGACAAATAGATTGATGTTGTCATTCTCAAAGTTGAAAGTATCGACTTTGACTATGAGCGGTTCTTTGGATTTCATCGGCTGTACTGTGACCGCGTTTGTCTTCCAGTTCATCAAAATCAGATACGGATAGAGATACTCAAAGAAGATCGTCCCGTTCGGCAGTTGATAAAATTCGTGCAAAGTATCATCTTTGACAAGAGCGAGTTTTCCATCTTTTGTCATTATAATCGGGTCGTTGTGAATGCTCACTTCGAAAGACCAGGTGCCATGAGAAGAGTAAGATTTGATCTTTTTGAAGGAAAAATCGTAAAATGAAAGCTGGTTTTTCATCACATCAAGAATCCAGAAACCGTACGGTGTTAACTCGATGTCGCTGATGATACAAAAATCATCAAGCGTGAAGAAATTGACAGATTCACCGTCGTAAATGAAAACTCTGTCAACATCACTGCCCCAGAGCCTTCCGATTCTGTCAAAGCCTGCAAGTATGGGATTTGTAAAGCCTTCATAGATGATATTTTCAGAGCCATTGTTCAGATCATATTCAATCAATTTTCCATCTCCGCTGATGTATAATTTCCCTGCGCTGGAAGTGGCTAAACTGGCTGGTGAGATGCTGGTTTTGAAAACTCTGTACCCATCTTCGTGTGTCAAAATCAATCTTTTGTTCGCTTTGTCGGCGATGATCAGAGAATTTCCCAAAAATACTGCGGCAGATGGTGTGTAAAAATACTCCGTACCTTTTTGAAAACCCGAAAATGTGATGATTTTGTCGAAAACAACCGGTGTGGAAAATTCAAGTGGCTTTTGGAGCGTTTCGATTTCTTTCAACAGCGAGATCACCTCTGATCTACCTGGACTGATGACAAGGATGGTTTTGAGATCTTCCTGTGCTTTTTCCACTGCCCGCATGTCTATGTCGATTTTTGAGGTGAAAAACCAGAACTCAGGTATATCAGAAACGTATATCAAGCCCGACAGTGCCTCGTCCATTACAGATCTTGCTTTGATGACATCTCCTTCATACCAGAGTGAAAGAGCCTGAGAAAAAAGTTCTCTAGCTTGTTCTTCGTTGATTATTGAAAAACTTGCAACTGGAACAGCAAGTACAAACAAGAAACAGAGTACTTTTTTCAACATCAACGCCCCTTTTTGAACATGGCAATCAGATCTGTTTTTCTTTCAGAATGATTCATCAGTCTGTTTATGTTATCGGCATGTCTCAGAGTGGATAACGTGGCAAGCAACAGAAAAAGCACCGCAAAATCCTTGTTGAAAAAATAAGCTACCAGCGACGCCGTGTACATGCCAATTATTGAACCAAGTGAAACGTATTTTGTCCAGAGAATAACTGACAGCCAGCCTGCAAGGAACGCAAAACCAGAAATGGGGACCAGCGCAAAGAAGACACCGGTTGTGCTTGCAACACCTTTTCCACCTTTAAATCTCAAAAAGATTGGAAAATCATGACCGATCACTGCGCATATTGCCGCAATGCCAACGTAATAAATATTTTGATTGAAAATCTTCGATACAACGAGTACTGGAACAAAGGATTTGACGGCATCAAGAATCATCGAAGCCAAGCCAATTGCAGGTCCAGCCGCTCTCAAAGCGTTTGTACCACCGACATTGCCACTTCCCACATTCCTGACATCCACTTTTTTGAGTTTTGGAAGTAAGTAACTGAACGGTACCGACCCACAAAGATAGCAGATCAATCCAACCAGAAAATAATTCATCAACTTCCAGCGCATTCTACCTTATCATGGAATGCGCCGTCTCCTCCTTTCTAAGCTTTCTGTATAAGTCTTAAATCATCACCCTTGTCGATTTTTTGCCTGACAAAGCCCTTTTTATCGAGTTGCTGTTTTAAAAGTTTTTTCGCTGATGGCTGAGTCTATTCAGCTATGGTTTTTTCTCTCTGCCTTTGAAATTTATCTGTATGGGTGTACCTGTGAGAGGATCTATCCTTTCTCTGATCAGTCTTTGCAGAGTTCTTTTGATGTTCTCATCTGTCAGTTCTTTGTTGTTGACCTGAACAAGAAATGTTGGTGGTTTTGTTTTTGTCTGTCTGATGGAGTATATTCTGAGCTCTGATCTTGAAAGATTTGGTGAAAGTAGAGAAAGCTGCGACACGAGTTTGCTCAACTGTTCCTGAGGTATCTTTTTCGAATACGATTCATATGCCTCAAAGATAGCGTCAATCAACTGTTTCAAGCCTATCTTTCTGGTTGCACTGGTAAAGATGAGCCGACAGAAGTTTGCAAACGGCATCTGGGTTGAGTACATTGTTTCATAATCTTTTTTTGAGATACTGCTCAGATCGATTTTGTTCATTACACACACCATGGCTTTGCCGTTACTCAAAATCAGATCTGCTATCTTTTTGTCCTGCTGTGTTATGCCTTCTGTTGCATCCATGACCAGTAAAACTATATCAGCCGATTCTATACTGTCGATTGTTCTGCTGACACTGAAGTACTCGATCGTTTTTTTCTGTATTCTGCTCTTTCGTCTCATACCTGCGGTATCTATAAAAGTGAATTTCTTACCGGAAAGATAAATCGTCTCGTCGATGGAATCTCTGGTTGTTCCAGGAATAGGGGTGACAGTTGATCTGTCCTGACCAATCAGCGCGTTGAATAAAGAAGATTTTCCCACATTTGGTTTTCCAACGATGGCAATATTGGGTGATAGTTCCTGCGATGGTTTTTCAAAAGCGACACCTTCATTCTTAAGGGTTTGCGAGATTTTTTCAAGTAAATCGTCTATGTTGTTTCCATGCTGTGCCGAGACGATTACATACTCATCAAACCCGAGTCTGAGTATATCGGACATGTTCTTTTCGACTGCGGCAATATTCTCGGCTTTATTTATTACCAGTATGATCTTTTTACCCAGTTTTCTCAACTGTGTTGCTACATACTCGTCTTCAGCGGTGATACCATTTCTTCCATCAACAACGAAAAGTATCAGATCTGCCTGTCGGAAAGTCTCGAAGGCTTTGTTTTTCATGGCAGAAAGGATTGGATCGTCAGCTTTTTCAAAGACACCACACGTGTCGTACAAAATAAAGCTGGTCTCGTCGTAAACGACGAGACCCTTTATGGAATCACGTGTGACTCCATCAATCTTTTCGGTTATTGCTTTGCGCTTACCTATCAGCCTGTTGAAAAGCGTGGACTTTCCAACATTTGTCCTGCCGGCAATTACGACAACAGCCATCAGCCTTTCATCCTATCACCAAGTGTTCTGTAATTTTGCTTGTCGTTTATCTTGCTTTTATATTCTTCGTATGCTCTTTTTTCCTCGAGTTTCTTCTGGCTGACCAGTACCTTTCTTCTTTCCGGGATCAATCTCAAAACGAGTACTTCCAGTTCGTCTCCCTCTTTGACGTTCTCATTGGCATGTCCTGAAGGCATCAATCCTTCGACTGAAAAATCTTGCAAAAGCACTATGAATCCGGAATTTACTTTCGATTTTACTGTTGCCTTTACAACGGAACCCTCAGTCAGTTTTGTCAGGACTTCTTCCCATGGATCTGGTAATAGCTGTTTTATACTCAGTCTCATTCGTCTTTGCTGCGGATCGATTGACAGGATCTTGACTTCAACTTTCTGTTTTTCTTTGAAAAGTTCAGATGGATCCTTTATTTTGTTCCAGGACAGCTCTGATTTTGGCACAAAACCACTGACTCCATCTTCTATTTCAACTATAATCCCGGTTGACAGGATTCTCTGTACAACTCCACTCACAACACTTCCTTCAGAGTACTTCTGGTTTATGTTTTCCCACGGGTCTCCTTTTGCTTTTTTGTAACTGAGCGATATTCTGCGCTTCTGAGAGTCCAGTTCAACAACCTCTGCCTGAACAAGCTGTCCAACTTTGAAATACTTGTGCAGATCGGTTTTTTTACTACCCCAGAAAATTTCAGAGATGTGTATCAGACCATCGATGCCAGGCTCGAGATTCACGAAAACTCCAAATGGCATGATGCTTTTCACAGTACCCTGAACAGTTGTTCCAGCCGGGTATTTTTCCATTACCTTTGACCATGGATCTGGCTCTAATGCTTTTAAACTCACGGTTATCGACGATTTTGCTTGATCGATTTCGATTATTTTGACTTTTACCTTTTCTCCTTTTTTGAGCACGTCTTTCACAGAAAGTGATGGATCATGAGAGATTTCCGATTTTGGCAGGAAGGCTTTGACTGCTCCAAGGTCGATTATTGCATGTGTGTCATTGATCTGCTCGACAATGCCCTCAACCTCATCTGAGACTTTGTGTGTTTTGAAAAATTCTTCTTTCATCTGATCTATCAAGGCTTTTCGAGAAACTACTATTCTCTGCCTTTTGCGATCTGCAAAATATTCTATGATCAGAAAGTCCATTTCTTTTTCTTCGACCGGCTGATCTTTTCTGAGCATGGAATGCGATCCGGGCAGGAAGGCATCAAAAACTTCAAAGATCGTAACCTGATAGCCACCGGGTACCACACGTGTTATCTTACCCTTGATTGGCGTCTTTGATTCATAAGCTTTCTTTAAAAGATTTCTCATATCTCTTGCAAAAGGTCTTCTTTCAGAGAGAATCGCATATCCTTCTTCGTCGTTGATTTTTAGGATCTGGGTCTTGATCTTTTGACCAACTGTGTAGTTCGTGACCGGATGAACCAGTTCATTCTGAGGAATTATTCCCTCGCCTTTGCCACCAAAATCGACTGATATACCTTCGGCTGGATTTATTCTTGTTACTGTTGCTTCCACAACCTGACCCGGTGTGTTCTCGACAAAATCCAGATACTCCTGGAAGTTCTCCATCTTTTCGTCTTTCTCACTCATTTCTTTTCCCTCCTATTGAGAATTTTTTCGGTGAGTATTTTTACATCTTCTTGGGGTGTTGAAGTGCCGGTAACAATACCTATTGTTTTTATATCACTTAAATCTATTTGATCAACTTCAGATGGCTCTTCTATATGTAAAGTTTTTGTTAATTGCGAAGCTATTTTTGCAAGCTTGGAAGTATTCGAACTGTTTTTACCACCAAGGACAATCACCAGATCGCTATTTTGTGCTATTACTCGCGTTTGAGATTCTCTTTTTGCAGTTATACTGCATATAGTGTTGATCACTCTGAGTTCTTTAAAACTGGAAATCTCAATCGATCTTTCCACGAATTTATGAAATTCGTCTACTGACATCGTTGTCTGAGATAGAACACAGCTTTTTTCATTCAGGGGAATTGGCTCAACTGTTACTGTGGCTTGCGGTACATAGCCAAGCAGAGCAACCATCTCTGGATGGTCTTTTTTTCCAAACACCGTGATTTTATAACCCTGTTTTTGCATCTGCTGAGCCGTTTTGAAAAGACTCATCACAATGGGACATGTTGTGTCTACAACGGTTTTGAAGGTCTTTTTAACCTGTTCAAGCAGATCTTTTGGAACACCATGTGCACGTATCACCAAAACAGAGTCTTTTGCATCCTGCGGAATGTCCTGCTGTATCACCACAACGCCCTTTTGTTCAAGTGATCTGGCAACTGATTTGTTATGAACAACATCGCCGAGTGTATATATCTTTTCATGATTTGCGATTTTTGAATTGATCATCTTCAATGCCCGCTGTACACCAAAGCAAAAACCGACATCCTCAGCAACAATTACTTTCACAAGCCATCCTCCTGAGCGCAATCTGGCAGATTTCTTCCGTTACCTGTTCGATGCTCTTGTCTGTCGTATCGATGATTATAGCATCTTCAGCGGGTTTCATCGGAGCGATGGATCTTTTTGAGTCCTGCTCATCCCTGAGCCTTATTTGATCTGCGACTTGCTCAAATGTCAGATTTATTCCTTTTTCACGCAATTCTCTGAGCCTTCTTCTCACCCTTTCCTCAAATGAAGCGGTCAGAAAAATCTTGACCTGTGCATGTGGAAGAACAACTGTTCCTATATCTCTTCCTTCGACAACAAACATACCGCCTTTGCATATATCTTTTTGAAGCTGGGTCAATTTTGAACGCACAGTCTGATTAACGGCAAAATCTGAGGCAAGCTTTCCAGCCTGAGCCGATCTTATTTGCTCAGAAACTTTTGTGCCATTTAAATACAGTTCACCGTCTTTGTAATTCAATTTTATGTGATCAAGTGCATCAGACAGATCATCTGAAGGCGAAAGATTTTTTGAATGCAAATACAGAGCCACTGCTCTGTACATGGCTCCTGTATCCAGGTAGTTCATTTTGAGTTTTTCCGCAACAAGCTTTGCGACGGTGGATTTCCCAGAACCTGCAGGTCCATCTATGGCAATCAGAAACTCTTTCAATTCAAGCCTCCTCCACAACATCGACGATCTTGAAAACTTTGTCCAGCCTTGTCATTTCAAAGATTCGTTTCACATTCTGTCTGAGCGAAGCCAGTACAAGTTCTTTTTGGAGGTTTCTTACATCCTTCAAAATCGAAACCATTGTGCCAAGACCGGCACTATCGATGTAAGGAACATTTGACATGTCCAAAACTATCTTGGTGTCTTTTGATTTTTCAAGTTGTTCCTTGATGGCTTTTTTGATCTCAGCCGAATGATATGCGTCGAAGTCTCCGTCGATTTTGCAAATCAGTTTTGACTGCGCCTGTTCAAATTTAACAACCACATCGTTCATCATCAATCGCCTCCAAGTTTTATTTTGAGTTCCTTCAATTGTTTTTCACTGACAACGTCTGGTGCACCTGTGAGCGGACAAACTCCGCTTGAAGTTTTTGGGAATGCTATTACGTCTCTAATCGAAGAAACGCCACAAATTATTGCCACCAGTCTGTCCAAGCCAAGAGCTATACCACCGTGAGGTGGCGCACCGTACTGAAATGCTTCCAGCAAAAATCCAAATTTTATTTTAATCTCTTCTTCGGACAACTGCATGAGTTTGAAGACTTCTCTTTGAAGCTCCGCATTATGAATTCTAACACTTCCAGACCCAACTTCAAAACCGTTTATCACAATATCATAAGACTGTGCTCTGATCCTCGAAAGATCGCTGTCTTTGTATTTTTCAAGGTCCTCTAAATTCGGCATGGTAAACGGATGATGCTGTGCAACGAATCTGTTTTCTTCCTCGCTGTATTCAAACATTGGAAAGTCTATCACCCAGAAAATGTCAAAACCAGTTTTCAGATGAGAAAAGAATCTTTCGCCAAAAATTTTCCTGATTTCACCCAGTACAATATTCACTTCACTGTTTTTACCAACTGCGAGGATGCAGACGTCTTTTGGCTGCAGCGAAAATTTCTTCACGATTTGCTTGTAATTTTTTTCAAGATGCTTTAAAGCTGAACCGCGCAGTGCATCTTTATTATCGACTGCAAACCACAAAATTCCGCCAAGACCAAGTGATCTGGCAACTTCATCCAGTTCATCTGCGAGTTTCCTTGTCATTTTGTCCGAGAAATCCTTTATTGTAAAACACTTCACAACACCGTTCTGCATTATGGCATTTGATACAACATGGTACTCTGAATCCGTAAAGCAGTCACTCACATCTTTGAATTCCATGCCTATTCTTCGGTCGGGTTTATCTGAACCGTAGGTGTTCATACAGTAATCATAAGTGAGGTGATCCAGTTTTTCAGCAAGTTCAACGCCCAGTACCTGTTTAAAGACATACCTGAGCATATTCTCGGTTATCTGCAATACATCTTCTCTGGTGATGAAAGACATTTCTATATCGATTTGAGTGAATTCTGGTTGCCTGTCGGCTCTGAGATCTTCATCGCGAAAACATCTCACGATTTGAAAGTATCTGTCCAGGTTGCTTATCATCAGAAGCTGTTTAAAAAGCTGTGGAGATTGAGGCAAGGCATAGAATGTACCGGGTTTGAGCCTTGATGGCACCAGAAAGTCTCTTGCACCTTCTGGAGTACTTTTTGTCAAAAACGGAGTCTCGACTTCTATAAAACCCTGCGAAGAAAGATAGTTTCTCACAGCCTGAGCAACTTTATGCCTCGTTATTATCCTGTCCATGGCTTCTTTTCTTCTCAGGTCAATGTAACGGTACTTCAACCTGACATCTTCTGAAGGCAGCTTTGTTTCACCGGGATAGAATGGAAGGTCTCTGATTGGAGATGAAAAAACGGTTATCTTTTCAGCTACCACTTCTATCTCACCGGTTGGAAGTTCTCTGTTGACTGTTTCTTTTGGTCTTTCTCTGACGATGCCCTCAATCTGGACAACAGATTCTCTGCGAAGTTCTGTTTGATTCTGTGAAGAAAAAACAACTTGAGTTATGCCATACCTGTCTCTGAGCATTATGAATTTCACACCACCAAGGTCTCTGATTCTGTCAACCCATCCTGCCAGAACGACCTTTTTCCCGACATCCTCAATTCTAAGCTCACCGCATGTGTGTGTTCTGAGCATTTTTCATCCTCCTATTTTCCTTGAATACTATATCACTGTTCTTGAGAATAATATATCACGCCTTGGTGGTATACAATTAAAAAAAGAAGGAGGTGTCTGTGTGAAGTTTTCACAGTTTGAGTACAAAAGGCCAGATCTGAGCACAGTTGAAAGTGAATTCAAAGAATATGTCGAGCAGTTGAGAAAGGCAGAAAACGTCGAAAAAGCAAAAGAATGTGTTAAAAAAATCAACAGGATCAGGGAAGATTTTTCCACATCATCGTCTATCTGTACGATTCGTTTTTGCATGAACACAAAAGACCAGTTCTACAAAAAAGAGAAAGATTACTTTGACAGTGCAAGTCCTGTTATGGAAGGTCTTGTCAGTGATTATTACAGAGCGCTTATAACATCCAGATTCAAAGATGAACTTGAGAAAATATTCGGTGAACAGCTTTTCAACATCGCAAATCTTTCAATCAAAACTTTTAAACCAGAGATTTTACAAGATCTTGTGCAGGAAAATAAACTTGCAACCGAGTATGCTGAACTCGTTTCGTCTGCTCAGATTCAATTCAACGGGAAAAAATTGACGATTCCTCAGTTGCGTGCGTTTATGATTTCTCCAGATCGTAACGTACGAAAAGAAGCTGCGCAGGCGCTTTATTCTTTTTTTGCATCGAATCAAGAGAAATCCGATGAAATATACGATCAATTGGTGAAGCTCAGGACAAAAATAGCTCAAAAACTCGGTTATGATTCTTTTACCCAGCTTGGGTATGACAGGCTCAACCGTTCAGATTACGATCAAAAGATGGTGAAAAATCTGAGAGAAGCCATCAAAAAACATGTGGTTCCGGCTGTTACTAAGCTCCGTGAAAAACAGGCTGAACAGCTCGGTCTGGACAAACTCAAATACTACGATCTTTCTGTAATTCTAAAGGAAGGTAATCCAAGACCGCGCGGCACTGAAGATGAGATCGTCCTGAAGGCTAAGAAAATGTACGAAGAAATGTCCAGTGAAACGGCTGAGTTCTTCAATTTCATGCTCGAAAATGATCTGTTAGATCTGAAAAGCCGTGACGGCAAGTACCCCGGAGGATTTTGCGATTTTGTGGCAAATTACAAATCTCCTTTTATCTTTGCCAATTTCAATGGAACCGAACACGATGTTGAAGTATTGACTCACGAAGCCGGGCACGCATTTGAAGTCTACAGGAGCAGGAATTTCGATATTCCGGAGTATCACTGGCCCACACTTGAAGCCTGTGAGATACACTCGATGAGTATGGAATTTTTTGCATGGCCCTGGATGGAGTATTTCTATCAAGAGCAGGCAGAAAAAGCAAGACTTGTTCATCTGTGGGGTGCGTTGAATTTCATACCGTACGGGACATGTGTGGATGAATTTCAGCACCGTGTTTATGAAAATCCAAATATGACCCCAAAAGAAAGAAGAAGGCTCTGGCGTGAAATAGAAAAAACCTACATGCCAGAGATCGATTACGATGGCAATGAATTTCTCGAAAATGGTGGCAGATGGCATCAACAGGGACACATTTTTGAAAACCCATTTTACTACATAGACTATGTCCTTGCTCAGATCTGTGCGTTTCAGTTCTGGATGAGATCTATTGACGATAGAGAAAAGGCTTTCAGAGAATATGTGAAACTCTGTGACATGGGTGGAAGCCTTTCTTTCACCAAACTCTTGAATGTCGCCGGACTATCTTCACCATTTGAGGAAAAAACAATCGAATCGGTGGCAAAATCTGTCTCAAACTGGATCAATTCACATGCACAGTAGTGAGTAGAGTTCATCAAAGTCTTTCACGGTTTGAAAATCATCGCCTTTATTGGCGCCGGATGGATCAAAAAGTATGAAATCCACTCCGGCGTTTTTTGATGCCTGATAATCTGTTACAAGATCATCTCCAACGTAGACTGAATCTCTCAGGCTCACACCGCTCATTTGAGAAGCCTTTATGAACATCGAAGGATCGGGTTTTGGCTTTCCAGCTTGATCAGAAGTGAGAATGAATTCGACAAATCTTTCAAGCCTGAGCAATCTTGCTCTACCTTTTTGGACCTTTTCAACTCCATTGGTCAATACAGCCATTCTCTGGCACTTTTTCTTCATTTTCTCAAGAAACTCCTGTGCACCTGCCATGAAATATGCGGTGTTGGATAATTTTTCAAGATATTTTTCAGCGATCACATCAGCTTGAAGATCGCATGCACCTATTTTTTCAAGAAACTCATTGAACCTTGCCACAACTATGTATTCCTTGGTGTACAACCCATTTGAGAAAGCCTGCCACCACTTTTTGTTTATCTGGATGTATAAATCGATCTGCTCGTTATTGATCTGGTATCCATATTCTGACATCACAGATTGCAGTGCTTCTTTTTCTGATCGAGAAAAATCGAGCAATGTGTTATCCAAATCAAAATAGACCATTTCATATTTCACTGTTTTTTTCACCCTCAACTATTTTGAGTATTGTATCCCAGGTTTTTCGCGGATCATCAGGTGATATACTGCTTATGTGTTCACACGCATAAACTCCCCAGAACAGCACTTTATCTATTCTGTGTTCTTTCATCACCTGAAAGCCTTCGAAAAGTTCTTTTTCTCTACCCTTTGGTACCTTGAACCCCTCAAGCCACATATGGTTTGTCTTGGAGTATTTTTGCGAAAGTTTTTTGATATTTTCTGCCGCATCTTCGACAAAAGGATTCACCGATAGTCCAAAGGCAAACCAGTATGGATCTGTGCCGATATCGTCTATCGATGGCAGTTTTGCAATACTTTCAAAGTCTCTGATACCAAAAAGATCTGTTTCAAAAGGTAAAAAGCACACAATATTTTTCAAACCTATCGTCTTTGCGTACTCGCTCATCTGTTTGAAGAATTCTATTGCCGTTTCATTTCTAAAGTCTGAGATATCTTGATTATACTCGATCGGCATCTGATAGCCGTACTTCTTTTCAAAGGCTGTTTTGCATCTTTCACATCTGCAGGTCCATTGCTGTGGAAAATTTGTGATCGGCGTTGGAATATGAAAATGCGGCTCATCCCAGAATATTGCATCAAATCCAGCTTCTTTCACGTTATCGATCCACTGTTTCATGTACTCTTTAAAAACTTCAGACCTCAAACAAACTGACCCTTTCAATTTTCCATCGTTACCCACCTGAGCCTCATCCATGTTGTTCTGAAGAAAACCGCTGAAAGCCTCTCCTCCAAACACCCCACCCCATCCCCACGGATCAGCCCATATTTCAAACCCCATGTCTTTGCTCATCTGAGCAATATCGCTCATGGTTTTTTTGTAAAATCTGAAATCATTTTCACTGTATGTATGCACCAAAATACTGAAACCAGCATCTTTGAGCATTCGAAGGTCTTTTTCAACATACCACGGCATCCTGTTTCCAAAATAACTTATGCCAAATCTCATACTCTAAAGCCCCTTTCTTTGAGAAACTCTGTGACCTCATCCTGTGATGGAATTGAACTCTGTGCGCCTTTTCTTGTGACGCTAATTGCAGCCGCCGCACTGGCAAAAATCAACGCCTTTTCAAGATCTCTTGTTTTTTCAAATTCAACGGCAAAGCCTGCATTGAATATATCTCCAGCAGCCGTTGTATCTACTGGTTTTACTTTGAAGGCGTCTATTTTTATCTGTGCCAATTTTCCTTTGAAAAAACAACCTTTTTCTCCCATCTTCAGAAGCACATTTTCACAACCAGCCTTCAAAAGTTCATCAACTGCCGCATCGATCTTTTTTATTCCTGTCAGGGTAAAGATCTCTGATTCATTTGGAGTTATGATATCAACGTACTTGAAAATCTCTCTGTCTATATTTTGAGCCGGTGCGGGATCAAAGATCACCAGCTTGCCGTGTTTTTTAAAGAGTTTTGCTGCTTCAAGTGTGGTTTCAAATGGTATTTCATTTTGAAGGAGCAGTATATCTGCCTTGAGTAAATCCTGAATTTTTTTATCAAGTAAGTCTTTTGTCAATGCAGCATTGGAACCTGGGTATATTATTATTCTGTTCTGTCCATCTGTTGTGATTTCTATCAGGGCAAAACCGTTTGGCAGGTTTGTTCTTACTGCAAAATCTTCGATACCTACCTGAGAAAGTTTTTCAAACACAAACTGCCCGTTGCCGTCATTACCTATGCAGGTGAGAAAGGCGACCTGTGCTCCGAGTTTTTTGCATGCAACAGCCTGGTTTGCACCCTTGCCACCAGAGAATCTTTCAAACTCAAGACATTTCTGTGTTTCACCCGGTTTTGTGAAGTGATCTACCGTGACAACAAGATCGACGTTGTTACTGCCTATGATTGCGATCATTTATTCGCCCCCAAGAATGAAGTTTAACACAGATTTTGCACCAAAAAGGTTTGTTCGTGGTTAAATACTAATTGATATGTGTTTTTGTAGGAGGGGTAGAAATTGGACAGTGAAACAACAGAACTCACTTTGTCTGATATTTTCAAAATCTTCAAAAGGCGCTTTTTGTGGTTTGCGGTCGTTTTTCTTTTGACAGCCTTTGGAACGTTGTTTTATCTTCTGTTCTTTGCAAAACCCACATACGAAGCAAGTGCTCAGCTTATTGTACAGACAAGCCAGCCAGCGATAAGTATTCCAAGTGCCGTGACGCAAATAATTGGTATTGGCGGACTGGGACTGGGACAGAGTGCTGATGTTCAGACGGAGATTGAGCTAATAAAAAATCCACAGAACATTGAAAAATTGATCAACCAGTTGAATTTGATGGACTTATTCAAAGGTAAAAAACAGGTACTACCAGAAGATGTAGTCAAAACCATCAGTGAAAAATGGCTGAAGATAGAAAATGTCAAGAACACCAGAGTAATACAAGTATCGGTCGAGCATGAAGATCCACAAATGGCGGCAAAGATAGTCAATTCTCTAATAGAGATATACCTTGATATGCGAAGTAGAATGACTGTGAATGAATATAGCGCTCGAGCTGATTTCATAGAAAGGCAACTTCCGCGCATCGAGCAGGAATTGAAGGATGTCGAGGATAAATTGAGAAAGTTCAAAGAAGAAAATCAGATTTACTCCTTGAGCGACCAGGCGGCGAAACTCGTTGAAGGTATAGCTCAGTTTGATGCAAAGGCTTATGAAACAAAAGTGTCCATAGAGCAAACCAAGACTGGGATCAAAGCTGCAGAAGATATGCTTAAAAAGGTTGATCAGAAAATCATATCGTCTGAAACGATCAGTACGAATCCAGTTGTGCAGCAACTGCGGGCAAAACTCGTTGACCTTCAGGTGGAGCTTTCTGCACTGCTTCAGACTTACTCAGAAAGCGATAGAAGAGTAGTTTCACTGAAAAAACAAATTGAAGAAACTCAGGATCTGTTGCAAAAAGAAATCAGCAAGGTCATAAGCGCCGAAATTCAGACGATAAATCCCGCTTATTCCGAGCTGTACACAGCCTGGATCTTGAAACAAACAGAACTTCAGGTGCAGCAAGCAACTCTGGCTGCCGTTGAAAAAATCAGAGATGAATATCTCAAAAAAGTCTCAGTCGTTCCATCGATTGAACAAAAGCTTTTTGAACTGGAAAGGGAAAGACAGGCAAAGCAAACTACATATCTGGCTCTTTTGAGTCAGTACGAACAAGCAAAGATAGGTGCTGCCGGTACAGTTGATAATGTTCGTATAGTCAGCAACGCTAATGTTCCAAGCAGACCTTCAAAACCAAATAAAATGCTCACACTTGCCATAGGTGGTGCGCTGGGAATTTTCCTTGGCATCCTTGCTGTTTTTATCAGAGAGGCAACTGATAAAAAATTCAGAGCAGTTGATGAATTGCAAAGAGTCTTTCCAAGAACACCCATTTTGGGAACAGTATCGCACAGCAAAGATGTAGAAGATGAAGATTTTCTGGTTACTTTTGAGTGCAACACAGAGAAAATCTGTGAAGATTTCAAACATTTAGCCGCAACACTATTGGACGAACCTGCGAAGATTCTTGGTTTCACAAGTTCTGAAGAAAAGGAAGGGAAAACATTTATTGCTTGCAATCTCGCGTATGTTTTTTCAAAGATGTCCCAAAAAACTCTGTTGATAGATATGAATCCGCGATCACCAATCATTTCAAAGGTTTTTTCACTTCAAAACAATGGCGACATCAGAGATTTGATAAATGGAAAATCTTCACAGGAAACCATCGCAAAGTTTTCTGACAACCTTCACATCTTGCCTCTGAATGAAAAAGATAGCTGGTTTCTAAGCAGTCAGAAACTTCCCGGTTGTATGAAGGAACTGGCCGAGGTATATGACAGAATCGTTGTGGATATGCCACCGCTTAACTGTGCAGAAGGTATCCTTGCAGGCAAGATCGTTGATAAATTTGCTTTGATAATCTATCTTGGTAGAACTGACAAGAATCTTGCTACTTCATTGCTCAATCTGAATATTGCAAATAAATTGACAGGTATTATCGTGAACAACACAAACTGATGATCCAACATTTAACGGCAAAAAAGATCATCACCCGAACCAGAATCGGTGTTGCAAAATACGTGATAAACCCATACATTGGGTGCACTTTTGGTTGCCTGTACTGTTACGCGCGTTTCATAGGACCTTTCAAGTACACCAATTCTACATGGGGAAGAGATGTTTGGGTTAAGATCAACGCCGCACAGCTGGTTGAAAAAGAATTATTCAAAGCAAAAGGTGACTTTTTTCTGTCAAGTGTCTGCGATCCATACCAGCATATTGAAAAAAAGTATGGGTTGACCAGGAAAATTATCGAAATTCTGACTTTGCACCTGAGAAAAGTTCACCTGATGACCAAATCGAGCTTGATTTTGAGAGATCTTGATCTGTTGAAAGATATCTCGGTAACACTCACAATTACAACAGATCGTGAAGATGTGAGAAAAATTCTCGAGCCTGGCGCACCTTCTGTTGAAGAGAGAATTGAAACACTCAGAAAGATGAAACAAGCCGGGATAGATATTTCTGTGTTCGTGGGACCTGTTCTTGTTATGAATGCAGAAAACCTCGCCTGGAAACTTTCAAAATATGTAAGCAAAGTCACACTCGATGCATTGAACTACCAGACACAGGTACAGGCTGTGTATGCGAAGTACGGCTGGACAGACTGGTTAACTAAGGAAAAGTTTTTGGAAGTAGTTGAAAAGTTCGAGAGAGTTTTTGGAAAAGAGTCCGTTAGATATTGAATATACTGTTTTCTATCAGATACTCTGCCGCACCAGTCAGTATTGCATCCGGGTTGTTGACAGATTTTGCTACGAAAACTTCAAAACCATAGAATTTTTCCCTGGCGAGTCTTTCAACTTCCAAAAGATATTTTTCATCAAAGACTGCATATCTTCCACCAACGACAAAATGGCAGATATCAGTTATTGAAAGAACATTTTGTACCACAGCAAAAAGGAGATTAACCAGCATTTTGCCGGGAATCTCACCCTTGAGAGAATATTCACGCAAAATCTGTGAGTAAATATCACCAACAGTTGTAAAAGGTTCACAATTGTAAATCATCCTGCCAATCTCACCTGCATAACCTCGATCGCCTTTGAAAATAGATTTGTCCAAAATCATGCCGCCACCAAGGCCCTCGCCCAAGTGTACATAAAACATATTTCTAATATCCTCTTCTAAGTTCATAAATTCACCAAGTGCCGAAAGATTTGCATCGTTCTCAACAAAAACGGGTAAGTTCAAACGTTTCTGCAAAAATTCGACGATTCGAACATTTTCCAGTCCTTCTATTAAACTGCTGCTGATCCTCCCTGTGTGCTGGTCGAGAACTCCTGAAACAGCTATGCAAATGCCAAGTACCCGGTTACCATTCAAGATTGAAAGAATTTCTTTGATTTTTTCAACCAGCTGTTCCAATCCTTCGTAGATTTGATGCTTGAAGTTGAACTCTTGCAGCTGACTTATTTTTAATGTACTGTCAATCAAAGCTACCCTGACAGAGTATCCAGACAAATCGACTGCCACACTGAAGGCAGCCGAAGGATTTATGGTTAAAAGTTGGGGTGGTCTTCCACCGGAAGAAGGACCCTGTGAAGACTCAAGAATTATCTTTCTATCAACAAACGGCTTAAGAAGCTGTGAGATAGTTGAAGAATTCACGTTCAACTTTCTCGCTACCTGTGATTTGGAAACTGGTTGATGTTTGAGTATTTCTTTCAAAATTACCCTCAAATTGTTCTTTCTCAGATAAGAACTGTTTCTTATTTTGCTCATATTGACCACCTTTTGAATTATACCATGAGGCAGAGATTTGTTACGACTTTTTATAAGACTTGACATAAGTGGTAAAAATATGCTATCGTGTGGTTGAGGCTAAACTTACAGGGGGAGGCGGTATCATGAAAAAACTGCTTGTGGCTTCAATCGTTCTGGCAATGGTTTGTGCTGTTTTTTCTGCAACAAAGATCCGCTTTTCTTTTTGGGGAGAACCCAGTGAACTACCACCTTATCAAGAGATCGTGAAACAATTTCAGGCTGAAAATCCAGATATTCAAGTGGAGATCATCAACTATCCATGGTCAACGTATTTTGACAAAATCCAGGCTATGATGGCTGCCGAGGACGCACCAGATGTGATGTTCTTACACACTATACCGAGCTGGGCTGCTAAAGGAGTACTTGAAGATCTGACACCGTACATCGAAAAAACAAAATTTCCTGTAGAGGCTTACAACCAGGAACTCTTGAGTACTTTCATGTACAAGGGAAAGATTTACGGATTTCCAAGAGATAATGACACAACGGTTCTCTTCTACAACAAAACTCTTTTTGATGAAGCTGGGGTAGCGTATCCGGATTATTCATGGGACTGGCAAAGATTTTTGGATGCAGCCAGGAAGTTGACCAAGGTTGATTCTCGAGGTAGAGTTACACAATGGGGTGTTGTGCTCGAAAGGAATAAATGGCATTTGTGGATTCACATGAACGGAGGAAAAATAGTTGATGACTACGACACCCCCACTAAATGCACTCTTGATCAGAGAAATGCAATCGAGGCAATTCAATTTATAGCTGACATGATCTTATCTTATAAAGTGACTCCTTCTATTGCAGAACTTGCTCAGCTTGGCTCGGCAGCGGAGTTGTTCACAACTGGAAGGGTTGCAATGGTGCTCAGCAATGCAGCACAGATAGGTTCATTTTTGACAAACAAGAACTTAAAATTCGGTGTCGCACCTCTTCCGTACAAAGTTACTCGCACCAATACCCTTGGCGGAGCGGGTTTTGTGATGTACTCAAAATCGAAAAACAAGGATGCCGCATGGAAGTTCATGCAATTTTTGTGCGGTCCAAAAGGTCAATCGATTTTTGCCAAGAGTGGAGATGCTGTGCCGGCAATGAGAACCCCCGAGACAGTCAAGGCATTTATTTCAAATCCTCCGAGCGAACAGGAAAGGTTGATATTTTTTACTGAAACGAGTTTCGGTGTGAAATTCCCAAACATTCCTGGATGGTGGGAAATTTTTGATTACATAACCAGAGAACTTGATTATGTATGGACAGGTCAAAAATCAGCAGTTGAAGTATTAGAATATGTCTCTCAAGAAGTTACAAAAATGATTAAGCAATACGGGACTTGGTAAGATCGTGCGGCGCTCATGCGCCGCACTTTCAAGGGAGGATTTTGATGAAACAGAAGATCTTTGACACTCACATACATTTTGTTTCAAGAGAACAGGATTACACAGATTATGTAAATCAATTGCTTGTTTATGCTCAGGAGAACAACGTACAAAAGATGGTTCTAATAGGTTCTGCATGTGGAAATGCGCTTGTGAAGAAAGCAATTGATGAGTTTCCAGACAAATTCCTTGGTCTTGCGTGGATTGACCTTGATAGGGATAAAGTTTCTGATATAGATATGTACAAGAAAATGGGGTTCGCAGGCTTGAAAATTATTTTGACAGACAAGAATTATGACGATCCCGCTTACTTTCCATTCTATGAAAGAGCTGAACAAAACAATATGGTGATTTTATTTCACACAGGTGTCATAGGTGGTCCTGTCGATTACCTTCTTGAAGAAGATAGTTCAATGGCTCGTCAGATAGATGAAGAAGTTCAAAAAAGGTTCTACGGAAAATCTTCAGCCCGTATGAGATCTATTTACCTGGATACCATTGCCAACTCTTTCCCTAGATTGAAGATAATAGGTGCACATCTTGGTTGGCCTGAGTACATGGTTTCGTGTGCGATCGCAAGGTGGAGAAAGAACGTTTATTTCGACGTATCTGGTGGAGAAGTTGTCAGAAGACACATAGTCGAAGGTGGATATATTGGCAAAGAAATCTCGGTCAACAAAGTTGTTTTTGGAACTGACAGCTCTATTGACAAGATGCCAAGGGAGATAATTGGCTGGTATGATTCACTTAAGTCAATGGGCCTTTCGGCTGAACAAATTGATAAGATATTCTACCTGAATGCTGCAAGAATTTTTGGAGTGGTTCAATGACTTTAAGGGAAAAAGAAACTGTGGCAGCTTGGTTGTTTCTCTTACCGGGGTTTGTCGGATTTTGTGTTTTTGTCTTTGGTGCGGTTGTCGTCTCACTTGGTCTTAGTTTTTTACAGTGGGATATGCTCACTCAGCCAAAGTTTGTAGGGTTACAAAACTACATTAGATTGATAACACAGGACAAAACGTTTCATCTTGTTTTGAAAAACACCCTTATATTTGTATTGGGTACCGTCCCAACGAGAGTTGTATTGGGTTTGGTATTTGCTCTCATACTCGTGAGGAGTATACCGATGAGGGCATTCTTCAGAGCTTCGATCTTTCTTCCGGTTATCGTACCTACAGTTGCCGCAGCAATGGTTTTCAGGTGGATATTTAACGCAGATTTTGGTTTATTGAATGATTTCTTGTACAGCATAGGTTTTTCGAATCTTCCAAGATGGCTTTCGCAACCCAAGTGGGCTTTAACAGCTGTGATTATACTGAGTGTGTGGAAAGATGTTGGCTTTTCCACAGTTCTTTTCATGGCAGGCCTTCAGGGAATTCCTTCTTCTCTCTATGAAGCAGCGTGGATTGATGGAGCAAACAAATTCAAAAGCTTTTTGTATATCACTCTGCCATTACTTTCTCCTACGACCTTTTTCGTAATTGTGATAAACATAATCAGTTCTTTCCAAATTTTTGACCAAGCCTATGTTTTAACTGGCGGAGGCCCTGGAAATGCAACGAACACCATTGTTTATTACATATACAACAATGCGTTTCAGTGGTTCAGAATGGGATATGCATCGGCTGTCGCCTGGTTGCTGTTTGGGATAATCTTTGTTGCTACTTTCATACAGTTCAAATATCAAAAAAAGTGGGTGTACTACGAATGAAGAAAACTACAAAAGAGAAGTTCATAAATTGGATACTTTTTGGTGTAATGCTGATAGTTGCTTTTTTCATGTTAATACCGTTTTTCTGGATGTTCTCCACTTCTCTGAAAACAGTCGGTGAAGTTTTTGAATACCCTCCAAAATGGATTCCGTCGACCTTTCATTGGGAAAACTACAAAAGAGTTTGGACGATTGTACCTTTCGGTAGATATTTACTCAACAGTCTTGTAGTATCAGGATTCATAACTATACTTCATTTAATAATCGCTTCTATGAGTGCTTATGCATTTGCTCGGCTTAGTTTCCCTGCCAGAGACAGGTTGTTCCTGCTGTACCTGGCTACATTAATGGTCCCCGGGCAGGTAACCATGATACCTAATTTCATATTGATAAAGATTTTTGGTTGGACTGATACGTATGTCGGTCTAATATTACCGAATGTTTTTACTGCCTTTGGTGTTTTTTTGCTCAGACAGTTTTTCATGACTATTCCAAAAGATTACGAAGATGCTGCAAGAATGGATGGCGCGTCCAGGTTTTATGTGTTTTCAAGAATTATAGTACCTTTATCATTGCCAGCCATTTCGACACTGGCGATTTTCACTTTTGTTTTTCAGTGGAATAACCTGTTGTGGCCATTGGTTGTTGTGAGTAAAGACTACATGAAAACAATAACGATAGGTTTAGCAAGCTTTCAAGGGATGTATGGAACGAGCTGGAACCTACTCATGGCTGCAGCTGTGATGGGTATTTTACCTTCTGTGATAGCTTTTCTAATTGGCCAGAAATATTTGATAAAAGGAATAACACTTACCGGGCTCAAAGGTTGAGCGCAATATCTTTTCGATAATGCATATTCTCAAAGTAGATACTTTTTATTGCATCGTAAACGATTTTCCTTGCCTGTTCGTAACTGTGTGATCTGGCACAGATATTCAGAACTCTTCCACCATTTGTTAAGATCTTTCTGCCCGCTTTTTTTGTACCTGCGTGGAATACAACAACATTTTCTTTTATGTCTTCTAAACCAGATATCTCAAAGCCAGTTTTGTAAGAATTTGGGTATCCACCGCTGGCAAGTACCACGCACACAGCTTTTTCGTCTGCCCAGTTTATCCGACAGGCGTTCAAATCTCCCTCGCTGACAGCCTGCAGGATCTCACAGAGATTACTCTCCAATAACATCAAAATCGTCTGTGTCTCTGGATCTCCAAATCTGCAGTTGAACTCGAGTACCTTGGGACCTTGCTTTGTGATCATCAATCCAGCGTATAGAACACCCTTGTATTCTATTCCTTCTTTTTGTAGTGCTCGAATGGTTTTAACGAGAATTTCCTGATAAACGTATTTTTCCATTTCTTTTGAGTAGTATGGACATGGTGAAACCGAACCCATTCCGCCGGTGTTTGGACCAAGATTGTTGTCATAGGCTTTTTTGTAATCCATGCTACTCACCATTGGTATTATCGTCTTGCCGTCGCAAAAAGCCAGGACGGAGACTTCCTTGCCATCCAAGAAATCCTCGATTACCACTTTGTTACCGGCTTTGCCGAAAATTTTTTTGTTCATGATATCGTCTATTGCTTTCAAAGCATCTTCCTTTGATTTTGCGACAATGACACCCTTTCCTGCAGCAAGTCCATCGGCTTTTACCACGACGGGTTGATCGATTTTCAAAACATAGTTCTGTGCAGAATGTGGCTGGTCAAATACCTGAAAATTTGCGGTTGGAATGTTGTATTTTGCCATCAGCGTTTTTGCGAAGATTTTGCTGCCCTCTATCATTGCGGCTTTTTTGCTTGGTCCAAAAATCTTCAAGCCGTGTTTTTCAAATTCGTCAACGATACCGTTGACAAGATAAATCTCTGGACCGACAACTGTCAGATCGATTTTTTCTTTCAGAGCAAAATCGACCAGTTCTTCGATTCTGGTTAATTCCACACATTTTGCCAGATTTTCGATGCCACCGTTTCCCGGTGCAGCATAAAGACTGATCTGACTTTCCATGGCGAGTTTCCAGATCAGTGCATGTTCTCTTGCGCCCTGTCCAACTAACAGTATTTTCATCCAACCACCTCAGTGCTTGAAGTGCCTTGTACCTGTAAATACCATGGCTATGTTGTAACGGTTCGCAATTTCAATAACCTGCTGGTCTCTTATCGATCCACCTGGCTGTATTATCGCCGAGATGCCGGCTTTTGCAGCGACTTCAACCGCATCGCTGAATGGGAAAAATGCGTCCGAGGCAAGTACAGCGTTTTTAGCTTTTTCACCAGCCATTCTCACACAGTGTTCTGTTGGCCAGAGTCTGTTGACCTGGCCTGTTCCGATGGCGAGTGTACACAGGTCTTTTGCAATTACAATGGCATTTGATTTTGCGTGCTTGACCACTTTCCATGCAAAGAGCAGATCTGTCATTTCTTTTTCCGTTGGACTTTTTTCTGTCACAACCTCGAGCTTTTGATAATCCACCGTATCTTTCGTCTGTAAAAGAATACCCCCGCTTATTTTTCTCAGGTCCAGTTCTTCTTGATTCTCAGAAAAGTCCATTTTCAGGATTCTCAGGTTCTTCTTTTTGGAAAAAACCGCTAAAGCTTCTGTTTCATAATTCGGTGCGATTACCACTTCAAGAAAAATTTCTGAAAGTCTCTGTGCGAGTTTTCCGTCAACTGGTCTGTTCAGCGCCACAATTCCGCCGAATATGGATACTGGATCGGCTGAATATGCTTTTTCAAATGCGATGTGAATATCTTCGGCACAGGCAACACCACAGGGATTTGTATGTTTCACAGCAACTGCGCACGGCATATCAAATTCCTTGACAAGCTCAAATGCTGCATCTGCATCGCAGATGTTGTTGAAAGATAGTTCTTTACCCTGCAGTTGTTTTGCATTGACAATTGTCGAAGTTCTGGCAAATACGTCTTTGTAGAGTGCGGCTTTTTGATGTGGATTTTCTCCATAACGCAGATTGCACACTTTTTCAAATGTCTGTGTGAAGGTTTCTGAAAATTCTCTTATGCATAACCTTTTTCTGAAATACTCGCAAATCATTGCATCGTAATATGCTGTGTGTTCAAAGGCTTTCAGTGCGAGTTTCATTCTCTCCTGTTCTGTGATTTTTTCCTTGGCTGAAAGTTTATCGGCTAACCATTGATAATCCGATGGATCACAGAGCACCAGGACGTCTTTGTAATTTTTTGCCGCCGATCTGAGCATCGCTGGACCGCCGATATCTATGTTTTCTAAGATTTCGTCTATATCATCTGTTTTCTGGACAGTTTCTTTGAACGGATAGAGATTGACAACTACAATATCGATTGGCACAATCGAAAGCATTTCAAGTTCTTTGATGTGTTCCTTTTTGTCTCTTTTTGCAAGAATCGCCCCATGGATTGCTGGATGCAATGTTTTCACTCTGCCATCTAATATTTCCGGGAAAGATGTTGCCTGTTGTACCTGTATGATGTTTAAACCATTTTCTTTCAAATACCTCGCTGTGCCGCCTGTACTGATTATCTGTATGCCAAGCCTGGTTAAATTTGTGGCAAAGTCAACAATGCCTGATTTGTCGTAAACAGAGATAAGAGCTCTCATTTTTTCACCTCTCTATGAAGACTCTTCTACCGATTATTTTGAGTTTACCCTCGGCAAACAATTTCACCGCTTCTGGAAGTATTTCATGTTCTATTTCATGAACTTTCTGCGCAATTGTTTCGGGTGTATCAGAGTCTTCCACTGTGACAGCTTTTTGAATGATTATCGGTCCTGCATCTACCTCTTCGTTTACAAAGTGAACTGTCGCACCGGTGATTTTCACACCGTAATCTATCACCGCTTGATGCACTTTCATGCCGTAGAAATCTTTACCGCAGAAAGAAGGAATCAGCGATGGATGGATATTTATAATCCTGTTTTTAAAAGCCTTAATGAAATGCGAAGAAAGGATTTTCATAAAACCGGCAAGGACGACCAGCTCTACTTTGTGTGTGTTGAGTATGTCGATCATTCTTTGTTCATAAGCGATCTGGTCTGAAAAATCCTTTGGTTTTACAGCGTACGATGGTATGGAATGTTTTTCTGATCTTTTTAACGCATAAGCATCTGATCTGTTGCTTATCACCACGGTCACACGAGCAGGCAGTTCCCCTTTCTCCGATTTGTCGATTATTGATTGAAGGTTTGTACCGTTTCCAGATGCGAGCACACCTACGTTCAAAATTCTCAAATCACCACACCTCTTTGTCCTGTACAGACTTCACCTATCACCCAGGCTTTTTGCCCCATCTGATGAAGTTTTGTGATAATTTTATCCACACTGTCTTTTTCAACAATTAACACAAAGCCAATACCCATGTTGAAGGTTCTGAACATCTCTTTTTCTTCTATTTTTCCAATCTTTTGAATAATTTGAAAAACAGGTGGAATCTGCCAGGAATTTTTCTCAAGGCGAACTTCAAGCCCATCTGGTATAACTCTTGGAATATTTTCAACCAGCCCTCCACCTGTTATGTGTGCCATCGCATGAATGTCATCATCTAAGATTTCAAGGACTGTTTTCACGTAGATTTTTGTTGGAATCAGCAGCTCTTCTGCCAGGGTCTTTTGAAATTCTTCCACGTACGTGTCAAGCTTCATATCTTTGAGAAGGACTTTTCTAACCATTGAAAAGCCGTTGCTGTGAATACCACTTGATGCAAGACCTATGACGATATCTTTGTTTTTTACCTTTGAACCGTCCAGAATTTTCTCCTTTTCCACTATCCCGACTGCAAAACCCGCAAGGTCATACTCATCTTCTTTGTACATATCAGGCATCTGAGCAGTTTCTCCACCTATCAATGCGCAACCTGCTTGAATACAGCCATCACAGAGACCTTTGACTATCTGAGTGATTTTTTCTGGTATGAGTTTTCCAGTGGCAATGTAATCCAGAAAGAAAAGCGGTACTGCACCGTGAACCAGTACGTCGTTTACACACATCGCAACACAATCGATTCCAACTGTATCGTGCTTGTCCACCATGAAAGCTATTTTGAGCTTTGTGCCGACTCCGTCTGCTCCTGATACCAGAACAGGTTGTTTGTAATCTTTACTCAACTGAAAGAAACCTGCGAACGCGCCGATATCTCCGAGTACTCCACTTGTGTAAGTCGATCTGACGTATTTTTTCATCATCTGCACAGCGATATCTGCTGCATCTATGTCTACTCCACTGTCTTTGTATGTTATAGACATTGAACCACCTCATCTTTTTTCAAACAGATATTTTTTACCTTCTCTTGGAGTTTTTACAGGATAATCACCATTGAAACATGCGATACAGAGATCTTCCTTTTTCAAACCAACTGATTCGATTAAGCCATC
>NZ_JAVRKW010000013.1:0-35633 GCF_031962025.1 Pseudothermotoga sp.
AGAATTGTCAAAGTACACACCTCGATTTTTGGTAGGCAAATCACATTATAGACCCTTTACCTTTGTCAAGTTATTACCCGTCTTTTAAAATTTCTGTGAAGATTCCAAATCTATGGAAAAAGCAAATTTATTCTTCACCGAGTTGAACGGGCTTGGGAAAAAAGACTCAGTTTTACCTTCAGAAAAATCAATTTCGAGTTGAGAGAAAGAACATACTGTTCACAGATCGTGCACTTAATCTTTTAAAGGAATATGGCTACGAGTGATTCGAAAAAACTAATGGTTCTGGAAAAAATCCGCAAAATAAAGTCGAAATAATCGGTGATATAATTTCACACGGCAGTGGAGGTGCAATCTTGCAAACCTTTTGGGAGCAAGAATTCAAATGTCCCGTCTGCGGAAAGACGTTTCGTTCTGTTCGTGTGTTCAGTGATGCCATTAAAATCAAAGAACGTGACAGCGACCTGAAACCAATTTATGACGGTGTTAATGCCTTGCTATTTCAGCCCGTGACATGTCCTGAGTGTTTCTATACGGCTTTTGAAAGTGATTTTGAGATATCACTCTCTCAAAAGCAAAAAGAAATGCTTAAGAAACTCTGTGAAAAATTAAAGGCACTTTTGTCGATCGATCTTTCCAAAGATAGAAAACTGAGCGATGGAGCTTCACTTTTCACAATAGCTGCCGCAGTCTACACGATACTCGAAAAGCATCTGCGCGCAGCTGAAGCATATCTAAAACTCGCCTGGATTTTCAGGGATATGAATAATCACGATGAGGAAATCAAAGCTCTAACTGGAGCGTTGAAGCATTTCATGGAAAGCTATACAAAAGAGGAGCTCTCTGAAGATCAGCAGGTCATGGTTATTTTCTACCTTGGGGAGTTGAATGCGCGTCTTTCCAATAAGAAAGAAGCAGTTAAATGGTTTTCAACCTTGATACAGAAATTTGGAAATTCCAGTTCCATTTATGTAAAGCTGGCACGCAAAGAATGGCAGGAAATTACCATGGGGAAGTGAAAAGCGAATGAAAAGGTTACTCTTGCTCTTTTGTGTATTACTGTTTTTATTCGCGTGCAGTCCATACAACCAGGATTTACTTGAACAGATAAACAGAAGATTGGACGATCTTGAATACAGAATTTCTCAACTCGAAAAAAGCAACATCACAAGTCAAAAGGACCTTCAGAACCTGCAAAAAGAAGTTTCAAGGATAAACAGTGAAGTTGCAGCAGCAAAACAGGCTATAAATGAACAAAAAAGTATTCCAATAGTTTCGCAGGACGAGCTAAAGGACATCTTGGCAAGAATCACAACCCTTGAAATGCGTTACAGCCAGCTTTCTGTGGCTTTGAACGTGTCAGATATCAGAGAGCTCATATACAGATTGGGTGATCTTGAAGCTTCTCAAAAACAGCAGCAACTGGCTTATGAGAGATTTGTTCAGCAGACCGAGCAGCTTTTGGAGCAGGTAGATGCAAGAAAAATTGCCGAAAGATTGAACAGTTTGGAGAATTCTGTCACATCGATTTCAAATCAAGTTTCGGAAGTTTTAGAGCTTTCTTCGAGAATAAAGTCCGTTGAGAATACCATAGAGAAACTGGCTTTTCAAGCACCTCAAGTGCAATCTAAAGTAGATATTTCTTTCATTGAAACAGAGATCAACCAGTTGAGGTCTGCTTTAAAAGAGACAGAAACCAGTCTCAGGCGTGATTTTCAAAAATTCACACAAAAGCCGGCTGTTTCTGGCACTTCTGAAGAATTACAGCAATATATCGCCAACACAACAGCCCTTGTTCGGCAGTTAGCCACAGAACTTGAGAATTTACGTGGAATTGTTCGTGAATACGATAGGGATAGATTCTTAAAGCTTGATCAGGGGTACATAACATACATTGTGAAACCTGGTGATACACTATCCGGTATTCTTCAAGCCTACGGTCTAAAACAGGATAAGGTGAGACAGGTAATGGAACTGAACCAGATTCAGGATGCTAACAGGTTGCTGGTTGGTCAGAGGATAAAAATACCGATAGAAGATACCAGCTCGCTGTTTAAATATCCATTGAGCCGTCCATTGAACCCGCAGGATGTGGTTGGTGTCTTCTCTGAACCTGCCGGTGGAGGTGCAAGAACTGGAATAGAAATCAAAGTGACCAACCAGGAAAAGGTTTACTCGATCTTGCCCGGTAGAGTTTTGAGTATCTTACAGGATGGATATGGATATTACGTTCGAGTCGATCACGGGAACGGCATATTGGCGATCTATGGAAATCTCAGTACCGTTGAAGTTTCACAAGGTCAGTGGTTGACAACTGGTCAGAGCATAGGTACGGTTGATACGATCTTTCATTTTGAAATCTGGATAGATGGTGAGCCAAGAGATCCTTTGAGAATTCTTCTCAAATACGCCGGTAAATTTGAGGCAACTTACTACTCAGAATGGGAGGATGCAAAGTTACCGGAGCATCCAACCTTTCGTGTAACGGCGAGTGGTACTGTGCCTAAGGACTGGTGGACCATCGCGGCTGATCCATCGGTTATTCCTCTTGGCAGTGTTGTTTACATTCCACAATTTTCAGACAAACCAAATTACGGATTTTTCAAAGTCGAAGATACTGGCTTAGCCATTAAAAACGACAAGATAGATATTTACACGAGTAGTCTGAGACAGGCACTTGTGAATATGCGTTCCTATGTGGATGTTTACGTTGTGACATCTCAGGCAAGGTGAAATGGAGGTAGAGAACCTTGGGTATAACGATTAAAAGTGAGTATGCCTTCAAGATCCTTCTGGAAATAGTTGGTTGTGAGAAAATCGAGCCAATTTCACTCACAACGGTGCTTGGTAGAATCAGAGCGCCGAAAGAGTTTGCGGAAAAAATCATGGTTGAGCTCAAAGAAGCCGGGATAATACAATCTACTCGTGGAAGAAAAGGTGGTTATCGACTGGCAAAACCAGCCGATCAGATAACTGCACTTGATGTTGTCAAAGCTGTGGACGATCCTCAAAAAATCGTTAAATGCACATTTGATGAAAATTGCTGCAGTGATCCGTCGAATTGTGTTATCCGCATTATGATCTGGGAAAGATTGAAGCAGGCTATAGAGGAAACTCTCAGATCGGTTACTCTCAAAGATCTGTTTGAACACTGTCAAGGAAGGGTTGAGAAATGAGAAATTTAGTTCAGAACATAGCGGACGATTTTTTCCAGATGCTGAGGTACGATAAAAAGGACTGGTATGGCTACTGGAAAAAGTACCGTGAAAAATACGAACCGATTATTCGCAATTACGAAGAAAGGTTTGGTTTATCTGAGCAGAAAGTAAAAGAGCTGCTCGACGGATTACAGCGTCCTGTTTTAGACAGTTTGATGCAATACTGGCATGATGTATCGAGAAATCAGAAACTTTACTGTTCAAAACTCGTCTCTCACAGACACGATCTTTTCCAGCTTGAAAAAGAAGATTTTTCAATAATCCTGACAGGTTTGCTTGGTATTGAAGACTGGGTCGTGGTTGCGGGTAATCGGGAAGATGTGATTTTAATAGATTTACTTTCACTGTACAAAAAAGGAATTATCGATAAAGTTGCTGAAGTGACATTTCAGGCTGTGAGATCTTTCAGGGATGGTAAAAGTGCAGGAAATTACATTCCAAAGCAGGAACTCTTTACACATCTATTGAATGAGATAGACGATGTGCTGAAAAATCACAATCTTGCTGATTCAATGCGAATGATCTGCGAAATTCTGTATTCAAAGGTTGCTTACTATGACTGGGTTGGATTTTATTTGGTGGATCAGGATAGAGAAAACGAACTTGTACTTGGTCCGTTTGTGGGTGAACCGACAGAACATGTGAGAATACCTTTTGGAAGAGGTATCTGCGGTCAGGCGGCTGCAACAGGCATGACCTTTATGGTTCAAGATGTCTCAAGAGAAACCAACTACCTTTCCTGTAGTCCAAAGGTGAAATCTGAGATTGTGGTACCTATAAAGATATCCCAGAAGATTTTTGGAGAACTTGACATAGACAGTCATGTACTCAGTCCTTTTGATGACGAAGATGATAAATTTTTGAATACCATCTGTGAAAAAATATCACAAAAAGTGAGGAGTGATAAAGAGTGGAAGTAACTGAAATTGTCAGGAAGGCTGCTAAAAACTTTGAAACGCCTTTTTTGCTGATTGATCTTGATATTGTAGAGGAAAACTACAAGAGGCTCTCCAGAGCTATCCCTGGATGTAAGATCTTTTATGCCATCAAAGCGAACAGCCATCCGAGAATCCTTGAAAGGCTCAGAGATCTTGGCAGTAATTTCGATGTGGCTTCGATAGGAGAAATAAGAAAATTGATAGGTCTTGGTGTTACGCCAGACAGAATGATCTTTGCAAACCCCATCAAACGCGAAAAGGATATCGCGGCAGCTTATGATCTTGGTCTGGATCTTTTTGCGGCAGATTCGACGATGGAACTTGAAAAGATAGCAGAGAATGCACCGGGATCTCAGGTGGTGATACGTGTCGCGGTTGAAAACACTCACAGTGATTGGCCATTATCCAGGAAGTTTGGCGTTGACATGTTGGTCGCAGTCGACTTGATCGCGTATGCACAAAAGTTGAGATTGATACCAGTTGGAGTGAGTTTTCACGTCGGTTCGCAGAATTACGATCCACACAGCTGGTCAAACGCAATTGAAAGAGTGGCAAAGATATTTTACTGGGCAGACAGAAATTTTGGAATAAACTTGAAGATACTCGACATTGGAGGAGGAATACCAATAAAGCACGTTAAACCCATACCTACTGTCGAAGAGATTGGAGAAATAGTTGTCCAGTCGATCAATGAATATCTATACGGTATAAAGGGTTTACAAATATTCGCAGAACCCGGCAGGTCTATGGTTGGAAATTCAGCAATACTGGTCAGCAAGGTTCTTTTGAGATGTCAGCGTGGAAGTGAAGAGTGGGTTTACATAGATGCCGGAGTCTTCCATGGCTTGATGGAGACTATCGAGAATTTCAGATATGAGATACGTGTGGATGGTAAAGAATCAGAACAAAAGATACCATTTGTCCTAGCTGGTCCAACCTGTGATAGCGTGGACAAGATTTATGACGATGCGATGCTACCATACAATGTAACTTTAGACGATATAGTCTACTTCATCAATGCTGGAGCATATACGGTTGAATATGGAACGAATTTCAACGGAATACCTTCACCCAAGGTCTATTTTGTACAGGATTTGAAGTAAATTCAACTTCCAAGAATCTGGACAACAACCGTTCTGACTCTGGGACCGTCGAATTCACATAAAAAGATCTTCTGCCAGGTACCCAGGGTCAGTTTTCCATTGAAAATAGGAATTGAAACTGAAGAACCTATAAGAGAAGTTTTTATGTGTGAATCGGCATTTTTTTCCAGATGTTCGTACTTCAAGTCCTTTGGTGCCAGATCAGCCAGTCTTTTTATTATGTCCATTCTGACAGACCAATCACTGCCTTCGTTTATCGTAACACCAGCAGTTGTGTGTGGAACAAAAACAAGGCAGATGCCTTCTTTGATATTCGATTCATCAACTATTCTCTGTATCTCGTGGGAGATATCTATGAATTCTTCACGTTGAGATGATTTTACCGTGAGACTTCTCAAAAAGCTCACCTCATTCGAACAAAACATTTGTGATTATGACTATGTAACCATTGTGCTCTTCAAATTCTACTCTTACCCTGTCCTTTTCAACTTTGAAGGTGTCGCTTACCCAATCAACTATTCTTTCCTTTATCTTTTCAGAATTTTCCTCAAACTCACTCTTTGGGACTATCTCAGTCACTGCGACGGGCCGCCTGCGTTCTAAGATTGTTTCCAGTCTTTTGTAAGCTGTTTCCCTGCTTCTTTCGCGTTTTCTTCTCTTAAATAGTCCAAAGAACCACACGAAGATCATCCCCTTTTCCTGCTAAAGAGGCTTTTGAAGAACGCAACGAACCCTTTTTCAGAGATCTGAGATATATCTTCGTCTACGGGGATTGATTCGCCTTTCAAGCGTTTTGCAATGTTTTCAAAGACCTTTGAAACTGACATATCACCATTTAGAACAACGGGCAATCCTTTGTTTGTTGCTATTATGACTTCCTCTGAATCTGGGACAACACCTATGATTTCCAGAGCGAGAGTCGACTCCACATCCTGCTGTGTCAACATCTCTCCGGCTTTAACCATCTTGATCTTGAATCTGTTGAGAATCACTTTCATAGACCGATCGTTGAACCCGAAGTTCTCGAGTAATCCAACCACTCTGTCGGCATCAGAGATAGCCGGCAGCTCAGGAGTTGTAACTATGAGAGCAGTCTCGGCTGCCGCAACTGCATTTCTGAAGCCTCTCTCGATGCCGGCGGGAGAATCGATCAGAATATAGTCAAATACAGGATAAAGCGATTTGACTATGGTCTTCATATCTTCTGGAGAAACCATCTCTTTTGTGGCTACTTGTGAGGCTGCGAGTAAATACAGATTCCTCATCTGTTTATGCCTTACCAAGGCTTCCTGAGCATTCACCTTCCCGTTCACAACATCCAGCAATGTGTACACGACTCTATTCTCAAGTCCAAGAACAACATCGAGGTTTTTCAGACCTATATCGGCATCGATTAGACACACTTTGTCGCCCAATTTGGCTAAGGTGCAGCCAAGATTCGCAGTTATCGTGGTCTTACCAACACCACCCTTCCCCGAGGTTACCACGATTACCTTCGCCACTCATTTCACCACCTTCCAATCGTGGGAAAAAGCAGATCTTTTAATTAGATTTTACCACATCGAAAAACAAAAGCTCTCATTACAAAAATAAGGTCAATCATATTCGTCGTATTCGTCAAAGTCCTCATAGTCATCGGTATCTTCATATTCGTCAATATCAACAAGCCTTTCAATTTCTTCGCTATCTTCTTCGATATAGTCACTGTCGATGAGCTCTTTAAGTTCTTCTACGCTCGATTCGTTGTATTCGTCTTTGTCCAGTATGAGTTCCTGTACGACATAGGGAATTCCGTGCTTTCTCTCATATCCTATTGCTATCAATCTGACCTTGCCTTCATCGGCAAATTTGAGTATTTCATAATCTCCATAAGATTCGAGATGTTCAGAATTCTCAATCAATTCTCTCACAAAATCATCTCCAAAAGTGTTCTCAAGATCACTGATTTCACCAGTTTGCAATAACTGTCTGAGCTGATTTCTTTCCTCCCTTGTGGTTACATACTTTTCCATCCAGGGTTGCATATTGCTCACCTCCATGAGAATACTTTTCCATTAATAGACACCAATATCTTCTAAGCAGTTCAACGAATGCAAAATAAATTAAACCACAAAAACCAAAACTTTTCCACCTGCTTTTGTTAAATGCCAAATTTAGATAGAAAAGATATGACATAAATACATACTATATGTTATAGTATTATCTGTGCAGACCTGAAAGGGGTGATGGCATTGAGACTTTTCATATTCGACGTAGGTGGTGTGGTGTGTGACAATACTTCTGTGGTTCCAAGTATATGCGAGTATCTTGGTTTATCAAAATCCGAGTTTTTGAGTATAGCAAATCAGGCGGGTTTAAAAGAAATTCAAACAGGAACAATCTCATTACGGCAATTCTGGATGGAATTTTCCCGAATATCTGGTATATCTGTTGACGAGGATCTGTGGGCAAAGTTTTTCAATCCCACACTGAACATGGAAACGGTGAAGATAATAAATCAATTGAAGATTGCTCATCGAGTTGTGGCTGGTACAAATACGATTGAATCACATTACAAAGTGCATTTGAAGCGAGGCGATTACAGGTTTTTTGATAAAGTATATGCCTCTCATTTGGTTGGTTATATGAAGCCAGATCATCGATTTTATCTTCACATTCTAAAAGAAGAAGGATTTGAACCAGAAAATACGGTTTTCATAGATGACATGGATGAAAATGTCCAAGCAGCGTCTGATATTGGTATCCAGTCGTTTATCTTCACCAATGCACAGGAACTTGGACAGAAGTTGTTTGATTTGCAACTTCTGCCTAACAAATAGAAAGGGGAGATTTTTGTGAAGGTGAGCTGGAAGGTTCTTTTTGTAGTTTTGCTTTTGGTTGGAACCGTGGTTTTACCTGCGAAGATAACGATTACCTGGTGGATCAACCCGTGGAGAATAACACCTCCTGGGTATCCAGCAGACAAGGCTCTAACAGGTGAAGAATTTCCAAAATGGATTTCGGAAGAGTTCATGAAGCTCCATCCTGATGTGGAAGTCAAGTATGTGCTTGTGACGAATCAGGAATATGCTCAAAAGCTCGCAGCAGCAATTGCTACAAAAACTCAGCCGGACTTCTTCAAGGGTCCTGTCTGGGACAGTCGCTGGGCAAAAAGCGGACTGCTTGAACCAATTGATGATTATCTGTCTGAAGAGGATTGGAATGACTTCTATGATCAATGTTTGAAGGCTGGCTACATCAATGGAAAACACTATGTCTGGCCATGGGTCTATGGAACAAATGGCATGGGTTCGACCATGCTTTTGTACACGCCGGATTTTGAAAAGGCTGGTATTGACTGGCGAAAAATTGTCAACGAAGGCTGGACAATGGAGGAATTTGTTGAGGTATGCAAAAAACTCACCTGGGACAGCGACGGCGATGGACAGATTGATCATTATGCTCTTGCACTTGGGGCAAAAGGTGATATGGTTCACAACATTTTGAATTTCATTTATGCTTTCGGTGGAAGATTGACAAATGACGATGAGTCAGAGGTAATTCTCAACAGCCCCGAGGCGGTAAAGGGTCTTCAGTTTGTGCTTGATTTGATAGAAAAATATGGTGTTGCACCAAAAGGTGCCGAGGCACTTGATATCTACGGTGTGATAAGTTACTTCCATACGCACAAAGCGAGTATAGGTTTTGGTGGTCCGTATGAAATAGGTAGGATCACCCGGTATGTAAAGGAAGGGCGCCTTTCTGAAGCATTCTATCCGGTTATTGCTCCATTCCCGCATGTTGAAGGCAAAGATCCTGTGGCATACGCTCGCGGTAGCGGCTTTGTGGTTTTTAAACAGAGTGATCCTAAAAAAAGAGAGATGATCTTTGAATTTCTCAAATTCATAACCAACAAACAAAACATTGCTTTGCTTGAAACCCTTCAGTATCTGACAGCGAGAAAATCAGTCAACGAAACACTTTATAAGAACGACCCATACATGAATGAGCAGGTCAGAAATTACGCAAAAATCATGGACAGATACGGTATGGAGTTTTTCGGAAGCGAAGAATTTCCATGGTCTCAGATGAATGCATACTTTGTTGCGGCTTTAGAAGCGACATTTGCAAAGACGAAAACACCTCAAAAGGCACTGGAAGATTTTGTTTTAGAGGCAAACAAGATTCTGAAAAAAACAAAGTGATATGTCTGGACGACCGGCTGGTCGTCCTTTCGATTTTCGTGAGGTGATGTGGCTTGAGTTTGTTCAAAAAAATCCACAAAGGTCGGTACGGATATTTTTTCCTGTTACCACATTTCATTTTATTTCTGGTCTTTTTCCTGATACCCGTTGGCAGTGGAGTGTACCTGAGTTTGTTCGACTACAATGTTTTTTCAAAGACTTTCATAGGTTTGGAAAACTACAGAACGATTTTCGATGATTGGTTGTTTAGAAAAGCCCTTGCGAACACTTTTGTGTATACATTCGGCGTTGTTCCACTCTGGCTCGGTAAAGCATTACTTGTGACTGTTCTGATATATCCATTTCGAAAACCCATAAAGACTTTCTTCAAAACGGTTTTTTATTTGCCCCATGTTACCTCATCGGTCATAATTTCTCTGATATGGTTGTGGATATTCAACCCAACCTTTGGTTTGCTCAATTATTTCATGAAATTGATGGGTTTAAACCCTGTTGTCTGGCTTGGAAATAAACTCACAGCGATGCCGTCTTTAATTATCATGCAGGTGATTATGGGCGGAGGTTCTACCATCGTATTGCTCTCTGCTGCTATGGCTTCTATACCAGAGTACTACTTTGAAGCGGCAAAGATAGAGGGGGCTAATTCCTGGAAAATCTTTGTCAAAATAACTGTTCCATTGCTAAAACCAACCATTTTGTATGCGCTTGTCATGGGTACCATCTCAAATTTTCAAACTTTTTCGAACATATACGTCATGACCCAGGGAGGACCAGAATTTTCAACGATTACCGTTGCATATCTTGTCTACACAACGGCGTTTAGGGATTACAATCTGGGTTTAGCCTCTGCAATGTCCATGGTAATGTTTGTGATTTTGGTGGGTTTAGGGATAATTCAGTTTAAGTGGCTTGGATCAAATGTTCAGTACTGAGGTGATCTGATGGCTAAAATCAACCGTTCGAAGTTGATCAAGAATGTGATTTCACTGATCATACTGTCCGTACTCGGATTGATGGCTTTTATACCGCTTTACTGGATGGTTGTAACTGCTCTCAAACCACCTGCACTGGTTCTGAAATTTCCTCCGGAGATCTTTCCCAAAAATCCGACATTTGTCAATTTCATAAAGCTGTTTCAAAGACCGTATATTCTCAGATGGACACTCAACAGTCTGATAGTCGCAGGTTCTGTCACATTATTTAGAATAATACTGTGTGCGATGGCAGGATATGCAATCGCGAAAAAGAAATTCCCCGGTGCAAAATTGTTTTTCTGGATTTACATCGCCTCAATGATGATACCCAACCAGGTTACACTGATACCTTTGTACATAATAGTTTCCAACTTGAGGATGATAAACACTTACTGGGGTTTGATTCTGCCGAGCTTGGCGGCACCATTTGGCGTGTTTTTGATGAGACAGTTCATGGTAACTCTACCGGATGAAATCATCGAAGCTGCCAGAATTGATGGAGCAGGTGAATTTCAAACATTCTGGAAGATCATCTTTCCAATATCAAAACCAGCGATAGCGGTTCTTGGTATCTTCACCTTTGTCAACGAATGGAACGATTTTTTGTGGCCCCTGATTGTCACAAACACGACAGCGATGAAGACACTTCAAGCCGGTCTTGTGATGATACGCGAAGAAATCCCGATGGAATATGCGCTACACATGGCAAGTGCGACTTATGCCGCAATACCCATGCTCATAGTCTTTTTCGCATTCCAGAGATATTTTTTGCAGGGTATAACCGTTGGAGCTATCAAATAAATGGTTTTTGATCACCAGGAACGAGTGTCTTTTATTTTTTCCCATAGATCTTTTGCAAGGTCAGGTGAACTCTGGTTCAATGCGCTCAAAAGATCGAGCACCATCGAGTTGCTCATCTGTTCTGTCAGTTTCAAAAGAGAATCGAGTGTTAATTTTCCTTCAACTATCAATTGAAGGATCCTTTCGACATCCAGTGTTGGCATAACGTAGGTATTCTTGTCTGATTGAGATGGTTGAACTTTCCAGTCTGGTAAGATACCTTTGTACGGATAAGATGAGATGATCTTAGCCCATATCGGCGCTGCGTTGACTCCGCCTGTGAGATTTTTGCCATCTACCGCTACTGCCAGAATTATCTGACTATCTCCACCGATGAACCACGCTGTTTTTTCTGAAGTACCAGTTTTACCAGCAACCGGTACTTTTTGCCTTGCATAAACACCTGTTCCCTGATCGACTACGCGTTTCATAACACTCAAAAGTAATGAGCTTGCGGCTATCGTACTGTTTTTTCTGCTCCTTATGACACTCAAAATCTTTGGAAATGCTTTGTAGATAATCCTGCCGTATGGATCTTGAATTGAGTCTATTATGTAAGGCTGGAGAACCACACCGCCGTTGAAAATGGCTGCATAACACTTTAAAATCTCTTCTGGAGCGGTTTCGATTGTACCAAGAGAGATTGTCAAGTCATTTGGATAATATCCATTGAGCTTCATCTCTTTTTGAAGAAACTCAACGACTTTATCCATGCCAAGCTGCATGAACAGATTCACAGAAGGTATGTTTCTCGATTCTATGAGAGCCTGTGCCATGGTAACAGATCCTTTGTACTGTTTATCGAAATTCTCAGGTGTCCAGTCACCGATTTTGATTGGTAAATCAGTCAGCTGGCTGTTCAGGCTCCAGCCTTCCAGCAGTGCCAGATAATAATACAGAGGTTTTATAGCCGAACCGATTTGCCTTTTGCCCTCAGGGTATGTTAAACCGATACCTCTGTATGCAAGCACAGCACCACTGAAAGGATCTATGGCTTCCAGGACCGTATTTTGTTCTAACTGTACAGAATTTCTCATCAATAGCGGGTCAAGTGTTGTGTAGATGCGATAGCCCTGCCTGACTTCATTCAAGCCAAAACCAATTGAGTTCAGTTCTCTCACAACTCTCCAGAAAACTTCTTCATCCAGATTCCTGTTCTGTTTTTCGACAAAGGTGAGCTTATCTATAAGCGGTAATTGTTCGTTGTACTGTTCCAAGGTCAGATATCCTTCCTTCAACATCGCTGTTAAAACTGTTTTCGCCTTCTTCTTGGAAAGCTCGGGGTTTTTAAGTGGATTGTAATTTTCAGGAGATCTTATTATTCCCACGAGAATGGCACTTTCCTGCAGATTCACATTTGAGAGATCTTTTCCAAAATAATAATTACAGGCACTGGCAAGTCCATACAAGCCATTTCCCATGTAAACAGAGTTCAGGTACATTTGCAAAATTTCGTCCTTTGTGCGCACTCTTTCAAGCCACAGTGCGATAAAAGCTTCCTTGATCTTTCTTTGCCAGGTCCGTTCCAAAGATAGGTAAAGTGTTCTTGCAAGCTGTTGAGTGATTGTGCTTGCACCTTCGTTTATCGAAAATGCCAATAGATTTCTAACAGTTGCCCTTACAATTCCTTCAAGATCAATACCTGGGTGAAAAGCAAAATTTTTGTCTTCGGAAGAAATCAATGCGTTGATCAGCACTGCAGGTACTTCTGGCAGGTTCTTCCAGAAAGTTCTCGATAGCATGATAGGTGAGCCGTCCTTGTAGAACATGATCAAGCCGGTTGGAAGGTGTGATTCTGGCGCATCAAGGTCTTTTGTGATCAGAAAATAACACAAAAACAAACCTGTTAGAGATATGGCTAAGCCTGTGAAAAATGCGATTTTTTTCAAAACTCGCACCCCTCGATCTTGAGCAGCATCTTTTTAAACTGTATACCGCCATTGAACCCGCCGATTGAATTTTTTGCCACAACTCTGTGACATGGAAAATATATCGGCAGAGGATTTGTCTTTAAAGCCTGCCCGATTGCCCTTGGAGAGGTTTTTAGCTTTTCAGAAAGTTGTTTATAAGTCACTGTCTGTCCGTAAGGTATTTCTTTTAAAGATGTCCATACCTTTTTTTGAAACTCTGTACCTGAGAATATCACATCAAATTCGAGTTTTTCTCTTTTACCCTGAAGGTATTCTTCGATCTGAATTGCTATGTCCTGTTTTATTTTTCCATCGCATCTTTTGTTGAACTCTATTCTGGTAACATAGCCATCTTTTTCATATACACATATATAACCGCATTCTGTTTCAAAGGATTGACAGTTCATAAGTTTATCTCCTTTCTGTCATAATATCTTTGAGGTGATCCAATGAGAAAAAGATTTCGAGAACTGGGATTGAGTTTTGGTAAACTACCTCCCGCAGAAAAGAATCTTATCACAGATGTCGGACAAATCAAAGTCGGGCATGTGACACTTTACAGCGACCATCCCACAACAGTCAGGACTGGTGTGACTGCGATAGTACCGCAGAGAGTGTTTGAGCAACCAGTGACAGCAGCTTGTGCAATACTGAATGGCTTTGGAAAATCCGCCGGCTTGATGCAGATAGAAGAACTTGGACAGATAGAAACTCCTGTGATTTTAACCAACACGCTCAGTGTTGGTGTGGGATTCGAGGGACTGGTCAATTACATGAGTAAAAAATACAGTTTTAGAACTTTGAATCCCGTTGTTTGTGAATGCAACGATGGATTTTTGAATGACATACTCTACCCGGCGGTGAAAATAGAACACATACAGCAGGCTATAGATTCAGCGTCGGAGAATTTTGAACTTGGGAGCGTTGGAGCAGGAAATGGGATGATCTGTTTTGGTTTCAAGGGTGGTATTGGAAGTGCATCGAGGATTTTGAAAGACGGTTTTGTTATGGGTTCACTGGTACTTGCGAATTTCGGAAGTTATGAAGATCTGTGTATTTTGGGCAAAAAAGCGTCAGATTTTGTCAAACCTGGTGTGGAGAAAAAACAGGAGCATGGTTCTATCATCATAGTGATTGCGACGAACATGCCACTTGATTCTAGGCAGTTAAAGAGAATAGCAAGGCACTCTTTTCTTGCCTTGGGAATGCTTGGTGCGGCGGGGTATCATTCGAGTGGCGATGTTTGTATTGCTTTTTCAACAGCAAAGGGGTATGTTGAAGAAACAAAAGATACATTTGATCTGTTGTTCAGAGCCGCTGTGGAATGCACATACGAAGCGATTTGTGATGCCCTTTTTTGTGCGCAGGATATCACGGGTTTTCTCGGCACAGCAAAAGCCATACCTGTTGAATGGGTGATAGAATCAACCAGGAGGGATCAAGTTGAAAGATATTGAGTTGATCAGAAACATCTGCATTATTGCTCATATAGATCATGGTAAAACCACATTTGTTGACAGAATTCTTGAACTCACAAAAAGTGTTGATCCAAGGATCATGCATGAACAGTTTTTAGATCAAATGGATATCGAAAGAGAGCGTGGAATAACGATTAAAGCGCAGCCTGTGAAAGTGCTTTATGAGTATGGTGGAAAAGAATATGAAATAAACATCATAGATACACCGGGGCATGTCGATTTTTCTTACGAAGTGAGCAGAAGTATGGCGGCGTGTGAAGGTGCAGTGCTGATCGTAGATGCTTCTCAGGGTGTTGAAGCACAGACTGTTGCACATACGTACCTTGCAATTGAAAATGACCTTGATCTTGTTCCGGTTTTGAACAAAATAGATCTGCCCAATGCCAATATCGAAGAATCAGCCAGTGAGTTGGTGAGTCTTGTCGGAATAGATCGATCAGAGATTTTGAAAATGAGTGCAAAAACAGGTGAAGGAGTCAAAGAAGTTTTGGATGCGATAATAGAAAGAATTCGACCCCCAAAAGGAGATTCAACAAAACCTCTCAAGGCTTTGATCTTTGATGCAAAGTATGACAAATACCGTGGTGTCATAGTCTATGTGAGAGTCTTTGATGGTGTTATCAGAAAAAATGACAGAATCATGATTATGTCAACAAATGAAAAGTACGAAGTTGTGGAAGTTGGCATCTTTTCACCTGATATGAAACCAATTGATGAGCTCGGTCCCGGTGAGGTGGGTTATATCATAGCCGGAATCAAAGAAGTTTCTCACGCGAAAGTTGGTGACACAATCACCAGTGCAATTAATCCCGTTGATTCTCCTCTGCCCGGTTACAGACAGGTGAAACCAATGGTCTATGCGGGAATGTTTCCGGGCTTACCTGAGTATTATGAGGAACTGAAAAAATCACTTGAAAAGCTCAAATTGAATGATTGGGCGTTGAGTTTTGAACCAACTCATTCACCTGCTCTTGGTTTTGGTTTTAGATGTGGTTTTCTTGGTTTACTGCACATGGATATAGTTAGAGAAAGGTTGGAAAGAGAGTACGAAATGGCTGTCATTCTAACCGCACCAAATGTCGAATACAAAGTGCTTTTGAACAATGGAGAGACTTTACTGGTGAACGATCCAGCCAAATTCCCGGACGAAGATCAGATTCAGAAGGTTTACGAGCCGTTTGTGAAACTCTCGGTGATAACTCCAACAGATTATGTCGGTGACATTTTTACAAACCTTCAAAATGAAAGAAGGGCGACATTACTTCACACAGAAAACGCCGGCAAGAACAGAGTGGTTATGAGTTTCAAAGTGCCGCTTGCCGAGATAATAACAGATTTTTTCGATAGGCTCAAGGCTATGAGCAGAGGCTATGCTTCTATGGACTATGAATTCATGGGATATGAGGAATCTGAAGTGGTAAAGGTATCGATACTGGTGAACAAAGAGCCTGTTGATGCACTTGCAACGATCACACATAGAAGTAAAGAATACACCGTGGCAAAGAAATTGGTTGACAAACTTTCTGAACTGATACCACGCCATCAGTTTGAAATACCCATTCAGGCAAAGGCACACGGAAGGATCATCGCACGTGCAGACATAAAAGCACTCAGAAAGGATGTACTCGCAAAGTGTTACGGTGGAGATGTAACAAGAAAAATGAAGTTGCTCGAAAAACAAAAAGAGGGGAAGAAAAAACTCAGAGAAATAGGACAGGTGACAATTCCTCAGGAAGCCTTTCTCGCTCTTTTGAGAATAGATGAAGAACAAGATCGGTCAAATTGAAGCCAACAGTCAGTAATTGAAATTCAAAGGCGGGTATATCCCGCCTTTTCAATCTACAAATTCTTTGAGATGCTTAAGTCCCATCTTTAAACCAGCTTTTGACCTTTCGACACTGCCAGACCAGACCGGATCTTCATGTTCTATGCTGATCACAAAATCGTAGCCGATTTTCTTCAAAGCTCTGATAAATTCCTGCCAATCTATTTCTCCCAAACCTGGCAGTCTGTATACCCACCAGCTTTTGCCGTGCAAATTGGTTCCAAAATGTCCAAAGATGCTCTGATCATGCAGTTTATCGTCGTCTATTTCAACATCTTTTGCATGAACATGAAAGATCCTGTCCTTGAACTGCTCAATTGCGTTTATATAATCGATACCAAGCCAGAACAGATGAGATGGATCGAAATTCAAGCCAAAAGAATCCGGTGTTATTCTGAAGATTTCTTTCCACAACTGAGGTGAGTAAAAGATATTGCCTATTTTTTCAGGTTCTTGCCATCCCACCATTGGACAGTTTTCTATCATCAGCTTTACATTCTTTTTTTCCGCATAAGCAATCAACGGTTTGAATACTTTTTCAAATTCACTTATGTTTTCCTCGACAGATTTTCTTATGTCTCTTCCGATAAAGGTCCCGACAAGTTCTACTTTCAAAAGATGCGCAGCATCTATGACTTTCTTAAGATGTTCGTTGATGCTTTTTCTTTTTTGTTCGTCTGCATCGAGGTTGTTATCGTAATAGGCTAAGGAAGATATGAACAGGTTGTGTTTATCGAGTAATTTTTTAATCTCTTCGGCTTTCTTTTCATTGAAGTCTGTAACGTCTATGGTCGTTGATGAAAAATCTCTCTCGTTCACAAGCGGCCAGGCAGCAACCTCCAAAGCTTCAAATCCGTTCTCCCCAGACCATTTTGCTATTTCTTCAAACTTTGTATTTCCAAGGGCAACTGTCAAAAAACCGATTTTCATCCTTTAACCTCCTTAAGGGTCAGGCATGCGCCTGACCCCGGTTCTAAAAGACAGATTCTGGGAAGTAATAGTCTTTTGCATTCTCTTTTGTTATCGTTTCTGTTGCAAGAATGATCTTTCTTGGAATACCTCTCTGATAGAATCCGTTGAGATCCTGTTTTCTCAGAGCCATTACCGCAAGGTTTATAGCTGTGGAAATCATGTTTGGTGGATAAGTGAAATCAACACCGATGAGTGGGTTGCCATCCATGATCATCTTGACGATATTCTTCTCGCAAGCGCCACCAACCAGTACAATGTTTTTGTCTCTGCCAGCTTGCTTGAGCGCCAGAAGAACACCGTGGAGCATATCATCGTCGCCTGTCCAAACTGCATCGATTGTTGAGAACTTTGTCAGAAGTGTTTGCATAACCTCAAAGGCTTTTTCTCTGCTCCAGTATCCCGGTTGCTCGGCTATGATCTTCAAATCTGGATAAAGACTTATGGCATCTTTGAAGGCTTTCACTCTTTCATCGTCGATACTGCATGGTATACCTCTGATAACTACGATATTTCCCTTTCCTTTGAGCTTTTCAGCAATGTACTTTCCGGCGAGATAGCCGTACATGTAGTTGTCGCCAGCAATGTAGGTGTTGTACTCTTCAGAATTTATTCCCCTGTCTACTATGACTGTGAAAATGCCCTGTCTGAATGCTTGAACACAAATCGGTGTGAGTGGAGCTGATTCGTAAGGGTTGATCACAAGTGCATCAATGCCTTTTGCCATGAGAGCTTGAACCTGAGCTATTTGCTCACTTGGCTCTTTTGCTGTCACCAGGTAAAATTCGACGTTTGGATCATTCTGGTACTGCTTGATGGCATACTGTGCCCACCAGACCATTCCACCAGTCCATCCGTGATCTGCTGCAGGGATTGCCACACCTACTCTGATCTTTTCGGCGAAACTAAACACCACCATTGCTACAAACAAGAACACAAGAAACCTTCTCATAAAAACACCTCCCTTGAAATAACCCCTCATGGGGTTTATTCTTTTTTCAAATTTTGCAGCAATACCGCCGCGATGATGATCAGACCTTTTACCATACCCTGCAGATAAACTGCGACGTTGAGCATAACGAGCATGTTGTTTATCACTCCTAAGATCAAAGCCCCAAAGAAAGTTCCAAAAACACTACCCCTGCCACCGCTGAGACTTGTACCACCTATTACCGCAGCGGCTATTGCATCCAATTCAAAACCGTTACCCGTCGAAGATGAACTAATTGCGCTCATCATCGAAGATAGTAAAATCGCCGATGTCGCAACGGAGATGCCGCTTACCACATATGTCCATGTTCTAACCATATCGACTTTGATGGCTGAATAAAGCGCCGCTGTCTCATTTGCGCCAACGGCATAAATGTGTCTGCCAAATTTTGTTTTATCCAGCAGTATATAGGCAAGCGCGGCATAGGCTATGAAGACAATCATTGGTAGTGGTAGCCCAAAGACAAACCGCATACCTATACTCGTGTACTTCTGTGACATAGTCATGTAAACTCCACCATTTGCGAAATTCAAAACTAAGGACCTGTAGATTGCCATACCACCGAGTGTTGTGACAAATGCAGGTATTCTGCCTTTTGTGGTCAACAATCCGACACCGAATCCCAGCAGTACCGCTAAACCATACGTAAGCACAATCGAAAGAACCACAGAAGATGTTTTATCACCAAACCTGTTCACCGACTGGATCGCCACAGAACCCAGTAGAGCCAGCATTGAGCCAACTGAAAGATCTATACCACCTGCTATCATCACGAAGGTTATTCCTATGGCGATGATACCAACGTACGATGTCTGCCAGAATATGTTCAGTATGTTTCTTGGCTTTAGGAATGCCGGACTCAATATACCGGAAAAAGCCATTAAACCGATTAAAATGAAAACAATGAGATACTTTGAAAAGTTCAATTTGAAAGCTGTTTTAATCTTTATGAGAACCACCTTCCTCTACACCCGTAGCAAGATAGATCAGGTTTTTCTCATTGATCTGTTCGCCAGACACAGAGCCAGCTATTTTTCCATTTCTCATAACGATTACTCTGTTGCATAACCCAATTATCTCTGGTAATTCTGATGAAACCACGATGAAAGTGACATCGAGCTCCTTTACCATCTGGTGCATAATTTCATAAATCTGATGTTTTGCATTGACGTCAACACCGCGCGTGGGTTCATCAAAGATGAAGATTTTGGCACCTGTTTGCACGAGCTTTGATATCACCACTTTCTGCTGATTGCCGCCGCTCAGTGTTCTGGCAAGTTGAAAAGGTGTTCTTGCTTTTATATCGAATTTCTCCTGGTAGCTTTTGAAAGTCTCTATTTCTTTTCTTTTTTTGAGCAAAATCTTTGAAAATTTTTCCAGTGACATAACCGTGGTGTTCATAAACACCTGCAAAGAAAGAATTATCCCCGCAGTTTTTCTATCTTCTGGTAGATAAACTATGCCTGATCTTTTCGCATCCTGTACAGAGTTGATGTCGATTTTTTTGCCATTTAGCAAAATCTGACCACTTTGCAATTTCCTAATACCTATTATCGCTTCCATTAGCTCGGTACGACCGGAGCCAACAAGACCGTAGAAACCGAGTATTTCTCTTTTGAAGACCTTAAAGTCCACATCTTTGAAGGTACCATCTTTTGAGGTGAGATTTTTCACTTCCAGTAATACCTCTTTTGCAGGTGTAGATTTTGGGGGATACATTTCATCCAACTTTCTACCTATCATGAGTTCTGCTATCTGTTTTTCTGTGAGCTGCTGTGTTTGCCCTTCGTAAACCTTTCTACCATCTCTGAGAACAACCAGTTCATCGGTAATTGCTTTGACTTCTCTCAACTTATGGGAGATGAAAACAACTGTGACACCCGAATTTTTCATATTTCTGATAACCTCGAAGAGTTTGGAAATCTCTTCTTCACTCAAAGAAGAAGTCGGCTCATCCATGATCAGCACTTTTACCTTTTTTGATATTGCTTTTACTATTTCTACCATTTGCTTTTGTGCCGGTGAGAGTTGAGAAACGTAGAGTTTTGGATCGATTTTTAACTGGAGTCTGCTCAGATACTCATTTGTTTTTTCGATCATCGCTTTTTTGTTCAAAAGAAAACTTTTTTCGACCTCGCTACCGAGAAATACATTTTCGTAAACCCTGAGACTGTCAACCAGATTCAATTCTTGGGGAATGAGTATTATACCCAGTGACTTGGCTTTGAGTGGGTTTAAATGAACCATTTGATTCTCAACAAAGATCTCACCCTGGGTTGGTTGCAAAAAACCGGATAAAATTCTCATTAAGGTCGATTTGCCTGCTCCATTCTCACCAACCACGCCATAGACCTTTGATCTTTGAAACAGCACGTTTACATCGTGCAGGACTCTTACAGATGAAAAATCCATGCATATACCCCTGGCAGACAGGACTGCTTCGCTAACCATCTATCCTTACTGTTCCTCCTTTTTTAGATGATTCAAGGATCTTTTCAACGATTTTTACAGCTATCATTCCGTCCTCTGGTTGTACAATTGGTTTTTCCAAACCAAGGCATACTTTTGCAAAATGGTCTATGACCGGCATCTTCCAGTATGGATCTTCATTTGTAAACAGCGGTTTGAGACTTATTTGACCGTGGAAACTGATAGGTTTTGAAAGATAGATATCGATCCTCGAAGGATCTGTTTGTCCTATCTTTATGGTGCCTCTTTCTCCGTAAATGACAGTGTAATTCTCCTCGAGACCCTTTGTGATCCAGTTGGCATCGAGTGTCGCAAAGCCACCATTTGAGAGCCTTAGAACAGCGCTTGCAATATCTTCGACGTTACCCTGTTTTTCCAGAGTCCCTATCATTGCAGTGCACTCAGTTATCTCCAATCCCGTTAAGTATCTTATGAGATCTACTTTGTGCACTCCAAGATCACCAAGAGCTCCAAACATCGCTGAGTCCTTCTGGAAAAACCAGGCGGCATTTGGGGACCAGTTTTCAGGACCTGAATGTCCGAACATCGTTTTCACAAGCCTTATCTGTCCAATCAGACCTGAATCGATTATCTCTCTGGCTTTTTGGTGATGAGGGAAAAATCTTTGAGAATGGTTTGTCATCAGTATTTTTTGTTTTTCCTTTGCCGTTTGAACCATTTCCAGAGCCTGCTGGGAATTAGTTGCCATTGGTTTCTCAACCAGTACGTGTTTGTTCATTCTCAAAGCATCAAGTGAAGCCTTTGCGTGAAGGAAATTTGGCAGAGCGACTACCACGGCATCGATATCTTCTTTTTCAAGCATGACTGAATATTCTGTGTAGAAGTGTATTTTCTCGTCATTGAGTTTTTTTCTGAAGAAATCCAATCTCTCCTGGTCTTTGTCTGATATCGCCACGAGTTGAACGTATTCAGAGAAATATGCATTTGGGATGTGCAGTACTTGTGAAATTTTTCCAGCCCCGATGATACCGAGTTTGATTTTCTCTGGCAATGTTAACACCTCCTCAGATTTGCATTACGTCAATAAGTTTCTTGTTGAGTGGAGATAGTGGAAACCTTGAACCAAAATGCCTGAATACTTCGGCAAAATCACAGCCAACCTGAATTCCTCTGAAACCGGCTGGATAGATGATAGATGGCATGATCTCCTTTAAAAAAACGCGTTCATCAAAAGCATCCTTCATGATCTCAATGACCTTTTTCTTGAGTTCATATGTGTCTGTTATGTCCACGGCTACATCGAAATCAAAGTCGACACTTGAAGCTGGTATTTCAAACAGATAGATTTCTTTTTCAAATTTCCTTGCCAGCTTGATTGTTTGCTGTGATACCACCTGGTGATCGTACAGTATCTCTGTATGCCAGTGCGTGAAGACCACATCCGGGTTGAATTTCTCAAAAACTCTCTTCACATCTTCAAATAACTTTGCCTCGTCGATCTGGCTGTATGAATATTCAAGGTATTCAGGTTTCGCGCCAAGCATATTAATTGCCCTGTCAAAACCATGAATTCTATCTTTGCACGCACAGATGGCAAGAATCTCATAGTTTTTCATAGCCATCCTTGCTATGGTTCCTCCCATTCCTATGATCGGATCATCACTGTGTGCCGAAACAACGAGGATTTTTTTCAATCAGATCCTTCCTTTCTCTTTGAACTTGACTGTCTCACAACCAATCTGGGAGAAAAAATGTACCTGTTTATCTTTTTGTTTCCCTTGATCAACTCGAAAAGGAGTTTTGCCGATATTTCACCCATTTCTTCGACTGGTTGATGAACAGAAGACAGAGACGGAGATATAACTTCGCATAACTGCTCATCATCGTCAAATCCAACGATTGCAATGTCCTGTGGCACTTTTAAAGAAAACTCCTTAATGGCTCTCATAGCACCTATCGCGACAAGGTCGTTCATACAAAAGACGCCATCCACCTTTTGACCAGATGAGAGTATCTTTTTCATCTGCTGATAACCTTTATCTTCATCGTATCCCACCGGGTACGCGACTGGTTCTAATCCAAATTCTTTCATGGCTGTTTTATATCCCTCAAGTCTTTGAAGTGAAACGTATAGCTCGTATGTTCCTCCAAGGTGAATGACATTTGAGCATCCATTCTCGATCAAATGTTTTGTCGCAGAATACGCACCATAAAAGTTGTCTAATACGATTGAAACGACATTTTCATGATCATAGTCTTTATCAAAAACGACAACGGGAATATATGAAGAAACCTCTAAGACCAGATCATCGTTAATGCGAGAATTTCCTATGATGATTCCGCTCACTCCAAAAAATCTCGCATTCTTTATGAGCATCTCTTCTCTATGTAGATCTCTGAATGAATCCATCAGGATAACCAGTGAGTCCTCACCACATGCTTTTTCAACACCGCGTGTGAGTCTGGCAAAAAACGGGTTAATTATGTCAGGTACAATGAGACCCACTGTTGTGATCTTTGTTTTTCTCGCCATCGTCCTTGCATGAAAATCCGGTGTATAACCGAGTTCCTTAGCCACTCTCAAAATCTCTCTGCGCTTTTTATCGCTGACCCGTCCCTTGCCGTTGAGCACCTTTGAAACTGTGGAGATTGAAACCTTTGTCAAATCGGCTATCTGTTTTAGATTCGCCACTATCAGACCTCCCGATGTTACAGAACAACCAGAGCAATATCAGATTCATTCATTTCTCTGACAAATTCTTCCCTCTGCCTGAAATAAGTCACCGATTCTCTAACCAAATTGTCCATCACTGATTCGTCGGCTGAAGAATTTGCTAAGACATATGGATCAGCATAAGGACCAAGTGGTTCAAAGGTGATAAACCTTCCTTGCTGGTTCATACCAATCAGATAAGCTGCCATTATGACCAGATCTAAATCTATCATTCCCTTGCCAGGTCCATCACGGTTACTATCTGCTATGTGAAGATTTATGAGTCGATCAGAACATTTTATTATGGCTTCTGCGATATTACTTTCTTCGCACAGCATGTGATAAATATCGCCATTTATATAGTATATCGCTGGATGATCCACCGCTTTGATATATGCAAGAGCTTGATCTACAGTATGTATTAAACTGACTTCGGCAGATCTTATTGGTTCAATAGCAGCTTTGACAGTCGATCTTTCAAAATACTTTGCACAGATTCTCATAGTCTCCACACTACGATACAGCTCGTAATCATCTTCAGGCTTAGTTCGACCAACAGCACTCGGAACCACTATTAGATACCGCCCGTTGACGGACTGCGCAAAATCTATTTGCCTTTTTACATAATCGATAGCAGCCTGCCTCACGTATGGATTTGAACTTGAAAGGTCGTTGTACTGCGAGTAAAGCCCACATATTCCGGACACTTCCATCTTTAAATCTTCCAGCACATCATTCACCTTGTTTACATTGGAAGAAATCTCATCGGTGTAATTATCACCCTTGAGCTCGACAAAATTTATCCCGTTGTTCTTCAGTCTGTATAAGGATTTTTCAAAAGATTCACGTCCGAACATCCATATACTCCAGGACAGATCAAGTTTTCTGGTCATCTTTTCCGGGTTCTTATTTTTGAACTCAAGAAATCTTTCTATTATCTGAAGTTTTTTGATCTGAAAATTCTGCAGTCTCTTCAATTGAAACACTCCTTATCTTTCTTCTTCGATATCCAATTCTTTTAAAGTGTTTCTCAACCAATTCAACGATTTTTCAAGTAAAATCCCGCCTTTACCTTCACATTCTATGCTCAGGGTGCCCTGGTAGTTGTTGTCTTTCAGTATCTTTAGAACCTTGCGTATGTTATCTGCATTAACGCCTTCGCCAACTGCAGAATGACTTATCCCTATACCAGTATCTTTCCCTCTCAAACTCATCGCAAGACTCTCAGAGACATCTTTTATGTGCACGTGCTTTATTTTCTTTACGAATTTTCTGCAAAATTCAACTGGATCCTGTCCGGCTATGAAAGTATTGCCTGTGTCAAGGTTGAGTCCCAATCTGTCGCTTTTGACAAAATCGAGCATTTTCTCTAACATCTCTGGTTTTGTTGTGAAATAGCCGTGAATTTCTATGTTGATATTTATCCCATAAAGCTCAGCAAGCTCAACAATATAGGAGTACGATCTTTTCATCAATTCCATTGCTTCTTGATCAGATAATCCTTCTGGCTTGTGCAATCCATCGGTGGTTGCTATGTTATCACATCCAACTAATTTCGCCCAGGGTAATGTTTTGCAGACGTACTGAACCCCAAAATACATCCCATCTTTACCGGAAAGAGGATAAGCGGCATCCAGTTGAGAGAATTTGACGCCATATTTTGACATCTTTTCCCTCATTTTGAGTGGATCCTCCGACAGAGAAATGTGAGGGAAATATCCAAGTCCATGTATCCAGGCAAGACCATCGATAACTCCGCATTCGATATAATGAACATCGTGTTCTTTAGCCCATTGTAAAGCCTTATCAAAACTGAAAACAGCAGAATTGAAAGCATCTGTATGGAACCCTATTTTCATAACTATCCCTCCCTGTCGCGTTTGATGGATTTTTTGAAAATACCCTTTCCCGCATACATACTGAAAGCACTCACAGCAAGCGAAGCCACTATGAAGATTCCAAAGACAACCTCCTGAAAATATGGATTAACTCTTAACATGTTGAGTGTATTGGAAATTATTCCCATGAGCAGAACACCGAAAAATGTACCCAGTATATTACCTTTACCTCCGGACAGAGGAGTGCCTCCAATAACGACAGCACCTATTGCCCTCAGCTCCAACCCAGAACCTGTGGTCGGTTGAGCTGCACCAACTCTTGACAAAAGTATCATTGAAGCAAGTCCTACCAGCAATCCATTTATCAAAAAAGCCAAAAGTTTAGTTTTGAAGATCGAGATTCCAGATAAATATGCAGCCGCAGGATTACTTCCCACTGCATAAAAATGCCTGCCGAGTTTGGAGTATTTCAAGATGAAGTGAGCCAGAAAATATATGGAAATTCCCACAAGAAACCCTAAAGGAAGTATTCCCCATATTCTTGTCAAACCCAGTGTTTCGAACTTTCCGTAAATAGTCTGGAATACTCCTTTTGTTATAGCGTATGCTGTTCCTCTAAAGACACTCAAAAAGCCGAGTGAAGTGATGAAAGATGGTGCCCTGAAAATCAAAGACGACGATCCAACCAGCAAACTATCAAAAGCCGCCAGAGTTAGAGCTACGATAATTACCCACAGGTAACTGACATCGTTTTTGATCATCATAGCGATCACACAGGAAACCAGCCCAATGTTAGCACCTACGGATATATCTATCTCTCCAGAAATTATCAAAATGGTCATACCAGATGCGAGTATGCCCAGCACGGCAATTTGTTCCAGAATGTTTGTGATGTTACTGAGACTGAAAAACCTTGGATTTATCGTTCCGGTGATGATTGCAAGGACCACTTCTGCTAAGAGCAGAAAAAACCACTGATTTTTGTACACTGGCCTTTTACCTTTCGGTAAAACTCGATTGGAATTACCCTGCTCTGACATAACATGTCCCTCCTGAGATCAGACGCCAATGAAAAGCCTGATTAAATCTTCTTCTTTTAGATTCTTATTGTCCAGAATATGAGTCAACCTTCCATTTCTCATAACACCTATACGATCGCTCATGGACAAAAGTTCGGGCATATCTGAAGAAACCATTATTATACTCTTCCCGTTTTCTGCAAGCTCCAGCATGATTTGATATATCTGTTCCCTTGCACCTATATCAACACCTTTTGTTGGTTCATCGAATATGTACAATGCCGCGTTGGGATTCAGCAACCATCTTCCGATGATTACCTTTTGCTGATTCCCTCCAGAAAGCTCTTCAACCAGCTGATTTGCATCTGAAACTACGATTGAAAGTTTTTTGACCGTTTGGGTTGAAAGCATCAGTTCCTCATTTAAGTTGAGTAGAAGTCTCTTTGACAATTTATTCCTGACAACCATCAGATTTTCTACCACGTTTCTTCCCAGAAACATACCGTATTTTTTTCTATCTTCCGAGACAAAACAAATGCCTTTTTTCATCGCGTCCATTGGTGATCTGAGGACAACCCTTTCTCCATCTATGAAAATCTCGCCCCTGTCCGGTTTCTGTGCACCGTATATCAAACTCACCAATTCTGTTCTGCCAGATCCCACCAGACCACCTATGCCAAAAATTTCACCCGCTCTGACATCAAAGCTGACATCTTCCACAACACCTTCTTTGGTGATATTGCGAACCTGGAACCGTATGTCACCTAACGGAATCTGCTTGCGCTGAAAAAACAGTGCGGAATCTCTTCCAACCATTTTCTTAACGACTGTGTTCAGATCAATATCTTTTGAAAGGTATGTACCCATTTTTTCACCGTCTTTTAGAATGGTTATTCTATCAGCTATTTCGAACACTTCGTTCAAATAATGAGAGATATATATTATGCCTAATCCTTCCGCTTTTAGGTTTTTCAAAAGGGTAAGCAGTGCTTTTGTTTCTTCAAGTCCCAATGAACTTGTTGGTTCGTCCATTATTATCACTTTGGCTTTTCTGTGCAATGCCTTTGCGATTTGAACCAGCTGTTTTTCTGCGGTAGACAAATTTGCGGCAACTTCGTCCGCATTCAGATTTATACCAAGCTTTTTGAGGATTTTCTGAGTTTCATCAATCTGTTTTTGCCTGTCTACTTTGAGTGGTATTTTCGAACCCAGCTCATTACCCAGGAATATGTTCTCAGCGACTGTGAGTGAATCAACGATTTCAGCATCCTGGTAAACTGTTGTGATACCAAGTTCGATTGCTAATCTTGGAGTCAGAGCTTTCATTTTCTTGCCAAGAATCGAGATTTCTCCTGATTCCGGTGAAATTGCACCTGACAAAATCTTTATCAAAGTTGATTTACCCGCACCATTTTCTCCAACAAGACAGTGTATTTCTCCCGCTCTTAAATCAAAATCGACGTTTTTCAAAACAGTATGTTCACCGTATATCTTTACTATGTTTTTGAGTTCAACAAGAAGGTCTTTTTCAGCCACCAACAATCAGCTCCCAAAATAAGGGGATGGAGAATTCCATCCCCTTATTCAGCATCTTAATTCAAAACATCCAGTAATCCTTTGTATTCTGGGAAATACTGTTTTGTGAGATCGATCCACACTGGATCTATATCCCATGGTACAACCTTGGTCTTATCATCTATCGTTTCGGGGGTGATAGGTGTTATTGGCAGGAAAATCCACTGTCTGAGTGCTTTGATCTTTCCGGTCACATATGAATGCAGAGCCAGGAATGAAACGAAGCCTTCCCATCCAGGTGAACTCGAAATTGAGTATTTGATTCCTCCCTCTTTGATCAATTCGATTCCATAAGGTGCGCCGTTTGTTGTGATGACTTTTATTGGATTATTCAGCAGACCTCTTGATTTGAGCATGCGGACAACTGCGGCACCCATCTCTTCGTTGAAAACAAACAGAACTGAAAACTTATAACCGGATTCAATTAAGTCCTGTGCCTGTTTTACCGCCTCATCCGGTATGTACTGTCCATCTCTGATGGCGACTATCTTGTTCTTACCCAGTTCTTTCACAGCAGGCTCAAAAGATTTGAGAAACATTTGTACTGGAACATGTTCCAGCCTTCCCATGATAACCGCGATATTCTCTCCCGGGTAATTGGTGGCGATGTACTGTGCGATATCCTTTCCCATGGCATCCCAGTTAAAATCGATACATGCAACGACGGGATCTTTTGATTTCAGAACTTCACCGACATTATCTGTTACAACAAGGGGTATACCGGCTTTGGCACACTCTCTTGCTGCTATGAAAGCGCCATTTGGGTTGAAGGAGAATATACACATTCCGTCTACTTTCATATTCACCAATGTTTGAATATTGGAGATCTCTTTTTCTACATCATAATCTGAATTCAAAACTACTACCTCAACTCCGGCAAGATTTGCGGCATAGACAAATCCTTCCACGTCTTTCCTGTACCATGTGTCCGGGCCGGGAGTGACATAACCATAAACCAGTTTCTTTGCCATGCCAATTGAAGCAAAAACGCTGACCAGTATCAATAATAGCAAGGCCAGTACCCTGAAATTCTTCATAACACACCTCCTCTATGTTGGCTCGTTTAATACGAGCCAGTCTGTACTTAACCACGGTTTTTTTCCTTAAATATCCAGTTAAAATGGCGATGTTTATGCTTTGTTTATGATAAGTCAAACGATTGACCAGCAATTTCATCTTAAAAATACCAAAAATCAACTATTGAGTCAAATATGTTCTCCTTTTGTATTGACGCAAATGCAATCGATATTGGTAGCTATCATGGTTTATCAATCAAAATTGCCTTTTTGCTAACCATTTCGCAGTTTTTCTTTGAAAATCTCGCGAGCGAAATCAGTCAAATTGTCAATTGGCTGAAAAAATCAAATGTTACTCTTTAATGTTGGGTAGATTTGCCAGGAAGGTGGAATAGTGACTGTACTCTACAGCGCATTTGTTGGTTTTTTGGCTGGTATTCTTGCAGCTTTGTATAGATTGTGTATTGTTAAGATAGATGCACTTAGGATTTTTATAGTATCAAACCACTGGTTTATTTTGTGGATGATACTGACAATACCGACCGCCATTGTCCTGAAAATAATTGCCACAAGGGCATCATTTGTCAGCGGGAGCGGTATACCTCAGGTTAAAGCTTTGATCTCAAGAAAAATCGATTACGATCCATTGAAGGTTTTATTCTACAAATTCGTCGGAGGAATTTTTGCAATATTCAATGGTTTTTCACTTGGAAGAGAAGGTCCTTCCATACAGATTGGATCTTCGGTTGGTTACTGGTTTTACAAGCATTCTAACGGCAAATCTGATAGAGAACAACTCATAACGATCAGTGCAGGCGCCGGGTTGGCTGCTGCTTTCAATGCACCGCTGGCGGCAATAGCTTTTTCAATTGAAGAGCTACAGATGAGCGTTTCGGTGCTGAGTGTTGTCAATTGTGCAGTTGCTGCAATCAGCGCTGATTTTGCTTCTAAGATGATTTTTGGTATGACTCCGGTATTCTTTGTTCAGCTAAAGGATGTCTTGCCTTTGAAATACTATTCATTGATAATTGTTCTTGGAATAATCGTTGGAATATCAGGTTCGCTTTTTGAAAGGCTATTGCTGTACTTTGTTGATGTCTTTAAGAATTTCAGGTGGTTGAATATTCTAATCCCAACTGCTCTGGCATGGGTTTTTATGATTTTTTTGCCGCAGATACTCGGCGGTGGTCATGAGCTGGTAATACACAGTTTATCAGGGTTATTTTCTTTGAAAACCATTTTGATTCTGTTGATTGCAAAATTTTTCTTCACGCTGATCAGTTATGGCTCAAAAGCACCGGGTGGTATATTCTTGCCCATGGTTGCAATTGGTGCAATGACAGGTGTGTTTTATTCAAAAATGATTGCCATGGTAAGTAGCATAGGTGATTTTTATCTTCCAAATTTTGTGATTCTCGGTATAGCAGGATATCTCACGGCAGTTGTCAGAGCTCCGCTGACCAGCATCATACTGACGGCAGAACTTGTCGGTTCATTTGATCATTTTTTATCCCTGTTGCTGGTTTCAGTCGTGGCTTATGTGGTATCTGGATTTCTCAATACACAGCCGATATACGATGTTCTTTTCAAGAAAATTGTGCATGGTGTTGAAAATGGTTATAAGAAAAAAGGCGAGGATACTGACCTCGCCTAAACCTGTACGATCTGTAGTTTGCTCTTTTGTGATATGAGTTCTGTGAAATGCTGGCATGATACCAGTGAGGATCTTTTCAACAGGTTGGTCAGAACTTTTCCGGGTCCAACCTCAATGAAGTTGAAGATATTCATTTTTGTGATATTGTAAATCGAATCGTGCCATAATACAGCCGAAGTTATCTGTTCTAACACGTAATTTTTTATTTCTTCTGGATCTGTCGTTTCACGCCCTGTGCAGTTCATCACTATTGGCCAGCGAGGTTTTCTGAACTTGACATCTTTCAATTCTTTTGCCATTTTCTGTTTTGCGCTTTCAAGCAAAGGTGTGTGGAAAGGTCCGCTGACTTTGAGTTCAACGACTTTTTTTGCTTTCGTTTTCAACAGTTGCATGGCGTTCTTCACACTGTCTTTGAAACCGCTTATTACTATCTGATCTTCGGCGTTGTGATTCGCGATCCAGACTCCCTCCAAAGTGGCTATTTGCTGTTCTACTTCTTTGAATTTCAAGCCAATGATCGCTGCCATTGTTCCTTCTCCTGGAGAAATTGCCTGTGAGATGTACTCTCCTCTCTTTCTGACTATGTACAATCCCAATTCAAAGTCGTAAACATCAGCAGCTGCAAGGGCAGTGTATTCTCCAAGGCTGTGTCCTGCTAAGACAGAAGGAACATAACCATTTCTCATCAGTTCATCGAAGGCTATATAACTTGCAAGGTAAATCGCTGGCTGTGCATTTTCTGTCAGTTTGAGAATCTCTTCGTCTTCGTTCATCAATTGATACATGTCAATACCAAGTACGTCCCTTGCCCTTTCAAAGAAAAAATATGCCCTTGGATATACAGAAAAATCTTTTCCCATCCCGGAATATTGAGATCCCTGGCCTGGAAAAATAAATGCTCTCATTGAAACACCTCCCTGTGAAGTTTTTGAACAGTTTGCCTGAATTCTTCAAAAATCTTTGATATGATCTCATTGACTGGTAATATCTGGTCTATCAGTCCTGCCACCTGTCCAGCCATGAAAGAACCGGAGTCTATATCACCTTCCAGCACAGCTCGTTTTAAACTGCCAACCAGTACTTGTTCTGCTTCAAGAGGGCTCTGTGATTCAAGTTCGCATATTTGCCTTGCAAAAGGTGTTTTCAAAACTCTTGCCGGATGACCGAGTTTCATTCCGGTCACAACGGTATCTCTTATCGAAGCACTCAGTATCTTTTTTTTGTAATTATCATGGATCTCTGCTTCGACAGAAGCCAGAAACCTTGTACCGATCTGAACACCTTCGGCACCCAATGCGAATGCGGCAGCCATTGCCCTGCCATCGGCAATACCACCGGCTGCAATTACTGGTATTTTCACAGATCTTGCTACTTTGTTCACAAGTACGATCGTTGTAACTTCTCCTATGTGGCCACCAGATTCCATGCCTTCTGCAATCACTGCATCTGCTCCAGATCTTTCGAGTAGTTTTGCCAGCGAATCAGAGGCAACTACGGGCAGCACTGCGATGCCTTGCTCCTTCAGAGATGGTATGTATTTTGCGGGGTTTCCAGCACCAAAAGTTACAACCGGAACATGTTCTTTCAAGACAACTTCTACAAGTTCATTTGCGTAAGGTGATGCGAGCATGATGTTTACACCAAAAGGTCTGTCTGTCAACTGCTTTAAAAAATGAATTGCATGTGTGAGCTGTTCTGGATTCATGGCACCTGAGCCTATTATTCCAAGTCCTCCGGCATTTGAAACCGCAGCCGCAAGTTTTGGTGTACCAGCCCAAGCCATGCCACCCATGAGAATTGGGTACTCTGTTTTCAGTAACTCAGTCACTCGGTTCTTCATCTTTTTTCACTCCCACCAAGAGTGTTGCTGTTGCCACGATTTTTTGCTGAACTTTTGCAACACCGCTGACTTTAAAAACACCCAGTTTTGATTCTTTCAATCTGACTTCGTAGGTGAGTACATCACCTGGTCTCACCATAGATTTGAATCTTGCTTCATCGATTCCAAGAAACAGTGGAATCACATTTTGATCTGGTTTGAGCAGCATGATGCCTGCAGCCTGTGCGAGCCCTTCGATTATCATTACACCGGGATAAATTGGATAATTTGGAAAATGACCCATGAAGAATATCTCACAGGCAGTTACATTCTTCATCGCTATTACGTGATCCTCAGTTTTTTCAACGACCCTGTCGATTAAAAGCATTGGAAAACGATGCGGTAGGATCCTCATTATCTGATCGATGTTCAACCCTCATACCTCCCGACCACAAGCGAAACGTTGTGCCCGCCGAACCCGAAAGAGTTTTTCATGAAATTGTTTATTTCAGCTTCAACCGGTGTTTTACCAACGACGTTGATGTTGATCTGTGGATCTAAGGTATCAAGGTTTGGCATTGCATGAACAAAATTGTTGTGCATCTGTAGAATGGATATCACAAGTTCTGCGGCTGCAGCCGCCCCGAGCAGGTGTCCCATAAGGGCTTTTGAGCTGTTAACATAAACACGTTTTCCAAAGACTCTTTCTATGGCTTTTGCTTCTGCGACATCTCCTGCAGGTGTACTGGTGGCATGGCAGTTCACGTAATCAATTTGATCTGGATTGATTTTTGCGTCTTTCAGTGCCAGTTGCATGGCTTTTTGAGCACCTGTACCTTCTGGATCCGGTGCGCTCATGTGGTATGCATCGTCGTTCATACCAAATCCCTTTATTTCAGCCAGTATATGTGCATTTCTTTGCCTTGCTATCTCTTCAGCTTCGATGATCAGTACGGCTCCACCTTCACCCATGACAAAACCATCTCTGTCTATGTCAAAAGGTCTTGAAGCCTTCTTGGGATCATCGTTCCTGGTTGACAGAGCTTTCATATTTGCAAATCCGGCTATTGGCAGTGGTGCGATTGTAGCCTCTGCTCCACCGACGATCGCAATATCGGCATAGCCGTGCCTTATGAGCATGGTGCCGATAGCTACGGCATGACCGGATGCTGCACAGGCGCTCACCGGTGCAAAGTTAATTCCCTTCAAACCGTGTTCCATTGCAACGATACCAGAAGCCATGTTTATCAAAAGCATTGGTATTAAAAAGGGGCTGACCTTTGAGGCTCCTGAAGATAAGAATTTGTTGTTCTCGGTATCTAAAGTTATAAATCCCCCCATGCCTGAAGCTATGAGAACTGCTGTTTTTTCCGAGAAAGCTGACAGGTCGATCTTTGACTGTTCCAGTGCTTCCTTGGTTGCAGCGAGCGCAAAATGAACAAATCTATCTGTTCTTCGAACGAGTTTTTTGTCAATGAATTTTTCAGGATCGAAATCTTTTACCTCTGCTGCTATTCTCACCGGTAAATTGCTCGCATCAAAACTGGAAATTTCATCAGCAGCTATTTTTGAATTTTTTAAAGACCTCAGCACTTCTTCCTTTCCAATTCCAATTGGTGAAACTATACCCATACCTGTGATAACCACTCGTCGCACTCGATCTACCTCCTTTGCGTTCATTATACCCACTAAGGAAAAAGGCGGTCAAACCGCCAGTTTACTCACTGAAAAATCTGCTTTTGTTTTTTTAACATTTAAGTTCTGCCATTTTGAAGTGTTTTTGTGAGTGAAAAATATAGAATGTGTGTCAGAATATAATCTAACCAAAGCTGGATGAATTGTTCAGTAGTGCGGTCTTTATAGAATCAACCATACCCGCAGAAACAGTTGAAGTAAGAGCAGTTTTGGCTTCGCCGCGCTGTGCTGTGTTCATCTTTGTGTAACTTTTGCGTCATATTCATTTTTCTATCAGTTGTGAATAGAATGCAAATGGTTTTTCTTTTTTCTTAGAAAAATACAGAGCCATATCTGCATTTCTCAAAAGGGTCTCAAGATTATCACCATCATCTGGGTAAAAAGCTATGCCAAAGTTTGCTGAGATTGAGAACGCAATATTTTCGACGATTAACGGCTCTTGAATCACCGCAAGCAGTCTTTTTACAAAAGCGACGACTTCTTGGTCAGAAAGATCGTATAACAGAAAAACAAACTCATCTCCACCAAGTCTTGCAACGATGTCATTTTCGCGGATGTTGTTTTGAGCTTTCAGAGCGATCATCTTCAGTAAACGATCGCCAACTGAATGCCCAAAATTGTCGTTCACTTGCTTGAATTTGTGAAGATCCATGAACAACAGGCAAACTGATTTATTCGTTCTTCTGGCAAGCGCGAAAATTTTTTCAGCAAATTCTTCGAGCAATCTTCTGTTTGCCAGACCGGTTAAAGGATCGTGGTATGAATAATATTCCATTATCCGTCTTTGTTCCTGGAGTTCTTCCTCAAGTCTCATCCTCTCAAAGAGCAACCCGACCTGACCGGCAAAAAGTTCAGCAACCTGTATCGATTCCTGTGTGAAAGCGTTTTCGTCTTCGAAGTTGTCCAGGTTGAAAAACGCTACTATCTCGTTTTTCACCAAAACTGGTATCGACAGCAGAGCTTTTATTTTGCCTATACGTTCATCAGAATACAGAAAGTCTCTTTTTTCGCTTGTCAGATTTTCTTGGTTGATCTTATGCAGATTTTTGATGATCTTCACCTTACCATCCATACCATAAGCAAGTTCTTCTGGTTTGAAAAACAGATTTCCAACCATTTTTTCACTATATCCATATACATTTGTAAAGACAAAAACGTCTTTTTTCTTGGTCAGCAAACTTCCTGCCTGTGCACCCGGCACGATTTCAACCGCTTTTTTTAGAATGTATCCAGATGCATCACGAATTTGCCCACTCAGGACGAGTTTGGTGAATTCGAGCAATGCTTCCTGAAGAAGGGTTTTTCTCAACAACTTACTGCTCAGGATTTTTTCAGATTTTGTCTTTCTAATTGAATTAGTTAATGTATGTAGAACACCGCCAAGAACTGAAAAAACCGCTGATATACTGAGTTCAACCGGTGAGAGTAAGCCATCTTTGGGATC
>NZ_JAVRKW010000014.1:0-31524 GCF_031962025.1 Pseudothermotoga sp.
ACGCGCGAAATTCGATTGCAAATTTTGGTAGATCTGTGAAGTACTGCAGTCAGATACATTCTGTTAAACGATGAATGTGAACAATCTCACTGAAATTATATCTAATCTGTGGCAGAAAAGTAAAGTATTTTTCCTTGAATTTTTTAAAGTGTTTGAAAGTGAGTTTTCTCAAATTTTTTGCATTCAAAAACACAGATACACCGAAAAACTTTTTGTACTCACTGCCTAACTGAGAAAGGCTCTTTTAGCCAATCTGATAAGCCTTTAAGGTATAATTTTTTTTAAAGGAGGTGTTTTTGTGATTCAAAACGCTTTGCTGTTTGACAATGGAACACACAAATACTATTTTCTTGGATGGGAAGAAAAACAGGAAGAGATAATCCAGACAAATCAGTACTTGATAGTCGACGGCAATGAAGCCGTACTGCTTGATCCGGGTGGAGCACATGTTTTTCCAAGGGTTCTGGCAAATGTGTCTGAGGTGATTGAACCTTCAAAAATAACCCATATTTTTTACACGCACCAGGATCCAGATGTAACAAGCGGCATCATTCTGTGGCTTTCGATAGCCGAAAACAGCAAGGTGTATATTTCAAATTTGTGGACACGTTTTCTGCCGCATTTTGGTGTTTATGATCAAAAAAGAGTTTATGGTATACCAGATCACGGCGATACAATAAGGTTCAAAAGTGGAAATACGCTCGAATTGATACCTGCACATTATCTTCACTCAACCGGGAATTTCACACTCTATGATCCTGTGGCAAAGATACTCTTTTCCGGTGATATAGGTGCCTGTGTTTTTCCTGAAGGGAAAAAGTATCGAGATACTGATGATTTTGATTCACACGTGAAAAACATGGAGCTGTTTCACAAAAGGTATATGACTTCAAATACTGCCTGTAGAAAATGGGTAGATATTGTCAGCAAAAAGCAAATTGAGATGATAACACCACAGCATGGGGCGGTTATGAAAAAAGAGTGTGCCAGAAGATTTCTTGAATGGTTAAGAGATTTGAAATGCGGAGTGGATTTGATAGATCAATTCTACGGGAAGTGATACGATGGACGAAAAGACCTTTGAAAAGATTTCATCTGCTTTTTTCGCTGAAAATCTGATGACCAGCTTTATGAATCAACTGGATGAAGCACTTGTATCACGCGTTCTGAGTCTTCAGGAGCAAATCAATTCGACTATTCAAAGATTTATGCAGATGGAAGAACAGCTCATAAGAATGCAACAGCAATTTTCACAGGACAGCAAAGAACTCAAAGAAGCCTTTTTTTCTGTAGATCAATTGAGCCAGAAGATGCATTCAGAGCTGTCCAGTTCCGGTTCGAGTTTGGATCAGGTGAGCGAAAGATTCAACAGTGCACTTGAGAGAACTTCACACACACTCGAGAGCTTTAGAGAAACAGAACTGATGGTTGAAAAAATAACCAGGATAGCAAAACAGACAAACTTGCTGGCTTTGAATGCTTCTATTGAAGCTGCCAGAGCAGGTGAACACGGCAGGGGGTTTGCAGTGGTTGCCTCCGAGGTGCAGAAGCTGGCCGGTGAATCAAACAAAGCTGCTGCAGAGATAACCGCGAAAGTACAGCAGTTAAGCGGTATGGTTCAGAGTGCGATAGAAGATCTCAGGGTTGTGACAAACCTTTTCACAGTTTTTCAAAAATCCACTCAGGAGATGCTCGATTTTCTCAAAAGAAATGCCGAGTTGATCAACAAAACCAGTAAAACTTTTGAACAAACCGAGACGAACATTTCTCAGCAAAGAGAGTATATAGTTCAAACACACGAAGTTTTAAAGCAGGCAGAGGAAAAATTCAATTCAATGCTCAGGGTGATCAAATCCATTGTGAAGGCTCAGCAAAAACTAAAGGATATAAATATTTAAAAGTGCTGAACATGAGCGCAAGAAAAATTTCAGGTAAGTCAACTACCTGTACAGATCTTTCTGCTTTATCGAGCAAGCTTGCCGCCATACAGGTTTGCCGTGAAATGTATGTTAAACGTATTTGTACGCGTTGATTGAATGATGCTGCAGTAAAAGATGCTTTCTGATGTACTGACCGCAATTACTGCCGATATTGTTTTCTTCAAGTTCTCCAACGCTCAGAATGACTTCAAAGCCGTGGCTTCTCAACTGGTAGACAAAGTGTGCGTGGTTTATCGGCATACCGGTTGAAGGATCTATGTCTGATTCGATTGAGTTCATAATGGCGCTGTGAGTTGGATTAACAGGTGTTATCTTTATGAGAAATTTCTCAGTTGAGAAGTAATCTATGATCTTTTTTGCATCAACATTTGACTGTTTTGAAAGCGCAAAATTCAATGTTATTTTCCTGTCGTTCTTGCCCACAAAGTTCTCACCGTATTCTGCTATCTTTGCAAAATCCCACTTTCTAACAGGTATCAACTCATCGCGCTGATGTTCATCTGTCGAGTGAATTGAAAACTGTAACTGGAATCTTCCAATGTAATAGCGATTTTTCAAGGAGAGCAATTTCTCAAAGAAAGTATCACAGCCATCAGGAGCAACTGTTGAGATAGAAGGTATGAGATTTTCGTATTTTGAGAGTTTTTGCAGAGCAACCAGAACTTCTTCATTCAAAGATGGTTCACCTACTCTTGCAAACTGTATCTTGAATTTCTTGGTTCTAACGACCATATCCGGGAAGAATCTTTTGATTAGAAAATCAATCTGTTCCATGATTTCATCTGAATCGAGCTTGCCTTTGTAGAAACCACCGGCGTCACACATCATACAGCCCACAGGACAGCCATTCATTGTCGAGACGATGAGAACCCACTTTTCGCTTCGTGAAAATGGTGGTTGAAGAGATTGAACGAACTCTACAAGATTACCTCTGTGAGTTTCTGCAATATAGACTGTTGCTAATTCTTCTTTACCATATTCAGCGATCAATTTCATTTTATCTCCTCCGCTATTTTCATTGCTGTCTCTATCGCATTACCCACTGCGATACTCATCTGTCTGTAACCACCTTTTGCATCACCTATGATGTGGATGTCCTCTGTTATGTCTTTCACCAGAGCCGTGTTCGGTGTTCTTCCGGCGCAGATGAGTAAGGCATCGAATCTGTAGAAATCTTTAACTGTTTTAATGGTCAATTTATCTTGAGACTTCACTTGGACTATGGCTTCGTTGCCGTGATAAACGATGCTTGACTCAAACACAAGTTTCTGCAATCTTGCTATGGCTTTTATCTTATCGGTCCTGTTGAATATGTGAATCCGTGGTATCCCATTTTCCAGAGCTTTGAGAGCACCATCAAAAGCTGCATCACCAGCACCATATATGGCAAGATCGGTGATAGCCTTGGGTAAATCTTTAAACTGGTAAACGACCCTTTGATCGACTTCAAAATCTTTTATTCTCTTTGGTACAGTTCCGGTTGCCACAAGAATTTTATCAAATCTTTCAGATCCACTTCTGGTTGTGATGATATTTCCACTGACTTGCATAACCTCTTTGAAGATAACTGGAATTGAAAAGTCTTTCAGCGATTTTTCAAGAATTTCTGCTATTTTTTCTCCACTGCAGGCTGGTAAAAAAGGTATATTCTCAACTCTCCACGCGTTTTTGATCAACCCACCTATCTGGTCTTTCTCGAATACCACGGTATCTATATTGCATCTTTTCAAAAAAACTGCCGCAGCAACACCAGCAGGACCTGCACCAATTACTGCAATGCGCATATTAATTCCTCTGTACTCACGATTGTCGCAAAACCATGTGCCATATTCTTTAAGGATGAAAAGTGATACCAGTCGTCTTTGTCCCAACACGCATCAAAGACAACTGAAACATCAAATCCTCTGACAAAAGCACTTCTAACTGTCGTTTCAACACAAAGATGAGTCATAACGCCTGTTACGAAAAGTTGATCAATTTTCTTTTCTTTGAGAAACTCCTCCAGTTTTGTGTTATAAAAAGCATCATAGGTGTTCTTTTTTAGAACAAAGGCGTTTTTGCCATTCACGCAAAGCTCTGTCTGATCATCCTGTATGGTATTTTTCCACCATCTTTGCATGTTATCGCTGTTCTGTTCATGAACAGTACAGATCACAGGCAAAGATCTTTTTTCAAAAACTGATATCAGAAGATCGATTTTTGGGATGATCTGTTCAACCCCGAAAAGATAAGCTTTTCCACTGTCCTTGCAGAAATAACTTTGAAGATCAATGCACAACAAAGCGGGTGACGATATCACCAAAGAATGCCTTTCGCGCTCTTTATGAAAAAACACCGAATCATAACTCCCTTCCAATCCCAACATTATGATAATTCAAAAATCGGTCAGACTCAAATATTTTTCAAACCCATCAGGAGCAATTGTGACCACACGCTCGTTTTCTGCGGCTATTTTCATGGCAACGGCTATGTTTGCTGCGCTTGATATACCCACAGCTAATGACTCTTTTTTCAGTAAAAAATTCATCATTTCAAAAGCTTCATTATCTTCAATTGTTTCTATTTTGTCTATCACGGAAAGGTCAAGTACTTTTGGCACAAAACCTGCTCCAATGCCCTGAATTCTGTGTTTTCCCGCTGTTCCTTTTGACAGGACCGCAGAAGAAGCTGGTTCTACAGCAATTATTTTCACCTTATCTGCGTAGAGTCTTTTCAGTACCCTTCCAACTCCCGTTATAGTTCCTCCTGTGCCAACGCCGGCAACGAATGCGTCGATTTGATAATTCATCTGCGAAAGTATCTCGTGCGCTGTTGTCAGCTCATGTGAAAGCGGATTGTATGGATTCTCAAACTGATTTGGCATGTATGCACCAAGTTCCTCGACTATCTGCAGAGCTCTTTTAATCGCTCCACTCATACCTTCTTCTGTAGGTGTCAGTATGACCTCTGCTCCATAGCTTTTGAGAAGTTTTATTCTTTCAATACTCGCACTTTCCGGCATTGTGAGTATCACCCTGTAACCTTTGAATGCCCCAATTGCTGCCAGAGCGATACCTGTATTTCCGCTGGTTGGTTCGACTAAAACACCGTTTTTGATAAGTCCTCTGCTTTCGGCGGCTTGTATCATGAACAGAGCCGGTCTGTCCTTCACACTGCCATAGGGATTGTTTTTTTCAAGTTTCACAAACACTCTCGGCTCTGTTTTCAGTCTCAGTATCGGTGTATTCCCTATCAGATTGAGCATCTTTTTGCCTCCTTATTATTTTTGCCGGAACGCCGGCAACAAGGTTATTCGGTGCCACATCTTTTAAAACAACTGCGTTTGCACCGATTATTGAGTTGTCACCGATTTTTATCGGTCCGAGTATTTTGGCACCAGCCCCAATGAGAACATTTTTCCCGATATCTGGATGTCTTTTTCCCGAACAGATCTTTTTTGCTCCAAGTGTCACACCGTGATAAATGACTGTGCCGCTGCCAACGGTCGCGGTGGAGCCGATGACCACACCTATTCCATGGTCTATAACCACACCGGGTTCAATTTCACAGGCGGGGTGGATATCCATGGAAAACAGAACACGAGATAGATAATATAGAAGATAGGCAAGAGGATAGAGTTTGTACCTGTACAGAAAATGAGAGAGTCTGTAGAAAAAAAGTCCGTGAAAAGCCGCGTTGAAAAAGATGAGTTGAAACACATTTGATGTGGCAGGATCAGACCTAAGATAGGCTTTTACATCTTCTTTCACTGATTCTAAGAGCTCACGCACCCCACAAACATAAAAACACCTCCTGTTTTGATCTGCTTTTATTTTATCACCATTCTGTAGTGATTGTTATCTGTTCACGAAAATAGAATATTTCGTATTCACAATGTTCAGATCTCTGTTGGATGTCTGTTAACTGTAAAAACTGCATGGTTGAATGCACTTTTTTCTAAAATTTTCTTGCTTTTTTGTTTGTCAGAGCGCTTATCGCAAAATGTCCATTTTTATAAGTGTAGTTGGCTTTCGATTTTCAGTGGTCTTTTCATCAGCTCATAAACGGCATCAAGGGGATTTTTACCCAAAAACAGCACTTCATATACCTTCTGCGATATGGGCATATCGACTTTCAGCTTTTGTGCAAGTTCTAACAGCGGCTTGACTGTGTAGACACCCTCTGCAACCATTTTCATGTTTGAGAGTATGTTTTGTATATTCATTCCTTTGCCGACCATCTCACCGACATATCTATTTCTACTGTAGCTGCTTGTGCAGGTGACTATCAGATCTCCCATACCCGCAAGCCCCATGAAAGTCAGCGGGCTTTTACAGCCCATAGCCAGTCCAAATCGTGTTACCTCGTGTAAACCGCGGGTTATCAGCGAAGCCTTCGCGTTGTGCCAGTGCCCGAGTCCATCCAGAACCCCTGCGGCTATGGCTATCACGTTTTTCACAGCTCCACAGATTTCAACACCCAGGACATCTTCGCTGCTGTAGACTCTGAAATATTCGTTGCTCAGAGCGTGCTGAAACAGATTCAGTGAATATTTATCCTCGGATGCGATGACAACGCTTGTTGGAAGCCTTTTTGCTACCTCTATTGCGTGGCATGGACCTGAAAGTACCAGATAATTCACACCTTTCCACAAAGAATTGACTATGGAGCTCACATTTTTCAAATCACTGTCGATGCCTTTTGAAAGATTTATAACAACCTGTGGCGCTCTGGTGAGCTTTTGCAAGGTCTCTTTCAGGTATTTCACAGGGACGGCTATCACCAGAATATCAGAAAATTGTTCTATTTCAGTTATTTTTGATGTTGCAATCAAAGCCGAAGGAAGATTTATCGAAGGTAAATACTCTGGATTCACATGGTTTTCGTTTATCTGCCGGGCTAATTCTTCTCTTCTTGCCCACAGTAGAACTTCATGTCCATTCTCGGTGAGCAATTTTGCAAAGCTGGTTCCCCAGCTTCCTGCACCAAGGATTGAAAATCTCAAGAACTGATCACCTCGGCTATCTTTCTCACTGAAAATCTCACCACTGGTGTTCTGTAAGCTGAAGCATCCGGATCGAGTTTTACAAGCCAGCCGTCTTTCTCTTTTTCTATGCTTATGAAATATCTTTGCTGGAACCCTTCTTCGTTTGAAACTATTCTCAGAAGATATTCATTTTCCCGGCTGTAGACGTTTTTCACCACAAAAACACCATTTTGATGTCTGAAAACTACCCCGGATAGCTGTGGAATTTTCTGCTCATCTACACCGCTTAAGTGAACGTGGGGCATGGTTTCTTCCTCCCAGGTCCATCTTTGAACACTGATATGATCTTTCTTTTTCACAACCAGAGTATATGTCTTTCTACCTTCTGACAACCATTTTTTCTCGTACCTTGTTCCGACGACAGATCTGTCATTTTCGCTGAACTGGACAAGATCGAAACAACCAGTTTGTAAAAAGATCTCTTTCATCTGCTCCGCATACCAGTCGACGTCTGTAACAAGTTGAAAAGTACCTCCCATACACATAACGGCCCCAAGTGTTTCAGCAAAACCCTGGCTTGTGAATCTTTTGTCCTGATGAGATTTTTTGGGCCAGGGGCATGGAAAGTTCATGTAGATTTCTTCGATGCTGTTGTCTTTGAAAAACTCTCTAAGGGCAAATCTGGCATCTACAAGAGCCACTCTGATATTTTTCAGCGATTCAGCGTGTATCTTTTTTTGTATTTTAACAAGCGATGTTATCGATGTTTCAAATCCCACGAAATCGTACTCTGGTTTTTGCTTTGCCAGAGAAACAAGAAACTCGCCGTTGCCAAATCCCACTTCAACGGCGAGTTTTGCCTGCCTGTGGAAGATCTGATAAAAGTCCAAGGGCATTGTGTACTGCTGGGCTTTTATGAAATATGAAAGAAAATCAACTGCCATCTTTCATCTCCCGTTTAGTTTTGCAAGAAAATATCGCGCATGCGGTGTATATTCGCTGTCAGGGTAACTTCTCACGAATTCTTCGAACAACTTTTTACCCGTGGCAAGATCGCCAGATTCATATGCGCTGAGTGCCATGTAATAGAACGCATCGTCTTTGAAATAAGAGTCTGTGTCTTTCAGGATTTCTGTAACATTGTTCAGCACTTTGTATGCATCCTGATAATACCCTGCTCTGTACAGTCGATAGCCAAACAACCACAGAGATTTCGTGAGTTCCATATTCAAATTTCTCGATAAAGTCAATGTCGATCTGGTATTCATGCTGGACAAAAGACCGGTAATTGTGTCTTTTAGTGCCTTCAATTCCTGAGAATCACTTATCTTAATTGAATCGACCATCTGCAGTAGCTTTTCAAAAGAAGAAGAAAATTCCTGGTTGGTCTGGTCGATCTTTTGTTCTAAAATGGAAAGTTTTTCAAGGTTTGATAAAGCCTTTTTCACTTCCAAAACAGAGCTATCCAGATTTTCAATGCGGTTTCTCAATTCACCAATATCGGTCTTCATGCCAGTTATTCTGCTGTTCTGTGATAGATTGAGAAAAACATCCGTCAGTGCCACGCAGAGTGTCGCGATTATTGCAATAAGCAGAACGATGTCCCAGCCATAAGACTTTGAAACTTTCTCTGGTTTTGAGATCAACAAGGGATGAGAAGCGTCGATTTTTTTCAGTGCTTCTTCATAGACTTTTGCCCTTGCTTTGTCTTTTTTGCGTCTTGCAAGTTCGAGTTTCAAAGCTATAGCCTCGGCAAGTTCCGGATAGGCTTTCGAAACACCTTCGAGGATTGCCATGCCACCCTCAAAATTGTTTTTTGAGATCTCTTCGAGGGCTTCTTTCACATCTTCGGTGTAGTCTGCTTTGACTCTTTCAACGGCAGTTTTATACATGGTTTTGTACTCTTCCTTGCGCTGGTCGGACAGTCTCTCGTAGAGTTTGGAGACCATTTTCCAGTTGCCACAGGCTGCCTCTAACTCGAGTAAGAGATGCGGATATTCATCCTGAAAAAGACTCAAGACAGCCCTTGCTCTTGAAAGCTGGTTGTTTCTGATTAAATCCCTAACCACCCTCTCGACTATGTCGCTCAATTTTCCACCTCCTTTATTGCAGAAGGAATTAGATCTAATAGCTCGCTTGTAAGCATTGTGCCTTCTTTAGAACTGTAGTGTTCTGCAGCCAAACCATGCAGATACACTCCGCAAATTGAAGCGTCTTTTGCGGTCAGTCCCTGTGCCATCAGACCGGCTATCATGCCGGCGAGTACATCACCGCTACCCGCTTTGGATAGAGAAGTGTTTCCCGTTAAATTGAAAAACGTTCCATCCACAGTTGAAACTATGGTTGTTGCTCCTTTTAAAACAACTGTTGTGCTGTACCTGTTCGCAAATTCTTCCGCTAATTTGTAATTGTACCTCACTTCATCGATATTTTTACCAAGCAGTCTTGCAAATTCTCCCGGATGTGGCGTGAGAACAACTGGAGCTGAAACTTTCTGAAGGATCTGTGGGTTTTGCGCAAGACAATTTATGCCATCGGCGTCAATAACTGCTGGTTTTGTAAGATTGATCATTATCTGTTCGAAAAAGTTCAATGTATCAGAATTGCAGGTCATACCCGGTCCAATTACAACGACATCGGCATCCTGAAGCATTTTCAAGGCTATTTGTGAGTCGTCTTTCATGAAATGATCGTGGTTCACTGCGTGTGCAACTATCCCCGGCTCTTTTGTAACGGCGATTGTATCGACAGGAGAGCACGTCAAAAGCTGAAGATATCCGCAGCCTGACCTCAGAGCCGCTATACTCGTTAGAACAGCGGCTCCGGGATAAGCTCTGGAACCAGCTATGACCAGCACCTTTCCATAACTGCCTTTGTGTGAATCTCTGATGCGTTTTGGCAGAGTCTTTTTGACTGTCTGTTTTGTTATTATCTGCCTTGTGATCTGTTTTGATTCCAGCAAAAATCTTGGTATGCCTATACTTGCCACTTTTAATTTTCCGCACAGCTCCCTGCCTGGGTACAGAAGATGACATGGTTTTGGAAGACCAAAGGTCACCGTCATATCCGCTTCGACGGCAATCCCCAGGACTGAACCCGTATCGGTCTCAAGACCAGAAGGCAGGTCGACAGAAACGACGTACTTGGAATACAAGTTCACCAGTTTTATGACTTCTGCTACAGGATCGCGGATTTCTCCTTTTGTTCCAACTCCTAAAAGAGCATCCACAACCACATCGGCAGATTTCACGAGTTCGGCAAGCTCGTTAATGGTTACATCACTACCGAGCTTTCTGATATCTGCGCCCAGGGCTTTTAACCTTGAAAAGTTGACCGCTGATTCTTCAGAAAGCCTGGTTTCGTCTCCCAAAAAAACGGTGGTGACGTAGTCTGTATATTCGAGCAGGTCTCTTGCAACGACAAAACCATCTCCACCGTTGTTTCCCGGTCCGCACAGGACGAGAAAAGAGGTATTGGTTATGTCACCCAGTTCCTGTTCAATGGCAAGCACAACAGAAAGACCTGCCCGCTCCATGAGTATAGAAGGCGGTATGTTAAATTGCTCGTGACACATTCTGTCGATGTTTCGCATTTCCTGTGCTGTGGCAATTTTCAAAATCTCACCTCACCCAGAAGTACAAAATTTTGTAGATCACGTGATAAAGCTTGATTTTGAACAGATAATTAACTGAAATATTGTTTTGAGCAGTAACTCTCGCTGGACCTGCATTGTAAGCCCTCAGAGCCATGTCAAGGTCACCGCCATAGAGATCTATCAAATACTGTAAATACCTGATACCGATAACGATATTATCCACTGTAGAATTTATATCACATGCAATGTCAAACTTTTCAGACACCCATGCAGCAGTTTGAGGCATCAACTGCATTAATCCAACTGCTCCGGCACGTGAAACCGCATTTTCTTTAAAGTTGCTTTCCACTTTTATCAATGCCATTATCAACAGTGGATCAACAGTCCCGCAGTTTTCTTTCACAACAGAATAATATTTCAAAGGAAAATAAGAATAAAAGAAAATCAATGCAAAAAAGACAAAAAAGATCAGGACCAATTTCAGTGCAAACACCTCTGAACCAGCAAGACGACATATCCGGCTGGAGCTAAAAAGGTTCCAAAAGGTATTTTTTGCTTCATTGAGATTTTGCCTTTGTTTTTTATCAGCGCATAGACGATAGCGCTAACAGATGCGAATATCAGTGTATAAAATGAACTGATAATCCCAAGGCTGAGACTGAAAGCAGCCATGAGAATCACATCGCCACCACCCAGACCGCCTTTGTAGATAAACCCTAAAAACAACAAAAGTCCTGTCACGATTGCCACACTGATCAGGTTATAAACAACTGTACCATTTGTGATCCAGAGCACAAAACTTCCCAGTGCGATGAGAAACAGCGTCACATCAGGTATCAGCATAAACTGCAGATCGATAAAAGCGATGATGAGTGAACAGGATATTATCAGCGACAGTGCAAAAAAATCCACAAGATTTGAAGCAACGTAGGAATTGATCAGATAACAAAGTCCATTAATAAACTCTACAAATGGGTATCTTGGGCTGATTTTGGCTTTGCATTTTCGACATTTTCCCAAGAGCAGAATATAGCTCAACAGGGGTATGTTATCGTACCAGGCTATTTTTTCACCGCAGGACGGGCAGATAGAATAAGCCGGCTTGACGATACTCAAACCCTTACGCGGCAGTCTATATATGACCACGTTCAGGAAACTTCCAAGCACCGTACCGATGATAAAGCTCAAGAAATGCCACAAATGCGCATCTCCTCCTCGGACATAAACTCTGAAAACAGTTCTTTTTTGCCATATAAGTACCACAGATTCTGGTCTTTCATTTCCTGTATCAACTGTTTTGCCTGCTCGATCTTTCCCTGTTTAAAGTACGCCAAAAAAAGCAGTAGCTTGAGATGTGCTTTTGCTTTGGGATTTTCCTCCAACATCTTGTTGATAACTTCTTCTACCAGAGAGTAATTGCCGTGTTTGAGCTGAACACGACTCCAGACTTCCACATCGCTTGCATAAACTGGTCTCATTTTGAGTATTTTCTCTTCCATCTGCTTTGCCTGTTCATCTCTGCCAGCCATTCTGTATGTTTCCATCAGTTCGTAAATCGCCAGAATGCTGTTTGGATCGATTTTTAAAAATCTCTCAAAGACATTGCACACTTTGTCGTGCAGATTCATTTTTCTGTAAGCTTCTGCAAGCATAAAATAAGTGAATTTGTTGTCTGGAGCGTATTCTATCTCTCTTTCCCAGTAAGAAGCCGCTTTTTTGTATTCACCGAGGCTATAATATGCTTCACCGAGCGATGAATACGCTTCAACAAGCCATGGATCTATCTCTATAGCCTTATCCAAGTATTTTATGCCCTGCTCAAAATCACCTTTCTCGAGCATCAAAGAACCGAAAAGTTCGTAAGCGGGAGCGTAATTTTTGTCCACCTCGAGTATGTACTTTATAATTTTAAAAGCCACTTCGTGCAGGTCTTTGTCAGCATAATCGAGTGCAAGATCGTACAGATTGTTTAAAGAAGCGTGAACGAAGTTTTTCGGTGTGATTCCTTTTTTCTCCAGCCATTCGAGTAATTCTTCAAAACATATCGGGTCATACACTTTTTCATCGAGAATGGTCACGTGGTTCTCAAGATATTCGCAATTCTCAATTTCTCTGACTATGAGATCCTTGTCGTTGAAATCCTGTTTCATCAACCCCCAGTCGCCTTCGTACATGAGATCTCTCAGAATTATCACAAAAGGAGTATCTGTGGTAATCTCAATCTCACGATCTTTTACCTGCAAGATGATCACCCTTTCCAATGGTACCACTCCCTTGCAATATTTGCGTCATCTGTACTTTACATTATACCACAGTTTTTCAAAAAGTTCACTCTAAGTCAAATCTGCTCAGAACTTTTATCTCATGAGCGGTTGTCAGCCCGCCGATGATTATATTCGCGTAATAGGTGAAAAACCTCCACAGCAGTAAAGTCGCGACAGTCTGGGGACCAAATATGAAATTGAAGAACAAAACATACCCGCTTTCAGAAGCACCCATTGCTCCTGGTGTTGGAATGAGTGAAACCACAAGGAAAAGAACCAGTTGAAACATGATGGTGTCTATATATGAACAGTTTACGTGTACGGCTCTTGCCACAAAATAGGTCATAGAAACCCTTGCCATCATTTGAAATAATGTTGTCAGAAAGGCAAAAGAAAGAAGCAATAAATTGCTCATCGACCTTAGCATGCACCTGTGAAACAATTCAATCTGGTTCAACGTTTTTTCCACGGTTTGAGCCTGATTTTTTATCAGCCTGAAAAAAGCCAAAGGTTTTATAAGGGTCTTTACCAGCCATTGAACAAGGTTTCTGTTTATTGAGAAAATCAGAAGGAAAAAAAGCACTGCACCGTTCAGAGCAAATCCAAAGAAAGCAAGAAGGGCAAATTTGGTGATATTCTTAGAGAGAATACCGTGTGCAGTGTACACACCAAGTGCACCAAGGCACGTTATGACCACCTGATAAACGATGAACCTTGAAACAAGAAGTGCTGTTGCCTCTCCGTATTCAACACCACGTTTATTCATAAAGGCTATCTGTGCGGGCTGTCCACCGGTGGAAAACGGTGTGATCGCCGAAAAGAAACTTCCAATCAGAGTCGATTTGAAAAGATATGTCAGACTCACCCTGGTTTTATATGAAACGGCAAAGATCTTCACCGTGAGAGCCTCAGCAAACCAGTCACATATCAGCAAAAGACCCGCCAAGAACAGCCATTTTGCAGAAATGTTCTTCAGAGCTTTTATTGTTAAAGATATGTCTGTGAAACCGGCTATTAATATTATTATGATGATACTCAGTGCGATGATTAAAAGTGATCTGGCAAGATTTTTTTTCAATTTCTGCACCGCCTCAGCACAGACTCGTATGTCTGAGCAAGTAATTTACCAATCTCAGAAAGATCCCTTTCAAGGGCTACTTTTCTACCCTCAGATGCGATTTTTCCGGCGAAGCTTTTATCAGAAACGAGTGTTGATATGATTTTCCTAAACTGCTCATTTGAATGACCTTTCATGCAATTTACTCCGTGTTGCAACCAGCCTTCATATACTGGTATATCTCGAACTACGGTGGGACATTCACAGGAAAGCGCTTCAAGAACGACTATTCCTTCATTTTCTTCATAGGTTGGGAAGAAAAAGACATCTGCAGCCGAATAGGCACCCACCAGTTCTTCCTGAGATACAAAACCCGGAAAAATAACATTATCCGGGGGATTTTTCAAAATTCTTCTCACATCTTTTGGAAGCACAGGTGTAATTCTGGCACCGAACCAGATAAAGGTCAGATCTTTCATTTTCTGCGCAACATCTACAAAGTCGTGTATCCCCTTTCTTTTGAATGGAAAACCCACTCCAAGAACTATCGGACCCTTTATGCCAAAACGTTCTCTGAACTTTCGGGCTTTGTTTTCGTCTTTCTTGAAAAATGCCGTATCGACTCCATTTGATATGACAGTTCCCGGTACGTCTATTCCGTATTTTCTAATCACACTTTCGGTGTAATGCGTTGGAAAAATCAAGTGATCAGCCATTGCGTATTTTTTCTTGAGTGATCTTTTGGATATTCTGGCGTAAAAATTGCTTAAAATAAAGCTGTTTTTGATGTCTTCAGCGGTAGTATGCACATGCCATATCACCGGTATACCTTTTCTTTTACAGTACTGCACGACTGTTTTTGCACCTGGTCCGATGGTATTCACATGGGCTATATCGTACCGGTCTTCCCAGTCAGGTGTGTAATCCACACCTGCTCTGGTCAGAGCCTCTATTTGATGTTTGTATGCCGTGCCTATACCCGATTTGGATATAAGTTTTGTGGCTTCGGCATAAAGCAAAACTCTCATTTTGCTCGCCTCCATAAAAAAGCCTTGCAAAACTTTCTCCACAGTGATAGAATTTTATCACGTATGGGTGCGTAGCTCAGGGGGAGAGCGCTTCCCTCACGAGGAAGAGGCCGCAGGTTCGATTCCTGCCGCACCCACCACTTAGCCAACTTTGATCAGCTTCAGCCTGTCGCCATAGATTTTCTGTACTTTTTCAAAGAGCCACGGGTATTCTTTTTGCTTGAACAAAAAAGCCTCTGCGTCAGCACGTGCCTTGAACAAAAGTTCTTTATCTCTCACAAGATCAGCTACTTTCAGCTCCGGCAGTCCATGCTGTTTCAATCCAAGAAATTCACCCGGACCGCGAATCTTCATGTCATATTCGGCAACTTCGAACCCATTTCTGGTCATTGAGAAATACCTGAGCCTTTCTAAAGCATCCTCTGAGACATTTCCCACAATCAAAAAACAATATCCCTGTTTTTCACTGCGTCCCACCCTTCCACGCAACTGGTGTAGCTGTGCAAGACCAAATCTCTCTGGATTTTCTATCACCATGATCGTTGCCCTTGGAATATCTATACCAACCTCTATGACCGTTGTTGAAACCAGAATATCAAATTCTCCAAGTGCAAAACTTTCCATTACCCTGTCTTTCTCCTGCTGGCTCATTTTCCCGTGTAATAATCCCACTTTGAATTCTTTGAAAATCTGCTCAGAGAGATGTTTGTACATCTGTGTAGCTGCTTTGGCTTCGATTTTGTCAGACTCTTCAATCAACGGATATACCACAAAAGCCTGACCGCCTTCTCTGAGTTCCTTTTTGACAAAATCATAAACCTGATCGATTTTGGAAACAGATACAAGGATGGTTTTAACTTCCTTTCTTCCCGGCGGCATTTCGTCGATAATTGTCAGATCAAGATCGCCGTAGATGGTCAGAGCCAAAGTCCTTGGTATTGGAGTAGCGGTCATTATCAGTGTATCGAGGGCTCTTCCCTTGCTGACAAGGGCTTCTCTTTGTTTGACACCGAATCTGTGCTGTTCATCTATGACAACCAGACCCAAATTGGCAAAATTCACATCTTCCTGAATGAGAGTGTGAGTTCCAATGACGACAGAAGCTTCTCCGGTTGAAAGAAGGTGTTTTATTCTTTCTTTCTCTTTGCTGTTTGTCTCACCAAGCAAAAGAACTGTTTTTATTCCAAGATCCTCGAAGGCAGGAGCCATTCTCCGATAGTGCTGTATGGCGAGTATGGATGTTGGTGCCATGACAGCGGACTGAAAACCAGCCTCGAAGTTGTCGATTATTGCAAGCTGAGCGACAACGGTCTTTCCAGACCCGACATCTCCCTGCAGTAACCTGCTCATGGGTTTACTCAAAGTCATATCCTGTCTTATCTGTTGGTGAGCGAGAATCTGTGATCTAGTCAGCTTGAAAGGTAATTTACTCATAAATTTTTCTGCAATCTTACCCGGTATGTTTTTCGCAATACCTCCGATTTCCTCGAAGGTCTTTCTTGACAGTAAAAGAGCCAACTGCATCAGGAATAATTCTTCGTACGCGAGTCTTTCGATTGATTTTTTCAAATGATACATACTTTTTGGAAAGTGCATACCAAGAAGTGCCACAGGTGTGTCTATCAGTTCTCTTTTTTCCACGAGTTCAGCGGGTAATTCATTTGAAAAATGGCAGACGCACGAGATATTTTCTTTCATTATTTTTCTCAATTCTTTTTGACTGATTCCTTCGGTCAATGGGTAAATCGGCAGGATTTCAAGGACAGGTGAACCTTCCTGTAATTCGACTTCCGGGTTGATTATTTCAACTGAGCCAAACTGACCGCGCTTGACAGTGCCGGTTACATAAACCATTTTGTTCTTCATCGTTTGAAGAATTCTGTGGAGAAACTCCTGATTGAACCATTTCAGCAGCACCTGATTTACGCCGTCTGAGAGCACCGCTGCGGTTATCGTGATTGAGCTGATTTTTTTGGTCTCTACGCTGACGAGTTTACCAAGCGTAGTGACCTTTTCTTCCATCTTGATCTGGGAAAGGGGTACCACACGTCTTCGATCTTCATAGTCTCGCGGAAAGTAGAAAACCAGATCCTGGAGTGTGAAAATACCGAGTTTTTTCAAAAGTGATTCTCTCTTTGGTCCAACACCTTTTGCATACTTTATTTCGCAATCTGGTTGTTTTGCGTTCGATGGGTCTGGCTTTGAAATCAAATGCTGATGTCGAAAACGCTCTATCATTCCAAGGCAGTTTTTGAGTCTTTTGATTGCCCTTTGCTGATCTATTGTATCAACAGGTTTGATATACTCCAAAAGCTGTCTGAGTTTCTCTGAAACTTCTTTTTCCTCCAGAATGGGATCTGATATCAACTCATAACTATCCTGCACAAGCTCAATGAATTCATTTATCTGCATTTCACCGTGAATCACTTTGAGGATACTGTCTTCGACAGAATCCAAGAACTCCTCAACGAGAACCGGTCGCATTGTTTACAATGCTCTCCCTTTCAAGTGGTGCAAAACCAGAAGCCCTCATATCGACAAATTTCTGAATTGAGAAAAGTACACAAAATACTACTATGAGTATCACCATGCTCGCCACTATCAAGGAGCCTTTTTTCATCAACATTCAGCGCATTCTCCATCTTCTGCAAAATGGAAAATGTGCTGTTCTCTCCTTTCTAATTTTGAAATCACATACACCATATGGTGTATAAGCCTCCTTTTCGGAGTAAGGTGCTCATCGCCAATGTTAAGCAGGCTTGTTATGTACAGGCTACTGTCCCTACCCCGGCTAATCAACTATGGTTTATACCAAGCCACCACCTCTATAGGTGGGGGGTAGTTGACTCGAGATACCCTATATAAGGAAGATTTCTGTATTTTTCTTCGTAGTCCAGTCCGTAGCCCACAAGGAAGACATCCCCTACCTTGAATCCGACAAAGTCGATCGGTACACCGTGCTGGTATTTTTCTTTCTCTATCAGCGCTGCGATTTTCAGATCTGCCGGCTTGTACTTTCTAAGGTAAGAAAGAATGTATCTGAGTGTGTTGCCGGTGTCGACGATATCTTCCACGACAAGCACGTATTTTCCCTGCAGAGCTTCATCCACCCAGGATTTGACCCTTATTCTGCCGGTGGACTCAGTTCCCGCGTAACTTGAAACATGTACAAAAGAATAGTTCACATTCATGTTGATGTTCAAAACCAGCTCACTGAAAAAATGCACAGAACCTTTGAGAATGCAAATCGCACATATAGAATCTGTTTTTCCACGGTAATAATCTTCTATCTGACGCGCCATGTCTTTGATTTTTCTGTGAACTGTTTCTTGATCAAATAGGACTTTTAGTTGCACAGAATGCCTCCCTTCAAATGCTCAAAACGCAAACAAGTCTGCTGTGGTTTTTAATCTGTTCATCGACTTCAATGATGTTACTGCCCACATATTTTACATTTTCGCACAATTTTGTGAATTCTTCAACAGGTGCTATGTCAAACCTGATGTACCTGGTTTTGAAGTGCATCGGGATTGCCACATGAGGGTTAATTTGATCAAGAACTTTTTTTGCATCGGCCGGTCCTGTTGTGAACGTTCCGCCAACGGGCAGCATCAGTACGTCAACTGGTTTGATTTGATCAATTTGAGTCTGATTCAAAACATGTCCAAGATCACCCAGGTGTGCTATTCTGAAGTCTCCTGTGTCAAAAACAAAAACTGTGTTCTGCCCTCTTTTTGCACCGGATTCTGAATCATGAAATGTCTTGATTCCTGTGATTTTCACACCTTTGAGCTGATAAACTCCCGGGTCTTTGAAAAGTTCGAACTTTCCTTTTATCAAGTGATGTGCGTTGTGATCGAAATGCTGATGGCTTTCGGTGATTATATCCACGAGCACATTCGGTACTTTGTACCCAACCGAGCTGTCAAAAGGATCGGTGAGTATCCTGACATCGCCGGTTTCAATGAGAAAACACGCATGACCAAACCACGTGATTCTCATTTAAAACACCCCCTTGGTTTATGAACAAACAAGATTTTCTCTTGTTCGGATAACAAAATTATACCAGCAACGTGCCTTGTATTTATAGGAATAACCCGATGAGTTTAGTAGCAATCAAGAGTAACGATTGCTATACAGTTTATATGAGAAAATATTTATACAAATAAAAATACTATGGAAAGTCATTTTTAGAATATAGCAAATATTCAAAGGAACCCTTGACAAACCACTTGATCATCCATATAATCAAGTTGGAAACTCACAGGAGGTGAAACGATGAGTGAAAGAGAATATGTTGTCGGTATCGATCTGGGTACGACAAATTCAGTCATAGCCTGGATGAAGCCAGATGGTTCAATTGAGGTTATACCCAATGCCGAGGGAGGTAGGCTGACACCTTCAATAGTCGCCTTTACCAAAACGGGCGAGATAATCGTTGGAGAACCTGCCAAAAGGCAAATGATTCTCAACTCTGAGAGAACAATCAAGTCAATAAAGCGAAAGATGGGCACCGATTACAAGGTGAGAATCGACGACAAACAGTATACACCGCAGCAGATAAGCGCCTTTATCTTGCAGAAGATGAAAAAAGATGCAGAACAGTACCTGAATGGAAAGATCAAAAAAGCGGTCATCACCTGTCCTGCATACTTCAACGATGCTCAGAGACAGGCAACAAAAGAAGCAGGTCAGATTGCAGGATTCGATGTATTGAGAATCATAAACGAACCTACCGCGGCAGCACTCGCTTATGGTCTTGATAAGAAAAAGGAGCAGAAGGTCCTTGTTTATGACCTCGGTGGTGGAACATTTGATGTTTCCATACTCGAGATCGGAGAAGGCGTGATTCAGGTCGTGGCAACATCCGGAAACAACCACTTGGGTGGCGACGACTTTGACCAGAGAATCGTCGACTGGATGGCTGAGGAGTTCAAGAAACAACACGGTGTTGATCTCAGAGAAGATAGACAGGCTCTGCAGAGACTGAGAGATGCCGCAGAAAAAGCCAAGATAGAGCTTTCAAGCAAACTTGAAACCGATATAAGTCTTCCATATATCACGGCTACAGCTTCTGGACCACTGCATCTTGAAATGAGACTCACAAGATCTCTGTATGAATCGCTCGTGAAAGACCTGTTCGATATGACAAAAGGTCCTGTTGAAAAAGCACTGAACGACGCAAAATTGTCTCCAAGAGACATAGACGAAGTAATACTCGTCGGTGGTATGACTCGATCCCCGATGGTGCACAAGATCATACAGGATATCTTCGGCAAAGAACCCAACAAGAGCGTGAACCCGGATGAAGCTGTGGCAATAGGCGCAGCAATTCAGGCGGCGATTCTAGCCGGAGAGGCAAAAGAAAAAGACATAGTGCTTGTGGATGTCACACCGCTGACACTTGGTATCGAAGTCAAAGGTGGATTGATGGAACCAATCATACCCAGGAACACGACAATACCAGTGAAGAAAAGCAAGATCTTCACGACAGCAGAAGATTACCAAACAGAGGTCGAGGTCAGAGTTTATCAGGGCGAAAGAACAATGGCAAGGGACAATATATTCCTTGGAAGTTTCAGACTTGTGGATATACCACCAGCTCCAAGAGGTGTGCCACAGATAGAAGTGACATTCGACATAGATAGCGATGGAATCGTGCATGTTTCCGCAAAAGACCTTGCATCCAACAAAGAACAATCGATGGTTGTGACAGGCAGGCACAAACTCAGAGAAGAAGAAATCAGAAAGATGATGGAAGAAGCCCAGAAATACGAAGAACAGGACAGAAGAAAACGTGAAGAAATCGAACTCAAGAACAAAGCAGATGATCTTGCTTACAGCGTCAGCAAATCTTTGAAAGAGCACGCAGACAAACTGCCAGCAGATCTAAAATCAAGGCTCGAACAACTGGTCAACGATCTGAGAGATGCGATAAACAAAGATGATATTCCAAGAGTCAAGATGCTCTTTGATGAATTACAGCAGGAGAGTATGAAAATTGGTCAGTATCTGTACGAAAGTGTCAGAAAAGAACAATCAAGTTCACAATAAAAATTCTTGAAAGGAGGGGTCTTCATGTTGCTGGAAAGGCGTGAAGATTTCATGAAACCATTCAGAGAACTTCAACGTGAAATCGACAGACTCTTTGAAGACTTTTTCACTCCAATGACTCGCAGAAGTGCAACTTATTCGTACCTGCCAGACATCGACGTGTACGAAACAGATGACTCGGTAGTCGTCGAAGTTGAAGTCCCCGGAATGGATAAAAAAGATTTCCAGGTAAAGGTCGAAGATGGTATATTGAGAATCACCGGCGAGAAGAAGCTTGAGCGCGAGAAAGAAAATAGAAACTACAAAGTCGTTGAAAGATGCTATGGAAAATTTGAAAGATCGCTGTCTTTGCCCGATTACGTTGACCCGGACAAGGTAAAAGCAAAATACGAAAACGGAGTTCTGACAATTTCTCTGCCCAAGCGTGAAGAAAAGAAAGCCAAAGTAGTGGATGTGAAAATCGATTAAGAAATGGGGCGGGCAACCGCCCCATTAATTTAGGAGGTGAAACGATGCTGGATTTCAAAGACTATACAGAAAGTGCCCAGAGAGTTCTCACTTCTGTGCAGGATATTTTGAACAGATTCTCACAGAGTCAGATGTCTTCAGAACACATCTTGCTTGCCATTCTTGAAGATGGCGATAATGCCGCTGTGGATATTCTGAGAAAGATCGGTGTGAACATAGATGTTCTCAAGGATGAGACATCGTCTTTTGTGAGCAGATATGGAATGAGGACAGGTGCTGTTTCAAGTTCTGTTGGACAGATTTACATAACTCCGGATGCAAGGCATGTCCTTGAAGAAGCACGCAAAGAAGCAAGAAGAATGGGAGACGAAAAGGTGGGAACAGACCACTTACTTTTGGGCATGATACTGGCTCCAAGCTCGATGACATACAGATTGCTTTCAAGACAAGGTGTTACTCCAGATAAAGTGTACGAGGCTATCAGAGAATTGCGTACCAGCGGTAAAACCGCTGAAGACGAGAATGTCGACGTACTTTTCAAATTCACAGAAGATCTCACAAAGATGGCAAAAGAAGGTAAATTATTACCTGTTATCGGGCGGGAGAAAGAGATTTTCAGAACCATACAGATTCTGGGAAGAAAGTTCAAGAACAACCCGGTTTTGATAGGAGACCCCGGTGTTGGAAAAACAGCCATCGTGGAAGGTTTGGCTCAAAAGATCGTCGCCGGTGATGTACCGAACTTTCTCAAAAACAAGAAGATTTTAAAACTCGACATGGGAAGAATCATAGCTGGCACCAAGTTCAGAGGAGAATTCGAAGAGAGAATGAAAAAATTGATAGACGCACTCAGAAAAAACGCCGGACAGTACATACTGTTCATCGATGAACTTCACACGGTAGTGGGTGCGGGTGCGGCAGAAGGTGCTGTGGATGCGGCAAATCTTCTCAAACCGGAACTTGCTCGCGGTGAGATGCAGGTTGTTGGTGCTACAACGGTGAATGAATACAGAAAATATGTTGAAAAAGACAAAGCACTCGCTCGAAGATTTCAGCCAATTCTGGTCGGTGAGCCTTCGGTGGAGGATACCATAGAAATACTGAGGGGAATCAAAAAAGAATTCGAAAAACACCACGAAGTCACCATAACAGATGAAGCTCTAATCGCCGCAGCTCGTCTTGGTGCAAGGTATATCACAGATAGATTTTTGCCGGACAAAGCTATAGATTTGATCGATGAAGCGGCATCTGCGGTGAGACTTGAGGGCAACGGGAAGGTCGTGGATGAGAACCAGATAGCCAGAGTGGTTGAACTCTGGACCGGTATTCCAGTTTCAAGAATGCTTCAGTCAGAAAGGGAAAAACTGATGAACCTTGAACAGCTTTTGCACAAAAGAATTGTCAACCAGGACGATGCTGTTAGAGTGATCGCTCAGACGATCAGGAAGGCAAGAGCTGGCTTGAAAGATCCAAAAAGACCAAATGGTGTCTTTTTGTTCCTTGGACCGACAGGTGTTGGTAAAACGGAACTTGCCAAAGCTCTCGCCGAGGTTCTCTTTGGAAGTGAAGATGCATTGATAAGAATTGATATGAGCGAGTATACAGAAAAACACACCGTCAGCAGATTGATCGGTGCTCCTCCGGGATATGTCGGTTACGAAGAAGGTGGACAGCTCACCGAGCAGGTTAGAAGAAGACCGTACAGCGTTGTACTGCTCGATGAAATAGAAAAAGCGCATCAGGAAGTTTTCAACGTACTGCTTCAGGTCTTTGATGATGGAAGATTGACAGATGGCAAGGGAAATACTGTTGATTTCAAAAACACAGTCATAATAATGACAAGCAACATCGCAAGCGAGCACATACTTGATGCACTTGAAGAAGGAATTAATGATCTGACAGAGTTGATTGAGAATGAAATGAGAGAATATTTCAAACCAGAGTTCATAAACAGGATAGACGCGGCAATAGTTTTCAAACCGCTGACGATTGAACACATGAAACAGATAGTAGAACTTCAGCTTGAAAAGGTTGCTCAGCGCATCAAAGAGCAGAATAGAAATGTTCTGTTCACAGAACAGGCAAAAGAGTATCTTGCAAAGCGCGGTTATATTCCTGCAATGGGTGCAAGACCTTTGAAGCGTGTTATAGAAAACGAAATTGAAGCACCCATAGCAGACAAAATCATATCGCAGGAGTTCAAAGAAGGCTCAACGATGATAGTCGATGCGGACGAATATGGAATCATATTCAAAGAGGGGCAGTAATGCCCCTCATATTTTTGCAACTGATTGGCGTTCGATAAAGTGAGCTTTTAAGATGGTTTTGCTGTTTTTTCCGTCGTGTATCACTTTGTTCAACAGCAGTGTTGCCGCTATTAAACCCATCTGCTCCGGTTCCTGAGCAACACAGGTGATTGGTGGATCAAAGATCTGATTCCAGTAAGAGTCGTCAAAGCAGACAATGGATATGTCTTCTGGTACCTTCAACCTCAAATCTTTTATGGCTTTCATGACACCGAGCATCATCAGATTGTTGCTTACAATCAAAGCAGTTGGTTTTTCTTTCAGAAGGAAGAGTTTTCTTGCGGCTTGGTAAGCACCTTCCTGACTGGATCCACCATCTAAAATCCATTCTTCTTTGACCTCTATTTTGAGTTCTTTGCAAACCTTGAGAGCACCGTTCAGCCTCATCCTGCCGGTGAAAGATTTCGATCTGAGAGTTATAATGCCAAGGGTTTCGTGCCCATTTTTGTGAAGATATTCGACCAGTTCTCTGACACCTGCTTCGTTGTCTGTTATCACATAGCTTGTGTCGATGTCGGGTACGATTCTGTCAAAAAATACCAGCGGTATGTCGTTTTTTAAAACCTTTTCATAAAGAAATCTGTTTCCACCGGAATCAACAGGTGCGGCTAAGATGCCCTCAACTCTCTGGCTTATGAGTGTTTTGAGATTTTCCTCTTCATGCTGGGGATCTTCATCGGTCGAACACAAAAGCAAATGATAACCAACGGGATTGAAGACTTTTTCCATACCTCTCGCAATTTGCGCGAAAAAAGGATTTGCTATGTCTGGTATGAGTACACCGACGATTCTGGTCTTTCCTTTTTTCAAACCAGTAGCAGTCATATCCGGGGAGTAACCCATTTGCTCTGCGATTTGAAGTATTTTTTTTCGTAATTCGTCGCTTACACCGGGTTTTCCGTTCAAAGCCCTCGAAACAGTTGAAACATTGACTTTCGCAATTTTTGCGATATCTTTGATTGTAACTTTCAGACACCACACCTCTTTATGCACAAACTGTGGAATTGCTTTTACCGATTTTATTGTACAACATTTATAAAGGCAATCAATCGGCAGAAATGTCCAGTTTGTTCGATTTTCGCCGGATAAATTAGAGATTTTCCATTTTTCTCATTTTTGTCTTGATTTTCTTTGATTGACTTTTGTTATTACTTGGTTTATTCTTTATTTGAATGTACGCAAACGAATGCGTTTCCATGCACTGAAAGGGGTGTTAATATTGAAAAGAAAGGTCGGTATTCTCACCTTTTCTGATGGAAGGGAATATGTGCACAGAGAGTTGATTCAGATCAACAGAAAATTCGAAGATGATCTTGTGAAAGCTCTTGAATCAACCGGTGAAATAGAAGTCATAAGGGCAAACCAAATAGTCTACAAACCATCGATTGCAAAACAACAGGCTCTTTTCCTGAGAGATAAAGGTGCTCAGATGACGATTTTCAATTACGCAGTCTGGGCTTTTCCTCATTTCAGTGTGATCGCAAGCAAATTCGCACCCGCACCATTTTTGCTTTTTGGAAACATAAATCCAAAATACCCCGGTATGGTTGGAATGCTCGCCGCTGCCGGTGCACTTGATCAGGATGGTACTCAAACATACAGAGTCTGGGGAGATATGAAACAAGGTGAAGTTTTGAAAAAAGTTCTTGCTTTTGTGAGGGCTTCAACTGCAAAAAATACTTTGAAGGGTCAAAGATACGGTCTTTTTGGTGGAAGATCAATGGGTATGTACACAGCAGTGCCGAATGTGGACCTGTGGAACAAACTATTTGGAATAGATATAGAACATATAGACCAGCTTGAGATCATCGAAAAAAGTAAAAAAGTACCGGATCAGGATGCAAAACGTGCAAGAGAATGGCTTGAAAAAATGGTGAAAAAAATTCACTACGATGGCAAGCAACTCACACCGGAAAAACTGCAGTTGCAGATCAAAAGTTATTACGCAGTGAAAAAAATGTGCGAGGAACTCGAGCTCGATTTCACAGGTATCAAAGCACAACCGGAACTCACAGAACATTTTGTCACCATGGACCTCACAGAAGCTTTCATGAACGATCCATACGATTTCGATGGTCCAAAAGAGCCCATCGTCTGTGCCACAGAAGCAGATTCAGATGGTGCTCTGACAATGCAGATATTCAAGTTGATCTCAAATCAACCCGTTTTGTTTGCAGATGTTCGTCATTATGATGAGCAGGATGGCTTCTTTGATCTGTGTAATTCTGGAGAACATGCGACATTTTTCGCAGCGAAGTCGTATGATCCTGCTGTAAACCTTGCAAAGGTAGAACTCTACCCGGAAAGTTTCTATTTTCCGGCAGGTGGAGCCTCTATAAGGCATATTGCGGCACCTGGAGAAGTTACCTTGGGACGGCTTACTAGAAAAAACGGAGAATATGTCATGACTGTAATCAAAGGAGAATTTCTGGATTTTGGTGAACAGAAGAACGAAGAAAAAGCGAGAAATACACAGGTTGAATGGCCCCATGCTTTTGCAAAACTGAAGATATCAGCCGATGAGTTTTTAGCAAATTATGGTTCCAATCATATCCATGGGGTGTATGGAGACTATGTGGAAGAGATCAAGCATTTTTGCAGGTTAAGCGGATTAAAAATTAGTGTATGTGCGTGAATTTCTCCATCAACTATCCCTGCTGAGGAGGTGAGAGTTCTCAGATGTGAGAGTGCATTTTTGCAAATAAGATCAGGTAAAAACTGGGATATGAGCTCTAAAATGCAATATAGTTTGTTAAATGTTGATCCACAAAATCAAGGTGATTTAAGGAGGTGTCTGGTATGAAAAGGTTAATCGGTTTGGTGGTCTTATTGAGTGTCGTTATGCTTCCTGCTTTCTTGTTTGCGGCCTCAACATTGGAAGAAATAATTAAAAGAGGCAAAATAATTGTAGCCACTGACATGACAGCTGTACCCATGCAGTACAGAGACCCTTCAGGCAAACCAACAGGCTTCACAATTGAGTTAATGGAGCTTGCGGCCAAGTATATGGGCGTTGAGATTGAGTGGAATGACATGGCCTGGGAAAGTTTAATTCCTTCGTTGTTGACTAAAAAAGTTGATATGATAGCTGCAAACATGTCTATGACTCTAACTAGGCTGAAGACAATAAGGTTCTCTGATCCTTTCTTCTTAACAGGTATAAGGGTACTTGCTAGGAAAGATTCAAAGATGGTTTCATGGAAAGATATAGCTGATCCATCAGTGAAAATAGGTGCAACGATGGGATCGGTGCACGCTGATTATATTGAAAAACAACTTAAGAAGAAACCATTTTTGTATGAAAATTTGGCAGAATGGCTTAATGATCTGAAGAAAGGAAGGATAGATGCTGTTATGGATGACGAGATGCTCTGCATAGAATTGGTGAAGAACAATCCTGAGCTCAAGATTCTCGAAGGATACGTACGTCCAGACACTTATGGATTTGCTTTCAGACAAGATCCTGAATCAGATTCTCTGGTGAATTGGTTTAATTGGTTCATCAAGTGGATAAAGCTAACTGGTGAATATGGGGAAATCTATAAGAAATACACCGGTATGGAATGGAGCCCATCTCCTATAATAGACTGAAGAGTTTATTGGGGCGGACTGCACCGTCCGCCCCATTTTATGTGGAGGTGTCTTGTGTGGAACCAGTTGTTGAAATAAGTAAACTTAACAAGTACTATGGAAAAAACCATGTGCTTAAGGATATAAATTTGTTTGTTGAAAGAGGGGATGTACTAGTTATCTGTGGTCCAAGCGGTGCCGGGAAGAGTACCTTACTCAGATGTATAAACATGCTTGAACATTTTGAAAGTGGAACTATAAAGGTTTTGGGAAAAGATGTCAAAATACATTCGAATCTGATGCACATTCGTCGAAAAACTGGCATGGTTTTTCAACACTTCAATCTTTTTCCCCATTTGACAGTCCTTGATAACTTGATTATTGCACCAGTACATGTTAAAAAGATACCAAAAAAAGAAGCCATCGAAAAAGCTGAAACCCTTCTCAAGAGAGTAGGATTATTTCACAAGTTAACATCCTATCCAGATCAACTTTCTGGAGGAGAAAAACAGAGAGTGGCTATTGCAAGAGCCCTTGCAATGGATCCGGAAATTATGATGTTTGACGAGCCAACATCAGCACTAGATCCAGAAATGATAAAAGAAGTACTAGATGTCATGATAGATCTAGCTGGTGCAGGTATGACCATGATAGTAGTTACTCATGAGATGGGTTTTGCAAAGCAGGTAAGCAATAAAATAGCATTCATGGACAAGGGAGAGATTGTTGAATTCACCAGTAAGGAACTATTTTTTAGAAATCCATCTAGTGAAAGAGCCCGAGAGTTTTTGAGCAAGATACTCTAACTTTAATTCTAAAGGAAGGGAAGAAAGAATCATGACATTTAATTTCAGAATTTTGATTCAGTATTTACCTGATTTCATGGAAGCCCTCCTAGAAACTTTGAAAATAGCAGGTATCAGTTGCTTGCTTGCTTTATTAATAGGCATAGTGGCCGGTTTCTTGAGTAACATGAGAAACAAGTTTTTTAGAATTTTGCTTGCTTTTTATACAGGATTTATTAGATCAACGCCATTACTTGTACAACTCTACTTTGTACACTATGGACTCCCGGTGTTTAATATAATGCCTACGCGTTTTCAAAGTGCTGTTATAACATTTTCTCTCAATACTGGTGCATATATTTCTGAGATCATAAGGGGTGGGATACAATCAATAAACATCGGGCAATTCGAAGCTGCTTATTCACTGGGATTTTCTCAGCTTCAAACAATTAGATTGGTAATATTTCCACAGCTTTTCAAAGTAGTTCTTCCACCTCTAATTAGCCAGTTCTCTTACCTCATAAAGGATACGAGTCTAGCTGCTGTCCTGACTATACCAGAACTCACATATATGGCTAGGAAAGCTGCTGCAACTACTTACAGACCCTTTGAATCCTTTATACCACCGATGCTTATGTATTTTGTAATATACATTGTTCTTAGTTCGCTATCAAATCTCTTGAGATATCGTTTTCTTGATAAGAAGCGAGTGGAGGAATAGTATGATGCAGGATATATCTTTTATTCAACAAGTACTTCGATTAGGAAGCGCATTTGTACAAAATCTGGTTCTGATACCTTTTGTTCTTGCAATGGGAATGTTTTTTGGACTTGTAATTGCTCTTGTTAGATACTATAGAATACCAGTGCTTTCTCAGTTTTCAGTAATCTTAGTGGAAATTGTCAGAGGTTCTCCTTTTCTACTTTTGGTCTATGCTGTTTATTTTGCTTTGCCTTATTTTGGTATAGAGCTACGAAGTTTTCAAACGGCAATTTTAGTGCTCACTATAACCAGTACTGTTTACCTATCAGAAGTATTCAGAAGCGGACTTTCAGCAATTGAAAAAGGACAGTTTGAGGCGGCAGAAGCACTGGGAATGCCATTTTTCACTAAATTCTTTTTGATAATACTCCCCCAGGTTCTGCGAATAACCATGCCATCAATTGTTGGGCAGGTAGTTTTGACAATAAAAGATACATCCATTGTTTCCTTGATAGGTATGGCCGAGATAGTTAGAACTTCAAGACAAATAATGCAGATAACCCTCGATCCTTTTACAGCTTTTCTTATTGTTGCTGCATATTTTGCTTCCGTTTGTTACCCATTGATAATTCTTTCAAGAAAATTAGAGCAGAAAATGAGAGGAGGAAAAAAATATGGATTATCAAATAGGTAGTTCAAAACTTGGATATTTCAGACCAGATCCATTTTTATTCATTAGAAATTTGCGAAGGATACCTTCAGGACACAAAGTTATTGATCTTTCTATAGGTGCACCCAATCGTCCTACACCTCCTTGGGTTGTGGAAACAATGAAAAACGCATTGTATGAAACCTCATACCATACATATCCACCGCAGGATGGATCTATCGAATTAAGAAATGCTATATCCAAGTGGTATAAGAAACGTTTCAACGTTATTCTAGATCCAGAAAAGAACATTTTAATTACAGTTGGAGTCAAAGAGATAGTATTTAATGCGTTACAGGCTCTTATAAATCAGGGAGATGTTGTTTTAGTACCGGATCCAGGTTACCCGACTTATTATGATGCTTCGAATTTCTCTGGAGCAAGAATACTAACTTATGATTCTGCAGGAAACCAGAAAAAAATACTTGAGGAAATTGCACAAAAATTAGAAAAATATAGAATCAAGATAACAATCATTAATTTTCCTTCTAACCCTGTTGGAACAGTAGTTGATATGCAATTTTATAAAGAACTTTCTCTTCTCGCTGAAGACCATTCTTGTATCGTAATTAGTGATTTACCATATAGTGAAATAACGTTTGACGATTTTATAGCACCAAGCTATTTACAAGCCAATCCGGGTCTAGCAAAAACTATTGAATATTTTTCCTTTTCCAAGACCTACAACATGGCTGGTTGGAGGGTTGGTGCAGTTGTTGGTGATGAAAAAATTATAGATCTACTTAAACTTTATAAATCAAAAGTTGACTCAAATGTCTTCTATCCTATTCAGTTAGCTGCTGTCTCTGCCCTGGAAGATACACCTCAAGATTACTATGAGAATCTCAAGAAAGAGTACACACTTAGAAGAGATACAATAGTGGATTTTTTGAGAAAATCTGGAATGGAATTTTGTATGCCTCATGGTGCAATGTACGTTTGGGTACAGATACCAGAAAGAGAAAATTGCTGGTCTTTCATTGAGAAAATGTATCTGCAAGCAGGTATTTTGGGGGTTCCAGGTATTGCATATGGACCTTCTGGCATAAATCATATAAGATTAGGATTAGTCCAAGAGGTTGATGTTTTAAAAGAAGCCGGTGAACGCATTTTGAAATTATCCCAACGTTTATTTTAGAGTTTCACTGGGTTACTAATCAAGAGTAGATTTGTGGTAATGATAATTCAGTATGAAGGGAGGTTTACCATGAAAAGGCTCTCTGGTGTGACAGTTGCGGCTTTGACACCTCTTACAGATGATGGGACACAGGTTGATCACGGTGCGATAAAAGAATACGTTGATTTTCTTGTTGCAAAAGGTGTTCATGGTATCTTTGCCCTTGGTACAACCGGTGAAGGTTTACTTTTGACAGTGGAAGAAAGAAAAGAGGCACTTGAGAGTTTTGTAAAAGCGGTCGATAAAAGAGTTACACTTGTTGCTCACTGTGGTGCTCTTAGAATCGAAGAAGTAAAAGAACTGTTGAGTCATGCAAAATCATCTGGTGCAGATGGTGCTGCAATAGTTTCGCCTTTTTATTACAAATACCGTCCGGATGAGATTGTGGATTTTTTCCTGAAAGTTACGGAAGATGTCAGGGACTTTCCCATTTACCTTTACAATATCCCAGCTCTGACGGGAAACTGGATAAACTCAAAGATCGCAAGTCAGATTCATGAAAAAAATCCCGATGTTGTTGGAATCAAAGACAGTAGCGGGGATCTTTTACACGTTCTTTCGCTGATAAACGACACCTCGGAGGATTTTGATACCGTCGTTGGTTGTGACAGAGCTTTTTTGACTGTGCTTCAAATGGGTGCAAAAGGGTGTGTCTCAGGACCTGCGGCGGTGTTCCCAGAATTCTTTGTGAAACTGTACGAGCAATTCAAAAAAGCAGATATCCACGGTGCAAGAGAAACCCAGAAAAAACTCACTAAAGTTTCCCTTGCCTTAAAAGACGGGGCAAGTATTCCGGTGCTCAAAATGGCTTTGAACTGGCGCGGGTTTAAAATGGGTGGCTGCAGATCACCTTTGCAACTTTTGGATAAATCCGATCAGGAACAGTTCAAAAACACCCTCAG
>NZ_JAVRKW010000015.1:0-31295 GCF_031962025.1 Pseudothermotoga sp.
TTTCCATCTCTTTCAGAGAGTATCTTCATTCGGACGGTACCTTTCTGGGAGTAGCATAGATAGATGGTTATTTGTGTCTAAAATTCGACTCCTAGTGTTAAGTAAGTTATTTGCTGGCTAATTTTTAGTCGATTTTTGTGGTTTTGTTGTTTTGTGATGCTGATTCGTAACCTGTTGGGTGAAAGTGCATTTTTGAAATGTGGGTATTTTTCAAAATGGCTTTTCACAAAGTATTTTGAAAGTATACATGAACTAATCTTGTGTACATCGCACTGAGATAAGTATTTAATATTGACTTTTCAAAGACCGTTTGTGATGTAGGTGGTATTTAATAATATTCACGGCTATATTTTTTGACCATTTCTTTGTGAATCTGCTTTTTATCAGCTACTACAGCTGGTTTTTTGAATTACATATATATTGTACCATAAATTTTTTTACAGCGTGTCTTTTTTGTCTGGTTTCTTTTTTAGTTTATCACAAATCATTAGAAGGATGTCTTTTGAGCACGATCTAAATTTAAAGAGTATGACTTGACAGGTTTCATATCTTGCGGTATTATTTCTATAGAATTAATTCATGTTACAACAAAAATCAGATTACACCACAAGGGGAGGGAGTAGTATGTCAAGGTGGATTGTTGTTTGTTTAACGCTACTGGCGACTGTTCTGAGTGCCGTAACACTCACCGTCATTGGTCCATGGTCCGGAGCCGAAATGCAGGGGTTCATGCCTGTTCTTCAGGAGTTCGAAAAGCAGACAGGGATAAAGATCGAGTACAAGATTTACAGGGCAGAGGATCTTGCAAATTTGTTACCCGCGCAGTTTGCGGCTAAAAGAACACCGGGTGATGTCATTTTCATGTGGGCAAGTTTCATAAGAGAATACGGACAAAAAGGGCACATCATGCCTCTTACCAATGTTATAGACGAATCCAAGTACCTGCCCGGATCACTCGATGCTGTGAAAGTCGGTAAGGAGCTGTACGGTGCTGCCTACACTGGAAAGGTCAAACCAGGTTTCTGGTACAGAAAATCGTTCTTTGAAAAGTATGGATTGCAACCACCTAAAACCTGGGAAGAATTTGTCGCACTGCTTGAAAAAATCAAAAAAATACCATCAATAAAAGCACCAATAGCAAGCGGTGATGGCGTCGGCTGGCCTCTTTCAGATGTGACAGAACACTTCTTGATAACCTTTGGAGGTCCAGAGCTACAGCTTGATCTGATTGAAGGCAATGTCAGATGGAACAGCTACATTGTCAAAAATGCGTTTGAAAAGTTGACTTTTCTGCTTGAAAAAAAGTATTTTGGTGAACCAACAGAGTGGACTCTTGTTCTCAAACAGTGGTGGAATGGAGATTATGGACTTTATTTCATGGGTAGCTGGATAACCGGTATGGTTGATGATCCAAACGATCTCGGTGTTTTCTCACTGCCCGGTGCAAGGGGTGTTGTCTTTGGTGCTGATTATGTGTTTGTACCGAAGTACACCCAGTATCCTGAAGAGGCAAAGAAACTCATCGCATGGCTCACTGGTCCGCAGGGACAGGCTGTTCAGGTAAAGCAGGGTGGTCATATAGCAACGGCAGTTGGAATTGATCTTTCAAACTATCCGCCTGTTGATAGAGAAGTTGCCAAGATAATAGAGGGCGTGGTGGCTCTACCAGACCTGGATGATTCCATAGGAGGCGAGTTCCAACCTGCGTTCTGGGATCAGTTGAAACTGCTCTGGGTACAGCCGCAGAGATTGAGCGATGTCATAGAAACACTGCAGCAGAAGGCACCAAAGAAGTGACAAAAAGTTATGAAAAGCAGAAAGCATTACGTTTTGTTTTTCATTCTACCTGCTGTAGTTTTGTTGTTGATTTTTGTTGTCTATCCAGTTGTAAAAACTGTTCTGTTGAGTTTTCTTGATTCAAATGGAAAATTCGTTGGGTTCAAAAATTACGTGAATGTTCTCAAGAGCAAGGAAATATTCGATATCAGGGGCTTTTCCAGGGGATTTCCCCTGGGAGCCCTTATTCATAATTTACTCTGGATAGCGATTCACCTGCCTTTAACAGTTATTCTTGGATTATTCCTTTCTGTGTTTTTGAAAAATGTTCGTGGTGGTTCGATAATAAAATCCATCATTTTTCTTGGCATGGTTATGCCTATGATCGTTGGTGGAGTGATGATAAGTTTCATTTTTGACAGAAATCTCGGTGTTGTGAATGGACTTCTGAGTCTTTTTGGTGTTCAGCCAAGGACATGGACTGCTCATCCAGATAGTGCTTTACTGTCTTTGATCTTCGGTTCTGTCTGGCTCTGGACGGGTTTTTCGGTGATACTGTATTCCGCCGGTTTGGAAACTATACCAAAGGATTACTACGAAGCCGCACAGCTTGATGGTGCAGGACCATGGAAGATCTTCACGAAGGTGACTGTGCCACTTCTCAGACCGGTGACAGTAGTTGTTGTGACCATGACCCTGCTGTGGGAATTGAAGGTTTTTGATATTGTCTATATTGCAACGATGGGTGGTCCGGGTGGGGCTTCAAATGTCCTTGCTTTGCAGATGTACACCTATGCATTCAGAGCTCTTGATTTCAACCGTTCGGCTGTTGTGGCTGTTATTTTGACCTTATCGACCATGAGTGTTGGACTTTCACTTCTTAGATCTGTGAAGGATGATCAGGTATGAAAAAGTTTTTCTATACACTCTTTGGATGGCTTATTGCTTTTATATGGATAATCCCATTTTTCGGAGTTTTTATGACTGCGATAAGACCACTCGATGAACTTTTGAACGGGTGGTGGAAATTTGATTCATTCACACCGAGCTTTATGAATTTTGTGAATGCCCTGAATCACCCTACAGCGGCTTTGTCAAAAGGAATTGTGAACTCACTCATAGTAGCAGTTCCTGCAACGATTCTTCCACTCATACTCGGTACGATGGCTGGATACGGTTTTTCAAGGTACAGGTTCAGTTTGAAGATACCGCTGTTTACACTTGTGGTTATCACTTTGGCTCTCCCACAGCAAACAATTGCCGTGCCAATTTTTCAACTTTTGAATGCCATGAACTTAATAGACAGTTATCTTGGGCTGATCATAGTCCATACGGCATGGGGTATCCCGTGGATCACTTTCTTTATGAGGAATTTTTTTGTGACCATACCAAGAGCGATGGAGGAAGCCGCAAGGATAGACGGTGCGAATGATATAACGACCTTTTTCAAAATTGTTTTGCCAATGGCTTTACCAGCTATAGGATCTGCCTTTGCTCTGCAATTCACCTGGGTCTGGAGCGATTTTTTCCTGGCATTGATAATCATATACTCTCCAGATAAACTCCTTGCAACGCAGAGAATACCACTGATGAGAGGTGTTTACCATGTCGACTGGGGGCTTTTGTCTTCGGCGGCAATAATAGTTATGATCGTTCCAATACTTGTATACCTGCTGTTGCAGAGATACTACATAAAGGGTATGATTGGCTGGTCTTTAAAGTAAAAGGAGGAATAATTTGGTATGAGAGTTGAACTGAAAGACAGGTCTATCGAAGAATACAGAAACATAATTAACGGAGAAATCGAAAAAATAAAAAAGCTGGCAGAACCACTTAAAGGAAAAAAAGTGGTACATGTGAATGCAACAGCTTTTGGTGGAGGAGTTGCGGAGATCTTGCAGAATCTGGTACCGTTGATGAGATCTGTTGGAATTGACGCCGAGTGGCATGCAATAGAAGCGCCCAATGAGTTTTTCAATGTCACCAAAAAATTCCACAACACACTTCAGGGAGCAAAAATCGAGATCTCCGAGCAGGAATGGCAGCTGTACGAAGAAATTTGTCGCAAGAATGCACAGATAATAAGCGAAGATGCAGACATAATAGTGATTCACGATCCACAACCAGCCGCGATAAGGTTGTTTGCAAAGACGAAACCTTCTGCAAAATGGCTCTGGAGATGCCATATAGATCTTTCAACACCAAACAAAGCGGTGTGGGAGAGATTCACAAAATATCTGAAAGATTACGACAGAATGATCTTTCACCTTCAAGAATATTTTCCACAGGATTTTACCGATAAGTGCACTGCCTTTCCACCGAGCATAGATCCTTTGAGTGAAAAAAATATTCAGTTGGATAATGATTTCGTACAAAAGACACTAAGCAGATTGAATATAGACCCAAAAAGACCTTTGATAACCGTCGTTGCGAGATTTGATCCGTGGAAAGATCTTTTTTCGGCGATAGATGTGTACAGAATGGTTAAGAAAGTAGAGCCATCTGTCCAGCTGGCGATTGTTTCAGCAATGGCTTCTGATGATCCTGAAGGCTGGATTTTCTTTGAAAAGGTTGCAAGGTATGCAGGAACAGATCAGGACATAATCTTTTGCACCAATCTGAACGGCGTGGGCAACAGGGAAGTCAATGCGATTCAGAGGGCATCAACTGTGGCACTTCACACTGCAACAAGAGAAGGTTTTGGACTGGTCATCAGCGAAGCTCTTTACAAGAATGTACCTGTTGTTGCAAGACCTGCCGGCGGTGTAAAGATACAGATAAAACACGGGGAGTCCGGGTATCTTGCACATGATAAGGAAGAACTTGCAGAGTATATAATCAGATTGATAAAAGACGAAGAGCTTCGAAAAAAGATGGGGCAAGCCGGGAAAAAGATCGTGATAGAGAATTTCATAATAACGGTCAATCTCAAAAATTATTTGAAAGTATTTCTGGGGTCAACTACCAGCGGCTTGTAAAAGCGGGGACTTGAAAAAGCCATAGTTGACAGCTTCAGGCGCCAGTGAAAAATGAGGTGAAGTAATTGCCAGCGCCTGTTTTGAGAAAGAAAAACAAGGTGAGTGTTGTAAAGAACATTTTTGATCACAAAAGAATGTCGCGTGTGGAGATATCCCGCGCGACAAATCTTTCTTTGAGTACTCTTAGCTATATAATCAGGGAACTTGAAGAAGAAGGCTTACTGCAATCTGATCAGATAACCCACAGCAGAGGAAGACCATCCCAGGCTGTGAGAATAAACCCACATGCCTGGTCTGTGATAGGTGTCAAAATCGGTAGAGAAGAGGTACGGGGTACGCTGTTTGATGCGACCATGAAACCACTTAAGACCCACGGTCTAAGAGTCCTTTCGCACTTGAGGAACAACGACGGCTACACAAAGGCTTTTGAAGATGTACTTGAACATCTTCGTTGCGATAACCTTCTTGGTGTTGGAGTTTGCTCTTCTGGTATAGTCGAAAATGGCAAAATTGTGATTTCCCATTTGATGAATGTAAGTGATCTTGATCTGGGAAAACTTCTGCTTAAGGACTTTCAAATTAAAAGATTTATTTTGATGAACGACACAGATGCTCTGTGTTATGCTCTGTCAAAAACAGAAAAATCTGATTTTCTCGTGCTCACATACGGTACAGGTATAGGAGCAAGTCTGTGGACAAAGGGTCAAGCTCAACATTTTGAAATCGGGCACACGATTGTCTCTTCAGACGGAAGATGTTACTGTGGACAAACAGGTTGTCTTGAATACCATGCGTCCGAGTACGCAGTGCTTAAAGTTTATAAAAACCAGAAGATAGATTTCCAAGATTTTGCAAGAAATGAAGAAGAAAAATACAGAGAAAGCATAGAGCAGATCAGAAATTTAGCTGCCAGAGATTTTAAATCAGTAGAGAGTTACTACACAAAGGCTTTTCAGATGCTCGGAACAGTCATTGGTAATCTTTTGATGATTCTAAAACCTTCCAAAGTCTTCCTGCTCGGAGAAGGTATGGTCAGCAAACAGATGGCAGAGTTGTTGAAAGAGTACATTGTAAGCAGATTCAACCGTGAATTCATAAACAACATAACCTTCTCTATTGCCCAAGCCGATTGGGAACAGGGCGTAGCCACAGCAACAGTTCATAAATTCCTGCACGAGATTGTTAAGTGAACTCTCACCTTTTTGTGTTAACGCCATTGACAAATTCTGATATGTTTGAACAGTATGTTCTTCAGATCCAGGAAGAGCTCGAAACAGAAGTTCCACCTGTGGACCTTTTGATAGTCAACAACATACTCTCTCTTGGCTTCAACCTGGCTGCTGCCGTTGCAATAACAGAATATGCGAAAAAGAAAAAGATAAAAATCGTTGGACATCACCATGATTTTTACTGGGAAAGAGAAAGATACTCTTCACCAAAGAGCCATTTTGTACAGGAGATCTTAAAAGATTATTTTCCTCCAGATGGGATACTTCATATCACGATCAACAGTCTTGCACAGAAAGAATTATTCAAACGTAAAAAGATTGATTCCATAGTTGTACCCAATGTCTTTGATTTCGATCAACCAGAATGGCTGATCGACGATTACAATAAAGGTCTCAAAGAGGAGCTCGGTATAAGCGAAAAAGATCTTGTGATACTTCACGCCACAAGAATTGTACAAAGAAAAGCCATAGAGATAGCGATGGATTTTGTTGAACAGTTTTGCAAAACCGCACCAGGTAAGGTCCATTTTGTTGTTGCTGGATTCTTTGAAGATGAATCCAAGGATTATTATGAAAGGCTCATCAGTAAAGCTAAAAAAATGTCCTATCAAACTCACTTTGCATTTGGGAAAGTCAAATCTGTCAGGTTTGTCAATTTTGAGAAATATTACTCACTCTGGGATATGTACGCAATTTCAGATGCTGTAACTTATACCTCAATAATCGAAGGCTGGGGTAATCAACTGATAGAAGCAGTTTTTTCCAAAAAACCACTCGTTGTCTTTGAGTATCCGGTTTACAAAGCTGATATCGCACCTCTTGGGTTTGACTTCATATCCTTGGGTGACAGAGTCTTTTACGATCAGAGCGAAGGATTGTACAAAGTTGACGTTGACGTGCTCGAAAAAGCAGCAAAAAAACTGAGTGAATTGTTGTTCGATAAAAAAGCTTTATCGGAGAATGTCCAGAAGAATTTTGAAATAGGAAAAAGACATCTTTCATTGCAGAGCCTGCAACAGCATTTGCAGAAGATTTTGAGCTGTATTTGAATCAAATCTGCATTCTCATGATTTCCTGGTAAGCCTGTACGATTCTGTTCCTAACTTCCGTTGTCAATCTCAATGCTATCGTAGCTTTTTCAGCTTCGATGATTACTTCATGTATATTACTTATCTTTCCAAGGGCAAAATCTGCAGACATCTGTTCTGCATTTTTCTGTATCTGGTTGACCTTCTCTATGGCATTTTTGAGTATATCCGCAAAATCTGCTTCGCTTTTTTTCTGAAAAGTCTGACCTGCCTGAGCTGGATTTTGCCCTATGTTTGGTATCTTATCGATCATTCAATCATCCCCTTCCTATTTGAAGAGCGCTGTTCATCATGGCTTTTGTCACATTGAAGGCTGCAACATTCGCATCGTATGACCTCTGTGCACTTATCAAGTCTACCATTTCTCTTAGAACATTGACATTTGGAAGACTTACATAGCCATTTTCATCGGCATCTGGATGTGTTGGATCGTAAATCAATCTGAAAGGCGATGGGTCTTCTTCAATTCTCGATACTCTGACACCACTGCTTTTGACATTCCCATCTTTCATCAGATATTCTGAGAAAATGGGGACACGCCTTCTGTATGGCGTACCATTTTGAGTTCTCGTTGTTTCAGAGTTGGCTATATTGCTTGAAATTACGTCGATTCTCAACCTCTGGGCAGTCATCCCAGAAGCACTGACATTCATTATCAAAAACTCGTTCATTTTATCATGCACTCCTCAAAACTATATTGTAATATTCTATGTTCTTGGACATCAACCTTGAAAGAACTTCATATCTCAAACCATTTGCAGTCATCTGAGCGATTTCAAAATCTATATCTACACCGTTTTCATCATTCTTATAAAAGAAATTCTTTTCTTGCTCTACTTTCGGTTGCGGCAGTTTTTCTGTGCTTTGAATGTGCTTTTTATCTGTAGTGGCTAATTGTAATCTCAAAGACTCTTTGAGAAGTTCTTCAAAAACCACGTATTTTCTTTTATACCCCGGTGTCTCGGCATTGGCAATATTCTGAGCATGGACATTTTGCCTGAGCATTGCAACATCCATCCCTGTTTTTATTATCTGAAAATTGGCATTGAACAACCTTTTCACTCCCTGGGTATCTTTTCTACAAACGATATGTTTTTTCCTAAAAACTGGGTGGACTTACAACCCATACTCCCACAGCAGTTACATTACCGACATTCCTCCATTTGTGCGGTATCGTGGATGGATAAGTTATACTATCACCTTCGTTAAGCACAATTGATTTGTCACCAACTGATATTTTGACTGATCCTTGAATGATCAACCCCGATTCGATGCCTTCATGCGAATAGAAATTTTCCCCACTATCATAACCGGGTTCAAGGTAGGAAATGAACATCGAGTAAGCCCTGTTTTTCGCAGAAATGAGTTCGTAAGTGAGACCCTTTGACACGAAAACCTTTCGCCTTTCTTCTTTTCGAACAATTCCCTTGAGAGCCTGTTCACCGACATCCTGCTCAACAAGAGAAATGATAGTTTCTCCAAGTGCTGCAAGGATTCTTTTGAGAGTACTCAAAGAAGGTGAAACTCTGCCATGTTCAATCTGGCTTATCAATCCAGGAGTAACGTCTGCCAGTTTGGCAAGTTCCCTGACAGTCATTTGTTTGGATTGTCTCAACGTTCTTATCTTCCCACCTATGTTGTCAAGTTCATTACCGCTCATCCGTCACACCCCTTTCCTGATACAAGAAAAGTCAAGTCCCCATAAAGATTTTGTAGTTTTTCAAACTCTTCTTTATCGTAGAAATTTATTTGCCCTCTACCGAAATATTTTGCCACTTCGACGCAAAAACGAGAAGCAAGTTCTATATCTATTTCATGTGAAGCTCCCGTTGCACAACCTGCAACCGGTACCTCAGTTGTGATAGCAACACCCACAACAGGTACATCAACAACAGTACAGGGTTGCATTATGCTATTTAAATGATACACTCCATTGCCATAAGGTGTGATATCTTGAATTGTTATTGGCAAAACAAATGGCACTGTTCCACAAACTCTTTCGTATATATCCAGCAAATCATCTGCTACTTTTAGTATATAACCTTTGAACACAGTTGGTGAAATTGCAAATCCCTTTTTCTTTGCAATGCGGTTTCCCTTGGTTGTATCTACTGAAAGAATGGCATCAACATTTCTCTTTAACATTGACCTTAAAGCCTCTCTTACACCGATGGGTGAGTCCATGAACGGTACTGGCTTGTGCTCAACTGTCGGCGCATCTGGGCAAATATGTGTCGCTATGTAAACCGTTCCCGCAAGGATATCGCCTTTTTCTCTCATCTGTGCTATTTTCAAGGCAGTTGCAAGTGCCACAACTGCGCCATCTGCATCGCTCACAACTCCAACCATCTGAGGTCTTGCCCCCACACCTCCAAGCTGCCCAATGATTCCAAGGACTGGTGCTTTTTCATTTTCTCCTTCTATTGTTATCCTCACTATGTCTGTTTTTCCTCGTGGGGTTATAATTCTCTCAAATTCTGTTTTAACGCCTCTGTAGCTTTTGAACAATTCACACACGGCTTTACCATCGATCTTCGGGTCATCCAGCAGTTCCATAATGGTAAGAACCTGGGACAACACTTCTCATACCTCCTTTGTGTACAGATGGCATCTGACTTTTCTACCCCTGACTTCAACGAGTTCTGGTTTTTCGAAACACTTTTTGAAAGCCATGGGACATCTTGTTCTAAAAACACATCCTTCAGGCGGATTCAATGGGCTTGGTATTTCACCTTTTATGGAAAAATCCACAAAACTTGTACCAATTTTTGGTACAGATTCCATGAGTCCTTTTGTATAAGGATGCAATGGCTCTTGCATAATGTATTCCGTTTTGCCTATTTCCATGATCTGGCCCAAATACATAACCATTGTCTGATCTGAAATGTGATTTACAACTTTTAGATCGTGGGTGATGAATATATAGGTCAGTCCGTATTTCTCTTTTATTTCCATAAGCAAATTGAGTATCTGCGCCTGAACCGATACATCCAGAGCAGAGGTTGGCTCATCCAGTATCATCAGTTTTGGTTTGAGAATCAAAGATCTTGCAATTGCAACCCTCTGCTTCTGCCCACCACTCAATTGGTGAGGGTATTTTTTGAGCACATCTTCGGTCAAACCAACAGATATAATCGTGTTTGTAACGAGTTTTCTGCGTTCGCTTTTGTTTGAGATCCTGTATATACGCAATCCTTCTTCAACGATGAATAATACCGTTTTTCTTGGATCCAATGAAGTATCTGGATCTTGAAAAACCATTTGAATATCACGATTTTTTCTGTTTTCAAATGGTCTGCCTTCATAAAAGATCTTCCCCGAAGAAGGTTTGTAAATCCCGCTCAAAATCCGAGCGATCGTTGATTTGCCAGAGCCACTTTCGCCGACTATGCTGAATATCGAACCTTTTTCTACTTCAAAAGAAACTCCCTGCACAGCCCTCAAAAATCTGGTGGGTTTTCCAAAGATGCTGAATTCCACCGGAAAATCTTTATACAGGTTTTCGACTCTCAAGAGCATCTGTTAGCCAACCCCTTTGTAAAACCAGCATTTCACCACTCTGCCATCTACTGAAAAATCTTCTGGTTCTCTTTCAGCACAAATCGGCATCTTTTGTGAGCATCTTGGGTGAAATCTGCATCCAGTTGGCGGATTGACAAGGCTTGGTATACTTCCTTCGATTGATTTGAATCTTGTCTTTCTCTCTTTCATGTCCGGTATGGACGAAATCAAACCAGCGGTGTATGGATGCAAGGGTTTTTCAAAAATCTTCTTTGTGTCGGATATCTCACATACCTTTCCTGCGTACATCACAATAACTCTATCGGCAATTTGAGAGACAACACTCAGATCATGGCTTATGAAGAGAATCGAAGTTTTTGACTCATTTTTCAATTTTTTGAAAAGCTGTATGATCTGAGCCTGTATCGTTACATCAAGGGCAGTAGTTGGTTCATCAGCTATAAGCAGTTTTGGGTTGCACAGCATCGCCATTGCTATCATAGCCCTTTGTCTCATTCCACCACTGTATTCAAAAGGGTATCTTTCGATCATTTCTTCTGGTTGTGGGATGCCAAGTTGCCTCATCACCAGGATAACTCTATCTATTGCCTCTGCGTATGACATACCGTAGTGCTGCTCAAGAACCTCTGAAAGTTGCTTTCCTATCTTTATGCTGGGATTGAGAGAATTCAATGGATTCTGAAAGACCATACTTATTTTTGTGCCGCGAGGGTGAGTGGAAGTTTTTGTAAGGTCCTTGCCTTCGAATATGATTTTTCCTCTGACAATTTCCCCCTGCGGTTTTGGAACAAGTCCCATTATTGCAAGAGCAGTTACACTCTTACCTGAACCGCTCTCTCCTACTATTCCAACACACTCATTTTCAAAAATTTCAAAAGAAACACCATCTGGTGCTCTGAGCTTTACACCAAAAGTTTTGAACTCCACAGCCAAGTCTTCAACAGATAAAAGAAGATTCAAAACTCTCTCCTCCTGTTGATGAAATATTCCTTGACCTGTTCGAGGAGGTTTGAATCTGCAAGATCAAACGCGGTTAACGCAAGGGCTTTGGTAGCCCTTATCATAGCATCATAACCGTACTCTGAGTTAGCTGCCTGAGCAAACTCTTTTGTGTGCGTTGGTATCGCTTTTTCCCCTGTTATGTTGATGTATGCGTGAATTGCCGGAACAACCTGTGTTACTGCGCCCATATCCGTTGAACCTACACCTTGTTCATACGTCCTTGCTGTAACTTTTTCACCGACGAATTTGTAGTTTTCTTCAAGTGCTCTTGCCAGTGGAACGTTTACGTAAACTTCGGGCATCTCTTCTTCCATGATGATTTTGCCGGTGCAACCTGTCATATCACATGCTCCCTGTACCAGTTTTCTCAATTTTTGCTCCAGAAAGTCTACTTCCTCAATTCTTAAGGCTCTCAAACCAATCTCCGCGCAGGTGTACTCAGGAATAGTGTTAAAAGACTGTCCACCGTTGGTGATTATTCCATGAATTCTAACCTTTTCTGGAAGTTGTTGTCTCAAAAGACCTATTGAATTGAATAAAAGCACCATCGCATCAAGTGCATTGATGCCTTTTACTGGATCTGCTGCTGCATGTGCTGACTTCCCAAAGAATTCTATTTTGAAACGTCTTATGGCGTATGCAATATCAAAGCCTGTACTCATCGAAGCCGGATGAATCATCATAGCGACATCGACATCTTCAAAGATGCCAGCCTTTATGAGTTCTTTCTTTCCTGCCCCATGCTCTTCCGCCGGACAGCCGATTACTGTAATTGTAAAAGGTAAATCAATAGCTTTTTTAAGACCAACAGCCGCACCGCAACTCATAGTACCGATCATGTTGTGACCACAGGCATGGCCAATGGTTGGTAGCGCATCGTATTCAGCCAGAAGAGCTATCTTTGGTTTTCCGCGACCCGCTGTTGCGATAAAAGCTGTCTCAAGCCCGCCGACCTTTCTCTGAACCGAAAAGCCATTTTTTTCCAGAAAATCAGCGAGCAGCTTCGAAGATTTGAACTCTTGATAAGAAAGCTCTGAAAACTCAAAAATGCTCTTTGCAATCTTTACCAGTTCGTCCTTTAGAAGTTCGATCTTTTCACAAATTTTTTCTTTCAAACTCATCACCCTTTCATTTTTTGAGTCTTGGATCTAAAAGATCTCGCAAACCATCACCGAGTATGTTAAAACCAAGACATGTAATGAGTATTGCAAGTCCCGGGAATACTGCCATGTGTGGGGCTGTCTGAAGGTAGTTTTTTGCTTCTGAAAGCATACTTCCCCATGACGGTGTTGGCGGCTGGATACCAAGTCCTAAAAAGCTCAAAGTGGCTTCACTTATCACTGCACCGGCAAAATTCAAAGATGAATAAACTATGAGCACGGGTACTATATTTGGAAGGATGTGTTGAAAAATTATCCACAAATGAGAAGCTCCCATTGATCTTGCGGCGAGCACAAATTCTTCATTCTTTATGTTCATCACAGCACTTCTCACCACTCTTGCAAAACTCGGTACCATGACAATTCCAATGGCAAGCATCGCATTGAAGAGCCCTGCACCAAGAACAGCCATCATAGCAATTGCAAGAAGTACATACGGGAAGGACAGTAAAGCATCGGTGAATCTCATGATCAGAGTATCAACAAAGCTTCCAAAATACCCAGAGAGAATCCCAAAGAAAGTCCCAATAAATGCACCTATTCCCACAGCGATTACCCCAACCATCAGCGATACTCTGCTTCCATACACTAACCTGGAGAATATATCCCTTCCATAATCATCTGTTCCCAGAATATGTCCACCTTCACCTGGTTTTGCAAAGATATAGGCAAAATCCATTTCATCAACAGGGTGCGTCGCCAGAACTGGAGCAAAGACCGCCGCAAAGATATTGGTAAAAATTATCATCAGTCCAAAGACAATTTGCTTGTTGAAAAATCTCATATTGTTATCACACACTCCTGTAAGATTGCCTTATCTTTGGATTTATCAAAGCATAGATTATATCCACTATGAGGTTCACAAAAATATACATGATGGCTATGAAAAGAACCTCTCCCTGAACGAGCATATAATCACGCCTGAATATCCCGTCGACCATCAATTTACCAAGTCCTGGTAAGGCAAAAACTGTTTCTGTCAGGACAGCCCCGGCAAGCAAGTTTCCCAGTTGCAAACCCATGACCGTCACAACTGGTATCAATGCATTTTTCAAAGCGTGTCTATAGAGTATCAAGCTTTTCTTAAGACCCTTTGCGTAAGCTGTTCTTATGTAATCCTGGTTTAACACTTCAAGCATACTTGATCTTGTAAAACGAGCAATAGTTCCAGTAGAAAGGATTCCCAGCGCGAAAGACGGTAATATGAAGTGACTTACGACATCCCACAGACCCTTGGCTGGATCACCAATACCAACTGCCGGTAACCAGCCAAGTTGCAGCGAAAAAACAATTATCAGGACCATACCAAACCAGAATATTGGAATAGAAATTCCTACCAAAGAGAGTATAGTTACAAATAAATCCACAAAGGAGTTGTGCTTCACAGCTGCCAGAATACCTGAGGGAATACCTATAACTATGGATATGAATAGCGCGCACAAGCTCAACGTGATAGTTGTTGGCAGTCTTTCAAAGATCAGCGACAGGACATCCTGTTTGTATATGAGTGACCTACCAAGATCTCCTGTGAGAATTTTCTTCAAGTAAATTACAAATTGTATCAGAACCGGTTTATCCAGACCAAGTTGCTGTCTAAAACGTGCAATGTCTTCAGATCGTGCTTGTGGACCAAGTAACACCATAGCTGGATCTCCCGGAATCATTTTCATTATCAGAAAAGCAGTCAATACAACAAAAAACAGCGTTGGAACAACCTGAGTCAGTCTCTTTGCGATGTATTTGCTCATTCAACCACTCCAAAAACCAGGAGCGCATGAGCGCTCCTGGTCATTTTTCGACCCATACATTTGTACCAGGTGCGAATAGACGGATCGTCATATCGGGTGATGGTTTATAACCCTGAACTTTTTTGTTCACGCCATTTACAACCAGCTTGTGCCACATTGGGAAGTAAACCAGATCTTTCATGATCAATTCCTCTGCTTTTCTGTAATATTCAGTCCTTTGAGTCTGGTCAACTGAAGATTCACCGAGTTCGATGTATTTGTCGACCTGCGGGTTGTTATAACCTCCACCATTTCCATAAGTTCCTTTTCTTGAAGAGTGGAACATGTAAAAGATGAAAAATTCCGGGTCGGGATACCATGTCCATCCAATCGTGTAAGCATCTGCATCTCCCTTGGATGTAGTTGCAGTGAAAGCTCCCCACTCAAGAGATTGAACTTCAATTTCAAAGCCAACTTTCTTGAGCATCGATTGAATTATCACAGCAGCTTTTCTTCTGTTTGGATCTTCCGGGGTGAAAATGGTTAATTTAACGGGTTTATTCTCGTATCCTGCTTCTTTGAGAAGTTGTTTTGCCTTTTCCGGATCGTACGAAGTATAGAAGGATTTGACATCTGGATTGTATGCCCAGGATCCCGTTGGAATAGGACCATAAGCTGCTTCAGCAGTCCCGTTTGGAAAGATAACCTTGACAAGTTGTTCCACATCTATTCCACGGAAGAAAGCCTCTCTGATTCTCCTATCGACAGTTGGTCCCTTCATTGAATTCATATAAACAGCATAGACATTACAGCCACCAACCATCTTTACATCACAATTCGGATTTGCCTTGACCTTTGGTATATCCTGGTCAAGAACATCGCTGGTTATATCCACCTGACCACTCAACAGCGCAACTGTCAAGACGGATTTATCCGGTATAAACTTGTAGACTATCTGTTTCAAATAAGGTTTTTCACCCCAGTATTCTTCATTCCTTTGAAAGACCATGTGGCTGTCTTTTACCCATTCGACCATTTTGAATGGACCTGTTCCCACCGGGTGAAGTGTGAACTCGTCCTTCCAGCCTTCACATTCTTCCCTGGGAACAATAGCGGCTCCTATGTCTGTGAGAACTGTTAGAAATGGTGCATAGGGATACTTGAGTATGATCTTCACTGTGTATCTGTCCAGAACTTCTACTCGATCTACCATGTAGAGTCTTACCATTGGTGAAATTGCGATCTCTCTTTCAAAACTGTACTTCACATCTTCAGCAGTCATTTCCCTGCCATCCTGGAATTTTCCTTTCTGAAAATGAACTCCCTTTCTCAGCCTGAAGGTCCATTCTTTCAGATCAGAACTCACTTCCCACGACTCAGCAAGAAGTGGATGGATCTGTTTGACCTCTGCGTCATACGCAACAAGTGTTTCAAACACATTTCTCATGACCTGTGCTGATGCTAAATCCTGATACATGGCGGGATCCATAGTCGTTGGATTTTGATCTGAACCAACGGTGATTGTAGAATCGTAGTTTGGCGTGGCTAACACAGCACTAAATAAAACTGCCACAAGAAACACCACAACCCATCTTCTCATACAAACACCCCCTTTTAGAGTAAGGTTCTTAAATAGTTCCCCAGAATTTTTCTCGCACTCAGAACTAAACCTTTTGTGTATTTCCTAAAAAAATTTTCGTGTTCCAACGTAAATCCTATACAATCTAAGTAAACAAGCTGCTGATCTGTTATATCAAAATCTATGTAACTTTCTGTGTACGGTGAAAAAGCCATACATTTGACATTGTGTGCAATTTTAGCCCATCTTTTCTGAGCGTCTTCACACTGATCTTTCTCTGGTACAACAACAGTTGCACTCTGAAGTTTTGGTAGTGCTTGAAAAAACGAATTAATGACCTTGTAAGGTAGAATCAATCTATCATCATCGAATTTTGCTGTACAAAGAAGAACTGCAGGCTCGTTGAACTTCATACAGGAAAGTTTCTCGCAAACCCATTTGTGCGATATATAAACAATCGTACCATCTTTCTTTTTGCTCACAAGAAGATCTTCTGGACCTGCTGGTGCATAAACAGATGGGTCAACGCCGTCTATCAAACCTATCTGGTGGTATGCGAAATTCTTATCGATTATATTTAGCAACTCCGGGATCACATCATCTCTGGGACTTTCACCAATAGTGATGAACAGCACTCTTCTTTACCCCCACTGTAGTTTAATTAATTATACTAAACATACAGTGCAATGTCAACAGGTTGTCTCAAAGCTCGCCATAGTTGTATAATAGATTTCACTGTGTAATTTCAAGTGACCTGTACACAATAAGCAGGGATAACATTGGCGGTGATGTAGGTTAATTCTACAAGTCACCCGGCAGGTTTAAAACTTGCTAAAGAAGGAGGAAAACTTTGTAAAGATGAATCTATTGTATCTGGTACCTGGTATTGCACTTGGTCTTGTGTTGGGGGCAAATGATGGTGCGAGCATCTTTGGTCCTCTTGTGGCAGTGGGATCAATAAAACGAAGAACGGCTGTTTTGGTCAGCAGTCTTTTTGTGCTTCTTGGTGCTGTCTTTGGCGGTGGCGAAGGTGTAAAAACACTGAGCAGTCTGACCACGCTCGATCAGTACCAGACCTCGGTGGCGATACTGGCTGCGAGTTTAACCGTGGTTCTGATGATATCATTGAAAGCTCCAGGTTCAGTCTCTCAGGCTGTTGTCGGCTCATTGATTGGCATCGGGTTAGTCTGTGGACCTGAAAATATAAGATGGTTTGTCCTGTTGAAAATAGCCCTTGTCTGGTTTTTCACACCACTTTTTGCAAGTTTTCTGGCTTTTGTTCTGTACAAGATTCTGGCATCTGTCTTCAGACGATTGAGAAGCATTCATCTACAGGTCTTATTTCTCAGATACGCGACTTTCATAGCGGTTTGCTACAGTGCTTATTCACTTGGAGCTAACAATGTTGCCAATGTCATCAGTTCGTTTGTTAAAAGAGGCTTAAGCTCATCTCTGGCACAATTTGCTGGCGGAGTCTGCATAGGTCTTGGTATATTAGTTTTTAGCAAAAGGATGACTTTTGTAATTGGAAAAAGTATAATATTGTTGGATCATTTTTCGTCACTTGTTGCGTCTATTTCCATGGCAACAAATGTTTTCATATTCTCGCTGATTGGTGTACCGGTTTCTGCTACGCAGTCCACCATAGGTGCAGTGATAGGTGCGGGCATGAGCAGAGGTGAACGCCTGAGCAGTAGAAAAACCAGGATCCGAATTGTTCTTGGCTTAGTGTTGACACCATGTGTCGCTGGTGCTATTTCCGCTTTACTCTATCTTTTACTGAGAGGAGGTTAATATGGGTTGGATAGTTGGGAAAAAGGAGCAGGAGATTATAAAAAAGGTTTTAGAACATTTAGATGTTATGAGCACAGAACTTATAGAACTCAGAAAACTCATCGAAAGCTACTTGAATCACAAAATCGACGAAATTGAGCAGTTGGCTGAAAAGGTGAGATATTACGAACACCAAGCAGATATTGCCAGGCGAGAAGCCGAAACAATGATGTACAGTGGTGCCTTTTTGCCAAACTTCAGAGGAGATCTGCTCGGTATAATCGAGGCAGCAGATAAGGTGGGAAACAAAGCAGAATATGTGGCTGATATACTTGAGCTTGAACATCCTGTTATTCCTGAATCTTTGAACAACCAACTGTTGAAACTTTTGGATATCTGCATTGAGACATACGAAGCTTTGAAAATTTCCATAAAGGATTTGTTCGAAGATCTTGAAAAAATCGAAGAACATGTCCTGCTGGTTGAACAAAAAGAGCACGAAGCCGACGGTGTTGAGAGATGTTTGATAAAACAGATCTACAGAATGGATATTTCAAATGGGCATAAGATTCAGCTCAAAGAACTTGTGAGAAGTATTGCTGATATTGCAGATCGTGCTGAGGATTGTTCTGATAGAGTAGAGATAGTATCATTAAAAAGGAGGGTGTGATTTTTTGTCACAGATCGGGCAGAAGTTTGAAGAATTAGTTTCCATAATGAGAAAACTGAGATCTGAAAATGGATGCGAATGGGATAGACAACAAACTCATAAGAGTTTAAAATCTTATTTGATCGAAGAAGCTTTTGAATTGATTGAGGCAATAAATCAAGAGGATGACGAAAAAATGAAAGAAGAGCTGGGCGATGTGTTGCTTCAGGTTGTCTTCCACAGCCAGATTGCCTCAGAGAGAGGAGCTTTTCAAATCCAGGAGGTCATAGAATCTTTGAATGAAAAGCTCATCAGAAGACATCCACATGTTTTTGGAGACAGTCCAGGGTATTCCTATCAGCAGTGGGAGAGAATCAAATCTCAAGAGAAGGGAGAAGAGAATACTTCTGCTATAGGCAAAATCAACCACGCACTTCCAGCACTGAGTCTTGCACGACGCATCCAGGAAAATGCTGCAGCAGTTGGATTTGACTGGCCTGAAATTTCAGGTGCACTGCAAAAGATCGATGAGGAAGTTTTGGAACTGAAACAGGCTATGCAAAAGGATCAAAAAAGCGCGCTCGAAGAAGAATTGGGTGATTTACTCTTTGCAGTAGTGAATGTCGCGCGGTTTCTGGATCTGGATCCAGAGGTTGCCCTGAGAAAGGCAACTGAGAAATTCATCAAAAGATTTCAGGTTATTGAAAAACTCGTCAAAGCAAGAGGACTAAATATGAAAGAACTTTCTCTTGCTCAGCTTGACGAACTTTGGGAAGAAGTGAAGGGAGGAGAATCAAAATGAAGAAAGTTCTGGTACTTTTTGCGATTCTTTCAACAGTTGTTTTGTTTGCTCAAGAAACTCAACCGGCAACAACGGTGGTTGCAGAGGTTAACGGTGTACCAATCACCATGGCTGAGCTGGACAGAGAGGCAAATCTGAATAGACTTCTTGTTCAAATTCAGTCGATCGACGATAGATTCTACGAGGTTCTCACGGGTACGCCGGAAGGTATGAACCTTTTGCTTCGCTACAAGAGAGAGGTATTGAACAATCTCATAGACCAGGTACTGATCAAGCAAATGGCTGAGAAAATGAACATAAAAATCCAGAAAGAAGATATCGAGAAAATGGTCTCTGATGAACTCAACAAAACACTCACTCAATATGGTATGACAGAAACAGATCTTGACTGGTATTTGAAACAATCTGGATTGGGAGATCTTGAATCGTTCAAAGACAGATTGAGATGGATTTTCTCAGTTCAACAGGCAGTTACTCTGATACAGCAACAGGTAACTTCTTCTGCCACTGTCACCGAAGAAGAGGCAAAGAAGTTTTACGAAGAAAATAAGGATTATTTTGCAGTTGAAGAAGCCGCAAAACTTTTGCGTATAATAGTCGACAGTAAAGAAAAAGCAGACAAAGTACTTGAGCGTATAAGAGCTGGCGAAGATTTTTCTGCTGTTGCAAGCGATGTATCTATTGATCCTTTGACCAAGGGCAAAGCAGGAGATCTCGGATGGGTCGAGCGCAACAGCGGTTTGATAGCCACTGATATAGAAGAAAAGATCTTCGCAAGTCCTAAAGGTGCAATGCTTGGTCCAATTCAAAGCACCGGCGGGTGGGAGATATACCGCATTCTGGATAAAAGACCAAAGGGATATGAAGCCTTCGAAGATGTCGCAAAAGACATATACCAGTATCTGTTGCAGCAAAAATCCCAGCAATTCTGGCAAGATTGGATTTCGCAACAGTTCATACCGTTCAAAAATTCCAGCACGATAAAAATCTATCTTCTGACAGAGGGAGGACAAACAAATCAATGAACCTCAAGACAATAACTATGGAATGGACGGGAGATCGTCTTATACTTGTGGATCAAAGAAAATTGCCACATGTTGTCGAATACGTTGAATGTAAAACTCATGAAGAAGTTGCCCGGGCGATCAAAGAGATGATCGTCCGCGGTGCTCCTGCGATAGGTGCAGTTGCGGCATTTGGATTTGTTCTTGGAGCAAAACAATTTTCACACCTTAAAACAGAGAGTTTTACCGAACACATAGAAACAGTTAGAAAAAACCTTGCTTCGACTCGCCCCACCGCGGTTAATCTTTTCTGGGCACTGGAGCGCATGTACCGTAAAACTCAACAAACCAGTGATATTGATCAGCTTCTGTCAATCCTTGAAGAAGAAGCTATGAAGATAGCAAAGGAAGATATCGAAGTGAACAGGGCTATTGGAATGTACGGTCAAACGTTGCTAAAAGACGGCGATACGGTTTTGACGCACTGTAATGCCGGTGCTCTGGCAACGGTGGATTATGGTACCGCACTGGGGGTTATAAGAGCAGCCGTTGAAAACGGTAAAAGAATCAGGGTTTATGTAGATGAAACAAGACCTTATCTGCAGGGTGCCCGTTTAACCGCATGGGAACTGGTACAGCTCGGTGTTGAGACAGTACTCATAACGGACAACATGGCTGGCTGGGTCATGAAACAGGGTAAGGTCAATGCCGTGATCGTTGGAGCTGACAGGATAGCCGCAAATGGTGATGTTGCGAATAAAATAGGTACTTATTCGGTTGCTGTACTTGCCAACAGAAACGGTGTACCATTTTATGTTGCTGCACCTGTTTCAACAATAGATATAAAGATAAAAGACGGCACACAGATACCCATAGAGGAACGCTCACATGAAGAAGTCACACACATAGGTGGAAAGAAAATTGCCGCCGATGGTGTACGGGTTTACAATCCTGCTTTTGATGTAACAGAAAATGAACTGGTGAGTGCGATCATAACACAGAAAGGTATTTTGAGACAGCCTTACAGCGAAAGTATCAGCAAATTGTTTTCGTCGGAGGCTGAAAGGTGAGAATAAATCCTCTGGAAGATGGAAGTTTTAAGAGTTCCGAGGTGAAGAGAAAAAAACAGATAAGATCAAAGGCTATCAGTCAAGCCTCAAAGTCTGATTTTTTTGAGATCTTGGAGGATTTCGAAGAAGAGAAATTGGATGAGATCCTTGAAGTTCTGATCAAAAAGGTCGTTAGTGCCGGCAACGAACTTGTTCGTTCACCCACTCAGGAAAATTTCAAAAACTACCGTGAAAGCGTGAAGAATTTCCTGAAAGTGATCGAGAAAAAACTCTACAAAGTTCAAAGACAGGTTTCAAAAGACATAGATTTACACGTCGTGGCTCAGGAAATCGATCAGCGGCTTGAGCAGATCGCAAAAAGTTTGATAGAGGCAGAAAAAAGCGCTATTGCACTCGCAGCAAGGGTTCAGGAGATATACGGTTTACTCATGGATCTGTACAGGTGAGTAAAGTGAAAGATTTAATCGATAAAGTCCGCAAATTCATCGTTATGAATGTCGGATCATCGGTGTGTTTGTGTTCAAATGACGAATCTTTATTGCAATGGGTCTGTTCACAAGCCGTTGAATCAATTACAAAGGAATATTTGATTTTGAGCGAACCTGGCATCGACGATGTGCGCTACATGATGGATTTCGTGTTCAGTTCAACCAGCGATGGATACAAGGTCGTTTTCATTCACAGATCAGAGAGAATCTTACAGGAAGCGGCAAATTCGATGTTGAAAATACTGGAAGAACCACCTCTTCACAGCGTAATTGTTCTTACAACCACCAGGTTTACTGACTTATTAGCGACCATTAGAAGCAGGGTAAAAACTTTGAATATATCCATTGATAAAAATATCGTTGAATCGCTGAGAAAAAAATTTGCAGCTAATCCAAAAATTGACTTAATAATAAAACTCTGCAGTAATGATTTTGATTTACTCAATTACATGCAGCAGGTCGATGAATTTGAGCAATATGTCCAGTTTGATCAATCGCAGTTCGTTGAGATATTCACTGAAAATCAGCTGTCAGCTCAAAACAAGATGAAAGCATCACTCATGCTCGATGATCTGTATATAAAACTTTCAAACTGGACTGAAAAAGACTTGATAAACCTGTACATAGGTATACAAAAATCAAACAAAATAGATCTGAACGCTATGATATTTTTCATGTGCAGGGTTTTCCAAACTGTTCTTGAACTACACGGCTGTAGAGATGCATCGACATTCAAATGGCTTGACCTTATACTGGCAAACAGACTGATGAACTTCAATGGACCGCTCACTCTACTGAACATGCTCATACTCGTCAAAAGATCATCAAGGAGGTGATCAAATTGGAGATGACAGCAGTCGTATACGCTGTTGAGATACTACCAAAAGGAAAGTTGAGTTACTACGCAGAAAACGGTGAGGAAAACATAAAACCAGGTGATCTTGTGCTTGTTATGACTGAGTTCGGACCGGATGTCGGTAGAGTTATAAAAGGTCCAAAAGAGATGGGAATAGAAGAACTTGGGACCGAACTCAAACCAATCATAAAGAAACTGACAGATGAGGATTTGAAAATATATCAACAAAATGTGAAGGAAGCCCAGGAAGCATTCGATATATGTGCGCAAAAGATAAAGGAACACAACCTTCCGATGAAATTACTCCATGCACGATACATGTTCGACAAGTCAAGGCTGGTCTTCTTTTTCAGTTCAGAAACCAGAGTGGACTTCAGAGAGCTTGTAAAAGACCTTGCGAGAATTTTCAAAACCCGCATAGAACTCAGACAGGTTGGAGTGCGTGACGAACTGAAGTTCATCGGTGGCTTGGGGCTGTGTGGACTGCCTACCTGCTGCAGCACCTTTTTACGCGAATTTGACAGCATAACTTTGAAACATGCAAAATGCCAGCAGTTGATGATCAACACAGCGAAGATATCAGGTGCATGCAGAAGACTCCTGTGTTGCCTGATGTACGAATACGATTTCTACGAAGAGGAGCTCAGAGGCATCCCTGAAGAAGGTGAAACAGTTATTTACAACGAGAAGAGCTATAAAGTTCAATCAACAGACGTCTTTAAAAAAACAGTGCTTGCTATCTCTGAAGAGGGTGAGATGGTCTATCTGCCATTTTCATACTTCAGAGGTGATAAGAATGCCTCAGATGGGTAAACTGCTCATTGTAATAGGTGTTGTTTTAGTGGTTGTTGGTGTGTTCATGTACTTGATCCCATTCGGGCGTCTACCAGGGGATATAATCATAAAAAAAGAAAAATTCGTGCTGTACTTTCCGCTCATGACCAGTCTTTTAGTAAGTGCAGTTTTGTCGTTGGTCTTTTTTCTGATATCGAAACTCGGTAAATAAAGTCAAAGGGAGGTAACATGAATGAAAAAATTCACCAAAGAAGAAATCAAGAAACTCAAGGAAATTGCTCAATTGTGCCGTGGTGATATTCTCAAGATGACTTATGTTGCCAATTCGGGTCACCCAGGAGGATCTATGTCATCACTTGAGATTTTTTTGAGCATCTTTTCTTTTGCAAAGATAGATCCGAAAAATCCGTATGATCCATTGCGCGACCGAATTGTTGTCAGCCACGGTCACACCTCTGCCGGTGTTTATTCTGTGCTTGGAAGACTTGGCTTTGTGAACATAGATGATGTAATCTCGGGTTTCAGACATCCTGCGAGTATCTTTGAGGGTCACGTGACCCGCGGTATACCCGGTGTCGAATGGACAACGGGAAACCTTGGGCAGGGTTTATCTGCTGGTGTCGGGTTCGCGCTTGCCGCAAAGATAAAAGAACAGGATTACAACGTCTTCGTTGCCATGAGCGATGCTGAGCAGGCAAAAGGTCAGGTTGCAGAAGCGCGGAGAGTTGCAAAAAAATACGGCTTGAGCAATATAACAGTTGTTATAGATTACAACGATGCTCAGATATCTGGAAGAGCAAGAGACGTAATGCCGGTTAATATAAGGGCAAATTACGAAGCCGACGGATGGAGAGTACTTGAAGTCGACGGTCATGATATAGAACAACTTTTAAATGCCCTGCAGCAGGCGGTAGAAGACAGGGTTAATCCTGTAGCCATCATTGCCCACACGGTTATGGGAAAAGGTGTTTCTTTCATGGAAAACGACGTGTCTTTCCATGGAAAACCGCTGAGCAAAGAACAGCTCGAGAAAGCTTTGAATGAACTTCAAATAGAAAACGATGTACAAAAGTATATCGAAATGCGCAAGCAACTTGGAAATGAAAAACACAGACCACTTCACGTTGAATACCCTGTCAAGATAACCATTCCTCCAAGTAGAACTTATACAGATAAAATGGACAACCGCGGTGCTTTTGGAAAGGCAGTACTCGATCTGGTGAAAGCAAATAAAGATAGCGAGACACCAATAGTCACGGTTGACTGTGACCTTGCCACTTCTGTCAAGCTGGATGAAGTTCAAAAGCATGTTCCACAGATGTTTCTTGAGCTCGGTGTACAGGAACACAATGCTGCAGCAGTTGCGGGAGCTCTTTCGGCAGATGGTGTTATAACCTTTTTTGCAGATTTTGGAGTCTTTGGAGTCAGTGAAACATACAATCAGCACAGGTTGAACGCGATAAACCACACCAATCTCAAAGTTGTCGTAACTCACTGTGGCTTGAATGTCGGTGAAGACGGCAAGACTCACCATGATCTTGACTATATCTCCGCTCCGGCAAACTGGCTTGGGTATAAGGTAATAATTCCAGCAGATCCGAACCAGACCGATCGGGTGATCAGATATGTAGCAAGTGTTTATGGAAATTACTTGATCGCCATGGGAAGAGCCAAGATGGCTCCGATTCTGGACCAGACCGGTAAATTATTTTTCGGCGACGATTATCAATTTGTTTATGGAAAAATAGATGTTTTGAGAAAAGGAGACAAGATAACCATAATCAGTTGTGGCTCGGTATTGGAGAATGCAATCAAGGCGGCTGATAATTTCAAAGGAAAGGTTGCCGTACTCAACGTATCCTGTCCGCTTGATCTTGATGAATCAACACTCAGAGAGTACGCACACGGGAAAAGTGTTCTGGTTGTGGAAGATCACGCTGCACCTTTGGGTCTTGCAGCTCTTGTGGCTAAATTTTTCCTTGTCAAGGGAATAATTCCATCGAGATTTGAACAGGTGGCAGTTGAAGAACATGCCGTGTCAGGACCTTACGAATCTCTGTACGATATTTACGGACTCAGTACATCAAAGATCACAGAAAAACTGGGTCAGATGATCGAGTGAATAAGGAAGAACTGTCAACCATAATCTCTTTTATGGGATCAATAGGTTACAGATTTCTTCAGCCGCAGATAATCTACAATGCTCTGTGCCATTCTTCATACGCACATGAACAAAATCAGCGCGGCAGAAAGGACGTAGAATCAAACGAAAGACTCGAATTTCTTGGCGATGCGGTGATCGATCTGTTAATCGCCGAATATCTGTACAAAAACTTTCCCGACGCATCAGAAGGTATTATGGCAAAGGTGAAAGCGGCTGTGGCAAGTGAGGAAGCACTTGCACAAATTGCCAGAGATATCAATTTAGGACAGTATCTCTTTCTTGGTCACGGAGAAGAGGTTACTGGTGGGCGTGATAGAGATTCGATACTCGCCGATACACTCGAAGCTGTGGCGGCGGCAATTTACATAGACGGCGGTATGGAATCTTTGAGAAAATGCCTTCTTTCACACTTTGCCAGATACGCTCAGCAGGTGATAGAAGGAAAAATAGTCTTTGACTACAAAACTTTTTTGCAGGAAATAACCCAGAACAAATTCAGACAGCTGCCAGAATATGTCCTTGTTGATGAACAGGGTCCTTCTCACATGAAAAAGTTCACAGTCGAACTCAGACTGAACAAAAAGTTGATTGCCGTGGGAGAAGGTTTTTCAATAAAAGAAGCAGAGAAAAATGCAGCAAAAAAAGCCATTGAAAAGCTCAAAGGAGAATTAAACCAGTGAAAATCCTGCCGGTGTTTTTACCGCAAATGGGTTGTAAAAAAAACTGTGTATTCTGCGATCAAGGGTCGGCAACAGGTGTTTCAAAGGCTCCCGATCTTTCACAGTTAAATGAACTGGTAGAAAGCTATAAATCAACTGCAAGACAGTTTGAAATAGCTTTCTACGGCGGCACTTTCACCGGTATAGATGAAACCCTGCAACAACTCTATCTTGAGTGGGCAAATGGGTATGTCAGGCAGGGGATTTGCAGAGGTATCAGAATCTCAACAAGACCAGATGAAATCAACGAGCAAAAAATCGAGTTTCTCAAATCCTACAGTGTGAATTTCATAGAGATAGGTGCCCAGTCGTTTGACGATGAAGTCCTCAGAAAATCCAATAGAGGGCATACTGTTGAGGATATTGAAAAATCATGCAGGATGTTGAAAAACATGCACATAGATTTTGGCTTGCATCTAATGGTTGGTTTACCGGCTGATAATGAACAAAAGGATCTTTACAGTGCGTGGAAAACAGTAGAAAGCGGTGCAAAAACGTGCAGAATTCATCCGACTCTGGTTTTGAAAAATTCCCATCTTTCAAAACTCTTTGCAGCCGGTGAATATAAACCGCTGAATATCCAAGAAGCAATTGATATCTGCTCAAAAATGGTGGGGATACTTGAATCAAATGATGTTAAGGTGATCAGAACCGGTTTGTTCATACCGAGTGATCTTGAGCACAATATCGTAGCAGGACCTTATCATCCAAGATTTGGCGAGCTTGTGAAAATCAGACTTGTAAATGAAGTTATCTCTTATCTGAAACCATCAAAAATCGTTTATACTCATAGACAAGCGGGTATTTTTAGAACCATCGGTTTACAGGCGCAGATGGGCGAAGAATTTGGTTTTTCAGTCGACGGTCAGTTCTTGAAATGGAAAGACGCGCTGAAAAAATACATATCTGGAGGTGTGCAAGATGTTCGAACAACTCAAAAAGGATGCGCTTGAAAAAATTGAAAATGCGAATGATTTGGAACAACTCGAGAAGCTGAGAGTAGCACTGCTCGGTAAAAAGGGAATCATCACAGAGCAGATGAAGAACATAGGTAAATTACCTTTACAGGAGCGACCAGAGGCTGGAAAGATTCTCAATGAGCTCAAAGAGCAAGTTCAAAATGCTATCGAAGCAAAAAAAGAGCATCTCAAAAAATTGGAAGCAGAGAAAATCTCTGAAAAAATGTGGGTTGATATAACACTACCAGGTGCGAAAAGACGTGTAGGTCACAGGCATCCTATAATGAAAACACTTGATGAAATAGAAACCATATTCGTGTCGATGGGCTTTAAGGTTGTTGAAGGACCAGAAATAGAAGACAGCTGGCACAATTTCGATGCACTCAACACACCAGAATGGCATCCTGCCAGAGATGAACACGATTCATTTTATCTGAATGACTTTTTACTGCGCACCCACACATCTCCTGTTCAAATAAGGACCATGCTGTCCAAACAGCCACCCATTGCGATCATATCGCCCGGCAGGGTTTATAGAAGAGATTACGACGCAACGCATCTTCCCATGTTTACTCAGGTCGAAGGCTTGTACGTGGATGAAAATGTATCTGTGGCACATTTGAAATACACACTCGAGAAATTCGCACAAGAGATTTTCGGCAGTCAAAGGCGTATAAGGTTGAGACCGAGTTTCTTCCCGTTTACGGAACCGAGTTTTGAAGTTGATGTTTCCTGCGGAGTGTGCGGCGGGAAGGGATGTCAGGCGTGTGGTTACAGTGGATGGCTCGAGATACTGGGTGCCGGTATGGTCCATCCAAATGTTTTCAAAAATGTGGGTTATGATCCTGAAAAGTGGACTGGCTTTGCCTTCGGAATGGGTGTTGAACGCATCACGATGCTCAAGTACAACATAAAAGATATGAGAGATTTCATCAGAAACGATAAAAGATTTCTGGAAAACTTTTAGTGGAGGGATGAACTGTGCTTGTGCCATTAGAATGGCTCAGAGAATACATCCAGATCGACTGGTCAGATGAACAAATAGCAAACAGGTTGACAATGGCTGGCGTGAGTGTGAAAAACATAATACCGTCTTTGATAAAAGGGAAGATCGTATGTGCAATTGTCAAAAAAATACAAGCACATCCAAATTCAGATAGACTTCATATTTGTGAACTTTTTGATGGAAAAAATCTTTATAAAACTGTGACATCAGATATGAATGTAATTGAAGGTTCTCGCGTGGCTGTTGCGATGCCTGGAACTGTTCTTGCAAACGGTTCTGTCGTCGAACCAGCTTCGATAAAGGGTATTGTATCTCAAGTGATGATGTGCTCCTTGGAAGAACTCGGGCTTGAAACTAAATCCGAATGTGTCTATCAGATAGATGAAGACATACCACTGGGAACTGACCTGATAGAACACTGGAAACTGGATGATAAGGTCATAGAAGTTGAAATCACTCCTAACAGACCTGACTGTCTTGGAGTAATCGGCATTGCACGGGAACTTGCGGCACTTTGCGGCAAAACTATGCATCAGCCAGACACACAGTTTGATGTGACAGACCGTTTCACAGAGGATTTGGTCAAAGTTACAATACAGGATCTGGATGGCTGTCCCAGATACTGCGCAGGCTTTATGGAATCTGTCAGGGTGAAATCCAGTCCAGTATGGTTGCGCAGAAGGCTTATGAGTGCAGGAATCAGACCAATAAACAACGTCGTTGACATCTCAAACTACGTAATGCTTGAAACAGGTCATCCTGTACACATCTTTGATTATTCGAAAATATCAGATGGACATATAATCGTCAGAAAAGCTTTAGAAGGTGAGCGAGTAACACTCTTGGATGAAAAACAGTATTCCTTAACGGGTATAGAAACTCTCATCACAGACAAGGACAAAATTTTAGCAGTTGGTGGCATCATGGGAGCTTCTGAAAGTGGTGTTTGCGATTCGACGAAAGATATCGTTTTAGAAGTGGCTTATTTCAATCCAGTGAGAATTCGCAAAAGCTCGAAAGCTTTAAATGTAAAATCAGACGCATCTTACCGCTTTGAAAGAGGTGTAGATCCAAATGATTCATTATTCGTTATGAAGCGATTGATGCATCTTGTTCAAAAAATCGCTGAAGGAAAAGCTGCGAGAAATTTTGTGGATGTCTATCCAAAAAAGATAACCCAGAAACAAGTTGAGCTGAGAAAATCAAGGCTTTTGAGAGTTCTTGGCACAGAGATAGATGATGGCACTGTAAAGAGAATTTTGACCTCACTTGGAATGAAAGTTGATGATACAGAAGAAGGATGGGTTGCTCAGATACCAACCTTCAGACCTGACATATCGATAGAAGAAGATCTGATTGAAGAAGTCGGAAGAATCTATGGATATGAAAAGATAACTGAGCAGATACCAAGAATTCCAGCAGCTGGTAAAGGATGGAGCGATCTGAATACCTTCAGAAAAACTGTTCGGCAGCTTCTTGCCGGCAGTGGTTTTGATGAAACGGTGAGCCTTTCTTTTACATCTTCTTTGATTGTAAAACAGCTCATGAACATTGAGCCTTTGATGCTGAAAAACCCGATGACAGAGGATATGGACTGTCTAAGACCTTCGCTTGTTTTTGGCTTGATAGATTCACTCTCTTACAATGCCAAAAGACAAATAAGAGATGTCAAATTCTTTGAAATCGCGAAGGTCTATGGCTTGAACAACAAAATGCCAGTTGAAAGAGAAAAGATCGGCATCATCATGACAGGTCAGTTGAACGAAGAAGATTATACAGACCATCGTCCAGTGTCTTTGCTGAATCTGAAAGGAGTTTTAGATGAACTTTCTAACCATCTTTCAGTGGATTTGAAGGTTGTACCTGCACAAATCGACTGGCTAACCGCTGGAAGATCGGGAAAGATTCTGCTGGAAGACGAAGATGTCGGAGTAATCGGGATGTTAAACAGCAAATTCAATCAAATCTACGACATAAAGGCAGAAATTTACTACATGGAACTCGATTTAGAGCAAATCTTCACCAGAGCCAGAACCACAAGACAGCTAAAAGACATCTCCAACTTTCCGGCCGTTAGAAGAGATATATCGCTCTTGATACCAACTGGCTTTTCTTCACACCAGATAATTTCATTCTTAGCCAGATCAAACCAGTATGTAGAAAAAGTTGGCGTGAGCGACGTTTACAAAGGAAAAGATGTGCCACAAGGTATGATGAGCGTCACATTTTATGTGATTTACAGAGCTGCTGACCGCTCACTGACCGATGAAGAAATAAATACCATCTTTGAAGAGACTGTCAAAAATATTGAAGATAGTTTCAAAGTGAAAAGAAGATTTGCATGAAGTGCCAGATAGCGGTAGCAGTGGTTACTGGTTGACTACTTCAGGCGCTAACCAATCCGAAAAAAGGGCGCATAAGCGCCCTTTAATTTTTAACGGCATTTGTTAGAATTTAAAGCCTTTTACTTTTTCCGCTAAAGATTCAGCCACCATATTGAGTCTTTCAGACATTTCACTCACGTTTTGTGCACCTTTTGCCTGTTCTCTCAAGGCTTTTGTCATTTCTTCAATTTGATTTGCAATCATCGTTATGGATTTTGTGGCTGTGTCCATCGCACTACTCATTTCCTGCGCAGCTGCACTCTGTTCCTGTGCACTTGCCGCAAGACTTTCTATCTGTGTGCCTATCTCTTCTACTCTCTTGAGTATGTTCATCAGCCTTTCTTTTACCATGTCAGATTGTTCCGCCGCCTTTTCAACTACCTTCACCGTCTCATTTGTAGCCGTACTTGCCTGCTGTGCTCCTTGCTGTATCTGACTGAGTATCTGCCCTATCTTGTCTGTAGCCTTCTTGCTCTCTTCCGCAAGCTTTCTTATCTCATCTGCAACCACCGCAAAGCCCCTACCTGCTTCTCCTGCCCTCGCTGCCTCTATCGCCGCGTTCAAT
>NZ_JAVRKW010000016.1:0-22032 GCF_031962025.1 Pseudothermotoga sp.
GTCAGTCTGATTTTTGGATAGTAAAACTTGGATTATAAACAAAGGTGAGCCACAATGGCTCACCTTATTTATTGATCTTTTCACTTTTGCCGTTGATTAAATCAGCTTAATTGTAAACCCTACCAGATTTTGTTTTATCTACTTCTCAAAACGTCTCCTGTCTGCAACCAGGCTTCAAGAAAATCAGACCAGAAAAACTCTCTGGTGAATGAAAGCGTATTGTAGTCGTCTGCGTAGTCAGTCACTTTTTGAGCACTATTTGGCATGAAGATGCTCACAGGATTGTTGATATCACCGTAAACTGTTTTTTCAGCATATTCGTAAACTACAAGCTGTTCAAGAGCATCTTGAATTTGCTGTGCGTGATATTGAATATTTGAATCATTTATGTTCAATCCCATTAATTGAGCACAGTTGTTCAGATCAACAAGCAGTGGAACAGGATTGTTGTAAACATCATAATAGTACTGGATTAAAGACGGATAGAAACTGCTAATGGTGTTTCTTATGGTGTCATTCATTATTCCTACCAATGTTATTCCAAGACCATTTATACCAGAAATCACAGATTGAACTTTACTCATATCATACACTGCCAGGCTCAAACCAAGATCTTTCCAATAAGTGTTATGGTAGTAATCTTTGAAAGCATCCACTATTTTTTTGCCAACATCCAAAGTGCTGTCAGAAGTAGATATCTGTTTTAGAAAATTGTAGTCAAATCCATCGCCTGGAACTGTAAAACTGGAAGCTACAACATAATCAACCGCATCTTTGAGTTCGTACAGAACTTCGATCGAGCCCATCAAACATGCGTCCATACCAACAAGATTCACTTTGCGTCCCTGATCAGCCAGTTCTTTCAGCACCGCACTCAGTTCAACTGTAGAAATTGAATTTTTAGATGTTTCATCAAAACATATAGCCTTTGGTGAATAATTCTGCCCTTTTGTGCTTTGATAATCTCCTATCCACGCACTACCATGATCCCACAAAATCAAAGACCAAGGATCTCCATTTGCGTTAAAAGCTACTTGTAATATCATCTTTAAAAACTCAGGATCACCTGAATCAAAATCAGTCATGCCTGCAAACGGATTTGGTCCAAGATTGTTCAAAGACCAGAAATCTAAAGCATTCTGCCATTCTCCATATTCGTCCAGAACAAGCAATTTGTCTTTTCGGTTTTTTCCATCAAACATCACAACCAAAGCGGCATTTTCGTTGGTGTTTTTCATTTCTTCAAGATCTCTTAGAGCATAACTTTCCAGGTCGTTATCTGCACACATCCACACAAGAAAACGATGACTTTCAAGCTCGAGGGTCACGGTGAATTCTTTACTGACCTCTGGCTGATCATAAAGATATGCTTTGATTCGATAGGAACCATCTCCCATATACCCTCCAAACGCAACCTTGATACACCCATTTTCGTCAGTTACAAAAACATCATTCCAGGTAAGTTCATCGTACACCGGTTTCCATACATTCGGATTCGGATAATATGAGTAAACCATTTTGACTTTTACGCCAGATGCAGGAAATCCGTTTTCATCAACAACCTGAACATCGATGTAATTGAGCCTAAAAAGCGAATAAGTTTGATCTTCAGCTATGATCGTGTATCTGCTCTCTTGATTTGTTCCACCTTGATTCGACTTCACAACTGGAACGTACATTTCGTTGTATTCCACTTTCCAGTCCACACGTTCACCACTGTTGTACTCACCTTCAGTGAGCATTGGCAAAGCAAAATATCCTTTTGTGGTATCTGAGCTAAGTCCATAATCTCTAAGGCTGAAACCACCATCAGTACCCCAGGAATTTTTGATCACCCAGATTGGTCCTTGATAGCCAGATTCGGGATCTTGATAATTATCAACCCAGCCGACGATCAAAACCGCATGACCACCTCTTAAAGATGCAGACGGTGATTTTACGTAAACTTTTCCTTTTGTTCCAGACCAATAATTGCCAAAATCATCATAAACCATGAACGCTGCTGCGACTGCTCCGTACTCGATGATCGCACTTTTTATGGTGTTTATGTACTTTGTGTAATCATTGTAGACTGCTCTATGAGAGTAAAAATCATAAATACATACAGTCTTGTAAGGTCTCACAAGATTGTATTTCCAGTTTTCACTGGCTGCATTCCATTTTATCCATCCTTGTTCATCTGTTATGTATGGAAAATCTTCTTCTTCGGGTACGCCGCGCCTGATGATGTTGAACGTAGAGAAAAATAGATTACCACCTGTGTCCTTGTTTGATTCCTGCGCCGTGATTCTATATAGATTAGATTCATCATATTGTGAGAGATTGTAATACGCAACAAACTGCTCGGAAAGATCTGGATTGTAAGGGTTCAAAAAAGGATATCTATCAGCAATTTCACTTGGACCAAGCTGTGTTAAAAGAGCACTTTCTAAAGATCCGACTGTTGTAAACGCCCAGCATGTGCCATTTTCTCCCTGATATTTTGGATGAGTGTGTGGTGCCAGATAAGACGATGGCAGTGAAGCTGTCAATGGCTCTGTGAAAATTATTTGAGCGTCAGCTATCTGTTTGGAAGAAGCTGGCAATTTTGAATCTAAGGAGAACTTTATTGGATCTAATTCTCCTGATCTGATCTTTTCTATGTTTTCAAACCAGAACTTTAAAAACTCTTTTGGTAAAGGTTTATAGCCAAAATAAAATTCATCGGTTTTTTGTATATTATCATTATCTATTGGCTTTCTTATGCATCCTGTCAAAATGCTCAAAATACTCAAAGCAACTGCGATAAAAATCCACGCTTTTTTCATTTCAATCCCTCCCCTCATCTGGCTGCAGTGTGATACCAGTTTCTCTGGAACATGGGCCATGAGTTATTCGGATCCTGTATGGAAGAACTCAGAGCATTTATGACATAAAAATACCCAGCTTCGTCTGCAACAAAAAGCTTATCAAAATGCAGTAATGGACTACTTTCCACAAAGTTTTCCAGTTCAACATAGCTCATGATCTCTCCGTCTGGTGAAAGAGCAAGAATACGCGTTCCACAAGCAACATATATGATACCGTTATCGCCTATGACGCAGGTGGAAAGAATCGATCCAAGATCCGATTTATTCCAGATCAAATGTCCGTTTGAATCTAAAGCATGAAGTGTTCCAGACATATCGCCTATGTAGATGATCCCATCTTCAGAAATCACAGGGCTTCCGTAAGCCTGTCCGGAAAGTTCATAAGACCATTTTGTATTTCCACTCCATGGATCGATGCACCACAATTTTTCACCGGCTATGTAAAGGTTTCTGTTCGCATCCACGGCAAAACCGCCAAAGAAGGTGTCTGGAAATTGTTTTTGCCAAACGATATTACCTGATGAGGGATCTATGGCGTATATGTAACCATCACAGGTTGCCACAAAAATCATGTTGTAGACCAAAACAGGACTTGATCGAACTTCTTCATTGAGCGAACGAAGCACCGTAACCGAATAATTCGATCTATCCACTCTTATAACATTCCCAGAAAGATCTACAGCGTAGATGTAATTATCCTTTATCACCGGTGCAGCGTAAATGGAATAGTATGAAATTGGAATACCGTCTTGATAGTCTGGATAGATATATAAATAACCACGGTTGTCGGCAAGGTACACCTTGTTGTTCTGAGAGTCGACCACAGCAGAAGACCAGACAGGAGAAGCTTCAACAGTGGAAATAGAATTAGAACTATATGGCAGTGAAATCACCGCATATCCGCCCTGTGATCCAATGTAGATTCTTCCGTCAGGTCCCATGGCAGGAGAAGAATAGATTGGACCGGTTATACCGTTGATATCTATCTGGTATTTTTTAGATATGGTCATTGCTGAAGCTGTTGTGAAACTCCACACTTCACTCTGACTTGTTGCACCTTTTGTGTCCTTAGCCACTATTTTCCAGTAGTATGTGGTATTGTTGTTTAACAGGAAATCAAGGTGATAAGTTGTTGAATCGTGGTTCTGCTCTATAAGTGAAAGGTTGCTGCTGTTTGTTCCAAAGTAAATGTCGTACAACAATTCATCACCGTCTGGATCAGTGCACTGCCAGGACAATGTCACTTCTATGGGAATGTCTGTAGCATCATTGGGTGGATACACGTTGGTCGGTGTGCTTGGTGGTCTGTTAAACACGGCTTTTATATGCTTTGGCTCATTCACTGTTAATTGCAAAGTATAGCTGTTTCCAAAATTAACTCCATTCACTTCCCAGTGATCAAAAACATAGCCATTGTTTGCAGTTGCTGTGATCGTTATCTGACTCCCACAATTGTAGTAACCATCGTTGGCTGTTATCGTACCACCAGCCGTCGCTTCAAAAACTACTTTGTACTCAACCTTCATCTGCGCTGTGTATGTTGCATCATTTGTCACATTCACCTGCCGTGGATTTGCGGTGTCGTTATCATTCCATTTTTCAAAAGTGTACTTTGTATCATTTCCAGATACATATTCGCTCTTATCTACTTCTTGTGGAGATGTAACTTCTATAGTGTGAATGCCAGGTGTTAGCCGCAAACTCTTTGGTGATGCGTATTGTGTGTTGTCTATTTTTATACTCAGTCCTGTGTCCGGTACGGTCGTGACTGTAAGAGTCGGATTTAAATTTGTAAGACCGGGTGCACCACAGCCATTAACGATTAACAGTAAAACCACTACTGCCAGTAACCACAGAAAGTTTTTTTTCATGTCTTCACCCCCGTTTTTTTATATTATACGATCATTATACGATACAATATGTGTTCGCAAATTATTTTCAAGATTCATATTTCTCATGGTACTACCATCATCAGGATGTGTACAGGTGATCTGTGATGTAAATAACGCGAAAGTGGTTATAAAAAACAGTGCAGTTGATGCAAGAAAGATGTACGAAAAACACGTCACTGTGGCACATATTTGCATACAACCAGGTAAAATTCTTGAAAAACACGCCTCGGGTACAGATGCATTGATGTATGTTCTTGAAGGGACAGCAAAGGTCACAGTGGGTGATAAAACAATATTTGTATCAAAAGACCAGCTTGTGGAATTTCCAAAAAATGTAATGCACGAAATTGAAAATACCGGTGAAAGTATTTTAAGAATACAGCTGTTCAAATATCCTTCATGAGTCACAATCGATAAGAGCGGTCTAACCGCTCTTATTTGGTTTTGTATAACCTGTCTCCAGCATCGCCAAGTCCCGGCAGGATGTAACCGTGTTCGTTCAACTGCCTGTCCAGACTCGCAGTGTAGATCGGTACATCAGGACAGTGAATTTCAAATTGCTTAACGCCTTCTGGAGCGGCTATGAGCGATACGAAAATGATGTTTTTCGCACCTCTCTGCTTTAATATCTTCAAAGCCATAGTAAGTTAGTGCAACAACATATTTTATTCTCGAAAAACTTATAATTTTTCCGGAAAAATTTCTTCACATTCGAAACAACAGTTGAAAAGTGTTCTGATCTTTTGTTTTCACTTTGAAACTTCTTGGAACCAAATTTGACATTGGTGCTACTTCGGTTTTACAATTCAGTTAGTTAGCTTATAATAACTAAGTGGGGTGTTTCCTTGCTTACTGGATTGGAAAGTCAGATTCTGAGAATTATTTCAGAGAATGATGGCATATCACGACAGCAAATCGCTCAAAAACTCAAAATAAGTAAACCTATAGTCAGTAGTGTAGTGTCCGAGCTAATCAACAAAAAATTGGTAGTTGAATCCGGAACTGTGATGATCCAAAGCGGCAGGCCGCGTGTCAAACTGAGCTTTGTGAGAGATTCCTGGTACTGTGTTGGGCTAGAAATAGACGAGAATTTTCTTGAGATAGTGATTTCAGACCTTCTGGGAAACATTCTGGACTCTCTGGAAGAAAATATATCAGTTCGCACGGATTTTGGTGAAATTGTGGAATTTTCTTGCAAAAAGATCCACGAAATACTTTCGAAAAATTCTATCTCTTTGAATAAACTGCTCGGTGTCGGAATAGGAATCGCCGGAATGGTTGATCCAAAAACAGGCAAGGTAAGGACGGCCCCTGCTTTCGAAGTCAAGGATCTGGATGTTGCATCTATGTTTTCACAGAAGCTCAACACCTCAACTTTTGTTATGAACAGAGTTAAAGCAGTGGCTTTCACTGAGTACAGGATAGGAGTCGCAAAAGGACTTGAAAGTGCTGTTTTCATATTCTTCGACAGCGGGCTGGGTGCAGCTCTACTGCTTGATGGAAGAATTCACACGGGTTATTTTGGTAAAGCTGGAGAGTTAGGATGGATGGTTACGGACTTTTCAGATTCAGATCAGGAAATCATCCAAAAAATGAACTTTGGTCACCTTGCCAGAAAAATCTCTGGACATCTTCTCAATGAGATTTCGAAAAAATCAAAGACGAACATCGAAGAGATCTTCACACAGAAACAAGGACTGCTGGAAGAGTTTTTAGAAAAAGGCTTGAAACATCTTGCTGCCGCAGTAGCAAACATGCTACTCGTATTCGATCCACAGGCAATCATTTTCAAGGGACGGCTCGGGCAGAGGTATTTTGATCGAATCATGGAGACGGTCCTTCCAGAACTGAGAAAGCTTCTTCCAGAACAGTTCTACGAAAACCTGGACATTCGGAAAGGAAAGGTGGAAAAATTCGATGTCGCACTTGGAGCGGCTTTCATGGTTCGTCAGAAAGTGATGAATATGTAAAACAACGAGAGGAGGTGTTTGTATGAAGAAGGTTGCTGGTTTGTTAGTACTGCTGATTGCCTCAGCACTATTTGCAGACACAGTTCTTATGTGGTTCACTGATGGTCCAGATTTTGACATCATCACATCGCAGACTGAGAAATTCACAAAGCAAACGGGTGAAAAAGTTGTCATATTGAACCTGCCATACTATCTTGAGTACAAACCGAAACTCGCTGCGATGGCAAAGGCCGGTTCTCCTCCAGACATTGCCAGAGAAACAGACCTACTGCCGTGGGTGGATTACGCGATCGATCTGAAACCATTTGTCGAGAAGTACACGGCAATGAAGTTCGAAGAATGGCTTGAGAATGTCTCGTTCTACAAAGCCGGTTTTAAAAAGCTCTACGAAAAGTACGGTAAGGTTGTGGGCATCCCATACACATCCGACGCACATGCGATCTTTTACAACAAAGAGATTTTCAAAAAGGCTGGCATAGAACCTCCAAAGGACAGACCATGGACCATTGACGAATGGTATGCAGCAATGAAGAAGATCAAACAGAGTGGTGCTGCAAAGTATGCTCTCGTTTACGATTTCAGCCCATACAGATTTTCGAACCTACTCTATGTTTTTGGTGGAGGCATCTGGGATAGAGAAGGTAAAAACATCATAGTTGATTCTCCAGAGTCCATAGAAGCATTGAGCTTTTTTGTGAAGTTGCATGATGAGGATCTGATACCCAAAGCCGTGTGGCTCACGGGTGACGCACCGGCCAAATATTTCCAGAACGGCCTTGCAGCCATGTATGTATCCGGTACCTGGATGCTCGCACAGCTTAGAGAGCAGCTCAAATTCGACTGGGGTGCCATCATGTGGCCTTACAAACGTGAACGCGCGGTGATGACCGGTGGAAAATACATAGTACCCTTCACGGAAAAAGGTGCACAGCTTGCTTTCTTCCTCACCAACGAAGAAAATCTCGCACAGTTCGCCAGAGAACTCTATCTCATACCTGACAGAAAAGACTTGGCTGACAAAGTCAAGATAGAAGATCCTTTGATCAATGAAGTCTACGCCATTGTCATGAAAGATCTTGCTGAATCAAGCCGCGGCAGTATGGTTCCAGACTGGTACGATCCCGACACCGCAGGTATCGTTCAAGCAAACAGAACGGTAATAAACGATTACATAAAGGCGGCAATAGCGCACGAAAAAACACCGGAACAAGCTCTCAAGGAACTTGCCAACATATTAAGAAAGGCCGCAGGTAAATGATTTGAGGGAAAAGCTTAGTCCAGACGGTCACACAGACCGTCTGGATTTTCAAAAGGAGTAGAGTAACTTGAAAAGACAGTATTACGCCTGGTTGTTTTTGCTTCCAAATCTTTTGATTTTTACTGTGTTTGTAATGATTCCAGCTCTGAGTAGCTTTTATTTCGCGTTTACAGATTATGATATGCTGAGATTCTCTGGCAAATTCGTTGGTCTGTCAAATTTCTATCAAATGTTTTCTATTGAAAGTGACTTTGGAAAAGTATTGCTGAGAACTATAATTTACTCGGCATTTGTGGTACCAATCGCTTTTTTTCTTTCTCTGCTGTTGGCTGTGATCACCAGTTCTGACCTGATCAAAGGTAAAGCTTTTCTCAGGGCTCTGTTTTACTGGCCATGGTTGCTCTCGCCGTCCATCATAGGCATCTCGTGGAAATGGTTCTTGGACTACGACGCCGGACTCATCAACGTGTTGCTCGCGAAAATCGGAGCAAATCCTGTTCCTTGGTTGCTCGATCGAAAGCTGGCTTTTTTCAATGTTGTGCTCGTAACGGTTTGGAACGTAGCAGGTTATTTCATGGTCATGTTCAACTCTGCACTGACTGCCATTCCCACGGAGATATACGAGGCGGCAGCCTTGGATGGTGCAAACCGCTGGGTGAGGTTCTGGAAGATAATATTCCCACTGCTGAAACCCACGGCAGTTCTGGTCATTGTGCTCAGTACGATTATGGTGATGAGGAGCTTTGAGATCATATACGTCTTCACCGCGGGTGGACCCGGAACCGCCACAACAGTCCTGGCGCAAAAGATCTACTACACTGCTTTTCTTGAACGTAAACTGGGAATGGCATCAGCCATGTCGGTGATTCTGTTCACAGTTTTAATAGTCCTGTCTTTAATGCAGTTCAAAATTTTGGAGGAAGAACAATAATGAAGAAAAAAATCGGTATGCTGCTTTTGAATCTGGGGGTCTACATTCTATCGATCATCTATGTTTCACCAATCCTCTGGACAGTGTTTTCGAGTTTCAAAGATGAGGCAGACCTTTTTTCCTGGCCTCCACGTTTGATATCAAAACTCACGCTGATCAATTTTGAAAAAGCCTTGAAAACAACACAGTTTGTGCTGTTTTTCAGAAACTCTTTTCTTGTCTCCTTATCGGCAACTGCTATAACAGTTGTCATAAGTGTCATGGGAGGGTACGCGCTGGCAAAATACCAGTTCAGGCTCAAAAACGCGATCTCGACTTTCATACTCTCGATGCTCATGATTCCGCTCCAGGTCATAATGGTCCCTATATATTTGGTTCTGTCCAGACTCGGCATGATAAACACCTTCTGGGGGCTTGTAATCCCACCCGCGGCAACTCCCACGGGTATCTTTCTGGCACAGAAATACATTCTATCTGCCATACCTGACTCGGTAATTGAGAGTGCCAGGATCGATGGAGCAAGCGAGTTCACTATATTCTGGAGAATAGTTCTTCCACTCGCTCAACCACTCGTTGCTGCTCTGGCAGTGCTTTCTTTCACTTGGCGGTGGAACGATTTTCTCTGGCCGCTTATAGTCATTGGAACACCAAAGCTTTATACATTGCAGCTTGCGCTTGGAATGTACGCCGGTGAACACATAGTCCAGTGGGGACCTTTACTTGCTATGACGGTGCTTTCAATGATTCCGGTTTTGATAGTCTTCATAGCTCTGCAAAAATACTTTGTCAAGGGTATCACCACAGGTGCAATCAAGTGAGGGGAAAAGTATGTATTACAACTTTATAAAAGAACATATAGCTTACGAGTACAAATTGCCAGATATGTATGTTTTGTCAAATCTTGAGTTAACTCTCCAATTAAAGAACGGGCAACCATACAAACTTCTTTCGTCCAAAAGTGGCTTTCTTCTGAGCTTTCTGAGCACAAATCTTCCAGAACCGGAGAAAGCCCATTTCTGGCCAGACGGGTGTGAATTTACTTCAAAACAAATCTGCTGGAGATTTTTGACATCTGCTCACATTCGTTCCATCCTCTGGCATATGAATGGTATCGAACGACTTATCATGCACTTTAGAGTACCGCTGGAAAAACAGTTCAAAGTCCCGTTCTCTGGTATTTTCAATTTTGCTCAGCCCATGGAAATAACCACCCAGGATTCCAAAATAGATTTTTCCAACCTCATATCAATTGAAGTACTTTCAGGGAAAATAGCAGAGTTTCAGATGGAGAATGATAGAAATTTTCAATTGAAAATTTCATGTGATGAACAGAAGAACATAAAGATCAGATTCTCAACTCGGTACGAGCTTGTGGACGAAGAAAAAGAAAATTTCGTCTACAACGAATTTTTGAAAAAATCATTTTCAAAGGTCCAGGACGATCTTATCAGAAGTCTTGCTGTGTTTGCACTTCATACAGCCATGAGCAGCTGGAAAGATCTTGGCTTAAGGTATGCTTTAGCCGCGGGTGTGAACTACTCTTTCCCCCCAAGAACTTATTTCAGAGACTCTTTCTGGACCTGTCTTTCACTTCTGGATGTTGAGCCGAGACTCGTGAGAGAACAGATCCTTGTTCTGTCCGAGTCGGTGCACGATGATGGCTGTCCAAGCGCTGTGATGTTTTTGAACGACGAAGAAAAAGTACTTTTAAGAGAACTTGTACAAAAGGATCAGAAAATAAGGGAAAACACCAGGTACGAAAACGACTGGTGGAGCGATCATCACGATTCGGGTTTTCTTTATGTTCTCTTGCTTTCGAAATACCTTCAAAGCACTGGCGATCTTTCCATACTGAACCAGAAGGTGAACGGTGACACGGTTTTGGGAAAAGCCGCAAAGGTGCTGCGCAACGCCGATAAGTTTGTTCAGAATGGACTTTACAGAAAACCCTTCGATTGCAAGGACTGGACGGACAACGTGTTCAGAAACGGCTTCGTCACATACGACGCCGCACTGCACACGGCAGCGCTTAGGGAGGCTTCGAAGCTGTTCAAAATGGTAAAAAGAAAAGAATCAGAATTGTTTGAAGAAAGATACCTGCTGTCTAAAAAGAAACTGAACGAACTTTTGTTCGATAAGAAAAAAGGTTATTTTGTGGATTTTGTGGGAACTTATGTGGAAGATCATCTGAACATCGACACGATCGTCGCTATTCTCTTCGATGTGGCTGATGAAAAAAACGTGGTTTCAACCCTGAAAAATATGCAGCAACTGCTCGAGACACAGAACAACCGCCTTCAACCTTATGGCGACTGGGGTGTCATGAGCGTCTGGCCACACTATAAAAAAAGAACACACCTCTTTGGCAAGAGTGCTTTCCCGTACAGATACCACAACGGTAGCTGCTGGCCATATTTGAGCTGTGCATACGCTGAAGCAAAACACAGATTCGGCTTGGATCCTACTTATCCGCTTCTGAGCTGGTGGAGATACTCTCTGGAGAAAGGCTGGGTGAATCCGGTGGAGTATTACTCGCCTCCTTACGGGAGAGGTTCGCTTCAGCAAGCATGGAGTAGTTATGCCGCAGTCGTGGTGAAGCAGATCTGGCAATAAAAAAAGGAGGTAGAAGTGATGGTAGAAAAGTGGAACCATTTTCCTGTCTACATGTGGGCAGGACCTGGAACTATCAGGATAAACAGGGTGAAATTTCCCAACACACCGATCGATGAAGGAACCCACATGGAGGGTGGGTTGAAAGAGGGCGCAGAGAAGCTCAGACAAATGGGTTACAACTGGGCGTACTGCACGTACAACTGGGGTTTCCCACCGGAGATCGAGCGAGAAGACCACGAGTACTTCAAAAGAACTGTTCGTGAGTATCATGAGGCTGGTCTGAAAGTCTTCGGGTACGTTCAGTTCTCCAACGCGGTCTTCGATGGCTCGTACGTGACAAAGAGATGGTATGCCATGGATCAATTCGGAAATAAGATCAACTACTACTCTGGAAGGTACCTCGTTTGTCCGACCGACGAGGAATGGAAATCTCACCTTGCTGAGATTGTCAGAGGAATAGTGGAGAGCGGTGCGGACGGGGTCTTTTTCGACAACATGTTCGGCTCATGGTTCGGCTTCAGGCCGTGTCACTGCGACAGATGTCAGAAATCTTTCAAAGAATTCGCACAATCAATAAACGTCGATGTGAAAAGAATACCCGAATACCTCTCAGAGAATGAAGAATCGAGAATGTATCTGATCTGGAGAAAAAAGATCCTCTGGGACACCGTGGAGAGTCTTTCGAAGCTGGCAAAATCGATGAATCCGAACCTGTTGATCTCCTCGAACTCGTTCGAAGCCGGAATAAGCAGGTTATCTATCATGACAGGGATAGATCTGAGGGAAGCTTTCAGAGTTCAGGACGTGGTGATGATCGAGAACCACCAGCTTCCCAGAAGGTTCAACAATGTTCAAATCTTCAACACCATGACCTACAGAATCGCTCACGCACACAGTTCAGGAAAACCCGTCACGTCCATACCATACATGTTCGGCATAGGTGCCGACGGCGTCTACTCGGCAAGGACCTACCTCCAAGCGATGGCGGAAGCCTACGCGAACGACTCGGTTCTGGTGCTCAAGGGTACTGAGTACTTCCATAACGGTCGCTGGACGCTTTTGACGGCTGACGAGTTCGAATACGTGCAAAGAGAAATCGCCCGCTACCACGAGTGGTTCAAAGGCGAAAATGGCGTCTGGAAGGACTGCTATGGAAAGAGAGCAACAAAGATTGCAATCTTCCATCCTTACGATTCTCTGACCTTCCACTGGGATAGAACGTACCTTCCTTTTTTCGCTGCCCAGCACGAGCTCATCAAAAACGGCATAGATTACAAAGTGGTCTGGAACGATTTCAAAGATGTCGAAGTCCTGCTCGTGCCACCTATTTTCGAAGAAAGCGAGATAAAAATGATCTCGCGATTCGAAGGTAAAAAGATTTTCCTCGGCCGTTCACCTTTCGGCGATGGAGAAATCCTGTGGAAGGGCGAATACGAAAAGTATGCATCAAAGGTTAAACCGGAAGAACTACTCAAACTCGAACAGACACTGTCACTGCTGAACTTCTGGACCTACTTCAACGACCCGGTCTGGAGAAAGAGGATGGAGAGTGCGAACTTTTTGTTCTTCAACTATTTGAACCACTGCTACAACTTCGAACATCCATTCGACGGAGAAGAATTGATTGATTCAGTCAGAAATTACCAGCCATGGTCTGTTCAGGCAAATGGGTTTACCATTGTGAGCAGTTTCCAATACCAGAACACTTTGAAAATACATGTGGTAAATCTGGAAGAAAAAGAAGTGAAAGTCGATCTGATTCTTCCAAAAAATTGGTACATTAAACAGATTAAAAATTATGATCACGAAAAAACATTTGTCCACAGAATCTACATTGTTGAAATGTGAGGTCACAATCTCACTGCAAACTTTGTATGCCTTGTCAAATGCGATTAAGAAAACCTTTTACCTATATAGAAGGATGTTTCAAATAGAGGGGAAGGCTTTCCCCTCGTTTGTTATGTTTTTATTCACTTCAAATTCAAGTTTGTATTGAACTTTCATCTGTGCTGTGTATGTCGCATCATTTGTCACATTCACCTGCCGTGGATTTTCGGTGTTGTTATCATTCCATTTTTCAAAAGTGTACTTTGTATCATTTCCAGATACATGTACGCTCTTGTCTGTTTCTTGTGGAGATGTAACTTTTATAGTATGATTCCCAGGCATTAGTTGCAAACTCTTTGGTGATGTGTACTCTGTGTTGTCTATTTTTACAATCAGTCCTGTGTCCGGTACGGTCGTCACTGTGAGAGTGTGTTTGCAAATTATTTTCAAGATTCATATTTTTCGTGGTACTATCATCAGGAATTGTATAGGTGATCTACGATGTAAATAACGCGAAAGTGGTTATAAAAAACAGTGCAGTTGATGCAAGAAAGATGTACGAAAAACACGTCACTGTGGCACATATTTGCATACAACCAGGTAAAATTCTTGAAAAACACGCCTCGGGTACAGATGCATTGATGTATGTTCTTGAAGGGACAGCAAAGGTCACAGTGGGTGATAAAACAATATTTGTATCAAAAGACCAGCTTGTGGAATTTCCAAAAAATGTAATGCACGAAATTGAAAATACCGGTGAAAGTATTTTAAGAATACAGCTGTTCAAATATCCTTCATGAGTCACAATCGATAAGAGCGGTCTAACCGCTCTTATTTGGTTTTGTATAACCTGTCTCCAGCATCGCCAAGTCCCGGCAGGATGTAACCGTGTTCGTTCAACTGCCTGTCCAGACTCGCAGTGTAGATCGGTACATCAGGACAGTGAATTTCAAATTGCTTAACGCCTTCTGGAGCGGCTATGAGCGATACGAAAATGATGTTTTTCGCACCTCTCTGCTTTAATATCTTCACCGCATGGATGCCTGAAAAACCTGTCGCAAGCATCGGATCAAGTACAAAAACCGCAGTTGATCCACTCACATCCGGGAGTTTGCAGTAGTACTCAACAGGTCTTAAAGTCTGAGGGTCTCTGTAAACGCCAATGTGACCAACAGAAGCATTTGGTAGCAGCTCCAGAATGCTGTCAACCATCCCAAGTCCAGCACGGAGTATGGGTACAACCACAACCTTTTTGTCCTCGATAGCATACCCTGTGGTTTTTTCAAGCGGGGTTTCGATCTGGTATTGCGTGGTTTCAATGTTTCTCGTTGCTTCATAGGCAAGAAGGAAGGTTATCTCTCTCAAAAGTTCGCGGAATTCCTTTGGTCCGGTGGCTTTGTTTCTCATTATGGTCAGTTTGTGTTTGATTAGAGGATGATCAACAACATGAAGATTTTTCACACCGATACCTCCCGAAAAATTAAAATAAAAGGGGAGTTGAATTATCTCCCCTGTACTGGTCCAAATTCTTTCAATGGCCATATTCTTAATATGGGCCTTCCTATCAAATGATCTTTTGGTACAAACCCAAAATATCTGCTGTCAAAGCTGTCTTTTGTATTATCACCCATGAAAAAATAAAAACCCTCAGGTATTTCCACTTCCACACCATCGTTTGTCTTGCGTATGTATTTGGACAAATCGATGCCTTTGTAGATCTCATCGTAAGTTTTGTCAAACGGCACACCCAGGGGAACTGGGTACATACCACCCACCACAGAAAAGACCAGATTTGCCAGATAAGAATTCTGCCGAGCCAGGTTTTGCAGATAAAGTTTGTATTCATTTGGTTTATCCCTCAGTCGACTTGCCTCTATGAAAAGATTTATAAGCTGAGGATATTCAAAGATTCCCTCAGGTGAGTACACTCTTTTTTCAAAACCCTCAGGGATTTTGCCGTTGACAAAAAGGTGGTAATTTCCATCATCGGCTTGTTTTATCTGCACCACATCGCCGCCCTTTGCAACAAGTCTTTTCACATATTTGACATGTCCTTTGAATCGAGCAGGGGCAAAGAGGTCCATGAATTTGTCGAACAATCGAAGCATGGTTTGAGCGCGTTCATCTATGAAAGGAGACCAGAAAACGACTATATCACCGATTTCTGGCTCTCTTGCTGTATAAGTTATTTTTTCTATGAACAGTCTGTCGTTTATGTTTATGGTGGGTATCATCGAACCGGTAGGAACAAGCATTGTTTCAAAAACAAACAGCCTTATTATGGTGGCTGCAACAATAGCATAGAGCAGGGCTTTACCCCACTCTATTGCCTCTTTTTTCAGGCTTCTTTTTGGAGGCATTTTATTCCTTTGTCTCCTTTTCCTTGCGTTCCTTGAGTTTCAGCTTACCTTTGACATCTCTTATGTAATACAGTTTTGCACGTTTCGATACAGCTTTTCTGACTACTTCGACCTTTTCAACAACCGGTGCGTGATATGGAAAAGTCCTTTCCACTCCAATACCACCGCTTGCAATCTTTCTAACGGTGAAGGTCTTGCCAAGACCAGATCCTCTTATACTTATAACTATTCCTTCAAAGACCTGTATTCTTTCCTTGCCTCCTTCAACAACCTTTACGTGGACTTTCACTGTATCTCCTGGTCTAAATTCTGGGAGCTGTCTGTACTGATCTTTTTCAATTATCCTGACAAGATTGTCCATGCTCATGACTGTCCCTCCTTTTCTCCTATAAGCCTGTCGATGATTATGGCAGCAGCCGCTCTAACTGATAAATGATTGTAATCAGAACCAGCTCTGATCGGCTCAAGGGCGTAATCGCAGATCTGCAGTATCTCACTTGCCAGACCCCAGCTGGTACCGAACAATATCAAAACAGGTTTTTCGGTGGTCCTGATCAACTCCTTTGCCTGTTCATAACTCAAAGAATTCTGCCTTTTCCTGGCAGACGTGAAAAATTTCAAAGGCTCCATACCGGTTTCTTTTTTTATTGATTCAATCACGTCTTCAAGGTATGATTTTATCTCAACAAGTTCAAGCGCCTGCGTTCTGCTGAAGTTCCTTTCCCTGCCGTAACTATCGACCCAGTATCTCAGCACTGTTTTAACGACTTCCTGCTGTGCACGAAGGTTTGTCACTATGTAGTACTTCTTCAAATTGTATGTTCTGGCAGTCCTCGCTATGTCGTGCACATCAAGGTTTGTAACAGCACTTGAAACGATTTTACCATCTTTTCCCAGTACGGGATAATGTACAAGTGCAACTCGAACGTCACTTAACATTACCTATCAGCTCCCTCAAGAGCCAGATCAGGGCTTTCTTTTCCTGCTCGGAAAAATCCCTTTTAACAAAAAGATCCGGTCTGCGCAGTGCAGTTCTCTTCAAGCTTTCGGCAGTTCTGTACAACTCTATCTTTTCATGATCACCGCTTAAAAGAATTTCTGGAACTTTAATACCAGCAAACTCTGCCGGTCGTGTATAGTGTGGATAATCAAGCAGTTCATTGTAAAAGGAATCCTTTCTGACAGATTCCCTTTCAACCACACCCGGCACGAACCTGCTAACAGCATCGCAGATGACCATTGCGGCAAGTTCACCACCGCTCAGAACATAGTCTCCTATGGATATCTCAGCATCGACGACTTTCACAACTCTTTCATCAACACCTTCGTATCTGCCGCAAAAGATCAAAAGATTTTCTTTCTGCGACAGTTCTTCTGCCAGCTTGTTGTCGAATCTGACTCCCTGTGGTGAAGTGAGAACTGTGAAAGGTCTGCCGTATTTCTCGGTGCAGTATTTATGGATGTTGAAAAACGGTTCGGGCTTCATGACCATCCCTGGTCCTCCACCGTAGGGATAATCGTCCACAACTCTGTGTTTGTCGTTTGTAAAATCTCTGAAATTGAGAACTTCTATTTGCAGTATCTCATTTTTCACAGCCTGCCCTATTACACCGTATTCTCTGATTACACCGACCAGTTCTGGAAAGATCGTTGCTATTATGATTCTCATCAAATCCACTCCGGAATTTTCACGACCAGCCGTTTTTGTCTGTGAACTTCCAGTATATAATCACGTACCATTGGTAATAAGATCTCTTCATCTTTGTTTTTCACGATCAAAACTTCATTTGAACCTGTTGAAATGATATCGCAGACCTTTCCAAGAAAATTACCTTCTTGATCCAGCACATCCACACCGAGAATTTCATAGTAATAGTATTCATCAGGTGATTTGAGCTCTGGCAGATCTTCGACTCTCATGACTACATCCATTCCAACGATCTTTTTTGCCTTTTCTTCATTATCAACGCCGAAAAACTTCACCAAGAATGCTTTGCCAGCTTTTTTGATCTCTTCTACCTGAACTTTGTAAATTTCATCGCGGGCTTCGTCGTGTATGAAGATCTCTTTGAAATTATCAAAGACCTCAAGCACATTCGTCGTTGGCTGAACCTTGACACTCCCGAACAGTCCATGGGTTTTTGTGATCTTTCCGACAGTAACGTAACCTTTCACCTTATCACCCTTAAGGTGAAATTTTCGTTGTCCAGCAGTGCTGTAAGCAAGACTTTCAAAGATTTGATCGTTCTTCCGTCTTTTCCAATGACCTGTCCGACATCTTCTTCGTTCACGACAATCTCGATCACTTTGCTGTCATTTTCGTTGAACTCAACTACCACAACATCCTCAGGGTGTTTCACAATGCCTTTGAGAATGTACTCAACTAACTCCTTCATCACTTTTCTCCTTTTTGCCGTATTTGATCTGGTGAACCTTTGCAAGAACTCCTGCTTTGCTCAGGATGTTGGAAACTGTCTCGCTCGGCTGTGCGCCTTTCAAGATCCACTCAACGGCTTTTTCGACATTCACATCGATTTGAACTGGTTCTCTGAGTGGGTTGTAATAACCGATCGATTCAATATAAGCACCGTCGCGCTTTTTTCTTGAATCAACTACCACGATCCTGTAAAAAGGCATGTGTCTTTTTCCCATTCGTGTGAGTCTTATCCTTACCACCTTTACACCTCCTGTCATATTTTAAAGGGAAGTTTCAGCTTCCCGTGTTTCATTCTTTTCATGAGCTCTTTCATCTCTTCATAAGATTTGAGCAATTTGTTCACATCCTGCACAGTCGTGCCACTTCCATCCGCAATTCTCTTTTTCCTGCTGGCATTGAGAATTCTTGGGTTTCTTCTTTCTTCTGGTGTCATGGAATTTATAATCGCCTCGATGCGCTTGAGCTGCTGTTCGCTTGCCTGCAGATCAACTTTTGGTGCACCGGGTAACATCTCTATGAGTGAAGAAAGAGGTCCGAGTTTTTTCATCTCTCTGAGCTGTTCCTGAAAATCTTCAAGTGTAAATTCAGCCTGAAGCATCTTTTTGCCTATGGTTTCCATCTTTTCTCTGTCCAGTTCTTTTTCTGCCTTTTCAATAAGCGTGAGCACATCTCCCATGCCAAGTATCCTTGCCGCGATCCTGTCAGGATAAAATGGTTCAAACGCATCTATTTTTTCTCCAACACCAATGAACTTCACAGGCTTTCCCGTAACGTGGCTTATTGAAAGAATCACACCACCGCGGGCATCACCGTCCATCTTTGTAACAATAAAACCGGTCAGATCAAGCCTTTTGTCAAATTCCGCGGCTGAATTGACCGCATCCTGTCCAACCATCGCATCGACTACCATCAAAATCTCATCGGGATTGGATATCTGCTTGATCTGTTCCAGTTCATTCATCATCTGCTCATCTATGTGGAGTCTGCCAGCAGTATCAAGAATGACCGCGCTGTATTGTGAATTTTTTGCGTTCTGTAGAGCTTCTTTCACTATCTTCACAGGATCTTTCCTGTCACCAACAAAAACATCTATTTGAATCGATTTTCCGAGTTTTTCCAGTTGATCTATCGCCGCCGGTCTGTAAACATCTGCAGCTACGAGCAGAACATTTCGCCCGGTTCTTTTCAGATGAAAGGCAAGCTTCGCGGCAGTTGTAGTTTTCCCGCTTCCCTGAAGGCCAACGAGCATGATCAGCGAAGGATGATGTTTCAGATTCAGCGGTGCCGAAGACCTGCCCATGAGATTTATCAATTCATCGCGGACTATTTTGATGAACTGCTGGTCTGGAGTGAAACTCTTTAAAACCTCTTCTCCGATTGCCTTTTGCTTAACCGAGTCTATGAATTCTTTCACAACCTTGAAATTCACATCAGCTTCGAGCAGAGACAGTTTAACCTGTCTCACCGCTTCATTTATGTTTTTTTCTGTAATTCTTCCCTGTCCGGTCAAAGACTTGAAGATCTTTGACAGTTTCTCCTGAAGATTTTCAAACACACCGAACACCTCTTTTGAATGGTAAATCAGAACAAAAGAAAAATCAATATCAAGCCAGCAACAACTTGCCCACTTTTATATTACAATCAAATTTCGATAAATAGGTGTGTTATCTAAAACCACATATATATGTAATACAAAATCAAAAATGATCCGCAAATCATTTTTTGCAAGGTGTATTTTTTAAAAATAAAGTGTATAATACAAGTCAACAAGGGGGGATAAAGGTGTACAGGAAAATTTTTATTTTTCTGGTTCTGATGGTATCTCTCGCAATCTTTGCCGCCCAGTTTTCAAGAAACATAGAAGAAAAAATCACCATACTCAAAGATGGATCGGCAGAGATAGTGAGAACCGAGTACATACCTTCTTCAGATTTTTCAAAGGTCTACATCACGTATTTTGAGAATCTGAAAAAATCCTCCGATGTGTTTACCAATTACCTTGACGAAATATCCAAAGAGTATTACTTTCTCTATGGAACGACACCTTCTTTTGATCCAGGAAACGTCAAATTTGAAGAAAACTCAAATGGCTTTACTCTAACCGTAATAATGAAAATTCCCGGCATTGTGAAAAGAGATGGAAAGACGCTAATTCTTTCCCGCAAGAATTTTTCCAATGAAAAACTACTATCAAAGTATTTCGAAGAACAAATCGACGGAAAAATTTTCGAATCATTATTTCTTAAATCCGAGAAAAACTACCTCATCACAAGTAGAAAGACCACGATAGTACTGCCCGAAGGTTCGGAAATCGAAGGCTTCAAACCAGTTTATGCGAAAAATTTTGATGAAAACTGGTTTGTCGATTTGGGCGGTGGGACAACCTACAGTGCGCAGTTGCACAAAACACAGGAAGGTATCGTGATAGAAGAAAAAATAAAAACCAGCGCATCTGCTCCAAAAAACTTACTTGATAAGGAAAAAAGCACAGAAACCCTGAACAGTCTGAGAGATTACACGGCATTTCTGCTGATCTTCACCAACGACAAGATGCCAGAAAAACTGTCCCAACCGATCGATCATAAGATCAAAAACGACTTCTCTGGTTCGTGGTCTTTCACAGTTTCATCAGGTGAATTATTTTCCTACACTTTCACCTATGGCACCATAAGCGTCACTCCACAGATCACCGTCACTCTGACTTTCACAGCATCTTTGCTGTGGGAACATGAATGGGTCAGGACCGGCTGGTTCAGCTGGAGTTATAGGTTCAAAAAATTTGAAACCACACTCACCTTTTCACCTTCTCTGACACCATCTATCAGTGTTCAGTCTTCTGGCTCGATATCAAAAGAATGGTCAAAGAATTTGTTTTCAAAAGGCAAAACGGTCACTTTTTATGTTTCATGCGTACCTGTGATACTTTATCTTGAGGCAAAACTCGACGCCGAGGCAGAAGCGTCGGTGAGTGCTTCCATAGGCTTCACCACATCGGCAACTCTGGGTGTGAGCACTTCACTAACCATGAAATACCAGAATGGATGGAGTGCATCCCCTTCCTACAGCTGCAACTATTCTGGTGTTAACTTCACAGCAAGTGCGAAAGCCAATGCGAACGCAGAAGGAAGGTTGCCTTTCACCCTGACTGCCTATGTTTATTACGTAGCCGGTCCGTATGTGACATTAACACCATGGATAAGAGGCGAGGCAAATGCATCTCTCGGCAGTGCCAACCAGGTTGGTTACAGCGTGACGGGTGGTATAAAAGCCGAAGGCGGTGTGGCGATGGCAGGCTGGTTGAAAGACCTCTGTGGTGACATACCTTCTTTCAGTTATCAGTTTTTCGACTGGAATCGCACATTTGCAAGTGGTACAAAAACATTTTAATCTGGCTTTGATTTGAAACAAAAAGGGCTCTCTTGAAAAAGAGAGCCCTGATTTTTTGATGCTGTTTTTTACTTTATTTCCACTTTGATTCGTCGAGTTCTTTTTCAGACTTGCTCACTATTATTGTTCCAACAAGGTCTCCTGTGACGTTGACCATGGTTCTACCCATATCAAGAATGGCATCTATACCCAGTATCATGGCATAAGCCATGGCTGCGGGACTACCTTCTGTCAATTTTATTCCTATGGAGTCCAGGACCATTAAAAGCATTATGGCACCAGCTCCGGGCACTCCGGCTGTTCCTATCGATGCCAGAACGGCAGTTAAAATAACCAGAATCTGCTGAGATATGCCCAGGTGCAGTCCTATGGCATTTGCAACAAACAGTGCACAGACTCCCTGGTAAATTGCGGTCCCATCCATGTTGATGGTGGCACCGAGCGGAAGCGTGAAGGAGTATATCCCCACGGGCAGACCCATTTCTTCCTGTGCAACCCTCATGGTGAC
>NZ_JAVRKW010000017.1:0-10351 GCF_031962025.1 Pseudothermotoga sp.
GCCTAAAGTGTGGTTTATCAATCGACAGAGATTTAAACTCTGCGATTAATATGTTAAAAGCAGTAGGGCTGGACCGGTCCGAATTAAAGCCCGTGGAGTGGGAGACCACTGCCAAGATATTTAGGGGCAATCCCTATATCCTGGTAAGTCACACCATGTTGAAACGGGAAGCCTAATCTCCTGAATGGGAATCCTATCCCATTTAGGGGATTGGGAGGAGGTCAAACACTTTCTCAAACTTTCGGTCAAGGAGATGAACATTATCTGCCAATAGATTATGTAGATCCAAAATGAAAGCAATTGTCGCTGCGACGAAAAATGCATCTGAAGCCGTTGGACTTTCCCAAATAACGGGAACTATAGAACCCGGAAAACTGGCAGATCTAATCGTTGTGAAAGAAGATCCACTGAAGAACATAAGCTTACTCACTGAAAAAGACAAGATCAAGATGGTTTTCAAAGAAGGTACTATGGTGAAAAGTTAATCAAGGTATTCTTCAACGTCTTTTATCAATTGTTTATCTGCAACTTTATGCAAATAATCCCATAATTTTTGATCCTTCATTGTTATCATGGCAATTGCCTTTAAGATGAACGGCTTTGTTTCAGAATGAAGCTGTTCATCTTTGTATGCTTTAACAAGGCAATCGATCGCCTTAGGACTGGTGATATGTGCCAGAACCATAATTGCCTGCTCTGCAAGATCATTTCTGTATTCATCCTCTAAGAGAAAATAACTTGCGATATCTATGACCTTTTCACCATCACCCAATTTTGCGAGTGCTTCGTAGATGACAAGTTGAGCGCTCTCCTGATCGTATCTGTTCAAGAGCTGGTACAGGTCCTTTTTTATACTCATCTCCTGTAAATCTGAAAGGATATCCACCAGGTACAGCGTGAGAATGTCGTTTTTACCCTGTTCGTGAAGTTTTTGTTTGAATTTTTCCAAAAGCACCGGCTTTGCCTGATCACCAAATCTCTGAATAGTCTGTAAAACGATTTCTCTGACTTCCTCGTTCTCATCTGTTAACAGTTCCAGAAGTTTTGGTATCGCTTCAACACCCTTTTCGCTCACTATTCTGTCTATGAGAGTTCGATATCGCTCTAAGTCCATCTGACTACACCACCTTTTTCAACCACCAATTTTTTGTCGAAATACTCGGCAAACTGTGGATCATGTGTGACAAAACCAATTATTTTGTTCAGTTTTTCCATCTGCTTCAATGCACCTGCTATGCGAAATTTATTATCCTCATCCAGGGCTGAGAATCCTTCATCTATGAAGAAGATTTCCATATTACCGGTAGCCATCTCGGCAATTGCGATTGCCAGGGCAAGCGATACTACTGTCTTTTCACCACCAGAAAGACCATCGGCACTTCTCTCAATACCTGAATCCATGATTACAAACCCCGATTCTTCGATTTTGATTTTGAATCTTCCGTCGGTCAGTGTGTCGAGCATATCGTTTGTCTTTGTGATTATTCCTTCGAGTACCATGTTTGTGACAAATGACTGAAATTCTTTAGCCGACAGAGTGTTTTTCACCAGTTCGGTGATTTGATACTGTCTGTGAATCACCTCAAATTCATTCTGTAAATCTTTTTTCTGCTGTTCGATTTCTTTCAATTCTTTCATCATGTGCTCAGCTATTGCCTTTTGCCTTATATACTCTTCTCTCTGCTTTTTGATGGCTTCCAGTTCATCGGTCAATTCTCTGTAATGGCTTTCACAGGTTTCATACTCGAGCGTAACAGATTTTTTCAGTTTATCGAGTTCCTCATAGCTTTTTTCGATCTGTAGATCGATCTTGTGAATCATCTCAAGGCTACTCTGCTCAGGCATAGTTTTTTGACTGTAGATCTCAAATTCTTTAAAGGTCAGACCAATCCTTTCGAGTTTTTCAAAAAAACCCTTTTTGCTCTCATCCAGCTTGACTTTCTGCTGAATGAGCTGAGAAGAAATAACCTCTATGTCGTTTTTCAATTCTTCAATTCTTCTGCTCAATTGTTCTTTTGTTCCAGTTAATTTTGAGATCTCTGACTGAATCTGTACTTTTTTCCTGAACAGATCTTCAATTTGCTTTGACAGTTCCCTTATCCTGTGCTTGACAAGACTATCATAACCAATCTGTTGAAGGTTTCTCTCAATTTCATTTATCTTTTCTATACAATCCGACAAATCTTTACTGGCTTTTCTCAGACTTTCATCCAAATTCTCTTTTTCCTGTACCAAAGAATTTATTTCGGCATTTATCTGTTCAATCTGCCTTTGATTTTTTTCGATGAAATTTTTCAACTGTTGATATCTCTGTATGTCTACCCGTTGCTGTTCATGGGCAGTTCTATGGAAAACATTTCCACACACGGGGCATGTGTCGCCATCTTGCAAATTCTGTGCTATTTCTTGAGACATCCATATCAGTGCCTGTTGTCTTATCTGATCGTATTCTTTCTCGGACTGTTCAAGTGCACTGTTGAGCTTTGCCAATATGTCCTGTCTTTCACAGATTTTTTTCTCAACTGTGGAAAGATTGCCGTTGAGATTTTCTTTTTGCTGTTCCAAAAATGTTTTTGCAGTTCTCAATTGGTTCAACTCATTCAAAAGTGGTTCACTCTGTAAATCGATTTTCTGAAGTTGATCTCTCTGAGAACTGAGCTGAACCATGAGCTGTTCAACTTTGTTCTGATTTGTTTTGAAGTTTTCAAGTTCATGGTCAATTTTGAGAATGTCACTTTCGTGTTTTTTGATCTGTTCGTGCATTTTATTCTGTTCTTTTTGCAAAGACTCGACCTTTTCCTGAACATTCAAAAGAATTTGATATTCTCCCGCCACAGAGCTGGCAAGGCTTATCTTTCTTTCTTCTTCAGCTCTATTGACCAGTCTATCTCTCTGATTTTTTAATTGTTCCAGGTTTTTCTCGATCTGCTTTATCTGCTGCCAGACTGTCATCTGCTGTTCTATCGATTTCAGTTTTTGTTCTGTGAGTGCAAGCTGCTGTTGAAGTTCCTGAGACTTTTTGCTGTAAAACTCTATTTTTTCTGGGCTTACTGCATTGATGATCTGTTCGGCTCTTATCCTTAAATCGCTGAGTCGAGCCTGTTTTTTCTCGTGCTCTATCTGAAGGTTTTTCATAAGTTCATTGACCTTTTCTTGCACAGATCTGAGGATCTTTTTGGGGAAAAGCACATCAAAAACTATGTCATTGATCTCCGATCTTTTTGCTGTGAGCAGGTATGTTGCCCTGCCCTGAGGCAGAAAAAAGGTACTGATGAAACTCTCATAGGTGGTATTCAAAATTTTTTGAAGTTCTCTGTCAACATGAGTTCTCTGAGTAGCGATAATTGTTCCATTTTCCGTCAATAAAGCTTCTGTACCAGAAGATTTCACTTTCCTGAGTACTTCATATTTTTTCCCATTTCTCAAAAAAGAGAATCTCACCTGGCAAGTATCAGTCGATGAACGAATGTAATCCTGAGGGCTCTTCTTCCCGTACCTGACACCCATTCCATACAATGCAAAAACAATAGCTTCAAGCAAAGAAGATTTGCCGGCACCATTTTGTCCAACGATTAAAAAAACACCTTCTTTGAAATCCAGCTTGCAATTTTCGATTCCAAGGAAATTAACGACCTCAAGGCTGAGTGGTCTGATCCTCACCAACCTCCTTGAACAATCTCTCTACCAGCTTCACCATAGGTTCTTCTAACTCACCGTATCTTCCTTTCACATAAATTCGATAAAGCTCTATTAAATCCGTCTTCTGACGAACTATATTAGGAGAATCAACTTCTTTCTCATTCATCCTGAATTCAACTTTTACCACACATTCGAAGTTTTCCATCAAATACTTTCTGACTTCGTCTGATGCGGAGCTTTCAAAAATGATCCTTGCATATCCATCAAAGTTTTTCAGTTGATTTGTCAGTGCTTCCAGTGATGGCTCTGAATAATCAGCCATTCTAAAAGTCTTGAGCCTTTTATGCGGTGTGTCAACACGGCGAAGACGAGTTTTACGCTGATCGAATTCAACTATAAACGCTCCTTTGGTATCATACTCTTCACCGAAATCAAGTGCAATTGGTGAACCGGCATAGCATGTGACAGGAGATTGCTGAACTATTGAGCTGTTGTGTATATGACCCAGAGCAACGTAATCTAACCCGGTTGGTATCACCGATTTTTTGATCTGTACACCCAGAGCAATCTCTTTGTCTGATTCGATCAAACCTTCTATCAGCAAATGTCCAGCCAGTATGTTTATCTTACTTTCGTCTATCTGGTTACGCACTTTGACCAGAAAATCATTCAGATATTCTCCAGCCAATTTCTGCGGATCCTGATCAGCATCAAGCAATCTCTGTGGATCTGTATGTGGCAGAAAAAATAAATTGAAATGTTCCAAGGCGATCTGTTCTGGACGGTCCACGATTGTCAGATTATTAACAGGAAGGTTTTTCCAGGCTTTGAGTCCCTGCCAATCGTGATTACCAATCACAAGAAAGGTGTGCGCAATGGCAGAAAATCTGGCAAGAACATCACTGAGCAAGGTCAAAGCTTCAATCTTTGGTGACACCCTGTTGTGCAGGACATCCCCTGTTACCAGAATCAGATCGACCTTTTCTTCTTCGGCAACCTGTACAAGATAAAACAGAGCCTGCCTGATCTCCTGGGATCTGTCAATTGATTTAGAGCCAACCCAGGATTCCAAGCCAAGGTGCCAGTCAGATGTATGCAGGATTTTCAAATCAGCCACCAGCCTTGAAAACGTTTTCTTGTGATGGAAAGACCCGGTTTCGAACGTCGAACACGTATTTCTGGACCGCTTCCAGAGACTGCTGGTACAGATTGGCATACCTTTTTGCAAATTTTGGAAGAAAAGCGGGATTCAAGCCAAGTAAATCGTGAAGCACAAGGATCTGTCCATCACAATATCTGCCAGACCCGATGCCAATCGTCGGGATCTTCAGATTCTCGCTTATCATTCTGGCTGTCTCTTCAACAACCATTTCAAGGACTATTGAAAAAACACCAGCTTTTTCAAGAGCTTCTGCCTCTTGAAGAAGATATTCAGCATCTTTTTCATCTTTACCCTGCACTCTGTACCCACCAAAGACATTCACAGACTGTGGCGTTAACCCCAGATGTCCCATCACGGGTATACCGGCTTTTACAAGCCTCTCGATCAAAGGAACATAGAATGAACCGCCTTCGAGTTTCACTGCGTTTGCACCTGCTTCTTTCAGAAATCTTCCTGCGTTTCTGACCGCATCATCTACAGAACATTGATAGGACAAAAACGGCATATCTGCTATTATGAATGCTTCCGGTGCACCCCTTCTCACAGCCTGAGTGTGTCGAATCATGTCTTCCATGGTGACCGGCAGGGTATCTGAGTAACCAAGAACGTTGTTTGCAACTGAATCACCAACTAAAATGGCATCAACACCAGCCTGATAGACTATATTGGCAAATGGCGCATCATAAGCAGTTATCATAACAATAGGCTGTTTTCCCTTCATAGACATGAACTTCTGAACGTTCATCTTTTCTCACCATCCTTTGATTTCTTTGAGCACTTTCACCATTTCCGTGTAGAGATTTTTATACTCCAAAAAACATTTTTCAAAAAGCTTTTGCTCACTTTCAACGACAGACCAGTCACCTCTGACAACTGGTCCTGTCAGTGAAGACTCAACACCCAGGGTTGATATGTTTTTCGAAGTGTTCAGCATCAAAGAAGGTATGATCTTTTCAAAACCATCTATACCGTATAGATCGTATAACTTTCTGGCAAGATAAGCAAGTCCAATGGTGAAATTGGACGCCAGTACAGCAGCAAGATGATAAGCTGTTTTTGATTCTTTTGGTATTTCGATCCAACAATTTGATATCTGCTGAACTATCTGCCTTGCAAGAGATATTCCCTTTTCATTACCTTCAATACCAAAACAACATCTGTCAATGAATTTAAGAGCGATCTTTTCATTTGCAAATGAGAGGTTTGGATGGATGGATCCTCTTCCCCAGCCGTGTTCATCGGCATCTTCAAAAATATCAGAAGCCAGGAAACCGCTGAAGTGATAAACATTCACATTTTCGCTCAATCTATTTTTTATTTTTGAATAAACCGATGTTATAACACTGTCCGGCACTGATATGAAAACAACATCCCTTAAATAAAAATCTTCATCGTAGGTGACAGCAATACCCTGACCCAGCTTTTTTGTGAACGCAGTTGCTTTTTCTTTCGACCTTGAGATGACATAACCTATTGAGAAATCTTTCCTAAGTAAAACCTTACTCAAAACCAGGCTGACCCTGCTGGTTCCCGCTATATTTACAATCATGGTCTTCTCACCATTTAAATTAAACCACATAATGATAAAATCTCTAATATGAAAGGTTCACAGGAGGTTGGACGATGAAATGTAAAAAATGTTCTAACACCGCGGTGATACATCTTCGCCAGCACAATACCGCTTACTGCGGCGAACACTTTGTCGATTATTTTGAAAAGCGCGTTGAAAAAACCATAGATGAGTATTCAATGTTCAGCAAAGATCACAAAATTCTCGTGGCAGTCTCTGGTGGTAAAGACAGCATGACTCTGTGGTACGTTCTGACTAAGCTTGGTTATAAAACCGATGGTTTGTTTATCGATGTGGGTACAACCGATCCTCAAATCGATCTTTTCTGGCAACTTTCGCAGAGAATAAATTCAAACCTGAAACTGGTAGATGCAAAGGAACATCTCAATGGTCTTTCAGTACCTCAAATAGCCAGAATACTGAAAAGACCGACATGTTCAATATGTGGAAACATTAGAAGATACCTGATGAACAAAGTGGCATTTGAAGACGGATATGATGTCGTGGTGACCGGTCACAACCTCGATGATGAGGTCTCGTTCCTATTGGGTAACCTTTTGAACTGGAACATTGGGTATCTACAAAGACAAGCTCCATTTATGCCAAAGACTCATCACAAAATCGTGGCAAAAGCAAAACCACTGGTCTGGTTGACAGAAAAGGAGATATACACCTATGCTCTGTTGAATAAAATACCATTCTACAGCGAGAGATGTCCTTTTTCCAAAGATGCGAGTTCTTTGAAATACAAAAGAGTCCTAAACGATCTTGAAGTTGATCAACCAGGAACAAAGCTCAGGTTCTACAAGCAATTTCACAGACTACAACTGTTCAGAACAGATGGTGTGAAATTGAATGAATGCCAGGTTTGTGGCTATCCAACAACTTCAGAAAAATGCAGTTTTTGCAGAATGAAAGAGAGGATAGAAGATGCCCTGGGAAAACAGGAGATTTGACATTTTTATACCTGTAATAATAGTTCTTTTAATGATAATCGGTCTTTTTGCGATATACAGTGCCACCAGAAACTATGGAACAGCCTTTGTCAGAAAACAGATAGTGTGGGATATGCTCGGCTTAGCTGTGTTCTTTTTGACGATCTTGCTCAGAGAAAGGGACTTACAAAAGCTCAGTTGGATACTGTATGTGTTTTGTATTCTCAGTTTGATACTGGTTCTTTTCTTTGGGACAGTTTCTGGAGGGGCACGGCGCTGGTTTGATTTGAAAGCCGGATATTTTCAGCCATCTGAGATTGCAAAGATCTGTGTGATTCTCATCAGTGCAACATTACTCATAAAAGCTTCGACAAAGTACATGTTTCTGTCGCTTTTAGCTGTTGGCGTTATCTGTTTACTCGTAGCAGTTGAACCTGATTTAGGAACAGCGATCTTACTTTTCATGCTGTGGTTTGTAATAGCTTTCTGCTCAAAAGTCCCGCTTAAACCCATCCTTGTAATGCTGATTTTTTTCATCGCATTGATGCCTTTGCTGTATTTTTTTGGTCTCAAGGAATATCAAAGAGAAAGAATCATTTCTTTCCTTTCACCTTCAGCGTACAAACAGAGCAGTGCCTACAATGTGACCCAATCACTTCACACAATCGGCTCGGGTGGATTGTTAGGAAGAGGGTACTTAAAGGGTCTTTCGACAAACTGGGGATACGTACCCAAAAACCATACGGATTTCATCATATCAGTTATCGGCGAAGAGTTTGGTTTTTTGGGCATCAGCATCTGCTTGATTTTATATGCCCTGCTCAGTTTTAGAATAGCCAATGCGATAAGACTTGCGAAAAACGAATTCTGGCAGCTTGTGGACGTTGGTGTCATGACTGTGTTTGTTTTGCAGGTTTTCGTGAATATCGGCATGGCAATGGGGTTAACGCCGGTGACAGGTATCCCACTACCATTCATAAGTTACGGCGGGTCCTCAACGCTTTTCTTTTGTGTCCAGCTCGGCATTGTTGAAAAATCCTATGCGGTGGGCAGAGCTGGCAGGGAAATGGAAGGAGGGCAACTGTGGTAAGAAAAAGAAGCGAATTTCTGGTGAGCTTTCTTGTGCTTTTGTTTATCATTGCTCTGATTAGCGGTCTTGCTCTTTCTGCGTTTTCGTTTTTTTACTACGTCAAACAGAGAAAAAATCAGGAAGCATCGATTGAAAATCTGAATAAGAAAATAAGTGCACTGAGTGAAAGAATATCAAAACTCGAATCCTCCATAGGTGCAAATTCGGTTATCGACAAGTACATCTCCGCAGCCAATTTTCTTTCAAACACATCTGTAGACCTTGAAAAAATCGTCGAAGAACTGTACGATGATCCAACTACTGGCTACATAAGACTTTTTGTAATGGGACAGGAAAATGTGTGGGTTACCTTTAAAAAAGGCGATACAACTTATTTTTCAAGAGAACTGAAACCCGGACTGGCACCGTACAAATTCTACTACTTCAAGTCACCTGCCATTCAGACACAGTACGCCATTCAGGTACCAAAAGACTGCACAATTGTCATCGGAAAGCCCGGCACAGTATGCTTTTTAGTCTATGGTGTGGGAACAAAACAGCATCCGACAAAGATAGTTACGTGGAAGGATACAAAAGTGAATAATCTGGAGACTGATTTTTCCCTTTACATACCAAAATGATACAGATTCTGGATAAAATTTTGCTACAAAGTACGGTGTGCTTTTGTTCTGCAAGAGCTTCTTATGAAATAACCAGCAAAATGAGGAATTTGCCAGATAAAGAAAGAAATATCGCGATGGCTGGAAATTTTTAACTGTAAAATCCAAAAAATGGCGGTTTTTCGTGTTTGACTTGGTTTGATAGAAGTGATATGTTAGTTGCAGGATGCAATCAACTAAAGGGGGAACAAGTCTTGATCAACCAGCTTCAACACGCTATACTCAGAACGCTGAGCAAAAACACATCGACCGCGCAGAACCTTGCTGATAAACTCGGGGTAGACGAATCGACCATTTCAAGAAACCTGAGGTTTCTTCTTGAATGTGGGATTGTCATCGTTAAAGATTATTTGACCCCTGGCAGTTCTGGCGGTAGAAGATCAAGGTTACTCTCCTTGAACCCAAACTGGTTGAAAATAGCAGGACTGTCCATAGAACAGGGCGAAATCAGCTCAGTTCTGGTTGATTTCATCAACCATGAATATTCAACTGATAAAAAAACCACAATCGTTAATTTTGAAAATTTGCAAAGAATAATTTGCGAGACACTCAGTATGTACAAAGACGTAAATGCCGTCTCAATTGCCATCCCTGGATTGATAAACTCGTCGGAAAAATTAATCGTTTTTTCTCAGGCTTTGGATTTGAGAAAGTACCGTGTTGATTGGCTTAAGTTGCCATTTTTGATTTTAAACGACGCAAATGCCGCGGCGGCGAATTATTTAAACTATGCCAATAACCTTGTTTATTTTTTACTTTCAATCCCCTATGAACTTTCAAAGCCAGTTGGTCTTGGTTCGGGCATAATCGTTGAAGGTTCACTGTACGAAGGAAGCAACAATTCAGCCGGTGAATTGGGAGAAGGTATACCGCTTACGAGTTTGAAAGATCTGACAATAGAAGACCTTGAGAAAGACTACAGCGTACTTCTGAAAGATCAAAAAAGCCTGGACAAATTCAAAGAACATATAGCTTTTAAAATCGCAACGGTAGTTAATTTCATGGATCCAGAACTCTTCATTCTTGGCGGGGATTTCTATCTCCTTGGTGATGCAACCATAGAAGATATTGTCGGCAAAATAGAGGAATATGTTACTTTGAGAAGAATCAAAAAGATCAACTGGAAACTCGATAAAAACGGTTCAAAAACAGTTGCCTTTGGATCTGTGGTGGCTTTTTTGAAGAAATTCTTCAACGATCTGGATTTTGCCAATCTCGTTATACAGAACAGAGGGTGTGTGGATTATGAGAGAACTTGAAAAGCTCTTTTTCTGTGGTGTATCGACTCTCAAAGAG
>NZ_JAVRKW010000017.1:10451-21143 GCF_031962025.1 Pseudothermotoga sp.
GTGGCTTTTTTGAAGAAATTCTTCAACGATCTGGATTTTGCCAATCTCGTTATACAGAACAGAGGGTGTGTGGATTATGAGAGAACTTGAAAAGCTCTTTTTCTGTGGTGTATCGACTCTCAAAGAGTTTGAGTTTTTATCTGACAAAAACGTAGGTGGTGTTCTTTTATATCCAAAGGTGTTTGAAGACCCATCTCAATTCATGGAAGTAATTTACCGCCTTCAAAAAAAGCAGATTCTTCTGTCAACGGACCATGAAGGGGGACAGCTTGAGATAATTCCATTTGTCCCACCTTCCCCTGGTAATCTTCTTTTTGGCAGGACCCAGCCATCTTACGTTGAAAGTTACTGTCACATGGCAGGTAAAATCATGAAAAGCCTGGGCATGAACATGGTATTTGCACCTGTTCTGGATCTGCTCTTTTCTAAAACCAGCCCGGTGATAGGGTACAGAAGCTACGGAGAAAATCATAAAACAGTTGCCCAGATGGGAAGTGCAGCGATTAAAGGATACAAATCAGCGGGTATATACTGCTGTGCCAAACACTTTCCGGGTCATGGCAGAAGTCATCAGGACACCCATGAGGATCTGAGCATAGTGAACGATCCTTTGAACGAACTTGAAAAAGAAATTTATCCCTTTGAAGTTGCAATTCAAAACGGTGTAGATTCTATCATGCTTTCCCACGTTGTTTATAAAGCGCTGGACGATAAACCCGCTTCCATCTCTAAAAAGATAATAAAACAGCTTCTCAGAGAACAGTTGAAGTATGATGGTCTGGTACTCAGCGATGCAGTTGAAATGAACGCCCTGTCAGGCAGATACAAACCTTTACAGATTGTCGTTGATTTTTTTAATGCTTCTGGTGATATGTTGATTCTTTCAGATCCAAGAAATCTGAAAACATACCTTGAAACTCTCAAGGATGCTCTGGATCGTGGAAAACTGGATAAATCGTCTGTCGATCAGAGTATTGAAAAAATCAACTTCATGAGTAAGGAAGTACAAAGCGATATTTGCCAGGTCTTTGAAGCCATTGAAAAAGCCGTGGATTTTTATGTGGAAAAGTCAAAAACTCAATCCATCACTCTTGTATTGCCTGATTCTGCGCTGTACACAAAAGCAGATGTATCTTCTTCGTACATTTCAGTTATTGAAAAACAGGCAAGAAAGACTTTGAATGCAAAAACAGTTCATTTCAGCCAGGCTCATTCTCTACCAGAATCTGAGACAATTATAGACCTGATAATAGACGCAACCGAAGAAGAAATCTCTTTGCACAGAAAGCTTTCAGAAAGGTTCAATGTGATCTATGTGATAACTCGAAATCCGTATCTGGCAAACTACCTTAGAGACAAAAATCACGTTGTCACTTATTCTCTCACACCGCTGGTAATGGGATGGGTTTTCAGAAGATTGTCACAAATCTTAAAAGGGGGTGAGTTTGCATGTTGAGGAAAATCTTTCTCGCAGTCCTGTCAGTTGCTGTGATCCTGAGTTTTGCAAAAACCAAAATTGTTTTCTGGCAGTTCATGATGGATGATGCCCTGGCAAAAGAAGTCCTCAGTGGTTTTTCAAAGGAATTTCCTGATATTGAAGTTGAGGTTGTCCAGCTTTCTTGGTCCAATGGTTTTGACAAGATAGTCACTGCCATAGCAGCCGGTGCGGCACCGGATGTGGTCGAGCTTGGGAATACTTGGGTGGCGAGCTTCGCTTCGCAGGGTGTTCTTCTGGAGGTTGGTAAAGAAGATCTCGAAAAGTACAGAAATTTCCCCGGTATGAACAGCGCTGAATACAAAGGCAAATACTATGGATATCCATGGCTGCTTGGCACTCGAGCGATGTTTTACAACGTTGATCTGATGATTAAAGCTGGTCTTGATCCGGACAATCCTCCACAAACATGGTCTGAACTGCTCAACGCTGTCAAGAAAATATCGACTTTAACAGGTGTCTATGGAATAGGACTGCCGGCGGGAGAAGTCTACAGCCCGTGGCAGGAATGGTTCCTGCTTGCCATCTGGGGTAATGGCGGAGATGTTCTGTCAAAAGATCTGAAAACCGCTGTGCTCAACTCAAAACAGAATAAACAGACGGCACAGTTCTATCAGGAACTCTCAAGGTATGCGCTCAAAAGTAAGCAAAAAGATCTCGGGGAAGCATTCGGAGAAGGTAGGGTCGGTTTTCTTGTGAGTGGTGCCTGGTCAATAGGAACGCTTGCACAATCTTACCCAAATCTGAATTACGGCGTCTGCCTGATACCAAAACCTGATAGCCCAGATGGTATTCATGCATCTTTCCTCGGTGGTGAAATATTAGCTATCCCGAAACAGACAAAAAATCTGGATGCCGCAACAAAATTGATAAATTATCTCATGAGACCAGAAGTTGCTATGATAATCACAAAGCATTATCCAGGAGTCTACCCGGCAGACCCAAGAGCTGGTTCAGATCCATGGTTCAAAGACAATCCACTGCATTCGGTTTTCTTTGAACAGCTCAAGACGGCTTTCCCGGTACCTCCAACACCAGCCTGGCCAAAGATAGAGGACATACTGACAAATCTGGTCGATGATCTGATTGTACAGTACAAGAATGTTGATGAAGTTCTTGAATACTACAACAAAGAAATTCAAAATGTACTTGATCAGGTCAAATAGCAAAAAGGCGGGGATTTCTATCCCCGCTTTGCTGGAGTGAAAAAAATGAGAAAAAGACAGAAAGTGACGGTCTTGCTCTTTTTGCTACCATGGATTGTCAGTTTCAGTATTTTCACAGTTTATCCACTTTTTTTCTCTATATTTGTGAGCTTTACAAATTACACTGGATTGAAACCATCGATGGAGTTCGTCGGTTCAAATAATTATACAAGAGCTTTCCAGGACAGAGTATTTCTCACAGCCCTTGGAAATACTTTTGTTTTTGTTTTAATAACAGTTCCGATCACGACTTTGATCTCTCTGTTTCTGGGTATACTTTTAACCAGCGGCATAAAATTCAAAAGGATTTTTCAGGCTGGATATTTTCTACCTTCAGTGATCTCAATGGTTGTGATTTCAATGGTGTGGCTTTATATTTACAGTGCCACAGGTCCACTGAATCTGTTTTTGAATAAACTGGGATTTGATGTACCCACAAGAAGCTGGCTTGCATCTTCAAAAACTGCTCTTGGCTCGATCATGGTTATGGATATATGGTCTGCACTGGGCTATTATACAGTCCTGTTTGTGGCAGGACTTCAGAGCATTCCAGTACAGCTTTATGAAGCAGCCAGGATAGACGGAGCCACAAAATGGCAGATGATAAAAAAGATCACACTGCCCCTTTTGAAACCAACCGTGCTGTTTGTCATATCCATAAATTCGATAAGATCCTTCCAAATCTTCACAGAAATTTTCACACTCACAGGCGGTGGTCCAGCAAATTCAACACAGACCATAGTTCATTATCTGTACGATGTTTCCTTCAGAAAATTCGAAATGGGTTATGGTTCAGCGATTGCCTATATATTGTTTTTAATTGTCATGACCGTCACTTTTGTTCAAAGAAAACTGTTAAAGGGTGAGCAGATGTGAAGGCTCTTATATATTCGATTTTAATTCTTTTTCTGATTCTTTCACTTTTACCGACTTTCATGATGCTTGTCACATCTTTTGTTCCAGAAGGAGATCTTTTCAACAGGACTGTCTTCAAAACCGTGGCAGATTTTGAAGTACCAAAGTCTGTGCTGCTCAACAGAGTCAGACCTTTGAACACGACACTTGAACTTGTAAAAGAACAGACGAACACTTTTTTAAGAATAGAGGCTAAAGGCGATTTTTCAGGTATAGCACCGTCTCTGGGCTCTTCAGATATAAATAGGATAAAATACGTTCAATTTTGTATCAGAAACGACAAACCAGTTCTGATGAAAGTTGGTTTCAAAGATATAAAAGACAAAATAGAGTACTTCGCACAAAAAGAGCTTTATCCCAACTCAAGCTGGCAGACGGTGAAGTTTCAACTGGATGCAAGAAAGCTCGCAATAGACACCCTGCACATCTCACAATTGAGAATTGAAATTGCAGGTGAAGGTTATGTTGATATAGATAATGTGGTTTTCATCAACAAATATCCGACCTTTTACAACTTTGCCAAAGTTCTCAGAGAAGATTATTTTGCACGGTATCTGCTCAACAGTGCCATAATTTCCATCAGTTCAGTACTTGGAAATATTTTTTTCTGCTCGCTGGTGGCTTATGTCTTTGCAAGAAAAGACTTCAGGTTAAAAGAACTACTTTTTTCATTCATACTCGGTACGATGATGATTCCGCCACAGGTTACGATCATTCCCACATTCATATTGATGAAAAAATTCGGGCTGATAGATACCTACTGGGCTTTAATACTACCAAATCTGGTAACGCCCTTTGGTATTTTTTTGATGAGACAGTACATTGAACAAATTCCTTCTGAATTGGACAAAGCCGCATTGGTGGACGGTGCAAATGATTTTCAGATTTTCTGGCACATTCTGCTACCACTCAGTAAACCAGCTCTTGCAGTGCTTGGTATCAACACATTTGTGTTAACCTGGAACGACGTGTTTTATCCACTGATACTCACAACATCTCGAGAAATGAGAACTGTACAGATAGGTTTAGCACTCTATCAGAAATTGAATGTCTTCACCTGGCCCACCCTGATGGCTGCCTCAACAATTGCCGGTATACCCATAATCATCGCTTTTCTGATCTTCGAAAAAAAGATCATTTCGGGCATCATCGAAGGAGCCATAAAAAGCTGACCGATCGTTGAAATAATTCCAATTTTTCACAATTTATGCTACAATAAAAACAAAGGAGGTGCTCTTATGAAAAAAAAATCCTACTCGTTGCTGTTATTCTGCCTGCATTACTGGCAGTTGCTCAGATAAATCTTCGCAGTTTTGATATAACCAAATTCACAGGTGACATCACGTTGGTAAGCTTTCAAAGATTTCTCCAGACGGACGAATACGTTTCAGTCGAAGGCAATGTTTACAAAATCAATGCAAACAAGAAATTCCTGACAAGTTCTGAAATCAGTCCAGAACTTTTGACGAATGATAGATTTGTCGGCCTTTTGGCTTTGAACGTCGATGAATTTTCATCTTATAATGGCAAGGCTCTTGTAGCGGTTAATGGAATCATTTACGATGTTTCCAGTTCTTCATACTGGAAAAAAGGGATTCATCAGAACAAACACAAAGCAGGTGAAGAGCTCACTTATGAGATCCTGAAACTATCTCCTCATGGTGTGAAATTGCTCGAACGAGTCGTACCTTTTGCACTTCTTGTATTCACTCCTGATCAACTGGCAAAATTCGATGGTAAAGCCAAGAACAAAGCCTATGTTTCTGCCTTTGGTGTTGTGTATGATATGAGCAAATCCAAAACTTTGAAAGATGGTTCACATTATGGATATCCAGCCGGTAATGAACTCACCTTTGAGATAAAACAGCAACCAGGTCATGAAAATATGCTATCGAGGATCTATCCAATAGGTCTTCTGGTGTTTGATGAAAAAAATCTTGCCAGATTCGATGGGAAATCTGTTCTAACATTCGGTAAAACTAAGATATATAAGGCTTTCATCAAAGTTGAAAACATCATCTACGATGTCACAAGTACTGATTGGCAAGAGAAATTGAAACTCGATCCAAGCGCAGCGGCTGGAAAAGACTACACCTCTGATCATGGCGATATAGATGCTCTCAAACAGTTCACCAAGGTTGGCTTTGGAATTATTTGACTGATGCCTCTTTTGTCCCTTTCAAATACCTGCGTTGAAAATCAGTTAAAATAGTATCAGTCTTTGACAAAAATATCCGTGATTGAAAATAAAAGAGGAGCCTGTTTGCACAGGCTCCTCAGGCAGCTTGGTTCCATCCAAGGGGGGATAGGGGGGTCGCTGTCCAATAGAAATATTAACTCTAAAGTTGTTACATGTCAATGTCTGTAGATTAAATACACATGGATATTGAAGTTTAAAGGAGGCGAAACGGTTTGAAAAACAGGATCATAAAAAAATCTAAACTGGCACCACAGGTATACGATTTTGTTGTGGAAAACAAACAGATAGCTGCCAGGGCAAAAGCAGGACAATTTATCGTAGTGAGAACTACCGAAAAAGGTGAGCGAATACCACTGACAATAGCAGATATCTATCAAGACAGTTTTCGCATGGTTGTAAGGGCTGTTGGGAAAACAACCTATGAACTGTGTATGATGAACGAGAATGATTATCTGGCAGATGTCACAGGACCTTTGGGTAATCCAAGTGAGATAGAATATTTTGGTAATGTCATGCTGATCGGTGGTGGAGTCGGAATAGCGACACTTCTGCCTATCGCAAAAGAATTAAAAAGACATGACAACAGGTTGTTTGTTGTTCTGGGTGGACGCAGTAAAGAATACGTGATAATGCTCGATGAATTTGAAAAAATCGCCGATGAGTTGATCGTGACAACAGATGATGGTTCATACGGCATAAAAGGTGTCGTCACAGACGGCATGAATCTGGTTTTGAACAGAACAAAGATAGATGTCGCCTGGGCTGTTGGACCAACTGTGATGATGAAATTCTGCAGTCTCAAAGCAAAAGAAATGGGATTGAAGATATGGGTGTCTTTGAACCCGATCATGGTGGATGGAACCGGTATGTGTGGTGCGTGCAGGGTTACAGTGGATGGTCAAATGAAGTTTGCGTGTGTGGATGGTCCAGAGTTCGACGGCACAAAGGTTGATTGGGATGAACTGCTTATAAGGTTGGCTCAATACCGTGAGGAAGAAGAACTGAGTTTGAAGAAATTCAAAGAAAGTGTGGGTGATCTTTCGTGGCTATAAAACCACCAGTGAAAAAAACGCCGATGCCTGAGCAGGAACCTAACGAAAGGATTAAAAATTTTTTTGAAGTTGCACTTGGATATTCACAAGAACAGGCAATTGCCGAAGCAAATAGGTGCCTGCAGTGTCCGGCACATCCATGTGTGAGCGGCTGTCCTGTGGGCATAGACATACCAGGTTTCATCAAAAAGATCAAGGAAGGAAATTTCGAAGAATCGGCAAAAATTCTTAAAAGATACAACAACCTGCCGGCTATATGCGGTAGAGTCTGTCCGCAGGAAGTGCAGTGTGAAGAAAGATGTGTTGTTGGTAAAATACCAGGCTCAGAACCGGTGGCTATAGGCAGACTTGAGAGATTCGTTGCAGACTGGGAAGCAACCAACATTAAACAGGTGCAAATAAACCTTCCACCCGCCAAGGGAAAAAAGATCGCGGTGGTTGGTTCTGGACCAGCAGGACTCACTGCCGCTGCAGATCTTGCAAAGATGGGATACTCGGTCGATGTCTTCGAGACTCTGCACAAACCCGGTGGAGTGCTCGTTTATGGCATACCGGAGTTCAGATTACCAAAATCGATAGTTGAGAGAGAGGTCAAGTATATCGAATCGCTTTCGGTAAAGATCCATTTGAACACACCAGTCGGTAAATCCATATCAGTTGAGGAACTCATGGACAGCTACGATGCAATCTTCATAGGAGTTGGTGCCGGCACTCCGAAGTTCATGAAAATACCGGGAACAAATCTCAACGGAGTTTATTCTGCCAATGAATTTCTAACCAGGGTTAATCTCATGAAGGCATATCTGTTCCCGGAGTACGACACACCTGTGAAAAAGGGAGCCAATGTTGTAGTGGTAGGTGGAGGAAATGTCGCAATGGATGCCGCAAGGAGCGCTTTGAGATTAGGTGCCAAAAATGTGGTTGTTGTGTACAGAAGAACCGAACAGGAAATGCCTGCCAGACGGGAAGAATACCTTCATGCAGTCGAAGAGGGAATAAAATTCAAGTGGCTCACACAACCTCTCAGGTACATAGGCGATGAAAAAGGCAGAATAATCGGAGTAGAGTGCATAAGTATGGAACTCGGAGAGCCAGATGAATCTGGAAGAAGAAGACCAATTCCAATTGAAGACAGCAGATTCATAATAGAAACAGATATGGTTGTGGAAGCAATAGGTACAGATGCAAACAGATTTTTGCTGGGTCAGTTCAAAGGTTTAGCACTCAATAAATATGGATATATCGTGGCTGACAGTGAAACTGGTGCGACGAGTTTGAAAAAAGTTTTTGCCGGTGGAGATATAGTAACCGGAGCCGCAACTGTCATAGAGGCAATGGGTGCAGGTAAAAGAGCGGCTTATTGGATAGATAAATTTCTTTCGGGTGAATACAATCCATGGATATGAATATCTCATGTTTATTCGTTGATGAGAACGATTCTTTGCTTGAAAAATTGAAAACACTTATGAATTCTTTCTCAGCACAGGTGAGTTTTCTTAAAGTGCAGCATGATGTTGATCAAATAGCAGAAGTGATATTTGAGCAATCCGAAAAATCCGTTGATCTTTTACTCATCTTAGGCGGTGTCGATGTGAAAAGCAAAGCGGTCTCGAGCACAGCGGTGAAAAGAATCTGCGATGAAAGGGTTTACACACTTGAAACTCACCTGTGTGAACTGCTTGCACAGCACAGAGAATGCATTTTGACTTCTGCAACAGTTGGTGTGAGAAAAAAGACACTGATCGTATCCTTACCCCAGCATGAGATTGTTTTGAAGATAATACCCTTTTTGCTTGAAATACTACCTTTTATCGAACAAAACCATAGCTGAAGCAGGAAACTTTCTGATTAATCTATGAGAGAAATACTCAAAGGCGGTCAGCACCGCCTTTGAAGTTTTATTTAGAATACACCAGTTCACCGTTGATGAAGACTTTTTCAACAACGGCTTTCATGTCAAATGGGTGTCCGGTCCATACGACAAGATCTGCATCTTTTCCCGGTTCAATTGAACCGATTCTATCGGACAGACCAAGAATTTTCGCTGGATTTATCGTGAGCATCTTTAAAAGTTCTTCTTCCTTCATGCCATATCTCATAGCTGCGGCTGCCTGAACGGTTGCATATTCAAGTGGTATAACCGGATGATCGCACATCAGAGCTGTCAAAACACCTTTTTCGGTTAGAATCTTTAAACTTTCCATTGTCATATCTCTCAATTCCAGTTTTGTGGCAAAGGTCAAAAGCGGACCAGCCACAACGGGTATCTTCTTTTGCGCAAGGATATCCGCAATCTTGTAACCTTCTGTGCAGTGTTCTATGACAAACTTGATGGAAAACTCTTCTGCTATTCTTATAGCCGTTAAAATATCATCTGCCCTGTGTGCATGTATTCTGGCAGTAAGTTCACCTTTCAACAATTTTTCTCCGACTTCGTATTTTGGATCTGTATCAACGAACGGTTTGTTCTCTTTCACAGCAAGTTCTTTCTTTTTCATGTAGTCGCGCGATTTAATCAGAAAAGTTCTTATGACTGCCGCTGTGCCCATCCTTGTACTGGGAAGGATTTTCTTTTCAGAATAAACGCGTTTTGGATTTTCACCAAGAGCCATTTTCACACCGGCAGGATTTACAACACACATCTGAGCGGCTGTTTTTCCATTGAATTTTGCGACAAATCCCTGACCGCCAACCGGGTTCGCACTGCCCATGACCACGAAAGCAGTTGTGACACCACCTGAAAGTGCCCTATTTATAGCACTGTCCTGTGGATAAAAGGCATCAATCGCAAACAAATGTGCTGTAACTGGATCTGTCATTTCATTCCCTTCACTTTCTGTCGATCCAAGCCCCTCAGGATAAAGCCCGATGTGAGAGTGAGCATCGATGAAACCCGGAAAAAGATACCTGCCGGTCAAATCGAAAACCTCAGTACCTCTGGCTGGCTTGATCTGTTCACCCATCCGTTTGATCTTCCCATCTTCGACCAGAACATCTCCCTTAAATGGTTTTGCTGTAACTGGAAAAACTGTGGCATTCTTAAAAAGGATCTTCACAAGACCACCTCCATATGTTAGTAATACGTACTTTTAGTGTACCACACAGCCATGCAAATATTCATCACACATGAAATAAACTCTTTTTTTCCAAAAATATGTTATCATTGTTATGTAGTTTCAAAGGGGTGTTACGCGCTGAAAAGGGTTTTAGGGACAATTATTTTTTCAGCGATGATTTTTTGTATCCTTGCAGGCATTTTATATCTGTGGAACAAAGAGCGTTTCAAAAAAAGAGTTGAAGTTGTCTACAGAGCAGTTTATTGTGCAGTTGATTATATAGGACGTTTTATCAATAACGATCTTAAAAATAGTTCAATCTACGAAGCTGTTTTAAACGATGATCAGATCTATATCAACAACAAACTGAATGAAATCAAGACAAACTATCCAGCCATCAAACAGATTTTTATTGAGGATCTGGATATTGAAAAATTGCCAGCGACACAAAAATATACGACCATTTTCCAGGACGATATCAAGCTTTTGTTCAAAATAAGCGATGCAAAATCCCCTGATTATCTTTCAGACAAAGCCATAACTGTGTTGATAGATTTAAAACAATTACTCGAATCGCTTGGTATAAACGATGTAGTTGTTCATAAAGACGGTAAATTCGTACTCATGGATGGTATCAAATGTGATCCCAAAGATGGCTTACTCTCACCGGTTGAACTCAGTATATCAGCGGTTTTTTCAGTTCTTGGCGGTGTTCTACATACATTAACTAATTCAATTAGAAAGACAAAATCTGAAAAAATCCTGAGCA
>NZ_JAVRKW010000018.1:0-20041 GCF_031962025.1 Pseudothermotoga sp.
GTCCGAATGAAGATACTCTCTGAAAGAGATGGAAACCTTTTTAATCATTTCGACGAAATCGATTAATAAACTTGTGGTCCGAATGAAGATACTCTCTGAAAGAGATGGAAACTCAATCATTTCAAGTTCCAAAAGCCGACAAATCTCTGGTAGTCCGAATGAAGATACTCTCTGAAAGAGATGGAAACGTACCTTTTTTTTCTTTGGAAACCTCCTTTTCAATTCATTCGTCCGAATGAAGATACTCTCTGAAAGAGATGGAAACGTCTCCCGCAGGCTCTATGCCCACGGGTTATTATGAATAAGTCCGAATGAAGATACTCTCTGAAAGAGATGGAAACCGATTATCAGCATCATTTACACCTCCGACTTAGCTAAAAAAGTCCGAATGAAGATACTCTCTGAAAGACATGGAAACGTAATCCCTGTAATAGGCATGATAGACGACGCAATTGTAGCGTCCGAATGAAGATACTCTCTGAAAGAGATGGAAACGTGGATTTTTATATAATAAAGTTTGGGGGAAAATACATCGGTTTGCAAATAAAGCCTGTAATTTATGAACAAGCATCGTACATCTATCAATCAAGAGAATGGATGAGCAAAGCTCATGAAAAATTTGAAAAAGAATACGGTGGAAAGGTGTTTTGTTCTTGATTAAAAAAGACGGCAAAAAAGAGAGTGATTTAGAAGAGACAAAAAAGAGATTGAGAGACTAAATCAGGGAATATGATTTAAAAATACGGGGTAAAAATAAAAGGCTTGTGAGAGTTGATAGTTTCTCACAAGCCTTTTTTATTTGTTTTCAATCAAACGAAATAGTTTTCAGCCGCGTGTACAGCCGCTGTTGCACCATCTGAGACTGCTGTTATTATCTGTCTAACGTGCTTTTTTCTGACATCTCCTATGGCATATATTCTTGGAACACTGGTTTGCATAAACTCATCTGTGATAATGTATCCTGATTCATCTGTCTTGACGATATCTTTTACAAGTTCTGAGTTTGGTACCAAACCGATAGCTATGAAGACTCCGTCTACTTTTATACTGCTGATTTCACCTGTTTTGGTATCTTTCAGAACAACCTCCTGCAGTCTTTTTGTCCCTGAAAAACTTTCAACAACTTTGTTGAACAGGAATTTGATCTTCTGGTTGGAAAAAGCCTTGTCCTGAAGTATTTTAACAGCTCTCAACTTATCGCGGCGATGAATTACAGTCACAGATTTTGCTATTTTCGCAAGATACAACGCGTCGTTTATAGCCGTATCTCCACCACCAACAACTGCTACGTCTTTGTCTTTGAAGAAGTAACCATCACAGGTCGCACAGTATGAAATGCCCTTTGCTGTTAGTTCTTTTTCACCGGGTACTTCAAGTTTTTTCGGGTCTGCACCTGTTGCTATCATCAAAACATGTGCCTTTATGGTTCTTCCATCTTCTGTTTCAATGAACCTTTCTTCACCATTTAAGATCACGCGTTTTACTTCCGAATTCAAAAATTCCGTTCCAAGTGATTGCGCATGCTCTTTCATTTTCATGGCAAGTTCCTGTCCCTGTATCGATGGGAAGCCAAGGTAATTGTCTATGTAAGTAGTCAGATTCAACTGCCCGCCTTCAAGTACTTTTTCAACCACAAGAACACTCAAACCGGCTCGCCTTAAATACACAGCCGCACCAAGTGAAGCAGGACCGCCACCAACAATTACCACGTCATAATGATCTTTTATTTCTTTTGCACCTACTTCGAAGAGCACTATTGATCATCTCCTAACTGCTTTGAGCAGTTCCTGTATGAACGCATTTTCCGGGTATGCACCGACAAAGTCGTGCTCATCGTTTATGAAAGTATGAGGAACTGAGGAAATGCCGTAATTCATGCTCAATTCTGGAAATTCATTTGCCTCTATCATTTCAGCAGTTATGTTTTTATTGACCATTGCGGCACTATGAGCCATCAGTACAGCCTTTGGACAATAAGGACATGTTGGTGTTACAAAGACTCTTATTTTAACAGGGTTGTTTATGGATTTGATTTTTTCAATCTGTTCTGCATTGAAAAATGGTGGTTTACCTGTTGAGACCGCTATGATGTCCTGTATCAAACTTGAAAATTCATGCCCGGATGGTATTCCATAGAATCTTATTCTTGAATCATTTCCTTCTTTGTCCAAAAGTACTATAGCCGGTGCCATTTCTATTTTGTACTGATCTGCGATTTGCTTTTCTTTTTTCACATGATAAACGTACATCTGCATTTTGCTGTCGATTGAAGACAGTTCTTCAAGAACCTGTTTTGTGAGATCGCAATATTCACATTCAGACTTGTCATCAACAAAGATCAGTATCTTCACCGGGTCTTTCAACTGTTCAGAAAAAACTTTTTGAAGATATTTCGCATCTTTTTCACTTATCAATGCCATTTTCCATACCTCCTTGACCTTTTCTAAATAAATTCTACCATATTAGTCGGAATTTATTCTTTTCTGTCCAGTAAAGACGATGTAAAACCTAATATGATGAGTAAAACACCGAGGGACAGTTTGCTCAATTCATGTCCAATTGAAACCCTGTTGAATACAAAAACAAGAGAGAATAATCCCCAGCAGATCAAAATCGAAGCGATGTTTCGTTTTGTAGAGCGTCTTAATAGATAAGTGGTCACGTATTCTTTTTTTGTAAAACCCATGGAAAGAAATAGCACTCTGAATCTTTTGTCTTCACTTTCAAGATAGGTGGATAATCTACCAACGTGGAAAAGAAAAGCAATCAGCGAACATATGAAAAAGCTCCTGAGCCCATACTGCCCAAAGGTTGATGTATAGGTGATTAGAACACCGAGTGTGGCGAGTATATTGATTGTTGAAAAAGGAGTAAGGGTCATGTTTGCCGTGCCGGAAAAATTTGCCCAGACAACGGGTAAGGCAGAGGATATACCGATCAATGAATAAACCAGACCGAACAGAATGTCCTTTAAAAAATCACTCACCTTTATTTTTGCTCCTCTCCCTGTGGTTCTTTTTTCAAAACTTCTGCAATACCTGCTAAGCTTGAGAGAATAGCCGAAGCTTCCATCGGCAAGAATATTTTTGTTGCTTTGCCATTTGCGATTTCTTTTAGTGCATCGAGGTATTTGATGGCTATCAGGTCGCTGGTGGGTGCACCTTCGTGTATGGCTTTGAACACACTCAAGATTGCTTCTGCCTGACCCTGAGCTTCTGCAATGAGTTTGAATCTGTTGGCTTCGGCGACTTTTTTGATTGCTTCAGCTTCACCTTCGGCTTTCAAAATGGCTGCGTTTCTTTCACCTTCTGCTTTGAGTATTTCTGCTTGTTTTATACCTTCTGCTTCGAGAATGGCTGCCCTTTTTGTTCTTTCTGCCTTCATCTGTTTGCTCATGGCATCGGTTATGTCCTTTGGTGGATCGATCTTTTTGATTTCCACCCTTGTTATTCTCACGCCCCATTTGTCTGTTGCATCATCCAGGACAGTTCTCAACTTCGTGTTTATTTTTTCTCTTGAAGTGAGGGTTTGATCCAGCTCAAGTTCGCCTATCACATTTCTCAGGTTGGTCTGCGCAAGTTTGAGTGTTGCAAATTGAAAATTGTTGACATTGTAAACAACTTTGTAGGCATCTGTGACTTCATAGTATATCACTGCATCAACTGTCACAACCACGTTGTCTTTTGTGATCACTTCCTGAGGCGGAACATCTATTACCATTTCTCTAAGATCAACTCTGGTCATTCTGTCAAAAAAAGGCACAATGAAATGTAGTCCCGGACCGGCTTCTCTGTGAAACTTACCGAGCCTTTCGATCAATCCTCTCTGGTAAGGTCTTACCACCTTGATTCCCGTTGCGGCTATTATCAATATCAATACGGCAACTACGCCAAGGGCTATTATCATCGTTGTTCACCTCCCTGCAGTTTTTCGACTATAACATGTGCTCCTTCAACTTTCAAGATTTTTACTTTTTCTCCTTCCTGAATGACAGAATCATCATGAGAATAAGCTCTCCATGTGTCACCGTTGATTTTGACCAATCCTTTGCTGTTTTCGTTGTCGATGGTTTCAATTACGATGGCTGTTTTACCTATTATCTCGTCTATGTGTATCTTACGTGGTTGCTCTCTGGTTAATTTTTTGGTCAAAGGTCGGGTTAGGATGACTAAAAGTCCAGAGACTGTGATGAATGTCACGACCTGAACCAACGTGCCAAAAGCAATGCTGACCGCAGATGCTACAAACGCTCCTATTCCAAACCAGAACAGGAAAAAAGTCGGGGTGAGTATTTCTCCTATTGTGAATATCACACCTAAAATCAGCCACACCACGAATGGTTCCATCTTATCACCCCCTTCAGAGTGTGAAGACAACTTCTGGATCAACATAACTTATCTGAAAACTCACGGTTTCCTTTATATTTTTCAAATACCTGTCGATTTTTCCACTGTATCTGGATGAAATGTGGTACAAGATCAGTTTCTGCACATTGGCTTGGCGTGCTATTTCGATAACCTCTTCAAGCGAAGCGTGGGCGTTCATTTTTCTGTCGCTGGTCTTGAGGAATGTGCACTCATGTAAAAGAATCTCACTGTCCGTGGCATCTGATGGATCAATACCAAAAGTATCACCAGAAACAGTTAGAATTTTCTTTTCGTACGTCTCTGTTATATGATCTGGCCCGAGTTTTTTGGATAATCTGCTTATTTCTTCCTCTGACAGGTTCCTGTATTCTTCTTTGAGCCGTCTTCGTGTTTCAATTACATTATACCCGAGGCTGAAATCCTGAACTGTGTGTTTTACTTTGAAAGGAACTATGTATCTGGCAAATCCGCCTGCCTGCCTGAGAAAAATCTTTTCCTGAGCTGAGACGGGCTGTGCAATCAGGTCAAATCTCAGATCATCGTTTGCCTTTTTTATGAACTCCAACCATTCTTCGATCGCGGTATTTCCCTTTGGATAGTAAACTGTCAAGGGTTTTTCCCTGTCTCCCATGGAATTGTTTCGCGTGTTCACTATGGTCCACAATCCAGATATGTGGTCGATATGACCGTGTGTTAGAAAAATATGTCTTATGGCATAAATTCTGTTGGACATTGTCAGGGAAACGCCTTCACCCGCATCAAATAGGATTCTTTCTGGTGCATAGTATACCCATGTCGAATACAGAGCTTTAGAGTATATCTGAAGTACCAGCTCACTCACCCTTTCTCTTCGCCTAAGATCTCAAGCTTTATCGTGCCTTTGACACCACCGGGTAAATGCATCTGAATATCGTACAATCCAACTTCCTTCAAGGGTTTCTCAAGATGAATCCATTTTTTGTCTATCTCCATATTGGTGTTTTTCGAAAGAACTTCAGCTAAATTCACAGAAGTAAGTGCTCCGAAGAGCTTACCGCCCCCGCCGACTTTGGCATATACTCTGTGAACCTGACGCTGCAGAGTTTTGAGTATTTCCTCACTCTTTTTCCTGGTGAGATCTTCTTTGTGGATCTTCATGGTCTTTTCATTTTCGACTCTTTTTATCTCGCCTTCCGTTGCGGGTTTTGCCAGTCCACGTGGTATGAGATAGTTTCTCGCGTATCCATCTTTCACTTCCTTGAGCTCGCCATTTTTGCCTATACCCGGTATGTCTTTGAGCAAGATAACTTTCATTCACGTTCCTCCTTTCATTTTCATTATATCCTAACATCACTTTGGAAAGCTGATTTGATAAAAACTTTATGTTAAAATTAATCCGTATCGGGTTTGAAAAATCTAATTAGTTATTTTTGTGATTATATCATCGTAAATCTTTTCAAATATAATCACATACAGGAGGAATTTGATGGAATACGATCTTTACCTGAAGATCAAGAGCGAAGATGTTCACAAACTCGGCTATATTCTTGAAGTAGAGGATAATATGGTGAACATGAGAAAATACGAAAATGGACTTTTGAGGATACTGGTTCCTGCAGATCTTTTAAAGGATTTGCTGGAGTTTCTCGAGTCGGTGAGAGAGCATGTAAACTTTGAAATAGTAGATTATAGAGAGAACGATGGGCATATTTAAGATGATTTTGCCAAGAGAATATCTCGAAGATCTGACCGATCTTGATGTAGAGAGATTTTTCAAAGCAGGTATGGATTACTTCATATTCGATTTTGACAACACACTCGGTCTGTGGAGAAGTTCTTCTGTGGAAAAAAGATTTGAGCCTGTTTTGAACAGTATTCTGAAGTTGAATGGAAAGATACTCATAGCTTCTAACGGTAAGCCAAGAAATATTTCACTCAACGGTGCAAAAATAATATGGAGATCAAGAAAACCGTTTGTCTGGAAGATAAAGAAAATACTCGATATGGAAAAAATAGATCCCGGCAGGGTTGTGATGGTCGGAGATCAGATATTCACAGATGTTCTTGCAGGCAATCTGCTCGGAGTATACACTATTAAGGTAAAACCATTGAGTGATAGAGAGTTCATCGGTACAAAGTTTTTGAGGTTTTTTGAAAAAATAGTTCTACATTTTGCAAGAAAAGGTGAGAGATGTGAAGTGTGAAGGCTGTGGTGCTCAGATTCAACATGAGGACGAGAAAAAACCGGGTTATATACCGCTTGATGTTCTAAATAGAAGAAAAGCGGAAGGTAAACAAATACTCTGCCAGAGGTGTTTCAGAGCAAGGCACTATGGAAAGCTCGAGCCGGTGAGAATTACAAGAGACTTTCTCAAAGATCTCAAAAATATCATCGAGGATTTTGAAGTGGTAATCTGGGTGCTGGACATAACAGATTTTGAAGGGAGTTACAATGATTCTTTGAAACAAACGCTCAGTGGCAAAAAAAAGATAATACTGGTCAACAAGATAGATCTTCTTCCAAGAGCCGTTACTGTGCAGGAGATAAAGGACTGGGTGCGTCAGAGATTAGAAGATGAAAAGATAGAGGATATTTTAATAACAAGCACTGTGAGAAAATATGGCATCAGAAAGGTTGCAAGCGAGCTGAGCCATTTCAAAAAAGTTTTGCTTGTCGGAGCGACAAATGTTGGTAAATCTTCACTGGTTCGTGCGCTTACTGGTGCCGATCTGAGCGTTACTCCATTTCCGGGAACCACTCTGGATTTGATCAAAACAAAGATGGATGATACCATCATCTGTGATACTCCGGGTATTGTGACAAATGACCGCCTGATCGATCTTCTACCGCCAGATTGTCAAAAGAGGATCCTTGAGAAACGCTTTTCCAGGATGACCTTCAAACCACAGAAGGGTAAGGTGATCTTTGTCGGTGGTATGTGCCGACTTTATCTGGATTTTGATACACAATTTTTGCCCATCTTCCAGATCTTTGCCAGTGAAGGTGTGAAATTTCACACAACTGACTCAAAAAAAGCAGATGATCTTTTGTCAAGGCAGTACGGTCGTTTGCTGGTTCCACCATGCAGTCCTGGATCGCCATCTATGGATTCTTTTAGCTGGAAAGAACACAGATTCGATCTTGATATCAATGAAGAAGTCGCAGTGGCAGGTCTTGGATGGATCAGTGTCAAAAGAGGTCCATTCATGGTCAGAGTAATTGTTCCTGAGAAAGTCAGTGTGAAAAAGAGGATTGCTCTGGTAAATCCATACAGAGGAGGTATTGAGCATGAATAGGAAAGAGCCAGGCATAATTGTTGGAGTGAGCAACAGACATGTTCATCTATCCAGAGAGGATCTGGATATCCTGTTTGGTAAAAATTACGAACTCAAACCAATCAAAGATCTCGGACAGCCGGGGCAGTATGCCGCCGATGAAAAGGTGATCATCGTAGGTCCAAAAGGTGCAATTGAGCAGGTGAGAGTGCTGGGACCTGTTAGAAATCAAACGCAGATTGAAATTTCAAAGACAGATGCGTTCAAACTCGGTGTTAATCCACCTGTAAGAGACTCAGGGGATATAGAGAACACACCGGGCATAGTCATAGTTGGACCAAAGGGTACGGTTATAAAAGACAAAGGAGTGATTCTGGCAAAGAGGCATATTCACATGCATCCAAAGGACGCACAGCATTATGGGGTCAAGGACAAAGACATTGTGAAAGTGGTCTGTGAAAAGGAAGGACGCAGATTGATATTTGACGATGTTCTAATACGCGTCAGTGAAAAATTCGCTTTAGAGTTCCACGTTGATACAGATGAAGCAAATGCCGCTCTGTTAAAAAACGGTGATCTTGTGTGGATAATAGCGTAGAAGTTTCATATCAGGGAAAGATATACAAATTTGAAGGCTCAGTTCTGGTAAAAGACATTTTGAAAAAGTTAAATCTCAACCCTGAAGAACATGTAGTTGTGGTTGATGATCAGATTTACACCGAAGATAGAAGAGTAAACAAAGGTATTAAAGTCATAATACACAAAGTCACTTCTACATGGTAATGGGGGCGCTGAAAATGATAAGCCAGGAAGTATTATCTTACAAAGACGAATTGATAAGTTTGAGAAGAGATTTTCACATGTACCCGGAGGTCGGTCTTGAACTGTACCGAACATCGCAAAAGGTTGCAGAGTATCTTGAATCGATAGGTTTAGAGGTTAAAAGAAATGTTGCCAAGACAGGCGTCGTTGGGCTGCTGAAAGGTGCAAAACCGGGTAAGACGATTATGCTCAGAGCAGATATGGATGCACTCACGCTGCAGGAGTTGAATGATGTTCCTTATAAGTCAAAAATCGATGGTGTGATGCACGCCTGCGGGCATGATGGTCACACAGCCATGCTGCTTGTAGCTGCAAAGATATTGAAATCACATCAATCCGAGCTCAATGGAAATGTGAAATTCGTTTTTCAGCCTTCAGAAGAAAAATTTCCACCAGGTGGAGCTTTACCGATGATAGAAGAAGGCGTTTTAAAAAATCCGGATGTTGATTATGCTTTTGGATTGCATCTGTGGACACAGCTTGAATGTGGAAAGATTGGTATCAGAAGCGGTGCACTCATGGCTGCTGCAGATGAGTTTCAAATTACACTCAAGGGACAGGGGGGGCATGGTGCTCAACCGCATTACTGTAAAGATCCAGTTGTTGCGGCTGCCGAGCTTGTCATGGCTCTTCAAACTATCGTGAGCAGAAAAGTAGATCCATTAGAAAGTGTTGTTGTCACAGTTGGAAAAGTTCAAGCAGGAAGTGCGTTCAATATCATACCTCAGACAGCTATTCTTCAGGGAACGGTCAGAACACTGAGTGAAAGCAGTCGAAGTTTAGTAAAAGAGAGTATAGAAAGAATCACGCGGGGTGTTTGTTTAGCCCATCAGATGGACTTCGATATAGATTACAAAGACGGTACAGCTGTTCTTGTAAACGACGAAAAGTTGACAGAACAGGTGCGAAAGATCGCAGAAAGTGTTTTTGGAAAGGAAAATGTCGTTGAAGTACCACCAACCATGGGCGGTGAAGATATGTCGTTCTTTTTAAAAGAAGTTCCGGGTGTTTTTTATTTCATAGGTGCGTCAAATTCACAAAAAGGTTTGAACAGATTTCATCATTCACCGTATTTCGACATCGATGAAGACTCACTGCTTGTTGGTACACAGATGCACGTGAGCCTGGTTTTGAGTATGCTCACAGAAGAAAAATGATCGTACTTCAAAAAATCATTGAGTCTTTTCTTCTTCCAATTGGATTTTTCGTGACGCTGTTTTTGTTAACAGGTATTTTTTGGTTTAAAAAAAGTAGAAGCAGGGCGATTTTTATGATATCACTTGCGCTTTGCTTCTACTTTCTCTCAAGTGTTCCTGGTGTTCTAGTACTTGTTTTGCCTCTTGAAAGATCTTACAAAGCCCATGTTCCGCAACAGGTTGACGCTGTCATTGTGCTTGGCGGAGGTGTTGTCAAGACACCAGATGGCTATCGGCTGTCACAGAGTGCCCTGGGAAGGCTGGTTGAAGGTGTTCAACTTGCAAAGAAATTCGATTCTTTTTTGATAGTATCTGGTGGTACATTACCGCTGTTAAACCAGCCACCAGAAGCATTGATTATGAAGGATTTGGCTATTTCACTTGGTTTGCCAGAAAATTTGATAATAGCCGAAACAGATGCAAGAAACACTCTGGAAAATGCGATTTTTACATCCAGAATCTGCAAAGAAAAAGGTTTTAAGAACGTGGTCGTTGTAACTTCGGCAATTCACATGAAACGCGCTGTTTATTCTTTCTTTAAAGCTCAATTCACCGTATATCCATATCCGACCGACTATCTTTACAACCACTCTGAGTTTGGCTGGATTGATTATTTACCAAACAAAGATGCTCTGACGGCAAATTTGTCGGCAGTTCACGAAATAGTGGGTATCCTCTGGTACAGGTTCAGATGATTTACAGCAACCACGGAAGAAAAAAATGTACAAAAAACCATCCTACAACAAGAAAATCTGTGTATCTGTGCAGAAAAACCCATCTTCTTTTGAGAATTTTTCTAAGTAGATAATACAAAAACAGTAAATTTATGCCAAACCACAAAATCCAACCCGTGTGGATTTCAAAAGCACCAAGTGCCAGATAACCATGTGTGAAACCTGTTATGATCAGAGCTAATCCAGTGTATCTGTGCAAAATTGAACCGATTCTCAAAAATTTTCTGGCACTTTTCACACCTTTGAGAATTCTTCTCAATGGAAAGAGAGAAAAATTATAAAAAAGTAAAACAACACTCAGCCACGCAAATATTTTATAAGCCATATACCTACTCGACTGCGTACTCAGAAGGCATGCATATGATTTTGCCGATTTTCAATTCCAGCATTCTGGATGTGTTTGCCGGCTTGATCACCATTGCTGTGTCAAGACCCTTGGAGCTGCCGGCACAGGCGACTATCCATTCACTGCATTTTATCAAACCAGCATCTGCAGCCATGAGGCTCATTTCCACGCAGACCTTGACTCCCTGTGAAAATAACCTCAGAGTGTTTGCCACGACTTCAGCAATGTGAATGCCGCTGTACTCTCTTCTGAAAGATCTTTCAATCCCGGAAAGAACATGAGTCGCAGAAAGAACTTTGTGTCCTTTATTTATGAGTTCCTGTCTGATCTGATCTGAAAATTCCTGCTGATCAACTTCCTTAAAGCCGTAATGGTGTGTGACCACAATCAGTTGAAAATCAGCCGGAATCATTCTCAAAGCTTTTTCTGCGCTGTATCCGCGTGTTGAAGATATCAATAATTTTTTACCGCACTTACTGGCTTCTTCAATGGCAAGCTGTAAGGTTTTTTCTGTGTTTTCTTCGCCTTTTTTTGGAAATAGTACCATCTATTCATTCCTCCTTACACAAAGATTTTACCATTATCATTTAGTCTCAAACACGAATAATTTGGTTTATACTCTCTGAAGACTGAAAGATGGGAGGAAAGTTTATGTTCAGATCTATGAGAAGGTCTGAAAGACAGCTTTCTACAAAACAAGCCTTTGAGATATTGGAAAAGGGTCAGTATGGTGTACTCTCAACCTGGGATGGTGAATATCCATATTGCGTGCCTGTTAATTACGTGTTTGTTGATGGATGCATATACTTTCACACGGCTCTTGATGGTCATAAGGTCGATAACATAAAAAAATACCCAAAGGTATGCTTTAATGTGGTGACAAAAAGCGATATTCTTGCAAGCAGGCTTTCCACAGAGTATGAAAGTGTAATTGTCTTTGGCAGAGCGGAGTTTGTGCAAAAAGAAGAAGAAAAAAAGCTGGCATTGCGCAATCTTGTAAAGAAACTTGCCCCTGCTTATGAAGATGAAGGTGAAAAATGCATCCTGTCGATTATGGATCAAACAGGAGTTGTCTGTATACACATAGACCACATAACTGCTAAGGCTAATTTTGGAAAGTAGTATTTGACTATTTTAAATCCAGAGTTCTTCTATTCTCAATGCTTCAAAATAAGAATTATTGTATTTGCCGTTGTACTGGTAAATAGATCCACTTGAAAAATGTCCAAGAGCCATGCCAAAAGCAAAGGCTATAGGTACAGGAACACTCAAAAAGAAATGAAAACGTTCAAAGTGTCTTTTGGTTTTTACAAATTGGGTTAAACTCATTAACTCATTTACTTCATCTGTCCAGTCTCCAGTAGCTATTTCTCCTAAATTTTTGTGGAAAATTTTGATTACCACTGCATTCAGCTTCTTTTGTCTGATGAATTCTTCAGCATCGGCTGACGGAGCATGTGATGCAAATTGAATTATGAAAGCACAGTTTTTACCATCACCGGATTGCTCAAAGTAAATCTTTTTGAATGAATTTATATCTTTCAATTTTTTGATTGTTCTTATATCTTTTCTCAGATCTATTACTTTGTGATATTCATTTCCCTGATAATGATACAAAACTACAGGATTCTGTGACCCAAGCATAATTCCTATACCCATCGCAAGTGAAGCGGGCGCAAGCAAAGAGATATGTGGAATCCCACCATTACAGATGATTGCGTCTATTATTTCGTGTATTCTTCTGGCTTGTTTTACAAAGTCTTTCTTTCTAAGACTTGATGACTGGTAAAGCAACGGTGCGCCGGATATTTTTTCAAAAACTTCTCTTTTTGAATGATTTTCCACTTTGCTGATGAGCTTTTGAAAGGAATGTTCTAAATATTCAGTGCTTCTTTTGTCTGAAAAAGATGCCAAAAACGGTACTTCATGATTTTCTTTTGTCAGAAAGTCCAGAACTTCTATGGCATTCGAGAAATCTCTCTGGGTGAACAGAATCTTTCCAGATTTTTTGCAAGCCTCTTCTTTCAATTGAACAAATGCCGGTGGTTTGATATTTAAATTTTCTTCAAGACCTCCGGTGAAAACCCATGGTTTGTCGTGTTTTTTGCATTTCAAAGCAATGTATAGTGGCAACATAAAAGAGTCTTCAACAATATCTGTATCGAAGAAAACCGACAGATTTTCTTTTAAAATCCGACAAATTTTTTCAACGTGCGTTGACACAGCCTGCACATTGGTAAAAAGTTTTCCGGTTTTCACAGCAATGCCGTGTGCTAAACAAGCTTTACCGTTTAGAACCACCGGGAATTCGAATTTCACATAATCGTTGCACAGTATTTCACGGCAGTGCTCCGTGTCTATGTTCAAAAACTTTGATAATATTGCACAGTTTGAATAATTTTTGTCTCTTGAATAAATGAGTATTTCATAAACAAGTTTCGGATAACTGGGTATCTTGTCTTTAATACCTTCGACTGTTTGTATTGCTTCGTCTATATTTATGTTTCCCTCTTTTAAAGCAAGTATGAAGTAATCTGGGTTGTTTTCTAAGAGCTCAGAAAATCTCATGTAAAAACCCTCCGTAGAAATTTTAGTCCAATTATGAGCTGTATTTTTATCAATTTGCAAAATTAATGGAAAATGGTTTAAAATATTTTCGAAGAAAGCCAAAATGCAAATCTTGATATTATATTCAAATAGTTTTTTCGTGGGGGTGTATGGTTTGTCTTGTTCTTTCTCAGAAGAATGCGCAAAGCTCTTAAGAGATAAGACTCTCTCCAAAAAGTTTTACGATCATCTTTTAGAGATATTTAGAAAGGTCATTCACAAATTTTCAGCGGTAAATTGGAAAAACATAGATGATCTTGCCGAAGAATTTCTACAGGATTTTTGTGAAAAACTCGAAGTATTTTGCGAGCGAATTTTAAAAAATCTCGATCAGATAAAATCGATCGATGCTTACGTTATTCAATCTATATCTAACTTTTCGTTGAAAAAGTTAGAAAGACTTTCAGGTAAAGAAGGAGAGGTTTTATCACTCGATCGGGAAATTGATGAATCGTCTGGAAACGAAACGTTCATAGAGATAATCGGATATGAGAATTTTGATTCTTTTGCAGAGATTATAGCAGAAGATATATACGAACAATTTCTACAAGAGTGCAATAAGAAAAAAACAGACATGAGAAGATATATTTGCTTTTTTATTTATCAGGAATTGTATGGGGATGATAAGTTTGCAGATTCTTCCTGGTCAGACAGTAACAAATACAAGATAAGGGAAAGAACAAGGAAATTCATAAAAGAATTTGCTGAGAAATTTTCCTTAGAAGAAAAGGTACTGGGTCTGGTATTAACAAAGTTCATGTCAGAGATCTGTGAGAAGATGCGTCTATATAGATGAAACAAGATGAATCCAAATCGAAGTTCTTAATTTGGGGGTCATAAAGATGCCATTACTTGAAGATTTCATGAGAATTTACAAAGAATCGATGAAAGGTTTTAATGAGGCAAATCCTATAAAAATTTGTAAAAGTGTGAATCTTTCAGTATCTGATGTATTTGTAATTTACACAACACACCTTCCTATTTATGGCGTAGTAATTGAAGAAACAAAAGGCAGGATAATTTTTGCTTATCTCACAACTTTTCTTGCACTTGCTTCGGTTGAAGCAGTTGAAATGAGGATAAACAACCTTTTTGATACTGTCAAGTTGACCCATCTAACATTTGAAATGGATATTGAGACTGCAAAGCCTTTTATAGAGAAATTGGGATCGGTCAAAGATCTGCAGATTTTAAAAGAAAATCTAAAAAGACTTGAAAAGATCGATTACGGAAAAATACACAGAGAGTTCTTTGATACTGAAAAAAATCGAGTAGAAATTATTCTTCAATTAATGAAGGAGAACGACAAGATCATTTATGTATCATCAGGCGTCTTAGAAAAATTTGAACAGTTTGCACAAAGCAGAGCTGTTGCAGCAACTGAAAAAAAGACGATCAGGCTAAATTGTGCGATAGCAGTGTGTGAAGACCTTGGCTTGCGTTTTTTCTTCGCAGATGAATGCAAGAACAAGAAAGGCAAGATATACCTGCTCGGTGAACTAATCTTCAGTGGGCATTTAAAAAGTGGATTGTTAATTAGAAATCTTGGAAATTTGGTTCATCATATCTCTGAACAAACAATGAAAATTGAAATTGATAATCAGAACAATATTTAAATAAAAAGGATGACATTATGAACAGATTATTAAGGGGGTTTTTTAATGACAAATTTGATTTATCAAGTTGGGCGGATCACAGGTGAACCAAAAACATTTTTTATATCTTCGCAGCAGGGCAAATTTTGTCTTGAATCCGAGCTTTCAAGTTTCTTTCTCAAAGAGTATATGAAATCAAAACAGGAAAGGGCAGAAGTAGTTTTGATTTACCCTGTTAGCATACTTCTCAACAAAGGACTTCCTGAAATGTTGGGAAAAAGAAATCTGAATGATTCCAGGCAAAAAGTTCAAAAAATTCTTGAAGAACCTGATAAATACTTGAACTCTCCTGATTCCTACATCCGTGAAATACCATGTGAAAAAAATAGAGACGACATACTCGTTGTTCATTCTTTAGGTACTTACGCTGGTATCACACTCAATGGTTTTTATGATGACATTGTTCTGGAGTTGTTTTTCGATATGGTAAAAAGATACCTTAAATATAAGCAAGTACAAGCCATCTATCTTGATATCTCAAGTGGTCTGAACATATATGTATCTGCGATGATTGAAGCAGCAAGGTATTTCTCAACATTTGTTACACTCATGAACTGGAAAAATGATACTAATAGTGCCGAAGATGATACTAGTAACATTCCAGAAATAATCATAACTTTCTCAGACCCTATAATCGGAAACGATTCTTCAGAATACGAAATACATCTTCAAAAACAGATATATTTAGAGACATTCATGTCACCGCTTTTGTCATACTTTAAAAAGACTTATCAAAGTAAAACTCTAAGCGAAGACGAATTGAACAAATTATTGAAAGATAACATCTATTCTGATAAAAATGAAAGACCATTAAAAAATCAACTTAAAGAGAAATTATTGAAAAGTCTTCTGATTTATTCTTCAATTACAAACTGTACACCTTTGTACTTATATTATATAGACAGGCATACCGATCATGGAGTTTTCAAAGAAATCGAAACAATAATTGATTACGCAGAGAAAAAACTGTACCTCAATTACAGAGAATCGCCGAAATTAAACAAAGAGTTTTACATAGAAGTAATATGCCAACTTGCACTCTATGCTGGTATGCTCAAGATATTGAAAAATAAAATTGAAAAATTTGACCAAGACACTGGTATAAGATTGAAAGATCTTGGAGAAACTTTTGAAAAAATACTAAGCAATATTGGCTTCAATCGTGGTCTGATATTTTTGAAAAACGAAGTGGATATCACAGAAAAGAATATCAATGAATATTTTGAAAAAAATAAAAATGAGACAGAAAAGTGGATCAAGTTACGTGAAATCAAATTCCCAGATTCTAAAAGCACTCTGAATAAGAGAAATTTCATTGCTCACATTGGTTTAGCAGCAGAAATAACTGAAATAAAAAAAGATAAAGATGGAGAGATCTATGTCAGATACAGTGAAACCATAGAAATGAATAAATTAGACAAATTTCTACTGGAAAGTAATTGATCAACTGTCAGAAAAATGCGATGGGTGAGATCATATTAAAGGGGTGTGATACAGGTGAATTACAAAGATACGCTTATATGCACGGTTGGAGCAAGTCTTTGGACTAATGTAACCAAGCCAAATGCTCCTGAACAGCTAAAACAATTGATTCAGTGTAAAAACATATCTGACGCTGTTCAAATCTTAAAAAAGATAACCAACCCTCATGACAGAATCTTGGGAGCAGAGATCAATTCTGTTGCAAGTCTGGTTGAAAAAGGTTTCCTTAGTTCCAGACAGCAGATGTTTTTACTGGTTTCTGATACTGAAAAAGGGGAGTTTATTGGTGATCTTTTGAAGGAGTATTTTTTGAAGAATGAAAACGGTCTTGACTTTAAAAGTGTTGAGGTTGTCAAAGTAGATAAGCTCAATGATGAGAATCGATTTGAATTTAAATTCCATGGTTTAAGAAATCTGGTAAGAGAAATGGCAAATTGTGTGAAAGATAGTCTTGGTAGATGTGTCATAAATGCAACTGGTGGTTACAAAGCTGCTATAGCTTATGCTGTATTACTCGGACAGGCTCTGAATGTTCCTGTTTACTATCTTTTTGAAACTTTTGACGAGATAATAGAACTTCTACCAATTCCCGTCAGATTCGATCCAGATCTATACAGAAAATATTCAAAGATCTTTTCAATGCTTGAATACATGAATGTTGTTGAAGAAACAAGATTTTTGAAAAAGTTCAGCTTTGCGAGCTGGGCAAGTGTACCGGAAGAAATAAAGATATTTGTTGAGAGAGAGCCGATAGACGCACAATATCAGCTGGCATTGAATCCTCTTGGACAAATTTATCTGGAAAGCGTTGAATGGGATTGTTCAACTATTGATGATCAAGATTATAAAACAAGCAAGCCTTTTTCAGAGAAAATAACAGGTTCTGGAGGACATGCAATAAAAATCAGAGAATACAACGAGAAAATCATTCAGGATATAGCCAAACTTCCATGGGTTGAGCTTGTCAGTATGACTGGAAGCTCAGAAATTGAAAGTGGGGATGCCTTTAGAGTTTGGGTAGAAAAAGATCATCTCAAGATGGCTTTAAACAGTAAAAAAGGAACAGGTTTTTATATCATTCAGACTACAATCAAAAATCAGAAATTTCTTGAGTGTGTGAAAAAGAAGATAGAAGAAATTCTTCAAGAAAGGAGGTGAATATGTGGATAGTGAACGCGAAGTTCTGGTAATAGGATCACTAATACACGACATAGGGAAACTCGTAAGAAGAGCCGGGATTGTAGACCAGAAGCAAAAACACACTCTTGCCGGTGGAGTTTTCGTTAAAGATGTCGATGTAAACGGCAAAAAGATCTTTGCTCCATATCAAAAATTCATCTTCAACCATCACGAATCAGATCTCGATGACTCTGAACCACTCACATGGTATGTATGCTATGCAGATAACATTGCAAGTTCTGAGAGACAGGTTAAACAGGATGAAGGTTTCGAAGAAAAAAGGACACTCGAAAACGTTCTTGCAAGAGTAGGAAGAGATGAAGAAAGTATTGATTCTTATTTCAAGCCTGTTGCAATAGGAGAGATCGACTGTGTAACCAACGAAAAGACAGTACATGAGTCGGATTTCGAGAAAATATACACAGCGCTTGTAAACGATGCAAAAAGATTACATCTGAATGCGGAAAATTTGCGGTTCTTGCTCTACAAGTACCTTTCTTTTGTGCCACAATCGACACAAAAACAAGGAATTATGGACATATCACTCTATGATCATTTAAAAGTTACTGCAATGGTTGCACTTTCGATTTATGATTATGTCAAAGCAAGAGGTATTGAAATCAAAAAGTATGACGATCTAAAAAAATTACAAGATGAAAAGGTTCTTTTGCTCGTTGAAGGGGATGTTTCTGGAATTCAGAGATTCATCAGTGAGGTTTCGTCAAAAGGAGCGCTTCGGTCTTTCAGGGGACGCAGTGTCTTCATAGACTTATTTCAAGAGGTCATCGTGGACAGAATTCTTCAAGAAACTGGATTTTTCAGAACAAATGTACATTTTGTTGGCGGAGGACATTTCTATCTGATCATATCCAACACAGATCAAAACATTGAAAAGCTCAGGAAAATTCAAAGGGAAATTAACCAGTGGCTTTTGGATATGTCAACAGAATTAAAACTCGTAGTTGAGTTTGAACCAATGACACTCAGGTCCGAATGAAGATACTCTCTGAAAGAGATGGAAACTGTTATCGTCAAACAAGAAAATATATGCGTATATCTTGTCCGAATGAAGATACTCTCTGAAAGAGATGGAAACTTCTGGGGAGAGTTCCCTCCCCAGAAGTGACTCAAGAAATAGTCCGAATGAAGATACTCTCTGAAAGAGATGGAAACCTAAAGAGACTTTCTTTTGCGGCAGCTGCCGCTGCCGCAATGTCCGAATGAAGATACTCTCTGAAAGAGATGGAAACTATTTGTTGCTACAGATAGTATCGTATACAATTCATCGGCGTCCGAATGAAGATACTCTCTGAAAGAGATGGAAACGACTACGACTTCTCTAGCTAAGTTGGAAGATTGTGACTGTACGTCCGAATGAAGATACTCTCTGAAAGAGATGGAAACAGGAAAGAGGGGGAGTGGTTAGCTCCCCCTCTTCCCTGAAAGTCCGAATGAAGATACTCTCTGAAAGAGATGGAAACGCATATAGCAAATGCCCCGACACAAATACATAATATTTCTTCGTCCGAATGAAGATACTCTCTGAAAGAGATGGAAACCTGGGGGAGAGTTCCCTCCCCAGAAGAGATTCGGAAAATAAGTCCGAATGAAGATACTCTCTGAAAGAGATGGAAACCTGGCTATATCAGCCAGCTCCAATAACTCCTCGATTGTAAGTCCGAATGAAGATACTCTCTGAAAGAGATGGAAACAGTTCCCGACCCAACAATCTCTCGATCCAAGCAACGTCCGAATGAAGATACTCTCTGAAAGAGATGGAAACTTGGATAGCAGAAAGGATAAAAAAAGGAAAGAGGGGGAGCGTCCGAATGAAGATACTCTCTGAAAGAGATGGAAACTATTCATCTATGAAGCTTGTAGACGTGGAATTCTTCTAGTAGTCCGAATGAAGATACTCTCTGAAAGAGATGGAAACAAATAAACAATTTGTCTGAATAAAAGACTTTTTTGTGTTAGTCCGAATGAAGATACTCTCTGAAAGAGATGGAAACGGAGTGGTTAGCTCCCCCTCTTTCTTGAAAACCTATACCAGTCCGAATGAAGATACTCTCTGAAAGAGATGGAAACCTTGTATTATACCTTTAGCTATTCCAGCAATAACTGTATCTAGTCCGAATGAAGATACTCTCTGAAAGAGATGGAAACTTTGCGCACCGTCCCAATCGACTACGACGTAGCGTGCAACGGTCCGAATGAAGATACTCTCTGAAAGAGATGGAAACTTTGACACTTAAAATGTTCTCTTTCTTAATTTCCATTAATAGTCCGAATGAAGATACTCTCTGAAAGAGATGGAAACACCTTTTGGCTCGGGGTCCACTTATCGGACCCCAATACTTGTCCGAATGAAGATACTCTCTGAAAGAGATGGAAACCT
>NZ_JAVRKW010000019.1:0-19199 GCF_031962025.1 Pseudothermotoga sp.
CTTTACTTTTCTGCCACAGATTAGATATAATTTCAGTGAGATTGTTCACATTCATCGTTTAACAGAATGTATCTGACTGCAGTACTTCACAGATCTACCAAAATTTGCAATCGAATTTCGCGCGTTTACAAAAAGTTATAATCATACGCTAAAGCTTGGGACTTTAGATATCTGTAAAGCCCCGGGCGGAACGGCCAGGAGGAAGTAAAATGATTACAGAAGGAAATGTTATTGAAGGTCCCTTCTGGAACGAACCTGTTAAGGTTGAAAAGATTGGGGAGATAGGAGAGTACATAAGGATCGTAGGTTCTACAATTCACTCAAGACAGCATGTGGACCAGATAATAAAAAAGGAAGATGCAAACAAATTAAAAATAGCACAATCCACAATTGACTTTTCTTCAAATGCCGAAAATGTCTTCTTTGCAATCGAAGCTACACGGTTTAAATACGCCTCTCTCTTTGATCCACTTCTTGCCATGAATGTGTCCAAGATAGATCCCCTTCCATTTCAAATAGAAGCGGTATACGGCTATGTTTTAAAACAACCGCATATCAGATTTTTGATTGCAGATGACCCCGGTGCCGGAAAGACAATAATGGCAGGGCTTATATTGAAAGAATTGAAATTAAGAGGTCTTGCAAAAAGAATTCTGATCGTGGTTCCCGGTCATTTAAGGGATCAATGGCAAAGGGAATTAAAAGAGAAGTTCGATGAAACATTCGTTGCGCTTGATAGAAATACCTTTAACTCCTACTACGGTGAAAATCCATGGGAGAAGAATGATCAGGTGATCACATCCATTGACTTTGCCAAACAGGATGAAATTCTCGCAACCTTAAGCTCAGTTCACTGGGATCTTGTGATTGTTGACGAAGCACATAAGATGTCAGCGTACAAATACGGAGAAAAAACTCAGAAAACACAACGATACAGATTCGGAGAAGCTCTATCAAGAAACTCCAACCATCTCATCTTTTTGACTGCCACTCCTCATAAGGGCGATCCTGAAAATTTCAGGCTGTTTTTGGACCTTCTCATGCCAGGATTTTTTGCAACAAACAAGATGGTAGAAGAATCTTTAAAGAACAAGGACAATCCATTATTCATAAGAAGACTGAAGGAAGATCTCAAAAATTTTGAAGGAAAACCCATATTTACAAGCAGATTTCCCATAACCATAAGATTCCATCTGTCTGAATCAGAAAAATCGCTATATAACGATGTTTCAAGATATGTGCTGGAGCAATACAATATGGCAACACAATCGGATAAGAAAAGAAATGTCGCATTTGCCCTTATGATTCTTCAAAGAAGAATGGCTTCCAGCACACACGCTCTTTTGAAATCGCTGGAAAGAAGGAAAGAAAGACTGGGAAAGATTCTAAAAGGCGAAGAAAAGCAAAAAGAAATATATATTGATTATGAAGAAATAGAAGATCTTGAAGAAAATGAAAGATGGAAAAAAGAAGAGGAATGGGAAACACTCACCCTGGCAAAAGACCCTGATGAGTTAAAACGCGAAATAGAAACACTCAACAATCTCATTGAGAAAGCCCGCCAGATATTAAACAACGAAGAAGAGGTTAAACTAAAGGAACTCAAGAAAGCCATACAGGAAGGCTTTAAGAAGATCGAACAGATGAATGGAAATCCCAAGATCTTGATATTTACAGAGTCCAAGGATACTCTTGAGTATTTAGTTAGAAAGATAGAATCGTGGGGCTATAAGGTGAATTACATCCACGGTGAAATGAGCATGAAAGAAAGAATCACAGCAGAAAAGATATTCAGAGATGAAACAAAAGTGATGGTGGCAACAGAAGCTGCAGGAGAAGGAATAAATCTTCAATTTTGCCACATCATGATAAACTACGATATCCCATGGAATCCAAATAGACTTGAGCAAAGAATGGGAAGAATCCACAGGTACGGACAGCAAAAAGACGTTTATATCTTCAATCTTGTGGCGGAAGATACAAGAGAGGGAAAAGTTCTTGCAAAGCTATTTGACAAATTAGAGGAAATAAAAAACAAACTCGGAAGCGACAGAGTTTTTGATGTGATAGGAGATGTGTTTGAGGGTAAAGACCTTTACCAGCTCATCATTGATGCGGTGACAAACGCAAGGAGTATGGATGACATCTTGAAAGAACTGGATATAAAGCCTGATGAAGAGTACATCTCAAAAATAAAAGAAGCCCTGGGAGAAACCCTTGCAACAAGGTATATTGACTACACAAGGATAAAAGAAATGGCTCAAAGAGCAAAGGAATACAGGCTCATGCCTGAATATGTTGAAGAATTCTTCAAAAAGGTATTTGTCAAAGCAGGAGGAAAATTTAGGGAAATCAATAAAGGGTTCATAGCCATCGATTCTATACCTTATGAAATAAAAAAGATTGCAGAAAGCGCTGAGTTCAAAAACAAGTATGGCAAAAGCTATTCCAAAGTCACCTTTGACAAAGACATAGCTTTTAAAAACCCTGATGCCGAGTTTATTTCTTTTGGACATCCTCTTTTTGAGGCACTCTTGAAATGGGTGATTGAAAAATATAAAGAAGAGACAAAAAAAGGAGCAGTTTTTAAAGACCCGTCTGCCAGACTCAATGGTTATATCTGGTTTTACATCGGGGAAGTCAGAGACGGGAAGGGAGAAGTTGCAGGAAGAAAGATTATAGCGATCTACGATGATAAAAATCATGTAGAACAACTAAACCCTGCGATTCTCTGGGACTTAGTACCAGCCAGGGACGTAAATGATTCATCTAATATTTCTGAAAAAGATGAAATGATTGAGATTACTGCCATACAGTCTCTTGAAAAGTATAAAGAAGAGATATTACAGGAAAGGAAAAGACAGGCAGAGATAAAGAGGAAATACGGGTTGAAATCTCTTGAATATCTTATCGGGGAACTGGATGCAGATTTAGCAGAGTTTTATGAGAGACAGGCAAGAGGAGAAAAGGTTAATCTGCCTATAAGGAACAAAGAGGAGCAAAAGAGAAGGTATGAAGAAGCAATGAAAGAATTAGAAAAGGAAATAGAGCAGGAGCAGAGTCTTTCGATGTCTATGCCAGAACTTTTGACCGTTATCAAAGTAATTGCAGAGAAAAATGAAATGGTTGAAGATGAAGAAGTTGAGAGAATAGGGATGGAAGTGGCTATGGAATACGAAAGACAGCAGGGCAGAGTTCCTGAAGATGTTTCAAAAGAAAATCTGGGTTTTGACATTCGCTCAAAGGACGAGAGAACAAAAGAGATGAGATACATAGAAGTTAAGGCAAGGGCAAAGGAAGGGGCTGTGGAATTAACTTTAAATGAATGGTTCAAAGCAAAGAGATTTAAAGATCAATACTTTCTCTATGTGGTTGTCAATGCACTGACAAATCCAACTCTTTACATTATCAAAAATCCCGCTGAAAATCTAAAACCACAGGAAAAGGTTGAAGTAGTCAGGTTTATCGTGCCAGTGGAAGAATGGAAAAACAAAAAAGAAGAGGTGTGGAACCGATGAGAGAAAATCATGCGGTTGAGTTTAAAGAATCATGGCGGGATGATTATTTAAAAACATTGTGTGCCTTTGCAAATACAGATGGTGGAGTTGTGTAAAGAGCAGGGGCTTCCAGAACCGGAATTTAAAGAGCTCGGTGGCGGATTCTCGGTAATCTTCTACAAAAACATTTATAACAAAGAACATCTCGGAAAGCTGGGACTGAACGAAAGACAAATCAAGGCGGTTTTGTATTTGAAAGAAAGAGGTGAAATAACGACTTCGACATTAAAAAAACTTATCCCCGCTGTTTCAGAAAAAACTTTGTATCGTGATTTGAAAGAACTTGTTGAGAAAAATATGATCAGAGAAATCGGAACTAAAAAAGGTAGAAAGTATGTGCTATCTTAACGGACACTTATTGGACATAATGGACATTTATCGGACATATTTCGGACAAGTAGGGCATAAAAGGGGCGAAACGGGCATAAAAGGGGCATTAAAGGGGCAGAACATTGAAGAAGAAAAGAATCAATGATGAAGCCAAAAGAAAACTAAAATAATGCAAATGAGTCAAAAAATTTTAGCGAAAGAGGAGATAGATATGAAAGATAAACGCTTTATAGAGGAAAGCTTTCCTGTGAAGGAAGTAAGTGAAATTTCAGCAAAGGAGAAAAACATAAGGCACGGACATATTTCCACTTTGCATATATGGTGGGCTCGCCGTCCACTGGCATCATCAAGAGCAACTTCCTATGCGGCTTTAATTGCCGCTTTAAATTCGATTGAAGAATGGGAAAAGACAAGGCAGTTCATAATTGAGCTCTCAAAATGGGAGAACTCTTTAGATCAAAATATTATACAGAAAGCAAGAGAAGATATTTTAAAGACATATAAAGGAAAACCACCAAGGGTTTTAGACCCATTTTCAGGTGGTGGCTCTATTCCGTTAGAGGCATTAAGACTTGGATGTGAAGTCCATGCTGTTGAATATAATCCCGTAGCCACTCTTATTTTAAAGTGTACCCTTGAGTATCCACAAAAGTACGGGAGATGGACAATTGAAGACTCACACAGTACTTTCACAAAAAATAGGGTATATAGCTCAGAAAGACATGGAAGAGATTTTGAAAATAACCCGAACGATGGGGAAGATGTTGCTTGGACTAATTTGCTCTTTGAAGAAGAAATAAAAGCGCAATTTCGCAAATCCAATCCCATATTGGCAGATGTTAAATGGTGGGGAAACTGGGTTTTAGAAGAGGCAAAGAAAGAGATAGGAAAATTTTACCCTGCCGATGAGGACGGCTCTATTCCAGTTGGCTACATCTGGGCTCGCACCATTCCCTGTCAAAATCCTTCCTGTGGAGCTGAAATTCCTTTAATGAGGCAGTTCTGGCTTTCAAAAAAGGATAACAAAAAGGTGGCTTTATATCCATACACAGAAGGCAATGAAGTAAAGTTCAAGATTGTAGGAGATGGATATGAAAAGATGCCTTCAAATTTTGACCCTGAAAATGGAACGGTTTCAAGGGCAATTGCTATATGTCCTGTTTGTGGATACACAGTTGATGATAAAACAACAAGAAAACTGTTTCAGCAAGGAAAGGCAGGAGAAAGACTGGTTGCAGTTGTTCTGCACAAACCGGGCAGGGAAGGAAAGACTTACAGGCTTGCAAACGAAAAAGATTTTCAGATTTTCAAAGAAGCAGAAAAGTACCTTGAAGAAAAAAGACAAAAACTCATGGAAGAATGGGGAATCGATCCTGTGCCGGATGAAGAATTACCACCAAAGGAAACGCTTGGCTTTCGTGTGCAAAGATATGGAATGCTCAAATGGGGTGACCTTTTCAACTCCCGCCAGAAGCTGGCTTTGATAACCTTTACGGAAAAGGTGAGGCTGGCTTATCAAAAGATGATTGAGGAAGGATATGATGAAGAGTATGCCAAGGCGGTAGTGGGGTATTTGGGAATTAGCATAAACAATTTAGCAGAGAAAAACAATAATGTCAGCAGGTGGGCAAACACTAAGGAAACTATTGCTGGTTCGTTCAGCCGACAAGCTTTACCGATGATATGGGACTATTTCGAATCAAATGTTTTTAGTGGTTCCACAGGCGATTGGTTAAATTCAATAGAATATAATTCAAAAGTTCTCTCCCACCTCTCCCAGATTCCGCCAGTAGAATTAAAGGAGGAAGGTGAAGATGAAGGGGGAAAAGCAATCCCTGTTATAAAGCAAGCCTCTGCCACAGAGCTTCCCTATCCAGATAACTACTTTGATGCCGTTTTCACAGACCCACCTTACTATGACAATGTGCCTTACTCTTACCTTTCAGACTTTTTCTATGTGTGGCTTAAAAGAAGCATTGGGGATATATACCCAGAACTTTTCATGACACCACTTACACCAAAATCTAAAGAAATTGTTGCTTACTCTCATCAAGAAGGTGGCTTTGAGGCAGGCAAGAAATACTTTGAAGACATGCTCAAAAAAGCTTTTCAAGAGATTTCAAGGATTTTAAAGCCAAATGGAATAGCAACCATCGTTTATAGTCACAAATCAACCACTGGCTGGGAAACCTTAATAAATGCACTTCTTGAATCAAATCTTGTTCCAACTGCATCATGGCCCATTGATACGGAAATGAAAGCAAGACTAAGGGCAAAGGAATCTGCCGCTTTAGCTTCGTCCATCTACTTTGTCTGTAGAAAAATGGACAGAGTTGAGACAGGCTGGCTGAACGAAGTAAAAGAGGAGATAAAAAAACACATCACTGAAAAACTTAAGTCCCTATGGGAAGAAGGAGTGAGCGGTGCTGACTTTTTCATTGCAGGTATTGGCTCAGCCATTGAAATTTTTGGGAAATACAAAAAGGTAATGGATTATGAAGGAAAAGAGATTTCAGCAAAAGAGCTTTTAGACTATGTAAGAGAAGTTGTGACGGATTATGCGGTAAGGCAGATTCTACACAACGGTATTGCAGGTGAGCTTTCACCACTTACAAGGTTTTATATCCTATGGAGATGGACATACGGTGAGGCAAAAGTTGAGTTTGATGATGCCAGAAAGCTTGCCCAATCTGTTGGGGTAAATCTTGAAAGAGAGTGGAACAAAGGCTTTATCAGAAAGGACAAGGAATTTATAATCGTGCTTGGACCTCAAGATAGAACACTGCAAGAGCTTGAAAATGTAGAGGAGATGATAGATGTTCTTCACAAGGTACTACTTTTGTGGAAGGCGGCAAGAAAGGAAGAGATGAAAGAAATTTTAAAAGAAACGGGCTATGGTACAAAAGAGGCATTTTACAAAGTGGCACAGGCTATATCTGAAACTTTGCCAGATGAAAGCAAAGAGAAAAAACTCTTGGATGGATTTTTAAGCGGGAAAGAGAGATTAAAAGATGAAATAAAAAATATAAGCAGACAAGGGGAGTTGTTTGAATGAAAAATCTCGAAGAGATTAAATAAATTTTAAGAAGCCTTAAACAACATATTCGACAAAATTATAAGGCAGAAATAATTGGTATATTTGGTTCTTTTGTGAGAAATGAACAGAAACAGGGCGGCGATATTGATATTCTTGTCAAATTTTATGAAAATGCCACGCTTTTTGATTTTATTAGGTTATCAACGTTCTTAGAGGAAAAACTTGGTATTAAAGTAGATATAGTTTCTCAAGATGTGATCAGAAAAGAAATAAAAGAAAACATAATGATAGAGGTAATTAATCTATGAAGAGAGACATTACACTGTATATAAAGAAAATGGCAGGATTCAGAGATAAACTCATACATTTCTATTTTGGCATCAAATATGAGCTCGTCTGGAATACAATTAAAATGGAGTTACCATAATTAAAAAACAAAATTAGAAAAGTGTTAATCGATATAGGAGGTGAAATAAATGAAATCATTTACCCAAATAGCAATTCCGCATGAGGATATTGTCGAAGGTCGCCTTACAATGGATGTATTTGCAGCAGATCTGTGGCAGGTCGTTCAGGGTAAAGCTCCATTCGATTATCAAGACCCGGATTTGTTTTTCAAAAAGACCTTTATAACTGACGGGCTAAAAAATATTCTTGAAATAGCAAAGGCAAGACTTGAAGGAAAAAGCGGAGATTCTGTTATGCAACTTCAAACGCCTTTTGGTGGTGGTAAAACTCACACTCTCATTGCTCTTTATCACAAAGCAAAAGAATGGAATGCAAAAGTTGTTGTGATTGATGGGACCGCATTAGACCCGAAAGAAAAGAAGCTCTGGGAGGAATTGGAGAAACAACTGACCGGAAAAATTGCCATAACAAAGGGAGATACTTCTCCGGGCAAGGAAAAATTGATAGAGCTTTTATCCAGCAACTCGCCTGTTCTTATACTTATAGACGAACTTTTTCATTACACTAAAAAGGCATCAGGTGTAAAAATAGAAGATTCAACTCTTGCCACTCAGACTCTTGCATTTGTTCAAGAACTTACAGAATCAGTGGCAACAGTGGGAAATGCCATGCTTGTTTTTACACTGCCATCAAGCACTTTAGAAGACTACGATGAAAATGCCGAAAAAATATTTGAGCAGCTTCAAAAAATTACAGGAAGAATGGAGAAGATCTACACCCCTGTAAAAGATGACGAGATAGAAGCCGTAGTGAGAAAAAGACTTTTCGAGAAAATAGATGAAGAAAAAGCAAAAGAGTTGGTTGATGAGTTTATAGAGCATGCAAAGAATGAAGGACTTTTATCCGGTAATGAAGTTTATGAATATAGAAATAGATTTCTAAGGAGCTATCCTTTCAAACCAGAGGTTATAGATGTTCTTTACAAAAAATGGGGATCTTTTCCAAGCTTTCAGAGAACACGCGGCGTTCTGAGAATGCTCTCCATAGTGGTTCACAGTCTTCTTGACAAAAACATCCCATATATCCGCATAGGGGACTTTGATTTAAGCAATGAGGAATTGAGAAGAGAACTCACAAAGCATACAGGTGAGGAATGGGGCAGCATAATTGCTCAGGATATTGCAGGAAGTTCTTCGGAAGCTAAAAAAGTCGATGAAGGCATAGGACCTTCTTATATACCATACAGGCTTGGAACTGTGGTCAGCACCACAATTTTTATGATGTCCTTTTCCGGAAGGGGCGAGAGGGGTTCAAGTGTAAAGGAAATAAAAATAAGTACCGTTTATCCTGGACTTTCAAGCAGTGTGATAGATACCGTAATAAATGATCTAAAAGAGAGGTTGTTTTATTTATCCGATGAAGGTCTTTTCTTTACCAATCAACCAAACCTCAACAGGATTTTGGTTTCAAGAGAAGAGAACGTAACAGATAACGAAGTATATCAGCAGGAAAAGGAGATTTTAGAAAAATATACAAAAAACTCGTCTGTGTTTAGAGTTTATATTCACCCAAAGTTTCCAAAGGATGTTCCTGATTTACCCGAGTTGAAACTTGTAGTTCTGAATAAAGAAAAACCCGACAACGAATTTTTTGAAAAATACGGTGAGAGTCCAAGAGTTTACAGAAATACTTTGATATTTCTGTGTGTCGATGAAAGTCAAAAAGCCGCATTTTACAATTATCTCAAAAAACTTATAGCACTCAGAGGCATTGATGCCGATAGATCTTTGAAATTAACTGAGAGGCAGAAAAATGAGGTAAAGAATAAGCTTAAGAATTACGAGCAGAGGGAATACGAAGAATTGAGAAAGTATTACCGCAAGCTGTTGCTTCCAGCAAAAGACGGATTTAAAGAGTTTGATCTTGGAATACCCACATTACATGAGTCTCGACTTGATAGCGAAATCTATGGATATTTGAGATCACAAGGTGAAATTCTTGAAAGAATTTCACCTAAGGTTATTAAGGAAAAGTATTTACCTAACAGAGACTATGTAGAAGTATTAAATCTTTACGAGGCTTTACTTAAAACACCCGGGGAACTTCGCCCGAAATCAAAAGATGCCCTTATAGATGGTATAAAAGAAGGCGTTAAAGAGGGTCTGTTTGGATTTGGCTATATTGAAGGGGAAACTTTAAAGTGCAGGCACATAAATGAGGACATAAACATAGAATTTTCGGATGGTGAAATTATTATCAAGCCAGAGCTTTGTAAAAAAGAAGAGACCAGAAAAACTGCGTCTGTTATTTCTCAAGAAGAAAAGCCTACTTCTGTTCAAGTTAAAGAACCTGAAGAAAAATATGCTGACGAACCATCGGAAAAAAGAACTTCAAAAAAAGCCTTGAAACTGAAACTGAAGGTGCCGGTTGGAAAGATTTCAACCATCGCAAGGATTGCAAATCATTTAAAAAACAAATTTTCAAGGTGCGATGTGGAAATTAGTATCAGAGCAACTGATGGCGAGATTGAGATGGCTGACTATGAAGATAAGATATTAGAAGCATTGAAACAGGAAAATATTGAGATCGTCGAGGAAGAATAAAATTGTGTTTTGCCTAACAAGAAGCAATCTGTCTTCGCCAATTTCTGTGCAAATTGGTCAAAGCCAAACTTCACATATCCGCGAGCCGTTAAACAAAATTCCACCATATTCTTGTGAGGATACACAAAGCTGAACCAAGATGAAACGATGAAGCTGATACGGAAGACTATTTTAGATCGGAGGTGTGGTAAATGAAAATACTGGTTGCTTATTATACAAGAGACGGTCACACCAGGCAGGTTGCTCAACAAATCGCTGAGTCTCTTGGAGCTGATCTTGACGAGATAATTGACAAAAAGAAAAGGAATGGTATTCTGGGCTTTTTCATCGCTGGCTACGACGCAACAAGAGGCAAGACAACAGAAATACTCTTTGAGAAAGACCCTGCGGATTACGATCTTGTGATCGTTGGAACTCCAGTATGGAACGGGCGAGTGACACCAGCAATAAGATCTTACCTCCTCACAAACAGCGAAAAAATCAAGAAAGCTGCGTTTTTTGCAACCTGCGCTGGCAGAGGAGGTATATGCTTAGAGCAAATGAGCAAGATATACAAAAAAGAAGTTATCACTCATGAACTCATAATAACAAAGAAATTAGAGGACAAGACCAGGCATTTTATTGAAACGTTGAAAAAATACCCTGAGAAGAAAGCATGATGAGCAAAATCAAAATCCTCAGAAAGCATTTTAAACCACATTTTAATGCATCAAACGATGAGCGGGTTCGTCCCGCTATTTATACCCACAAAATTCAAAAGAGAGATTAAAAGATCATGTCAATGCACACAAAAGTGTACCTTTATCATTCATTCTATAAGTTCTGTTGAAAAAATCATACCCGCATAAAGGTACTGAACGCCCGTTATAAGTCCTCTTTCATCAAAAGACGCTCGGAAGCATTCTTGACCATTGAAATAAACAACTGTGTCTATTCCATACATTCCTTGCTCGTTTTGCCAGACCAAACCTATCTCTGGTATCTCTATGATCACATCTTTTTTCAAAAGAGATGGGTGCATGTAGAACGGACCGAATGAAGGTACACCAATGCCTTCTGTGGGCGCGGACATACCAGAAGCACTCTGAAATATCGAGTATCTGGCGACCCTTCCCTGGACATTTGAGAGTCGATAACTTGCACTTCCACCAAGAGTAGTGAATCCGTATAGGGAGGTGTAAATGTTGTAAGTGTGGCTTTCTCTGGCAACAGGTGGAAATTCTTTGATATTTTGCCATTCAATGTAGAAATGTTTCATATATTGACTTTGAACTACAGCGGAACCTTCCTGCTGTCTGACGAGGTACTGAAGTCTCTGAACAAATCCATCGTTCGATATCCAGATATCTGTGGAAGAAACATTATATGCTATGCCCAGCCAGATAGAATTCTCAGAGACACGTCCTCCTCTCACTACAATGCCCTGCTGGGCAAGCATATCAGCCCGATTGAGTAAATCTTGGACTGCATTGGGATGGATGAACACGATAAGAGGCATAACTTTGAAAGGCTGAAAGGTTATCTGATAAGTAGAAGGTGAGAAAAGGACGATGAACTCTATACCGTACACAGTGTTTTTTTCCACATCCGTAACGATATCGATCCTGAATCCACTTCCAGAGGCGGCACTTGCACCAGATTGAGTACCACCTTCATGTTGATAGACTACCACAAGACCGGGCTTGACCCACTCAGGAACCGGGTAGTTCTGTGAAAAAAGGAGTGAAGGATCTACTTGAGCCAAGCTGTAGACTGCTGTTACAAGAAAGATCAAAACAGCAAGCAGTCTCATACTTTGCCCTCCTTTCAACTGTTATTATAAATTCCAAAAATCATCTTCAAAGAATCTTGATCATAGTTATCGCCACACCAGCCAGCGCTCAGCTCATATCGACTATCACATTGTAAAAGGAAGATCCTCAACCAATCACAGTTATGATAAGCTGAATGTTTTTCATCCATAAAACTTTAAGAAATTCCTTTGAAGTAATCCAACTTTTCATAATCACTACCGCTTCATTGGATGTTTCCAAATTTGTGTATATCATATAATATTATACCACACACTGCTTTCCTGAAAAATTGGACAACTAAATATCTAAACAAAGAAAGTAGTGAGTGCGGCAAAGAAACTGCCTGTCGAAGAAAAGACGGCAATCGTTCTTGAAAGGTTGAGAGAAAACAAAAACAGAGTCTTTTTTGAAAAGATTTGATTTTTTTCGCTTGCTGGTTATATAATTATTGTGTTATGTAGTGTTAACGGATATCACTGCAAACGTAAGTATATCAACGTTGTGTATATGAAGGAGTTATCTACAATAAAGCACAATGGAGTTGATGAAAATGAATAATGAATTGCTTAAACTGATTAACGATTTTAAAAATGACAAAAGACTTCTCTCCTTTGATGAGGCAGCTACTAAGCAAGCTGTGATTTTAAGGATTCTGAAAGCTCTAGGTTGGGATCCGTTCAACATAGATGAGATCTGTCCTGAATACTCTATTGGTGGTGAAAGAGTAGATTATGCTCTTAAATATAATGGCAAAAACAAAGTATTCATTGAGGTAAAGAAAGTCAATGAGGATTTAGAAAAACATCAAGAGCAACTTTTAAATTATTCTTTTAAAGAAGGAGTAAAACTTGCAGTCCTGACTAATGGAATTAGTTGGTGGTTCTATTTGCCCTTGCGTGAAGGAAATTGGGAACAGAGAAAATTTTATACTATTGAAATATACGATCAGAAAAGTGAAGATATTGCAAAGAAATTTGAGGAGTTCTTGTCAAAAGAGAATGTTATTTCTGATAGAGCCATAGAAAATGCCGAGAATCTATATACAAACAGACGAAAACAAGATTTGATAAAAGAGACACTTCCAAAAGCATGGGAAAAAATAATAACAGAGCCTGATGATCTTTTAGTTGAATTATTGGCTGATACCACAGAAAAATTATGTGGTTATAAACCGGATAACGAAATGATAAAACAATTTCTAATAAGAGTTAGTCAAGAAACAGCAATAAAGTCAAAGAGAGAAATAACATCTCCTGTACGATTAAAATCAGATCATGTATCTCTCTCATCTTCGAAAAGTTATACTGGAAAATCCATCGTAGCGTTTACTTTTAAAAAGACCAGATATGAAGCACGCTCGTGGAAAGATATGTTGATAAAAATATGCAACCTTATGCTCTCTGCACATAAAGACCAATTTGAAAAGGTTCTTAATTTAGCAGGGCGAAAAAGACCATATTTTACAAAAAATCGTAATGAGCTAAGAAAACCTGAAAAGATAGGTAATACAGATATCTACGTTGAAACACACCTCAACGCTAATAATATTGTTAAACTTTCCAAAAGTATCATAGCGTTTTTTGGGTATAAAAGTGATGATTTATCTATCGAGGTTAAATAAATTGTTGCGTTTTACAGTGGTATATGGTTATGTGCCTATAGCACTTTGCTCAAATTCTCTTTAAGTTTGTGCTTTAAGTACCCGTAAAGCATTAGGTGAAAAACCCAAGTTCAAAAATAAAACCAAGGAGAAAAGAAAATGCACAAAGTAACATGGGATGGAAATTCAAATAGTATCCTGTTGTTTCAAATTTAGCTCATCAGCTTTAGGAATTGAAAATGAATAACATTAATAAAAGAACGAAACCAAAAATAGAAAATGAGGGATGTGTGGTATATGGAAAACAAAAAGTTTGATAATTTAAAAAAGCTGAATCTTATCGCAGCGGTCTTTCATCTTGTTCAGGGAATACTGATACTTGTGTTATCCAGCGATTTTGCCGTTACAATTACGAGGAACTATCTGAAGTTTGATGAGGCAAGCCGCAGTCTTGTGAAAGTAACGGAGAAACTTTTTGATGTGCGATTGGCATATCTCATAGCCCTGTTCCCGTTTCTCACAGCAATCGCCCATTTTATGGTTGCCACTGTCTTATCGAATAAATATAAGGAAAACCTATCCAAGGGGATAAATCCCTATCGCTGGGCTGAATACTCGATAACTTCATCTATAATGATTGTCATCATAGCTCTCCTCGTAGGTATATCAGACATAGGCACTCTCATACTAATTTTTTCAACAAACGCTACTATGATATTCTTCGGATACCTCATGGAACTCCTAAACCAGTATACTGAAAGAGTAATATGGAGTCCATTCCTATTCGGTTGTTTCGCAGGGTTAATTCCATGGATAGTCATCTTCATGATAATTCTTCGCTCCAATCCACCCAACTTTGTGATATGGATATTCATCAGCATAGCAATTTTCTTCAATCTCTTTCCGCTTAACATGGTCCTGCAGTACAAAAAGGTAGGAAAATGGTCTGATTATTTATACGGTGAGAAGGTGTACATACTGTTGAGTTTTATTTCAAAAAGCATATTAATCTGGGAGGTTTACGCCGGAACATTGCAACCCTGAGGGACAACTATAACGTTGTTCTATGACCAAATGAGAGGTGTAAGTATGATTTCAGAGTCGTCCAAATACAGTATCCGCAGTCCCGAACAATTGGTTGAGTTGTGGGAGCGTACTTATAATGAATCCGGCAAACCGGATTGGTCTTATTTGCTACCCTATTACGCGGAAGACATCCACTTTGTGGATCCGGTTCAGGAAATACACGGCATAGAGGAGTTTCGGGCTATGGTTGAGCGATTAGCAAGACGCACTAAGGATGCACACATGAAAGTACTTTATGTCTTATTGAATGGGAATACAGCTTTCGTTGAATGGGTGCTGACAATCAACTTTCGCAACACCCGCAAGGTACCTATGTACGGATTAAGCCGCCTGATTTTGAATGATGAAGGAAAAATCGTTGATCAGCATGACCTTTATGACCTTTGGGGTGCTATTTGGACAAATATTCCTCTGATAGGAAAACTTTACAGAGCTTTCATGAAGAGAGTGTTTGGATGAATTTCGTACAAATAGCAGGCGGGAGGCGTTCTAGTGGGCGAAACCTTAAGGGCAGTACGTAAATACTGGCCGCAGTACAAATGGCGCAATGTTTGGGCGATGATTCGCAACATGAGAAAACCACCTGCAGAATGTAATGAAGATTTCACAGGTAGATTGGTCGTTATCACTGGTGCTACGTCGGGAATCGGCTATCACACCGCTCGGTACTACGCTGCACACGGCGCGCACCTGCTGACCATCAACCGCAACCAGGCAAAATCCGAAGCCCTTTGCAATGAAATCCGCCGCAACTTTGGCGTGGAATGTGATTATATCCTGGCTGACCTTAGTCTTCTTGATGACATGCATCGAGTGGGAAAACAGCTGGCCTTTCTGGAAAAGCCCATCGATGTTCTTATCCATAACGCAGGTCTATACCTTTCCCGCCGCCAAATGACACCTGACGGTCTGGAAATGAACTTCGCCGTGCATTTTCTGGCACCCTTTGTAATCAATTACCTGTTGCGCGACAAGCTAAAGCGCGACCGTCGCGGCCGGATTTTGTTTGTAAGCTCGGAAGGATATCGCTTTGCCGTTTGGGGCTTGCGGTTTGACGACCTAAACTGGGAGAAGCGTCGCTACAGTGGGTTAAAAGCATACGGTGCCGCTAAACTGGCCGAGATTTTGAGCATGCATATTTTGGCGCGTGAATTGGCGCTCTTTGGGGTAACGGTCAACGCCATGCACCCTGGAATGGTTCGTACAAACACTGGAAAGGATAACGGTCCACTTTACCGCTTCTGGAAGCGCAATGTTTTGGACAGACTATCCCAATCTCCAGAAATATCCGCTAAGGCCATTTATTACCTCGGTGTTTCCCCGGACTTAGAGGGAGTGACTGATCGCTTTTTCCATCTGACGACAGAGGAAGAACTGGCCCCTCCGGCTAAAGATATGGAGGCTGCCGAGCTCATCTGGGAGATAGGTCTAAAGGAGGGAAGGTTAGTATGAAGCACTATGATTTTGTTGTGGTAGGTGCAGGCATGGCAGGACTAACAGCAGCTACCTACCTTGCCCGCGCCGATCGCTCGGTTTTACTGCTGGAAAAGAACAATAAACCCGGCGGACTGGTGAACACATTCGAAAAGGATGGTTTCTTCTTTGAAGGCGGAGTGCGGGCGTTGGTCAACGCAGGTATTATCCTGCCCATGTTACAAGAGCTTGGCATCGATTTGGATTTTGTTCCAAACCCGGTGACAGTGGGGGTAGAAGATCAGTTCGTCCATGTGGAAGGTGAACATTCCTTGGAAGACTACGCAGTAATGCTTAAGCGACTTTATCCGGAAAGCACTGACCAGGTGGATCGTTTGATCCGCTCGGTAAAAAAGGTTATGAAAGCTATGAAAGTGCTTTACGCGGTAGACAACCCGGCCTTCCACGGTTTGTTTGAAGATAAGGCTTATTTCTTTAAGACCTATTTACCCTGGATGTTCAAATTTTTGGGAACACTTTGGACAATTCAAGGTATGAAAGGTCCGGTAGAGAATTTTCTGGAATCCCGTATTTCCAATAGATCGTTGCGTGACATCGTAGCCCAACACTTTTTCCGCAGTACTCCTTCCTTCTTTGCACTGAGCTATTTTTACCTTTACACCGATTACATTTACCCGCGCGGTGGAGTAGGAAGATTAGCGGATAAATTGGCTCAAAAAGCGGCTGAATTGGGAGTTGACTTGCGTTTAAATAGTCTTGTCACTGGAGTGGACATAGCAAAGCGCATTATCACCTTAGAAGATGGAACCCATTTTGGCTATGGCGATTTAGTATGGACAGCGGATTTGAAGACGCTATACCGCATTGCCCGAACCGATGGTCTGCCAGACAAGGCGATTGCCCGTATTGAAGACGAAAAAGCATCTATTCTTTCCCACCGTGGCTCGGATTCAGTTTTCACCGTGTATCTGGGTGTGGATGAACCACCTGAAACATTCCGTAAAATCGGATATGGACATTTCTTTTATACCCCTTCCCGCCAAGGATTGGGGGAAACCCATACCACAGAACTGCGCCAGCTTCTCAATAAAGGTGAAACCCTAACCCGCGCTGATATTATAAATTGGCTGGACCGATTTTGTGCACTAAACACCTATGAAATTTCAATACCTGTTTTGAGAGACCCCAATCTAGCACCGCCTGGGAAAACAGGGTTGATTATCAGTGTCCTCTTTGAATATGATTTGGTCAAACAAGTGAAAGAAGATGGCTGGTATCAAGAGTTCCGCGAAGCGGTAGCAGAGCGTATGGTGCGCACACTGGCTCAAAGCGTCTATCCAATGCTGAAAAACCCAGAAAAAATTCTGTTCCGCCTCACATCCACTCCACTTACCATTGAAGAATGGGCAGGTAGTTCCGAGGGCTCAATTATAGGCTGGTCATTTGAAGAGGATATTCCAGTCCCCAGCAGCCTTTTGTTTATTAACAATGTGCCCAAGACTTCCTTGCCACATGTTATGAAAGCCGGGAAATGGTCCTACAGCCCCGCCGGTGTACCCACGGCTATTTTGACAGGACGGTTGGCAGCTAAAGCTTTAGGAGCATAATGGGTTTGATGTTTCAGAAATTTCAAAAGAATTATTTACAGAATGAGAGGCGTTAATACTCAAAATACTCAGAAAGAGCCCATATAGATTAAGTTTAAGAGAAATAGTTGAAAAAGCAGGACATTCTAAAAATGAAGTTAAATCAGTAGTTCATTATCTGCTTTGCAAAGAATATATACGCCAAGATAGTTGTGATATGGTTGAATGGAACGATGATAACGCAACATTTTATACAATTCCTCAAAGAAGGGAAGAAATTGATGAATTGATAAAATAAGAGCTAAAAATTCGCCTAACAAAGTACATACAGCTACATCTTTCTTCTTCCAAAGCCAGATTCGTTAAACTTCGTGTGTTTGCAGAATGTTATCTGAAATTGTCGTCTGAACGTAAAAAACATAAGGTGAGCCATTGTGGCTCACCTGTATTCACCATCCAAGCTTTACTACCCAAAAGTCATAACTATCATGATATCCACTCACATCACCATTGTTTGAGTTGGTCCACCCAGCCACTATGTATCCACCGTCAGTAGTCTGTTGAATTGAACTTGCTACATCATTCCAAGATCCACCAAACACTTTTTGCCAGACTATACCTCCACTGCTGTTAAGCTTTACTATCCAAAACTCATAACCACCATGATTTCCACTCACATCACCATCGTTTGAGTTAGTATACCCAGCCACTATGTATCCACCATCAGTAGTCTGTTGAATTGAATATGCAAAATCATCATTAGATCCACCAAGTGCTTTTTGCCATCGTATATTTCCATTACTTTCAAGTTTTACTACCCAAAAGTCATAACTATCATGATATCCACTCACATCACCATCGTATGACATAGTACCCCCAGCCACTATGTATCCACCATCGGAAGTCTGTTGAATTGAATATGCTCCATCCCAACCAGATCCCCCAAGTGCTTTTTGCCAGACTATATCTCCACTGCTGTTAAGCTTTACTACCCAAAAGTCAGCTCCATCATGATATCCACTCACATCACCATCGTTTGACCAAGTATACCCAGCTACTATGTATCCATCACTTGTCTGTTGAATTGAAAATGCTACATCAGAAGAAGATCCACCGAGTGCTTTTTGCCATTCTTTATTCCCATTACTGTCAAGTTTTACTACCCAAAAGTCATAACCATCATGATATCCACTCACATCACCATCGTATGACATAGTACCCCCAGCCACTATGTATCCACCATCGGAAGTCTGTTGAATTGAATGTGCTTCATCATTCCTAGATCCACCGAGTGCTTTTTGCCATTGTTTATTCCCACTACTGTCAAGTTTTACTACCCAAATGTCACTGTCACCATGATATCCACTCACATCACCATCGTTTGACCAAGTACACCCAGCTACTATGTACCCGCTATCAGTAGTCTGTTGAATTGAATGTGCTTCATCATTCCTAGATCCACCAAGTGCCTTTTGCCAGACTATATTTCTATTACTGTCAAGTTTTACTACCCAAACGTCACCGTTACCATGATATCCACTCACATTAACATCGTTTGATCGAGTATACCCAGCAACTATGTATCCGCCATCAGCAGTCTGTTGAATTGAATATGCTGCCTCCTCATCAGATCCACCAAGTGCTTTTTGCCAGATGATTATAGGTGCTGTTTCTGGTTGACTGGGAACGGTTGCACAGCTTTCAAGGAAAATTACAAGTAGAAAACTCAGAACAAACATTACCCAGGATTTTCTCACAGCACTCC
>NZ_JAVRKW010000020.1:0-18995 GCF_031962025.1 Pseudothermotoga sp.
GCCTAAAGTGTGGTTTATCAATCGACAGAGATTTAAACTCTGCGATTAATATGTTAAAAGCAGTAGGGCTGGACCGGTCCGAATTAAAGCCCGTGGAGTGGGAGACCACTGCCAAGATATTTAGGGACAATCCCTATATCCTGGTAAGTCACACCATGTTGAAGCGGGAAGCCTAGTCTCCTTAATGGGAATCCTATCCCATTTAGGGGATTGGGAGGAGGTCAATGGCAAAACCTATCCCCAGTTTTACATTTGAATGACAGATTTTTCTAACTCTGATCGTTGCCCGAAGCTTCAATTTGTCAGATCGAGCAGTGACTCTGAGTATATTCAATGCGTTGCGAATTTTTTGAAGCTGCTTTTCAAAAGTAGATTTGGCTGCTTGAATCTTCTCAAGAAGGCTTCTTAATGAATCTCTCTTTATCAATCCCCCTTTTATTTATTATATTGTAACTCGAACGAATTTATGTAAGAATTCTAAATAGGAGGGTATAAATTGTTGTACAAACTTTTGATCTGGTCAGTGGTGTTTTTCTGGGGAGTGTCTTTTGTCGCTACAAGGGTTGTGGTGCTTTGCATTCCACCAATCACGTCGGCATTCATCAGATTTCTGATCGCATCTGTTGCACTGATACTGTTCACGAGAAAAGTGCCAAAGCTTTTCAACTGGCACAGTTTCTTTGCCGGTTTTTGGGGTGTGACGATGTATTTCATCTTTGAAAACAGTGGACTTGTTTACACTTATCCTACAAATGCTTCTCTCATAGTATCTAGTGCGCCTATTTTGTACACGCTCTTTTCACATCTTATCCAGAAAAGGAAAACCACTCTTGTGGAATACTTTGCGTCAATGATTGCTTTTCTTGGTGTGGCGATTGTCATATTGAACGGTAGTTTTGTCCTGAAAGTCAACTTTAAAGGTGATTTGATGCTTCTTGGTGCTGCGTTTGCCTGGGTTTTTTACACATACCATGTAGAAAAGATGCCAGATCCAGACTCAGTCACAGGTGTTACGAGTATAACTTTGTGGGGTGTTATAACTCTTTTTCCGTTTTTGATCTTTGAGAAAAAGCCGCAGATCAGTTTTACTCTGCCGGTAATTGTGTCTTTGTTGTATCTTGGTATAGTTTGCTCTGGGATTGCATACGTGTTCTGGAACATCGGTATAAGGCGAGCGGGAGCTCGTTACACAACAAACACGATTTATTTTATACCGGTGATCACGAGTGTTGCCGAAGCAGTTTTGTTGAAAACCTTCCCGAATTTTTATACTGTTCTTGGAGGCGGATTGGTTATACTTGGATTGTGGCTTTTCAACAGGCAAGAAAGGAGGAAGAAGGGTGAAAGCCTTTCTGAGAGTGAGAATGAGTCAACATGATGCTCATTACGCCGGCGGACTTGTTGACGGTGCCAGGATACTTCAGTTGGTTGGCGATGTGGCGACAGAGCTTTTGATAAGACACGATGGTGATGAGGGATTGTTCAGGGCATACGATTCAATAGAATTTTTAAAACCAGTCTATGCAGGAGATTTTCTTGAAGTTCACGGTGAGATAGTTGAGGTTGGTAACACGTCAAGAAAGATGAAGTTCGAGGTATACAAGGTCATAACCAGTGCCGGTATACCAAATCAGGAATCTGCATGTGAGGTTCTCGATCCACCGGTTTTGGTATTGAGGGCGAGCGGAACATGTGTTGTTCCCAAAGAAAGGCAAAGGAGGTCAAAAAACAATGGATAAATTGATCATAACCGTTGCTGTTTGCGGTGCTGAAGTGACAAGGCAGGATACTCCATACATTCCGTTGACACCGGAGGAAATCGTTCAGCAAACCTATGAAGCATATCAGGCGGGCGCTTCAATAGTTCACCTGCACGTCAGAGATAATGAAGGTAAACCGACTCAGGATGCCCAGATTTTCAAAAAAGTTGTGAAGATGATCAGAGAAAGATGTCCGGACATGATCATCCAGGTATCCACAGGCGGCGCAGTCTGGATGAGTGCGCAGGAAAGGCTACAGTCCTTAGAGTCAGATCCGGATATGGCTACTTTAACAACGGGCACTGTGAACTTTGGAAATGATGTTTTTATGAACAGCATGCCGATGATCGAAGAATTCGCCATGAAAATGAGAGAAAAACAGATTATGCCGGAATTTGAATGTTTTGACATGGGACATATAAACAACGCCATGCAGCTTGTAAAAAAAGGTATTGTCCAGGGGCATCTGCATTTTGATTTTGTGATGGGTGTGCCGGGAGGTATAGCGGCAAATGCACGGAATCTGGTTGCCATGGTCGATAGCCTGCCAGATGGTGCTACCTGGTCCGTGGCTGGTATTGGTAGATATGAATTTCCCATGGCTGCTATGGCTATAGCGATGGGGGGAAATGTCAGAGTCGGTCTTGAAGATAACATATACATATCCAAAGGTGTTCTTGCAAAATCAAATGCGGAACTGGTTGAAAAAGTGGTCAGAATCGCAAAGGAACTGAACAGACCAATCGCTTCCTGTCAGGAGGCAAGGCAGATTCTGGGTCTGAAAAACAGGGCGTAAAAAAATCAGAATTTTTGAATAGACATGAGCCTGAAAAATGACTTGCACTGATAGTGCAAATTGGAAGGGAGGGTACAGCGCATTCCATCTTGAAGATGGCGTGCTCTGAATGTTGATGAAGGTAATAGTTGTAGATTATGGGTCTCAATACACACAGCTCATAGCAAGGGTTGTAAGAGAGCTTGGTTATTACAGCCAGGTTGTTCAATACGATGAAGATGTGGATGTCTCACAGATTGGTGCGGTTATACTCTCCGGTGGACCTGCAAGTGTTTACGAAAAAGATGCTCCAAAGTTGCCAAAGTGGTTTGATAAATACGATGGAAAGGTATTGGGAATATGTTATGGTATGCAACTGGTTTCACACGAGCTCGGTGGAGTTGTCGAACCGGGTAAGGTGGCTGAGTACGGCAGGACTCAGATCGATATAGTGAGCGAAGATTTGATTTTCTCGGGAATAGAAAATCAGCAGACGGTATGGATGAGTCATGGAGATCATGTGAGCAAACTTCCAAAAAATTTCAGGATCACGGCAAAATCGAAAGATGGCATCATAGCAGCGGCGACAGACGACAGAAGATTCTGGCTTTTACAATTTCATCCGGAAGTAAGACACACGGTTGGCGGCAGGGATATAATTGGCAATTTTCTTTCCAAAATCTGTGGACTTTCTCCAAACTGGAATCTGGAAGATTTCGTCAAACAAAAGATCGATGAACTCAAAAAAGAGTTATCCGGCAAAAAAGTCATCGCGGCTCTATCAGGAGGCGTGGATTCCTCGGTTGCCTGTGTGCTTGTTCACAGGGCAATTGGTGAAAATCTTCTGAACGTCTTTGTGGACCATGGATTGTTGAGAAAGAACGAAGAAAACGAGGTACCAAGGGTTTTCAAACAGATGCTTGGTTTAAACCTTGTCAAAATCGATGCAAGAGATCTTTTTCTTGAAAAGCTCAGGGGGGTTACCGATCCTGAGACGAAGCGAAAAATAATCGGAGAACAGTTCATACGTGTTTTTGAAAAACAAGCCAAGGATTACGGTGCCACACATCTGGTTCAGGGAACAATCTATTCGGATGTCATAGAAAGTGCACGCTCGGGGAAGAAAACTGCTGCTATAAAAAGTCATCACAACGTTGGCGGACTGCCACAGCAGATGAATCTTCAGATTGTTGAGCCACTCAGAAATCTCTTCAAAGATGAAGTGAGAATCGTCGGTGAAATTCTCGGCATACCCCGTTCTATTATTCAGCGTCAGCCTTTTCCGGGACCCGGGCTTGGTGTGAGAATCGTTGGTGAGATTACAGAGGAAAGGCTCAGGATCTTGAAAGAAGCCGATAGTGTTTTCATAGAGACTCTTAAGGAAACGGGATGGTATGAAAAAAGCTGGCAGGCATTTGCGGTGCTTTTGCCGGTTAGATCTGTCGGCGTTCGGGGTGATCAAAGATCGTACGATTACGTCCTGGCTCTGAGATCAGTTGACAGTGTTGAAGGAATGACGGCAGACTGGTCGAGACTTCCCCACGAGGTTCTCGATCTTGCTTCAAGAAGAATTCTGAACACCGTAAAAGGTATCGGGAGGGTGGTCTACGACATCAGTTCAAAACCCCCGGCAACGATCGAATGGGAATAATCTGAGTCTTGTTGCTGCCTCCTTTTTCAGAAACCTGACTGTGTTGAATTATGATATGCTGTTGCAGTTTAGAATGAGAGAACTGTCGTCTTCGCTTTTTTCAATAGGATTTCTTTCAACAATCACAAGCGCTGTCGGCAGCCTGTCTTCTCCGTTCTGGGGAGCAATGAGCGATGAATTGAAAAGCAGGAAAAAGGCGCTCCTGTTTCCCCTGATAATTTCTTTTTTGATTCTACCGTTTTATTCTCTGTCCACAAAGCCGTATCACTTTTTTCTGGTCGGTGCACTATTCACTTTTTTCTCCTCTGTTTTTGAACCTGTTTGCACTGCCATTTTGATCGAATCGTCCCAACGCAAGACGAACATAGTACTTTCCATGCTCAATGCCGCAAATTCCTTCGGCATGGGATTGGGCAGGATAGTCATTTCTCCGCTTTTGAATGTTATCAGTGTCGTTTGGACGATGAATATCATTTATCTTCTATTTCTACTTGTGGTTTTTTTCTCATTTTTTGCACCGGATGTTGAACACAAACGTTATGAGATCGTCAGGACAAACTTGCAAAGGATTTTCTCTGCGATAACCTCCAAAAGAATTCTCAAAAAGAACAACCTGTGGGCGATGTATCTGGGCTCTTTTCTCAGACAGTTGGGCATCGGTGGTACCTTTGCTCTGATAGGTGTGTACCTGACCGAAAAAATTGGTTTGAGTAAAGCACAGAGTGTTTTGCTTGCTTCAGTCAATCCATTTTTGCAGGTGCCATCACATATATTATTCGGCTGGATTATTGGAAAAGTTTCTTCTAAAAATATTGCCGCTTTTGGGATGTTTCTTTCAGGGCTTGGTGCTGTTCTGTTTGCGGTTGGTGGAAATTACAAGCTGGTTTTGCTAGCTTATGCGGTATCTGGAATGGGTTTTGGTGCTTTCATAAATGGAGCAACGAATTTTGTTTCTCAGAATGTTCCAGAAAACAGACGGGCGGAATTTCTCGGATTACTCACTTCCGCCCGTTCCTTTGGAAGCCTTTTTGGTCCTTTAATCGCTGGTTTGCTCTCTGAAATCTCTTTTGTTTTGATGTTTGCCGTCATGTCTGTGATAATGTTTTTTGGATCTTTGTTGACTGTGGTATACTGTCAGCGCTGATCGGGTTTTTCTTGCATTCGAAACATGTCGGTTCTTTCGTTATCTGCAATCAAAGTTTTTCTTCGATGTACGGCATTCAAAGCCATTCTTTTGAGTATAGCGGTTATATCACTCTTTTTCAGTACTTCCTCTCCTAAAATTTTCTCAAGGTTGGGAGACAAGCGATAACCATTTTCAGACTGTGGATCGAAATAAATTTGATCGATGTAATTTCGGTTGATCTGCGGGTTGATTTTGCTGAGCAACTCAACAGCGAATTCTAAGAAGACATCACCTGTTTCTTCGGGCCTTTTTGTGCTGGAAAGTCTTTCTCGATAAGCACTTTCAATCTCCTTTTCAAATTTCACAAAAGATGTGATTTTCTCACCCTTTTTCATTCAATAGGCCCCCTTTCATATCTTTTCATTCACAAAGCTTGCCATCCCAACTGCCAAAATCGCCGCAGTCTCAAACCTCAGTATCTTTTTTCCAAGACTCAAAAGCTCCCCCTTTTGCCTTAATAGATTGAGTTCTTCATCTTCGAAATCTCCTTCTGGTCCAACTACTATTCTGACATTTCCCATGAAATCTTCGATTGCTGCAGGTCTTCCAGATTGATGGAGCACAATCGTTCTGACCTGGTAGTTGAGAAAGTTGAGATCTTCATGAATCTCAAGATCTGGAAAAAGGCATCTGAAACATTGTTTTGCTGAGTCTCTTATAACCAATCTGATTTTCTCTTCTCTGTACAGGTAAGATTTGCTTCGACGAGATTTGTAGATCACTATACTGTCTGCGCCAAGTTCCACTGCTTTTTCAACCATAAGACGAAGTCTGTCCCAGTTTTGCGATGCAATACACACAGTTATGCAGGTATTTTTTTCTTCTACCCTTTTAGACTCCATTATCAGTGCTGTGGATCTATCTTTGCCAATTTGAACCAGCTCACATCTGTAAAGATTTCCAAGTCCATCTGTTATGAGCAGAGTTTGATTGATTTTTGACCTTACCACTTTCAGATGCTGTGTCTCGTGTTCGTCCAGTTCAATGAACTGTCCTGATGGTTTGCCGAAAAACAGATGTGGCAATTATCCAAGCACCTCACAACCAAGATACGGCTGGAGTACTTTGGGAACATCTATTTTCCCATCTGCTCTTTGATAGTTTTCTACAATTGCCACCAGCGTTCTACCTATTGCAACGCCAGAACCGTTGAGTGTGTGAACAAAGGAGAGTTTTCCATCTTTTCTTCTGTACCTTATATTTCCACGCCTTGCCTGAAAATCGGTATCGTTACTGCAGGACGATATCTCTTTGTAAGCGTTGTATGAGGGAAGCCACACTTCAAGATCGTAGGTTTTTGCTGCACCAAATCCCAGATCTCCCGTACACAGCTGAATCACTCTGTATGGTAATTCGAGTCTTTTGAGGACTTCTTCGGCATGCGAAACGAGCCGTTCGAGATCTTCAAAGGAGCGCTCCGGAGTGGTTATCCAGACTAATTCGACCTTATCAAACTGGTGCTGTCTGATCATTCCGCGGACATCTTTACCATAGCTTCCAGCTTCTCTTCTGTAACACGGTGTATAGGCGGTATACAGCAATGGCAACTGGTTTTCTTCCAGAATTTCTTCAGATCTCAATGCAACGAGCGGTACCTCGGCAGTCGGTATCAAGAAAAGGTCATCTGCTTCTATTCTGTAAGCTTCTTCCTCGAATTTTGGAAGCTGCCCGGTGGTTGTCATTGTGCTTCTTTTAACAAGGTGCGGCACCCAGACCTCTGTATAACCATGTTCTTTGGTGTGTAGATCGAGCATGAAATTGATCAATGCCCTCTCGAGTCTTGCAAAGGCACCGTACATCACCGTGAACCTTGAACCACTCAATTTGGCTGCCCGATCAAAGTCCATGAGCCCCAGAGCCGGTCCAAGATCCCAGTGAGCCTGGGCTGGAAAATCGAATTTCCTTGGCTCTCCCCATGTGCGTATCTGCTGGTTAAAAGTCTCGTCTTTCCCGATCGGAACAGACTGATCAGGTATGTTTGGGATGAAAAGAACCAGTTTGCCGATTTGCTCTTCAATCTCTTTGAGTTCAGCTTCTATGGAGCTTATTTTTTCACCGATTTTTTTGCCTTCATTTACCAGAGCTTCTATTTCCTGCACATCAGCCGATGCCTTTTTCTGCGCCACCTGTTTTGAAATCGCATTTCTCTGTGAGCGCAATTGATTGACCTGATTTGTCAAGTTGCGGAACTTTGCGTCCAGCATGAGTATCTCATCGATGATCTTGGTGTCGTAATTTCTGTTCAAAAGTGCCTGCTTAACGAAATCTGGTTTTTCACGGATCAACTTGATGTCAATCACCGTATCACTCCTCCACTATCAACTCAACCCTTGCATTTGTTGCAACCATTTTATCATCAACCGTCGTGATTTGTACACGATCAGCCCATATCTTTATGTTCTTATCGTGATCCAGCAAAATAACATCACCCTCGAGTTCTATCTTTCCGTTTTTTCTATCGTAGAAAAATTTCTTCGCAGTTGCTTCGATCTTTCCTTTGAATATTTTCACAGCCTCCTGTGCACTGCCGCTGAAGATGTCTTTATCGAGATCTATATCCATGCTGTCACAACTTATCAATATCGTGTCGGTGCTTTCCTTGTCAGTGACTTCGGCTTTCACTTTATCGGTCATTGTACCGGTTTTGAGCTTTATATCGTATTTCAAAACAGTTGCTGTGGCAACACCGTCCTCAAAAATCACCTGTGGTTTTTGGGCTTCGACCAATCTCCATTCACCCTGATATTTAGATACCTTCATAGATTGGCACTGAACCTTTATATTGTCCTCTTCGATTTCGACTTTCACATTTCCATCGTAAAAAGCCTGATCTTTTTCAGGTTTTACGTAATCAGCGGCTATGTGAACAGTTTTGGCAAAATAGAATATCGCAAGAAAACAAAACAGAAAGGTGATGATTTTTTTCACGCTATCTCACCTCAAAACTGTCCCATGGCGAAGATGATGGCAAGTACACCGACGACAACACCAGCTCCACCTATGAGATAGGCTGTTAGAAGATTACTTTCCAGATACTTTTGTTTTGCTTCAAGTTCGGCTATTCTTTTTTGGAGCGTATCGGTCTGCATATCTTCGACCTTTTTTTCCAGTTTTCCAAGAGTTATTTCATTACTCTCAACCCTCTGTGAAAGAGCTGAGACTGTGTTTTGCATAGTAACTAATTGATCTTTGCTTGCAAGTGTTTCGAGAATCTTCATATTTTGCTGAAGTTCTTCAACCTGACTTTTGACGTTCATTAGATTCTGCTCGTAATCTGACAGCATCTTTTTTTGTATTGACAGATCATTTTGAAGGCTCTTGGTCAGAACATCCAATCTGCTGGACAGATCAAGCAATTTTTGGTCAAGAAGCTTTCCCTGTGCATAGAACTGGGTGTTCATATCATCTTTGAGTTTTTGGATCGCCTGTGCGTTTTCAGCAGTTTTTGCAGAAACTGCATCCAGACTGTTTTTCAAAGAAGACAGGTCTTTGGAGATATTCGACTGATTGGTTTCCATCGTAGAGATTTTGCTGCTGAGTAGTTCCATACTCTTATCCGAGCTGATAAGGTGATTTTGAATAGATGAAGATAGCTGTTCAAGCGCATCAACTCTTGAGAAAAGTAGTTCATATCTTGAGAGCTGTGACTGCTGCTCTTTCAAAGCTTCGTCCAGTTCTTTGCGCAGTTGAGCATAGATCTGTTGAGATAGCTTATCAGACTGACTCTGAACCTGCGCCAAGGCATTCTCGAAATCTTTCATTCTCTGTTCGTACGTCTTATAAGCAGCCTCGATTCCTAAAATCTTGGTTGACAATTCCTGTCGGTTCTTTTCAAGACTGTTCAGTCTTTCTGGAATATCTTGAAGCTGAAAGTTTTTGAAGATATTGTACAGATACTGAGCTATATCAAATCTTGTGGTTAATAGTCCCCCTCTGAAATTGCCGTTTTCATCCAGTTCCATGATCTTGTTCTGGATCATAAAAGAAACCGGTTCATAGATATCAAGGATTGGTGAAACATCTTTTATTTTCACTTCAGCACAGAATGACAGAACCGCAAAACTCAGAAAAATGTAAAAAATAGTTTTTCTCACTCTCATCACCTCCTAATAGACGTACACGATCTGTCCAGGATCAACCTGTACCTGAAATTTTCTCCCTCCAGCCTGTACAGAATAAATGCCGGGTTTCACTGAATAGAATAACACAGGAGTCAATCCGACAAACTCTCCATTTATGTAGCACCTTGTTACCGCATCGCTGAAAACACACAAATAACCAAGTTGTTCATCGGGTTTAATCAGATTCAATGAGCCGGCTTTGAATTCAAGGGTTCTTTTGATTGTGGTTTTTGATTCTATTTGTATCGTGTGAAAGCCGGCAGGTAGATAAGTTATCGCAGGCGGATAAAAGGTTACACCTTCCACCACGTACCTTGTGTCTTTGAATTTTGGCATTATCACAGTGACATAATCGAAATTGATTTTCAAAGAATCTGTCTGTGAAAGATCCATTAATCCAGCCCAAGATCTTTCACCGAGCTTTGCCTCAACCAGGTGAAGATCTCCAGAAACCTTTATTTTAACAGACCCCCTTGAGACAGCTTTGCCGTCCACGTAGACCATGGCTTGGTCGGCAGTTTCGATATTCAAAACTTTGATATCTGGTTCAAGATAAACTCTCACTTCGTTCATGCCTTGCTTTGGAGTGATAGTAATTTGCTTTGTTTCGTAACCCTGTGCGCTTACTTTCAACACGGTTTCTTTCAAAGGAATTTGGGAAAATACAGCCGGTTGAAGTTTTTTCTGGTCTTGAAATTCCACAACGGCGTGATCTGGTATTACGTGAACTTTTATGGTGGCACAGGGAATGAGCGAAAAATCAAAGACCTGACTTTGAAGATTGCTCACCAAAATCTGCTCGTTCAAATTGAAAAAATCATCTGCCTTAAGGGTCAATGAATAATTTCCAGCCGGAAGTTTAACCTGTACGGGGGTCTTGCCAATTTCTTTTTCGTTGATCCAGACAGTTGAAACTGGTTTGGAGTTTATCAAAACTGTTGGAGTTGTGGCAAGTTGGTAGTTTATCTGTTTTTTCTCAAATGGCATGATGTTTACACTGTCTTTTATCTCACAATATCCATCTTTTCGGATCAAAAGATTGTGTTCGCCGGGTGGCAGTACCACTTCAAGTGGGGTTTTTCCACACAGTTTGTTGTTTATGAAAACTTCGGCATCCTCTGGTTCTGAATGGATTTTCAGGCTCGACTCGGGCGTGAGATTCACATGGTAAGTGATGGATGCATCGTTTATAAAAACCTCTTTTGGCAGATAGCCCGGTTTTGAAAATATCACTGTGGCTGGTAATGTGATGTCAAAAGAAGCAAAACCAGACCTGTCACTTATCGCAAGAACCGTTTGCTGATAGCGTATCTCCACATTTGCCGGAACTGTGATCACATTGACCGCAAAACAGGTCGATGCGAGAAAGAGAAACACTATGAATTTCTGCACTTTTCGATCTCCTCTTTGAATTTTTGCAGGATTTTGAGAAGCTCTTTTGAGCTTTCTTCTCCCATCGCATCGATAACCTTTCCTACGAATTCTACCCTTTTTTCTATGACGCTTCTCACAACAGTCTTACCCACCTCTGTAACTGAAACCATGAAAACTCGTTTGTCTTTACCGCGAATTCTTGACACATAACCTATGTTTTCAAGCCTTTGAACGATCCCGCTCAGGGTACTCTTGGCTATACCGAGTGCTGTGCTGAGCTCTGTCATCTTCATCGGACCTTTGAAATAAAGCCTTTGCAATAGGTCAAACTGAGCACTTGTGATTGGATAATTTTTAAGGACAAGCCTTCCCTCGACCTTGATTATGAAGCAGATATCTCTGAGTATCTTTTCAAGTTCCTTTTTCAACTTTCCTTCCCCCTTTGATATATATTGCCACTGTCAGTTCACCTTTCGCCTGTTTGAAAATTTCTACAGCCTCACTGATCTTTCCTCTGTAAAGTTGTTGAAAAAACTTGGTCAATTCCCTTGCAATAAAGATATCACAGTCTCCAAAAATTTCCAGTGCATCTTTCAGCGTGCTGTTAATCCTCAAAGCAGATTCAAAAAATACAAAAAGTAATTTTTGATTTTCTATTTCTCTGAACAGCTTTCTTCTTTTCTTATCACGCGGTAAAAATCCAACGAACAATACCTTTGAAGCATCAAAACCGCATAAAGCGATCGCGCTTGTCAATGCACTCGGTCCTGGCATGATATCGATTTGTATGCCTTCTTTCCAGCACGCATCAACCAGTAGCCCGCCGGGATCAGCTACTGCCGGTGTACCAGAATCGGTGACAAGGCAGAGTTTCTTATCCTGTTTTAGAAGATTCAGGATAGCTGGTATGCTCTTAACCTGATTGTGCACGCCATAAGAAACAAGAGGCTTTCCCTCTATGTGAAAATACTTGAGAAGTTTCATCGTTCTTCTTGTATCTTCTGCAACGATCACATCTGCTTCTCTGAGTGCACGAAGTGCTCTGATTGTTATGTCCATCATATTCCCAATAGGGGTTGATACAATGATCAGTTTCCCAGCCAAGCGAATTCTTCCTTCCTGCTCATGGCAAGCTCCAATATTGCCCGGTTTGGTGTAAATGTCTCGATCTTTCCAAAGACGGTTTCAAATTCTTTTTGCAAATTGTCAGCGAGTTCTTCTACTGTGATTTGTTGATATTCTAAAAGTCCGGTGAGCTTACCCTCAAGATCATTTTGATCTATCTTCAAACACTTTGCGTATTCTTCTGTGTGCTGTCTGAAAACTATTGAACCATGCTGGAGAATACTTTTTTCATTCCTCATCTGTGCACTGCCGACAACTTTTTTTCCTTCTATCGTTATCTCATACGAAGAAGCTGTGTCGAAACACGCCGCACTATTTGTTTTCAGTTTTCTAACAGGTTCTATCTGTGCTCTGAAACCAAGTGAACGCAAAGACCTTGCAATACACCCACTTATCAAAAGATAACTTTCAAGGACACTGCTTTTTGCCTGTGGATGATCCACTGGGAGAATCAAAGAGTAAGTCAGTTCATCCCAGTGCAGAACAGCCCTGCCTCCTGTGGGACGGACTACGCACTCTATGCCTTTTTGTTTCATGAACTCTGTGTCAAGATCGATTCTTTTTTGATGTTTTCCGAGCGATAGAGTCGGTCTTGCCCATGTGTAAAATCTAAGAACGGGCTCTTTACACTGTTCTGCTAAAACCACATCAAGAGCCATATTCAGCTTGCCTGAAAAGTTCCAGGTTTTTATGACTTTCACCGAACCACCTCATAGTGGTTTTTTCATTATTGTGGATATCTTTCTTGGATAAATTTCACTGGTTTCTTTGATTTTGCGAAATTTCAGTAAAACCCTTTTTTCGCCTGTTTTGAGTGTGTATTCAACCACTTTTTCTATTTCAATACCAAGCGTCCTGATTGCGTTTTTTGCGTCATTGTATTCATCATTCCATCTTGGACCTTTGTAAAACAGAAGCTCTCCTTTGACCTTGCAGAACGGGACACAGAGTTCAGTAAGAATTCTGAGTTCAGCCACAGCCCTTGCCGCTACCACATCGAATTTTTCTCTCATTTCACTGCCAAGCTCCTCTACTCTTGAGCAGATAACCTGTGCATTGCAAAGCCCAAGTTCAGCTATTGTTTGCTCTAACCAGATAGCCTTTTTCCTGATCGATTCGACCATGGTAACTCTTGTTCCAAAAACTATCGCGTAGATGATGCCAGGTATACCCCCTCCGCTACCAACATCGAGAACATCGCCTTTGATAGAGTCCACAGGTAAAAGCACATCGGCGATGTGTTTGTGAATTACTTGTTGATAGTCTCTGATGGATGTCAGATTCAGTGGTGCTTTTGTCAAAAGATTTATGTACTTTGACAGCAGTTCTATTTTTTCATCTTCTATGTTCAATCCGTATTCTTTGAGAATCTGATTCATCATTTTTCAGCGCGAAACTTTAATGGAAAAATGCGCTGCACACTCCTTTCTAAAGTTTTGCGTTTTGAAAAACATAAGCTTGAACTTTTACTGGCAGTGGTCAGTTCACACAAAGAAACTTTCTGTCGCCGTGCTTTTGCCCATGTCATAACCTGAGCCTAGAGCTAAGACGACTGCAAGTTCGGCAGGTAATCGCATTTGTGCTATTTTCTCACAGGTTTTTTTCACATCATAAGCAACTCTTATGAATTCGTACCAGATGACACCTTTTGTGACTTCAACCAGAAGGTAGCACGATCTTGGATCGTTGTCTTTTGGTCTTCCCACACTTCCTGCGTTCATTATCAACTTTCCATTGATCGATTTGACCATCGGCAGATGTGTGTGCCCGTTGATTATTACATCTGCTCTGGTACTCTCGACGATTTTTCGAAGCCTTTCCTGATCTGTTTTTGGAGTGACATATTCGAGTAACTCATTCAGCGGACTTCCATGCACCAAGAGAAAGTTCACACCCTCAACTTCAAATTCCATTCTGTGCTTGAGCGTGCGAAGATGGGATTTTACTTCCTCTGAAGTATTTTGAATAGTCCATTTCAGTGAGATGTCACCGACTTCTGTTTCTCTTGTTGAGCCATACTGACATCCACAACTGGTTTTTTTATAACCAACACCATCGTCGTAATTTCCGGCAACGGTCGGGATATTGATCAATTTTCTGACAACCAACTCAGGATCCGGTCCATAACCAACAAGATCTCCAAGGCAGTAGACTCTGTCAACTTTTCGTTTTTCAATGTCGTTCATCACGGCTTCGAGTGCCTCGAGGTTTGCATGAATATCAGAAATAAAAGCCAGGATCATGACTGAACCTCCTGGCTATATTGTACACTATGAAATCAGCACTAAAACAGGCTGATCTGTTCTTTCTCAGGCAAGCCTTCCAGTTCGACCATCCTTTTGAAGGTTTCAAGGTGGGATTTGTTCACCTTGGTTCGTTTTACCATATCTTCCAGTGAGCTGAACGGTTTTTCCTTTCTGGCTTTGATGATTGATTCTGCCACGTTATCGCCAAGGTTTGGCAGTTTATTGAGTGGGATTCTCAGTTTTCCATTCTCTATGGTGAAGAGTTTGGCATCTGATTTGTTTATATTCACAGGCAGGAAAGAATAGCCTCTACAGAACATTTCGAGCATCAATTCAAGTGTCGTCTCCTTGGCTTTTTCTCTGACGTCTTTGTCAACTATTGTCGATAGTTCCATCAGCCTTTTTTTCACGATCTGTGGACCACCGAGTGCCGCTTCAACATCGAATTCATCGCCTTTGAGTGTGAAGTAAACCGCATAGAATGCCAATGGGTAATGCACTTTGAAATACGCTATTCTAAACGCCATGCTCACATAAGCTGTTGCATGTGCCTTTGGAAAGAGATATTTTATCTTTTTGCACGATTCGATATACCACTCGGGTACGCCTATGTCCCTGAGATCCTTTTCGTTTTCCTCAGAGATTCCCTTACCTTTTCTGACATTTTCCATGATTTTAAAAGCTTTGGAAGCGTTCATACCTTTTTTTATCAAGTAATTCATGATATCATCGCGACAGGCTATGACATCTGACAAAGTGGCTTTTTTCTGTCTTATCCACTCCTGTGCATTGTTCAACCACACATCAGTTCCGTGTGAAAGTCCAGAGATTCTAACGAGTTCTGCAAAGCTCTTTGGTCGTGTTTCCGATAGCATTCCACGAACAAACTGGGTGCCGAACTCAGGTATTCCAAGTGTACCAACATCCGTGCCTATATCGGTAGCTTTGACACCAAGTGGTTCTACACTCGAGAAAATTTTCATTGTTTCTTCATCATCCATTGGTATCTGCATTGGATCGACACCGGTTATATCTTTTAAGAGCTTCACAAAAGTTGGATCATCGTGACCGAGTGCATCTATTTTCACAAGATCGTCGTGAATTGATTCGTAGTCAAAATGCGTTGTTAGCACCATTGCCTCTTTTGTATTGGCTGGATACTGTATGGGTGTGAAATCGTAAACCTCGTATTGTTTTGGAATGATCATCAGTCCGCCGGGGTGTTGTCCTGTTGTTCTTTTCACACCGGTTACAGCACTGGCAAGTCTTTCACTTTCCGCTTTTCTGACTTTCCTTGAGATTTTTTCCTCATAGGCTTTGACAAAACCATAGGCAGTTCTTGAGGCTATTGTGTTTATCGTTCCCGCGCGGTATACGTGTTCCTTTCCAAACAATTTTTCTATGAATCTATGGGCTTCGTCCTGATAATCTCCGGAGAAATTCAGATCTATATCTGGTACCTTATCACCCTCAAAGCCCATGAAGGTTTCAAACGGTATGTCCTGACCATTTCTGCTGAGCTGGTTACCGCATTTTGGACAGGTCTTTGAAGGTAAATCGTACCCCGAACCATAGCCGTTGTTCTGAATGAATTCTATGTAATGGCATTTTCCACAGAAATAGTGAGGAGGAAGTGGATTGACTTCAGTTATACCCATCAGAAAAGCCACAAAAGAAGAGCCAACCGAACCACGTGAACCGACGACATAACCGTCTTCTAATGACTTATCTACCATTTTCTTGGCTATCAAGTAAAGAACGGCATATCCATGGTTGATAATCGCATCCAGTTCTTTTTTCAGTCTTTTTTCGACCAGCTCCGGTAGTGGATCGCCGTACAACTGTACAGCTCTTTGCATCGCGATGGTTTTTACTTGCTCTTCAGCACCTTCAATCTTTGGTGTGTGGAGTTTTTTCTCAAGAGGTACGATTTCCTCGATATTTGAAGCCACTTGATTTGGATATTCCACGACTACTTTCAACGCTTTTTGTTCATCCTGCAAAATCTCCTGTGCTGCCTCGAGCATCTCCTGCGTTGTTCTCAGATAAGCTGCAGGTTGTTCAGAAATATTGTCCTGTTGCGGCGCTTGTAAAACCGACCTGATCTTCTCGTCTTCTGGATCAAGAAAATGTACATCACCGGTCATTAAAACTGGTATACCCATTTTTTCGCAGATCTGGTAAAGTTTCATGTAAATTTCACTGAGCCTTTCGCGCGTCAAACCAAGATCGTTGTTGACTGGAAGAAGATCCAAAGGCATTATTTCGACAAAATCATAAAACGCCAGAGTTTCTTCTATCTCGCTGTCATTTGCACCGGCAAGCATTTCCTGAATCAATTCACCGCTGACACAGCCACTACCCACCAGCAGTCCACTGCGCAGTGATTGAAGCTCACTCTTTGGAATTCTTGGCACGCTGTGGAAGTACTTCACGTGTGCATTGGAAACCAGTTTATATAGATTTTTCAGACCTTCTTTGTTTTGAACCAGTATTGTCGCGTGAAACGGTTTTGATTGCTTTATTATCGATTCTTTATGCAATTCCTCTATTTGCTTGAAGGTTTCGATATTCCTTTCTCTGGCAATTTTCAACAACTCCATGAATATCTGTGCTGTTACTCTTGCATCTTCAAGGGCTCTGTGATGAGAGAACGCACCAACTTTAAAATAATTAGCGAGTTTTTCCAGATTATAACTCGACAGTTTCACAAGCCTTTTTGCGAGTGCCAGTGTATCTATGACAGGTACTTTCCAGTTCACTTTCATGACTTTTTCAATCCAGTACCTCAGAAATCTATAGTCGAAATTGGCGTTGTGAGCAACTACTATGCTATTTTTACAGAATTCAAAGAACTTGGGAAGGACTTCTTCAATGAATGGCTGATCATCGAGCATCTGATCTGTTATTTTTGTGAACTGGATTGTAAAACTGTTGAGTTTTTCTTTTGGTTTCACCAGAGTGTGAAAATTTTCAGCTATCTGTCCATCTTCGACTGCAACTGCTCCTATTTCGATGATCTCTGAAAACATGGGATGAAGCCCTGTCGTTTCGATGTCTAAAACCACAAATCTTTTACTGTTTATATTTACATCTTCATCGGTGCCAATTATCACGGGATCCGAGTCGTTGACCAGATATGCTTCAACTCCAAATATCGGCTTTATTCCATTCTTTTTACACGCTTCGTAAAAGTAGGGTATTCCTTGAACCACACCATGGTCTGTCAATGCGATCGCTTTCCAGCCCCATAGTGCTGCTCTTTCAACGTACTCGTTTATATCTAAGACGCTGTCAAGGTCGCTCAATTTGCTGTGAGCGTGCAGTTCGACTCGCTTTTGCGGTGCATTGTCCATGCGAATCATGGGTTCTATTTTCTCAAAATTCTTAACGTGCAGGACAGGTTCACCGGATTCATCATATCTGAGTGTTCCGCCAAGAACAACCCAGTCTTTTTCTTTGAGCTCGTTGATGATCTGATCCACAAGGCTGTTGAAAACAAGGCATGTCATCGAGTCTCTTTTATCGGTGAGATAAATGGTGACAAATCTCTTTTTGCCTTCTCTCAATTCCATTTTGAATATCTGTCCAGCGATTTTCACATTTTCAGTGTCTGCAGGCAGATTAGAAGGAGTACTGTAGTGGTCTGATTTTCTCACCCTTTTTTTCTCTTCGGGTTTTTTCACGATTATCTTTGGTTCTTCAAATGATATTTTTGGTTCTTCAACCTCGATTTGTATATCTAAATCTTTACCGACCAGTTTACTGACAACCTCTTTCACCTGAACCATTTTGCTTTTGATCCTATCTTTGCCAAACTCCCCCGATACTTTGAGTATGACCTTTTGTTGTTCAACAACGGCAGACTGTACATAAGGAAAATTCCCGTTGAGTTCCTTTCTGAGTACGTCCAGGTCTATATAATCTTTTGAAATTTCTGATTGGAAAACAACTGTGGTTTCAAAGTACTCTTGTAGAAATTTGTGTAGCTCTTGAGTTAATTGCACAGGTCTGTCTGTTTTTATGATTAATGTATTAGTCTGGCAGTCATAATCAACAGATCGAACCATACAGTCACATGAAGATTGAAATCCTATTTTGCTTGTAAATTCGCCAAGAGTCATCTGGGGATCTTCAACAACGATTCTTCTCATACCGTGAACCTCCGAGTGAAATTCTTAACAACGCCGTGACAGTAGGCAATGGCAAGTGCATCAGCCGCATCATCTGGCTTTGGTATTTCAGCCAGATTTAGCAAGATTTTTATCCATTCCTGAACTTTCCTTTTTGTGGCTCTACCATTACCAGCCACTGCTTTCTTCACCTCGTGCGGTGTGTATTCGTAAACTTCTATCTTTTTTTGAGCAGCTAACAGCAACACAATTCCCCTTGCTTCACCTACAGATATTGCAGTTGTGACATTCCGAGAGAAAAACAACTTCTCCATTGCGATTTCATCCGGTTTTATTTCGTCGATTAAATTGCAGAGATTTTCATACAAGAATTTCAAACGTAATGATATGTTTTGTTCCTTTTCTGTCTGTATTGTTCCGTGGTTTACATGCTCAAAAAAGTTGCCACTGACTCGCAGAACACCGTATCCCAAAATACCGAATCCAGGGTCGATACCAAGAATTGTCAAAGTACACACCTCGATTTTTGGTAGGCAAATCACATTATAGACCCTTTACCTTTGTCAAGTTATTACCCGTCTTTTAAAATTTCTGTGAAGATTCCAAATCTATGGAAAAAGCAAA
>NZ_JAVRKW010000021.1:0-13216 GCF_031962025.1 Pseudothermotoga sp.
CTTCAAATTTCACAGTGAGATCGCCTTTACCAAACTCCACAGCTTTCGCCGCAAGAACTTTGATGGGTTTTGCAATGGAAGAACTCATGAAAAACACAACCACAGAAGCTATAACTATAATTACGATGATTATACTGATGATCATCACAGTTAATCTGTTTGCTTGAGCAAGCATCTCTTTTTCCGGTACCATCAGCATCACAGACCAGCCTTTTACAAACTCAATCGGTGCGTAGAAAACATAATAAAGTCCGTCTTTCATCTTCATTTTGAACTGACCAATTTCTTGTGAAAGAATCTTTGAAGCGTTTTTTTCAAGTTCTACAAAACCAACTTTGGAAGCTTCGTTTATGTTGAGTTTCATCAAATACTCTTCAGAAGTGTCTGCAATTACCATTCCAGTTGAATCGCATACCAAGCCTATTGTGTTTTTTGTCAGGCGTGCTCCTTCGACAACATGGCTTATTGTGTCAAGAAGTACTGCTGCACCAAACAAGCCTATGGTTTTGTTGTTTTCATCTTTAACCGCCGCTGCTATAACAAAGATATTTTTACCGGTGGTTTTCGAAACCAGTCCTTCACTTATCGCTATGTCTTTGTTTTGTTTCATAATCGCTGTGAAATAACTCCTGTCAGAAACCTGTGAAACATTTCCAAGTGTATTTGGTGCATTGCCATCCGGGTAAGCTATAAGGAACATATTAATTTCAGGTCTTTCGTCAGCTTTTGGTTTGAGGTCTTTTTCCATTAACTCTTTCCACTCACCGGTTTTAAGCGCGTTTATCACTACATTGCGTTGTGCAGATAATTTTACTTCTCTTGCAATGCCTTCGATCCAATTACTTATCACTTCACCAGATTTGCCAACCAGTTTTTGAGTGGAGTTTTCGATGATGCCTGTGGTAATTTTAGTCAACTGAAAATATGTGATCACTGCTGCAACTGTGAGTATTGCCGCGACCGGCACTAGAATGGTCAGAAGCATCTTTCCTCTGAGGCTTTTCATGTTCTCCCCTCCTTTTTGATATTCAGACAAGGGTGAAAAAAACAGTTTACTCATTTTATTTAGAAATATACACTCAACATTATTGTATCAAATTACCGCAAATTGTCAAAATTGACACAGGATAAAAGCACAGGCTAACTCGATCAATAAATCAATATTGCACTTTCAAAAACCAGCTGAACGATGTTACATAACTGACCTGTGAAGCTTGTTTCAAACCAAGAAAGACTTTTAAAACACCTGTTTTTTCAAGATTGTGAAAGCTGATGGTTTTACGTAGACATGTTAAAATAGTTTTCAGTACGAATTTTTATGGGGTGATTGAATGGATAGAGCCACAAAAGGTGTTGAAATGTTGCTTGGAGATCCAAAGAAAGCTGTGATAAAGCTTGCTATTCCAATGATGGTTGCGATGTTTGTTCAAACACTGTACAACCTTGCCGATGGAGTATGGGTTGCGGGTCTTGGTCCACAAGCGCTGGCAGCTATAGGAATGTTTTTCCCAATTTTTATGATAATAATCTCTTTTGCCGCCGGCATAGGCATAGGTGTGAACGCCGTTATCTCTCAAAAAATCGGTCGGGGTGATAAAAAAGCAGCAGATGAGACTGCCAAAACCGCAATCTATCTGGTCATAATTCTGAGTATCCTGCTGACGATTGCATCGCTTTTGTCCATAGGACCACTGCTCAGGTTGATGGGTGCAAGGGACGAAGTACTAAAACTTTCCCTGGATTATTCAAACAGCATACTGTACTTCATAATAGTCTTCATGTTCAGCAACGTGGGAAATGCGATTCTTCGAGGTGAAGGCGATGCAAAAAAAGCCATGTATGCGATATCTATAGGATCTATCCTGAACATATTCCTCGATCCTGTGTTTATATACGTCTTTAAACTCAGTGTTAAAGGCGCAGCTTATGCTACCGTTATTTCGGCTGCGGTTGGATGTTTTCTCATATTTTACTGGTTTTTCATCAAGAAGAACACATATCTTTCAATCGACCTGTCTGATTTGAGAATGGATTTTTCTGCACTTGGGGATATATTGAAAATAGGTGTTCCGGCGTCATTTGCTCAGATATCCATGTCCGTAGCTATTTTCGTGCTGAACAGTTTTGCAACAAAAGCCGGCGGGCAATTTGGAGTTGCAGTTTTCACAAGTGCCTGGCGTGTAATAAATCTGGGAACGATTCCGATGATAGGCGCTTCGACAGCCGTGACATCTGTCGTGGGTGCCGCATTTGGAGCAAGAAATGCCAGAAAACTTGAAACAGCACATCTTTTTGCGATAAAATTCGGCTTTATCCTTGGAATTTGTATCATGATAACAATACTTTTGTTCTCCAAACAGATAGCATTCATTTTCACTTACTCAGAAAAGGGAAAGGTCATTTTTCCAGACCTTGTAAAAGCGTTGATGATACTCAGTTTGTTTCTTCCCGGTACACCCTTTGGCATGTTTACCTCTGCCATGTTTCAGGGAATCGGTCAGGGCACAAAGAGCCTTGTCATAACCATTTTCAGGACAATAATAATGCAGGTTTTCTTCTGCTGGCTTTTTGTGAATGTTTTTCAGATAGGTCTGAGCGGTGTGTGGTGGGGAATCGTGATAGGTAATCTGACCAATGCAGTTGTTGCATTCACATGGAGTCGAATCGTAATCAACAGGTTGAAAATCCATTTTGAACAAACTCAATTCTGATTTTGTGCATCTTTGTGATGAATGATTTTCACAATGAGCATCACAATCAGACTGACAAGAAAAGTCAATATCACACCAAAAGTTGCTCCACTGATGTCTATAATCACATCGTTCAATGAAGAACCTCTGTTGAAATATTGCTGACTGTACTCATCAAGAGAAGCAATCAGCGAAGGAAGCGACAAGCCGAGTAAAATGGCTGCAAAGAATTTTTGCGTGTAGAACAAACCGAACAAGAAACAAAGTGATCCAAGAAATAAATACAGCCCAAAGTGAGCACTTTTTCTGATAAATTCAATAGTCGATGCCCTGCGATCACCAAACCAGAACCTGTTCAATGTCGTTCTCAGCTTGATGAATAACTGCGTGTCTGAAAAATCGAAAGTTTTATCCAACTTTTTGAGCAAGTTGTATGCGAAATTTGCCTGCTTTGATGATTCATCTGGAAGTCTGGTGGAAAAGTAAAATATCAACCCAATCCACAGGACGAATGCAATGAAAAAAATCAACCAGATCCTTTTCAAACTCTCACTCCCATAGAAAAAAGATGAATGTTCTGTGAGGATTATATCAGACGTGTGGCTGTTCAAGCCATGATAATTTTATCTTTCTGTGAAAGATTGATAGTTCTTAACATCATAGAGCGTGCATGGAATAACGACCAGATGGTATTGCAACCAAAATCATACGCCTTTAGCTTCTGAAAACCGTGTAGATCATAGTAAATGCATCATTTCAGGTCGATAACCAGAGAAAAACGTAGAAAAAAGCAGAAATAATCAGATAAACAGATATAATCTGGGAAATTTCTGTGAATGCAGTCTAAAAACAGTTATGAGCTTTAATTATCATGATTGAACAAATTTGTTAAACCTGATCTAATATAACCAACAGAATCTTTTCAAGAAAGAAATATCAACCATAAGAGGAGTGACGGGGTGAAAACGGCAAAAAAGGTCGATCCAAAATCCATGAAAAAGATGAACAAGCAGCTCATCTTGAGATACCTTGTTGAGCATGGACCAAGCAGTAGAACGGAGCTTGTTGCCAAAACGGGACTTGCGAACAGTGCTGTCTGGAGAATTATCGAAGAGCTGGTTGAACAGGGATTTATAGAACAGAAGGAGTATTTCATGAAGACCAGCACCAAAAAGGCTGCCATCTATGGTGTTACGAGAAATTACATGACGTGCCTCATAGTCGATGTTCAGGTTCTTCAAACAACAGTTGCACTGGGATTTTTGGATGGAAGCTGGGAGATTCTTGAGAATTTCCCAACAACCAGCTTTGAAGAGTTCACATACCGAATCAATGAATTTTTATCAGAAAAAACCTTGAATCGTCTTTTGGGAAAGAAGAGAAAAAACAGAATAGTCTTCTCGGTGCCGGGGATTGTTGACAGCCAGAAAAGTAAGCTGCTCTACGCACCTAATCTCAAATGGCACGACGTAGATTTTAAAGAACAGTTCGGCAAAAAGACCTTTGAGATCATCGTGGATAACGATTCAAATCTTTCACTGCTTGCAGAATCGTTTTTCTCCAATGACATAAAAGATTCGAACAACGCTTTTTTCCTTTATCTTGGCGAGGGTGTTGGAGGAGCGCTTTTGATAAACGGAAAAATTGTCAGGGGTATGAATTTCGCCGCCGGGGAAATTGGGCACACGGTCTTGGATATGAAAGATGGAATCGTTGAGGTTGAAGCACTTCTGTCTATTTCGAAATTAGTTGAAAAATTTGAAAAACTCAAAGGCAAAACACTTGAAGGTAATCTCAAAGAAAGATTTGACTGTGTCGTTAAAGCCTGGCTTGGCACAGACAAAATCGCTCAGCAGTTGATCGATGATTTTCTGAGAAATCTGGTCCTTGTGTTGAGAAATATTGGATATCTGATCAATCCACAGATAATAGTTTTTGGTGGTTCGGTGAACAACCTGTGGGAGAATTTTGGACCGTTTATTGAGAAAGAACTCAAAAAGATCGACGATTATGGTTTTCTAAATGGTATGACATTCAGAGATACGATCTTTAAGAACGTTTCTCCATCTCTTCCTGGATGCAATGTTGCGGCAATAAACAGAGTCCTTGAGGATTCAAACCTCACAGGATAAAATATTTAACTCTCAAGGGGAGGTGTTTGTATGTGGCGCAGGTTAGTACTGCTCTTTGCAATGGCTCTTGCCGTGGTTTCATTCGCAGCAAAGATTGAGATCTTCAGCTGGTGGACTGCCGGAGGAGAGGCAGAAGGATTACAGGAACTGTTCAACATCTTCAGCAAAGCAAACCCCGGTGTGGAAATCATCAACGCAACTGTTGCCGGTGGTGCGGGTGCTCAGGCAAAAGCGGTGTTGAAAACCAGAATGCTCGGGGGAGATCCACCAGACACATTTCAGGTGCATGCCGGGCATGAACTCATCGACACATGGGTGAAAACAGGATTCATGGAACCCATCACTTTCCTTTACAAAGCAGAAGGCTGGGACAAGGCTATGCCAAAAGGTATTCTTGACATTGTTTCATACAACGGCGAGATGTGGTCAGTCCCGGTCAATATTCACAGGGCAAATGTGCTGTGGTACAACAAAGCGATTTTCGACAAGTACGGTTTGAAACCACCAACAACCTTTGATGAATTTTTCAAAGTGGCAGATACTCTCAAATCACATGGAATCATACCACTTGCACTTGGAACAAAAGACGGCTGGGAAGCGGCTCATGCATTTGAAACAGTTCTCATTGGAAAACTCGGTGCGGAAGGATACAAAGGACTGTGGAATGGCAAAACAAAATGGTCTGATCCTCGAGTAACAGATGCACTTGAAACATTCGCCAAAATGCTCACATACGTTAATCCAGACCATGCAGCGCGCACATGGGATGAAGCCTGTGCTCTCATTGTCGAAGGTAAAGCCGCAATGAACATCATGGGAGACTGGGCAGTTGGATATTTCTATGCAAAGAATTTCAAAGATTTCGGCTGGACTCTGGCACCCGGCAATGCTGGAATTTTCGATGCTCTGTCCGACAGCTTTGGACTGCCAAAAGGTGCGAAGAACAGGGAAACTGTCATTGCATTTTTGAAAGTACTCGGTTCGAAAGAAGGACAGGTAGCGTTCAATATCAAGAAAGGTTCTATACCGGCAAGAACAGATGTCGACAAAAATCTGTTCCCGGAGTATCAGAGATCTGCTATGGACGACTGGCTAACACATGAAATCGTTCCGAGTGTCATGCATGGTGCAGCGGCTTCTGAAGGCTGGGTAACTGAGTTCAAAGATGTGATATCTTTGTTTGTCGCAAGACCGGATGTGAAAGTTACACAAAAAGCTCTGGTGAATATCGCAATAGGACAGGGTGTGGCACAATAAGACTCAAAAAGGGGAAGGTCCTTTCGCCTTCCCCTTTTTTCAAATGGAGGGTCTAAATAAATGAAAAAAGACAGGTTGGCATCTATTTTGTTCATTCTTCCGTCGATTATCTTAATAGGTATATTCGTCTATTTTTTCATAGGATGGACCTCATGGGTCTCATTGGTGAACTGGAAGGATATCTTTCCTGATTTCACTTTCGTTGGCTTGAAAAATTATGCGCGACTGTTTGAAAATTACAGATTCACGATTTCTTTGAAAAACACCGCTGTGTTCACGGCACTGTTTCTGGTGGCGAGTATAACCATAGGACTGCTATTAGCGATACTTTTGGACAGAAAGGTGCGTTTTGAGGGCTTGCTCAGAACAATTTACCTGTTTCCCATGGCGGTGTCTTTTGTGGTCACCGGTGTTGTCTGGAGATGGATACTCAATCCTGGTCCCGGTGGGGAAAGCGTTGGTATAAATCTGCTGTTTGAGAAAATTGGACTGTCTTTTTTGAAAAGCGGCTGGTACACAGATCCAAATATAGGTATAAAAGCGGTGGTAATAGCAGCCGTATGGCAAATGTCTGGTTATGTGATGGCAATGTACCTGGCTGGAATAAGGGGAATCCCGGTAGAACTGTATGAAGCAGCGCAGCTTGATGGTGCGAATACAATGCAGGTGTATCGATATATAGTGATACCATTGCTCAGACCTATCACACTTGGAGCAGTGATAGTTCTGGGGCATATCTCTTTGAAAATCTTCGATCTGGTTTTTGCGATGACAGGTAGCGGTATAGGTTTTTCATGTGATGTGCCGGCTTTGTTCATGTACGATACCACCTTCAGGGGAAATTACTTCTCTCAGGGTGCCGCTGTCGCGATGATGTTGCTTTTGTTTGTAGCCGTGCTGATAGTGCCTTATCTGATTTACAGCATCAGAACGGAGGTAAGACGATGAAGTTTGGCAGGATAGCTCTCTATATCGTGCTCATTGTTTTTGCGATATTTTACATGATGCCGATATACGTCCTTTTAGTCACCGGCTTGAAAAGCTTTCAGCAGGTAAGCTTGAGGGAAATGTGGAATTTGCCAAAATCCATCACATTCGAGAGTTTTGTGCGTGCCTGGAAAGGTGATCCTTCACGTGGGCTCAGGGGTCTTTCGCAAAACTTCATGAACAGCGTCTATCTTGTAATACCAGCCACTCTGATCTCGGCGATGCTTGGATCGATGAATGGATATGTTCTCACAAAATGGAAATTCAAGGGAGCAAATACCGTATTTGCAGTACTTCTGTTTGGAATGTTTATCCCATATCAAAGCATTCTGATTCCGCTTGTTCAGCTTCTTCAAAAAGTAAAGCTGTATGGTTCAATCCCCGGATTGATTTTCGTGCACAGTGTCTATGGGATACCGATAACCACGTTGATATTCAGAAACTATTATTCGACGATACCCACTGATATCGTCGAGGCATCGAAAATAGACGGAGCAGGTTTTGTGAGAATTTATACAAATATAATCCTGCCGGTTTCCATGCCCGCCTTCGCAGTGGTTATGATCTGGCAGTTCACATCGATCTGGAATGACTTTCTCTTTGGTCTCATCGTTGCGCCTAATCCAGCGGTTCAGCCGGTAACCGTTGCATTGAACAACCTCGCAGGAAGTTATTTTGTCGAATGGAATATACAAATGGCTGGCGCTTTGATTACCGCCTTACCAACATTGCTCGTTTATATCTTTCTTGGAAGATTCTTCATGAGAGGACTGCTTGCCGGCAGCCTTGCTGGAACATAAACTGACTGCTGACCGATAAATTCAGTATATATTCAAAATACTTTTTCAAAGTCATTTCACACTGCTTTGAAGATGAAATGTTAATATCATATCTGGTGGTTTTTTTGAGAGTATATCTTGTAAGACACGCAAAAACAGACTGGAATGACATGGGTATCTGGCAGGGAAATGTCGATATACCGCTGAACCGGGAAGGATTTGAACAGGCTGAAAAACTTGCCCGGAGATTTTCCAGCATGTCCATACAGGCAATATACACAAGCCCTTTGAAGCGAAGCTACCAGACTGCACAGGCAATTGCAGAAAAGTTTTCAATTTCACCTGTACAGGATCCTTTGTTGCGCGAATGTGAGATATCACTCTGGAATGGTTTGACGATGAAAGAGACTCTTGAGAAATTCGCAAACTTTTACAACGAATGGTCCACAAATCCCAGAGCTCAAATTCAGGGAGTTGAGTCGCTTGAACAGGGGCAGCAAAGGATGGTTGAAGTATTCAAGAAGATCACCCAAAATTGTTTTGAAAATGTGATAGTCGTTTCACATGCGATTGCGATCAAAATGCTTGTTTGCTGGGTTTTACAGCTTCCCATACCTTTGCATAAATCTTTCAGGCTTGAAAATGCTTCAATAACTGCTATTGAGATCACAGATAGACCAAGGTTGCTCTATCTGAACGATATGTGTCACCTTGAAATGTGAATAATGTTGTATCATAAAATCTGGAGGTGATTTATTTGAAAACCGAATGGCTTGGCAAAATGTGCTTTCTTTCCCGCACAGATTCAGACAGGCAAATTTTGATGGATGGCAAAAAAGAAAACGGTGGACTCGGTGCAGGTCCTTCTCCCATGGAATTAGTTCTGGCTGCACTGACCGGTTGTACTGGAATGGATGTTGTATCGATACTCTCGAAAATGAAGGTTCTGGATGAGGTCGAAGTTTTCAACATGGAAGTCAGTGCAGAGAAGTCTCAAGAGCATCCGAAAGTGTACACAAAAATACACCTTAAGTATATATTTAAATTCAAAGATCAGCCCAGAAAAGAGCAGGTTGAAAAAGCTGTTCAACTGTCGCAGGAAAAGTACTGCAGTGTTGCTGGAATGCTCAAAAAAGCCGCAGAGCTAACTTATGAGATTGTCTATCTGTGAGGTGATTTTTTGCTTTTGGCAAGTTTTGTGATTGGGAATGTCACCGTTGAGATAGTTCAGGATGATATCACCAGACAGGACACCGATGTCATTGTAAACGCAGCAAATTCTTACTTACATCACAAAGGAGGGGTTGCAAAAGCCATAGTAATAGCTGGCGGAGAAGATATTCAAAAAGAAAGCGATGAATATGTCAGAAAATATGGACCAGTACCGGTTTCACATGTAGCTGTAACCGGTGCCGGGAAGTTGAAGGCAAAGTACATTTTTCATGCGGTTGGTCCAGTCTGGGGCGAAGGAAACGAACATGAGAAATTGTACAATTGCATCAGAAATGTGCTGGCAAAGGCTGATGAGCTTGGGGTAAAATCGATAAGTATTCCTGCTATCAGCAGTGGTGTATTCGGTTTTCCCAAAAAAGATTGCGCTCTGGTTTTTATGAAAGCCATCAGAGATTATCTTTCGTCATCGACACTCTTAAAAACTATAAGATTGTGTAATATAGATAAACAGACGAGCGATATTTTTCTTGAGACTTTTAGCAATAACTGGAGGTGATCACCATAGAAGAAAAAGAAATACCAAAATTGTCCATGCAGGATCTGATAGTACTTTTTTTCAATACAATTGCCGCACGCTGCTGGGCAAGGCTTGGACTCACAAAAGATGAGTACGGTGAGATGCGTCAGGATTTGAGTGAGGCAAGGCTTGGTATTGATGTGCTTGACTCCATTCTGAAGGTTTTCACAGTTACAGATCAAGAGCTCTACAAAGAGTTAGAGGCGGTTGTAGCGAATTTGAAGTTGAATTATGTAAATCAGTATAACAGATCAAAAGGGGCGAGCAAATGAAAAAAGCAGGAATTGTTGGGCTGCCAAACAGCGGCAAGTCAACGCTGTTTAATGCCCTGACAGATCAGAGCGTACCTGCGGAGAAATATCCATTCTGCACCATTGATCCAAACTTTGGAATTCTTATAGCACAGGACCAGAGATTGACAAAATTGGCTTGCATGGAAAATTCTGAGCAGACAGTTCATCCTTTTTTCAACATAGTTGATATAGCTGGACTTGTTAAAGGTGCAAGCAGGGGAGAAGGATTGGGCAACCAGTTTCTCGATCACATAAGTAAGGTTGACATGATTTTCCACGTTGTAAGGTGCTTTAAAATAACCGATGTATCTCATCCAATGGGCAGTATAGATCCACAGAGAGATATCGAAGTAGTTGAGATGGAATTGATTTTAAAAGATCTTGAAACGGTGCAAAAAAGAATGGACAAAATATCCAAGCAAGCCAGAGCAGGTGATGTACAGGCAAGGGATGAACTTGGTTTGCTTCAAGCACTCAAAGCCCATCTTGAAGCGGGAAATCTGGCTTTGACAATGAATAGAAATGAAAATGAACAGAAAATCATCGATACTTTGTTTTTACTGACTGAAAAACCTGTCATATACGTTGCGAATGTAGATGAATGGGGTATGGAAAATCGCATCTATGAAAAAGTCCAGGAAATTGCACGCAACAGAAATTCCGGCTTTATCTTGGTAAATGCCGGTGTGGAGTACGAAGTGAAAGATATGCCGGCTGAAGATGCAAGGGATTTTTTGATGGCGTATGGATTTGAAGAATCGTTAAAGATTCGGTTTTTCAATGAAATCAAAAAAACACTTTCGCTGATATGTTTTCTGACAGCCACCAAGAACGAAGCAAGAAGCTGGGTGATAAAACAAGGGACAAGTGCTTACGATGCAGCCGGAATGATACACACGGATATTCAAAAGGGCTTTATCAAAGCAGAGGTCATTCCGTTTGAAGAATTGGTCAAGTTTCAATCACTGAAAGAGGCAAGAGAAGCAGGAGCTGTGAAAGCCCATGGAAAAGAATACGTCATCAAGGAGGGAGACGTTGTACATTTTCTATTCCATGCTTGATCTGTTTAAAAATACCGCTATTGTATCGACTGTTTTATCTTTTCTCGTTGCTCAGACAATAAAGATTCTGACATCCAGAAAACTTTCAGCATTCAAAAAATATGGCGGTATGCCAAGCGGACACTCGGCTGCGATGTCCGGGCTTGCTTTTTCACTGGCAAGATGCACAGGATATGATTCACCGGTTACAGCTATTGCCGTCGCACTGCTCATGGTTGTGGTAGCCGACGCGGTGAATTTGAGGCCGTATGTTCGCGAAGATCTTGGACACACCTGGTCCCAGGCTTTTGCAGGAATCGGGGTGGGGTTTGTGGTTGCTCACATACTGCCAGCGAGAATACCGCTGTGGTGATTTGATGCCGGCGAAACTTTCATCTGTTACCGTTGTTGGATTGAATGTCAATCCGATCACCGTTGAAGTTGATATTGATAGAAAAAGCGTGATTCACGATGTGGATATAGTTGGACTTGGTGACACGGCTGTGAAAGAAAGCAAAAAAAGAATCAAAAGTGCGCTGAAAAATTCTGGATTTGATTTTCCTCAGGGAAGGATCATCGTTAATTTAGCACCCGCAGATTTAAAAAAAGAGGGTTCTTTGCTCGATCTACCTATAGCCATAGGGATACTTCAGGCTGCCGGTACATTGCAAAAGTCAAATGTACTTGCTTTTGGAGAGCTTTCTCTGGAAGGGAAAATCAGAGGCGTCAGAGGTGTGCTGACAAGTTTGCTGGCTTTGAGTGAACAGAGATGTGAAGGTATAATCATAGTTCCAAAGGAAAACATCGAAGAAGCTCAGATGGTAAAAGGATTGAACATATATGCCTTGCAAGATTTGAAAGAAGTCGCCCAGTTTGTAAACCATCTTGCAGAGTTTCAGGCAGTCTCTTTCAAGGGATTTCCACCGTTTGAATATGAGAGCGATCTTGATTTTGCGGATGTAAAGGGGCAAGCAGTTGCCAAGAGAGCCCTTGAAATAGCCGCGGCTGGTTCTCACAATGTTCTGATGAAAGGCAGTCCAGGCGCTGGTAAAACTATGCTTGCCAGACGACTTGTGTCGATAATGCCACCGCTCACAGATGAGGAAGCCGTAGAAGTGCTCAAAATATACAGTGCAGTTGGTTTGGTGAATTCAAAAAAAGTTTTCAGACCGTTTCGCTCACCTCATCACACTGCGTCGAGCGTCGCAATAATTGGTGGCGGTAACGATGCAAAACCAGGAGAAGTAACACTTGCCCACAACGGAATACTCTTCTTGGATGAATTTCCCGAGTTCAGAAGAGATGTGATAGAAGCTTTAAGACAGCCTCTGGAAGAAGGAGTAGTTACCGTCGCAAGGGCAAAGGCAACGATAACATATCCGGCTCGATTCACACTCGTTGCAGCGATGAATCCATGTCCGTGTGGAAATTATGGTGATCCAAAGGCAACATGTAGTTGTTCTGAATACGACATTATCAGGTACAACAAAAAGGTATCTGGTCCTGTTCTTGATAGAATTGACATTGTTGTGCAGGTTCAGAGAATGGAATTTGAAGAATATTTCGCAAAAAATGCGGCTGAAAGCAGTAAGAACATCAGAGAAAGGGTTATAACGGCAAGACAGATTCAGCAAAGAAGGTACAGCAACCTTGGCTTTTCGACGAACTCGCAGTTACCTGCAAAATTGATCAGAACATTCATTCAGCTTGATGAAAAAAGCGAAGATCTGCTGAAACTGGCGGTTGCAAAGTACAACCTTTCTGGAAGGTCAATTGACAAAATTCTGAGACTTTCAAGAACAATAGCCGATCTGGAACAAAGTGAAAAAATCAAATTCAACCACGTTGCAGAAGCAGTGCAGTACAAAACTCAGCACAGTGATTGAATTTCACTCTCCAATTATTTTCACAAGAACACGTTTATCTCTCATACCGTCGAATTCACCATAAAATACCTGCTCCCACGGTCCAAGGTCGAGTTTTCCTTTTGTGATGGCGATAACTACCTCTCTTCCCATGATAGTTCTTTTCAAATGCGCATCTGCGTTGTTTTCAAAACTGTCGTTGTGCCTGTACTGAGAATAAGGTTTTTCAGGAGCGAGTTTTTCCAGCCAGTTTTCAAAATCCCAATGAAGCCCCGGCTCGTCGTCGTTTATAAATACACTTGCGGTGATGTGCATTGCGTTGCACAGCAATATGCCATCATAAATTCCACTTTCCTCAACACACCTTTGAAGTTCTTCGGTGATATTTACAAAAAAACAAGCCAGAAAGCACATTCCATTTAT
>NZ_JAVRKW010000022.1:0-11750 GCF_031962025.1 Pseudothermotoga sp.
CTCCTTGTATTTTTTGGGTACACCCGGGTGTTGATCCCAATATATAGTATACGAACGTATATATCACACGAAAAACCATACCTTTGAACTTCAAAGGGAAAAAACCACTTTTTCAAAATAAACACTCTATTCAAGCCGATCTTGGAACTTAGTTGAATCTAATTAGATGCCATGGCGTGGTTTTCCAGCATTGAAGATGGGTTCATCACGTTGTACCAGTTGCGTTAATGTTGAAGTGAAATTATCTTTAAAACCAGCTTGAGCGGTCCTTGGAAGGGTTAGAGAAAAATAAAAAAGCGGGGCAACCCCCGCTTTTTAAATCAGGCGATCATCAGATTCTGGTACTTTGCAAAGCCTGGGTTTTCTTTTTAGATCGGTCAACATAGGTTGTATGCAAAAGTTCATGAGAGACGTGGCTCAACGGATGTTCCAGAAATTCTTCATACAATTTCTTGATAGATGGATTTTCGTGTGATTTTCTTATCTTACTTCTTTCATCTATTGTGTATATGCCTTCCATTCTCTTTATCAGCACGTTCTTGTCCAGGCTCTTTGGTTGACCTCCTCCACCTATACAACCAGTCGGACATGCCATTATCTCTACAAAGTCATAATAAGCCTCTTTTGCAACGATTTTATCGAGCAATTTTCTGACATTTGCACCACCATGGGCTACAGCTACTTTCAGTTTCTTTCCATCGAAATCTATTGTTGCCTCTTTTATACCATCAAAGCCACGAACATTTGTAAACTCAATTTTTGGCAGAGGCTTACCAAGACCAAGTTCATAGGCTGTTCTCAATGCCGCCTCCATCACACCTCCGGTGACACCGAAGATTGCAGCAGCACCTGTTGATTCACCAAGCGGGTCATCGTATTCTTCATCTTGCAAGGATGCATATGGAATTTTTTTCATTTTTATGAGCTTTCCAAGCTCACGTGTTGTCAGCACTATGTCTACACCCGGCATTTCTTCGATTTTGTGCTGCGGTCTGGTTATGTCGTCTTTCTTTGCTGTACACGGCATGATAGAAACAACAAGGATTTTCTCAGGATCGATACCCTTCTTTTTTGCAAAATATGTTTTTATAAGAGGACCCAACATCTGATGCGGTGATTTACAGGATGAGAGATTTTTCAAAAACTGTGGGTAGAGTTTTTCAGCCATGTTTATCCATGCAGGACAACATGAAGTGAACATTGGGAACGGTCCACCGTTTTTCAATCTCTCTAAAAATTCAGAACCCTCTTCCATGATCGTTAGGTCGGCAGCAAAATTCGTATCAAAGACATAATCAAAACCAAGTCTTCTCAGTGCTGCCACCATCTTTCCCGTTGAAATGCTACCCGGTTCAAGCCCGAACTCTTCGCCAATGGCAACTCTTGTTGCCGGTGCCGTCTGTACCACAAGGACCTTGTCGTGTTTTTCAAGTTCTTCGAGAACTCTTCTTACATTGCTGTTTTCAGTAATTGCGCCGACAGGGCAGAATGCCGAGCATTGACCGCAACTGATACAATCAGTTTCGTATACAGGCATTTCAAAAGCAGTCTGAGGAAGTGTTTCAAAACCTCTTTCAACCATCGAATAAATATCCATTCCCTGAAGCTCCGAGCAAGCCCTGACGCATCTGCCACATAAAACGCATTTTTCAAGATCTCTGACTATCGCCGGTGAACTGTCATCGTATACACCGCTAACTCTTTCTTCAGCCGGGAACAGATCTTTAACGTCATAGCGATAGATCAGATCCTGAAATTCACAGTGCCCATTTGCTTCACAGGTCATGCAATCCTTTGGATGTCTTGAGAGCAGCAACGCAAGGTTGAACTTCACAGCTTTTTCTACTCGATCCGTTTTTGTTTTGACTTTCATGCCATCCTGAACCTTTGTGGCACAGGCAGGCTGAAGATTTCTTGCTCCCTCTACTTCGATAACACATACACGACATGCACCTGTTGGTTCAAGTCTTGGGTGGTTGCAGAGCGTCGGCACGTAAATCCCAGCGATGTTGCAGGCTTCCAAAATCGAAACACCTGAAGGCACTTCGTACTTTTTCCCGTTGATCTCTATAAGCACGTTAGCCACCATGAACCCTCCTCGCGAGAAGTCTTGTTAAAGGATTCACATATATTATAACACAAAAGGCATCCACGTGGATGCCTTTTCACTCAAACAGCAGCATGTTTTTCCAGATGTTCTTTGGCTATCTTCACATACTCATTGAAAGCCGATGGATCATTTACAGCCAGCTCAGCGAGCATTTTTCTGTTGACGGCTACATTGGCAAGTTTCAACCCGTGTATTAACTGACTGTATTTCAAACCGTTCTGTCTTGCCGCTATGTTTATTCTCGTGATCCACAGACTTCTGTAATCTCTCTTTTTGATCTTTCTACCGACATACGCATACCATTTTGCTCTATAATAATGCTGTTTCGCAAGCTTGTATCTTCTACTAATGGCACCTCTGTAGCCCTTTGCAGCCTTTAGAAATCTTTCTCTTCTTTTCTTCTTTGCATGCAGCGATCTTTTAACTCTCATGATCTATTTCCTCCTCTCATCTCAAGGCAAGGAGCTTTTTGATTCTCTTTTCATCACCTTTTTTTAGAACATCTTTCTTTCTCAGAACTCTGAGTGCTGATCTTTTTCTCTTACCAGTTGTATGACGTGTACGGGCGTGATTGTAAAGCACCTTACCGTTTTTCGTAACTCTGAACCTCTTAGCCGCTGTTTTGCTGACCTTCATCTTGCCCATGGTTGAACCTCCTCATCCATTTTTTGGCTTGAGCTGCATCCACATATCTCTACCTTCGAGTTTTGCATCAGCTTCAACTACTGCTATATCACTAAGATCACTTGCTATTCGATCCAGAATCTGTTTTCCCCTGTCGGAAAAAGCTATCTCCCTACCCCGAAACATGATCGTGACCTTGACCTTGTCGCCTTCTTCAATAAATCTTCTTATGTGCTTGAGCTTTGTCTGGTAATCATGTTCGTCGATCTTGAGTCTGAACTTCATCTGTTTGATCTCCTGCTGCTTTTGCTTTTTCTTGGCTTCTTTCTGCCTTTTTGAAATTTGATACATGTACTTTCCAAAGTCCATAATCTTTGCGACAGGTGGATCGGTGTTTGGTGATACCAATACTAAATCAAGACCCTTTTTTCTTGCCAACTCGATCGCTTCTCTTGTAGGTATAACTCCAATCTGCTTGCCATCCGAATCGATTACCCGAACCTTTGGATGTCTGATCTGTTCATTTTTCAACAAAACCTGTTCTTTTTCTATGCTCTCGACCTCCCTATAAAAAATAGCGGGCAAAAGCCCGCTTCCTTATCGGTTTTCATCCTTCAGGACCCCTTCGACAAAGTCTGGGGGTGGGAAGCAAGGCTTCCGCTTTCGCTGGTGGGCCGTGCAGGATTCGAACCTGCGACCCCCTGATTAAGAGTCAGGTGCTCTACCTGCTGAGCTAACGGCCCCTTATTTCTGGTGCCCCTGGGAGGAATCGAACCTCCATTTACGGATTAGGAATCCGCCGTTCTATCCTTTGAACTACAGGGGCACCGCTTTTTCATTTTATCATTTTGCATTTTGAATGTCAACACTGCTTCAATCTATTATGTAGAATAAAAAACCTGGGGTTGATACCCCAGGTTTGAGAAATCTAAACTCGATTATTCTTCTTTCCACAGATAGTAGTAATCATGCCCTGGTCTCATCGGGTTGTTGAACCAGCCTTTTACCCAGGTCCTTCCTACAAAGAAGTTCTGTGTTTCAAATATAGGTACTCCAAGAACGTGCTCTATAGCGACAATCTGAACCTGTTCGTATAACTTTTGTCTTACAGCAGGATCTGGATTTGTTGCGGCTTCTTCGATGATCTGGTCAATACTCTTTCCACCAAGTTCAGGTCTTGGAGTGGACACAAATTTCTTGAAGTTTTCGCCCTGTGCAAAACCGTATGTTCCGGCTGAGTGATAATATGTCTGAATGAAGTTGTGTGGGTCTGGATAGTCTGCAAGCCATCCTATGATAAATGCCGGCAGATAACCATTTTTGTAAGAGGTCAGGTATGTTGGCCACTGTTCACCGCGGACTTCTATCTTGAACTTTGGATTGATCATTTCCACATATGTTTTGATCATCTCGGCTATGGTTCTTCTGACTTCGTTTCCCGTGTTGTACAGCAGCGTGAGTTTAAATCCTTTTTTCCACACTTCTCCATTCCATGCTTTTTTGAACTCTTCTGTTGCTTTGGTTATACTGAACTGGTACATTGGCAGATTTGGATTGTAACCAAGTAAGGAGCTCGGCAAATCTGAAGGTACTCTCTTTCCAAGACCTTTTAGAACGTCTTTTATCACAGCATCATAATTTATCACATAAGCAAAGGCTCTTCTGAGGTGTTCATCGCTGAAGAAATCAGGTGGAATACCTTCACCATCGAGTTTGCCAGAACCTATGTACTTGCTGTCTGGTCTGACATTCCAGTTAAAGTGCAACGATGTCACCTGAATACCGGGCAGGGGTTTTATAACCTTTATACCGGGGGTGTTTTCAATCTGAGACAGGTATATGGTTGGAACTGCAGCAATATCTGCATCGCCTTTCTCGAGCATAGCCTTCATTGTTGACCATTCACCAACGTTCCATATAATCACTTTCTTGATCTTTGCCGGTCCTCTCCAGTACTGATCAAATCTTTCAAGTGTAACCCTTTGCTGTGCTCTATCCCATTCGACTACCTTGAATGGACCGGTACCATTTGTTTTTGCATAAAGCGGGGATTTCTCCTTCGCCAGATCGTGGTATCTCCACCATGTGTCTGCCTTGCCGTCCCAGCAACCCTGCTGAATTGACCACTCTTTGTTCAGAATCATACTCCAGTTTGCATAACCACAGAGTATAGATAGAAATGGTCCAAATGGTCTTTTGAGATGGAACACAACATTGTCTCCCTGAACTTCAATGGCTGGGTCAATATAGTCTGTGTAAATCTTGATAAGGGTGTCTTTGTACTCTGGCAACGGTTCACCCGTGTTGGAATCAATCATATCCGAATATTTTTTCCCTGTGACAGCTTCTACGAATTCTTCAAGTGAATAAACTTCAAACATTGCCTCCCACAGCATCCACATGGGTCCACCAGCCGGATCAAACAGCAGTCCTCTTTCAAAACTGTATTCAACATCTTCGGGCTTAAGTTCTGCACCGTTGTGGAATTTGACGCCTTTTCTGATTGGGAAGATATAGGTTTTTCCATCGTCTTTGATGAGCCCATTTTGAACAGATGGTACTGCTGTAGCGAGCCTTGGAGCCATTTCTGTAACACTTGAACCCACGTACTCGATGAGACATTCATAGACCTCGCTCAGAACCTCGCCGCTTGCCGTATCGTAGGCAAAGTGTGGATCAAAAGTATCGGGTTCTCCGGCGAGATTGAGCCTTATGATTGTGTCTGGGTTTTTAACCTCTGCAAACACTAAGAAAGCCACCAGTGCCAGAAAGACCACGAGAAATTTTCTCATCTTCATACCCCCTTGCGATAGGATTTTGACACCACAAGTATACACCAAAATGAAATGATATTTCAAGGCAACCGTTTTTTTAAAAGCTGTAGTAGTATCTTATTGAGAGAAGGAGGTTATACGATGATAGCCTTTCTAACAGACTGGTCTTTAAAAAGTTATTATGTTGGTGTGGCAAAAGCAGTGATGAAAAAAATAAATCCAGATGCAGAAATAATTGATATCACACACGATATCAAACCATTTGATGTGAGAATGGCTGCTCACATACTTTTGAGGGCTTCTGTGGATTTTCCACAGGGTACGATTTTTGTAGCAGTCGTCGATTACGGTGTAGGTACAAGCCGCAAGGCGATTTGTATCAGGACAAAAAACGAACAGTTCTACATAGGGCCAGATAACGGAATTTTCACATATGTGGCACTTAACTATGGGGTGAAACAGGTTCGAGAGCTGGACAACAAATCGTTTCACTATGGTTCTTCTTACACATTTCACGGTAGAGACATCTTTGCCGCAGTGGCGGGTCATCTTTCAAAAGGAGTCCGGTTTGAAGATGTTGGCAGTGTACTACCAAACTACATAGTTTTACCGGTAAAAGCGGCTCAAGTTCAGGCAGATGCTGTGATAGGAGAAGTCGTTTACTTTGATGGGTTTGGAAATGTTGAAACAAATATACCTGCTTCATCTATACAGAAGCTTGGATGGGACATAGACGACACCATACTGTTGAACGACAAAATCGAACTTACATACGTGAAAGCCTATGGTGATGTGGAAAAAGGGAAAGGTCTTGTCCACATTGACAGTTCGGGCTTCTTGGAAATAGCAATAAATCAAGGTTGCGCCGAAGAATTTTTCAAATTAAATCAGGGTCAGCAGATAACACTCAGGAGGAAAAAACCTTGAAGATCATTGTTGGACATAAAAATCCCGATTTTGATTGTTTTGCCTCATGCGTCGCGGCTAAAAAACTTTATCCAGATTACACAATTGTGCTGAGTGGAACTCCTCAGCAGAATTTAGCTCAATATCTGGCGATATACGAAGAAAAGTATCCTTTTGCCACTGAAAAAGATCTGGCTGACCAGTCGGTAGAATCGATGATCGTGGTGGATACTGCTTCCAAGGAAAGATTAGGAACACAGATCCAGGCAATTGTTGAAAGCGTCCCAGATATTCTCGTTTTCGATCATCATCCGGATATAAAAGAGATATCCATCAGGGGTGAAAAAAGGATAGAAAGCGTTGGTGCAACGGTTACCATACTGCTCGAAGAGATAAGAAAGAGGAATATCCCAATCGATTCTATCGATGCAACTCTCTTTTCAATAGCCATATACGAAGATACGGGAAATTTACTCTACACAACTACCACTGTGCGGGATATTGAAGCAGTCAAATATTTGCTGCAAAAGGGATCAAATCTGATCGAAGTATCGGATTTCATAAAATATGATCTTAATTACGATCAGAAATTGATTTTTGAATCGCTTTTGTCCAACTTGGAGACAATGCAGATCGATGGAGCTACGGTCAGTATCAGCACTGCTGAAACAGACAAATTCGTCGGTGGTTTGAATGCCGTAACAAGCAAACTCTGGTATTTAGAAGGGACAGAAACCCTTATATGCATCATAAGAACCGGTAAGAAAACTCATGTCATTGGAAGAACATCTTCAAACGACGTGGACATAGGCGGTATGATAACGGAGCTGGGTGGTGGCGGTCATAGAAAAGCTGCAAGCTGTACGCTGAATACCAGCGATGTTGCTGAGGTCAAAAGGATTATCTTAGAGACTCTCAAGAGGTTCTTAAACAAAGGTCTGCGTGCAAAGGATATGATGTCCTTTCCCGTGAGAGTGGCTTATGCTGAAATGAGCATTGGTGAAGTCAACAAAATCATGGAGAGAACCGGTCACAACGGACTGCCTGTAATCGAGGGGAACAAATTAGTCGGGATCGTCACAAAGAAAGCCGTCGATAAAGCAATGAACCATGGCTTGCAAAATGCACCGATCAAATCCATCATGTCCAGCAAACTGATAGTCGTCACACCAGAAACCCCCGTGAACAAAGTGAGACAGATCATGATAGAAAACGATATTGGTCGAATACCAGTCGTTGAGCATGGAATTTTGGTTGGAATAATTACCAGAACCGATGTGATGAGATCGAGTTTTTCAGATGTTGCCCGTCCAGTGAGAAAAGCAATCCATCAAAACACTCAGATGGCTTTCATCGATGTGCGAAATCTGTTGATGATGAGTTTACCCAAGAAGATCATCGATTTACTCAAGCAACTGGGGCAGTACGGTGATGATATCAACCTTCCCGTTTACATAGTCGGCGGTTTTGTGAGAGATTTACTCATGGGCAATCCGAATTACGACATGGACATAGTTGTTGAAAGAGATGGTCTTGGTTTTGCCAGTTATGCAGCCGAGAAACTCGCGGCGAAATTGGTGAAATACGAGAAATTTCTCACCGCTTCAATGTTTTTGAAAGACGGAATGAGGATAGACGTGGCAACTGCTCGAACTGAGTACTACCAGGCTCCCACAGAACTGCCACAGGTTGAAGTTAGCACGATAAAAAAGGATCTGTATCGAAGGGACTTCACCATAAACGCTATGGCAATAAAACTCAATTCAAAAGATTTCGGTACGCTGATAGATTTCTTTGGAGCAAAAAAAGATCTGGAAGATAAACTCATAAGGTGTCTTCACACACTGAGTTTCATAGAAGATCCAACCAGGATACTTAGAGCAGTGAGGTTCGAAACGCGTTTTGGTTTCAAGATCGAATTGCAGACAGCCCAGCTCATGACACAGGCAGTACAGCAGGGTTATTTGGAAAAGGTCACAGGTCCAAGACTCAGACAGGAATTCGAAAAAATACTGGATGAGAGAAATCCAATACAGGCTCTCAAAAGACTATCCGATTTTGAGGTTCTCAAACACATGTTTCCCGGAGTCTTTTACACAACAACAATGGAAGAAAAACTGAGGTCACTTTTTGATTTTCTCCCATGGGCTGAAAGCTTCTTCAAAAAGGTCAGCAGGTTTTACTGCGTGATGTTTGTTTTTCTGGAATATCACGGTGATACGGCACTGGAACAGATAAAGGAAAGGTATGGTCTGTCATCTTCGTTCATCGATGAACTGAAAATGGTGAAAAAAATGATCGTACCACTTTCAAAAGTTGTTCTGATGAGATTGAATTTCTCTGATATACACAGAGTCACCCAGGGATTTTCACCACAAGCGTACTGTTATCTGGCATCTTATCTTGATGTGGAATCTCAGGAATATCTCAAACAGTACCTGGAAAAATCGAGGCAGACCAAACTCAGAATCAACGGAGATTTTCTCACAAAAAACTTTGGTCTAAATCCGGGAAAGACCGTCGGTGATATACTCGAAAAACTTTACTGTGCAAAACTCGATGGAGTAATCACCGACGATCAGGAAGAAGAATTCGCAAAAAAGTTAATCAGCGAGAGTGCTTTTTCAAAAGTTCCTGAACAATGAAATTGGCAACATCACTTGGAGTTGTACCAGCACCAAAGCCGGCATCATACCCAAGTTCTAAGGCAAGTTCATGGGTGATTCTCGGTCCTCCAACTATTACCAGAAGATCATCCCTCAAACCTTCGGCATACAAAAGATCCATGAGTTCTGTTAAGTGCTTTATGTGAACATTTCGCTGGGTAACAACCTGCGATACAAGCACCACGTCAGCATCAACTTCACGTACTTTTCTGACCAGATCAACAGGCGAAACCTGAGCACCCATGTTGTAAACTTTGAAGGCATGGTATCTCTCAAGTCCATAATCACCGTGGAAACCCTTCATATTGAGTATTGAATCAAGACCAACTGTGTGTGCATCTGTTCCTATGGTCGCACCAACTACAACTATCTTTCTTTTGAATTCTTTTTCCACAAGTTCATCAAGCTGTTCGCGTGTCATTTTTCTGAATTTCGGAGCAATAACTTTTATAGTGGAAGCATCAATAGACACAGACGTCTTGCCATAAATCACAAAGAACGTGAAATTTTCTCCCAAATCTTCCATCGTCGCTATAATTACATCTTGAAAGCCCAGTTTTTCACAAAAACGTTTTGCCGCCTCACGTGCAAGTGGACCGCACTCCAATGGTAAAGTGAATGAGAGTTGAACGGCACCATCTCCCAGTTGATCTCCATAAGGTCTTATATTTCTCAGGTCTACATTCATCCTCTCACCCCCAGTCGCTTTTCCAGTTCATCCTGTATGGGATTCACGTAGTTTTCTGACTTTTTAAAGACACCTTCTAAACCCTTCCCTCCGTCTCTTTTGCGCGAAATATCGGCAAATTGACCTTCCTCTATTGCCCTGAGTAAACCAACTTCTCTGGTATGTTCAAGCAAATTCACTGCTTGACTGAGAACCTGATTTGCACGTTTTTCAATAAAACCATCTTTTTTGAAGATTATCTCCCGACCGAGGTGGCGGGCATTGTTGAAAACGTAATTGGCATTTACCAGTGCAAGGTATCTATCGTGCAGATACGGTGTATGTATAGCCTCGGTGAGAATTCCCAGTAGCTGTATTCCCTGTCCCGTCATCACTGAAACGAGATTGAACAGTGTTTCCATCGCATAGCCTTTGAAAATATTTCCAGTCATGAATTTTGTCGGTGGCATGTATTTGATGGGATAATCTGCAAAAAGTTCCCTTGCCAGCATTGCATGGGCTATTTCGTACAAAAGGCCGTCCTCGATATCTGGATTTATCTCAAAGGCGTGTCCCAATCCCATCAACCTCGGTTTCATACCGGCTTTAAGGGCGAACTGTTCATTGATCAACTGCGATGCAGTTACGGTATGAGCTTTCTCTATAGCGTCTGCTGTTGTAAGATAATTATCTTCACCGGTGTTTATCGTTATACCTGAAAAAGCACACAAAAGCCTTGACATATATTGATCTGTAAAGGTTCTTATCATATTTATATCTCTGAACAAGATACCGTACATCGCGTCATTCAAGAGTATGTCGAGCCCTTCCATAGCGGCAATCGCAGCGATTTCCGGCATGCAGAGACCCGATGCATAGTTAACCTGTCTTATGTATCTTTTGACCTTCTTTGCGACGTCATCAAGAGCCTGCCTCATGATCCTGAAATTTTCCTGAGTGGCATAGGTCCCCCCGTATCCTTCTGTCGTTGCGCCGTATGGAACATAATCGAGCAAACTCTGTGCCGTAGATCTTATAACAGCGATGATATCAGCACCCTGGTGTACAGCGGCTCTTGCCTGCACTACATCTTCATAGATATTTCCCGTTGCAACAATCAGGTATTTATACGGTTGAGGTGGGTCGCCCAATTCCTTTAAGAGATTTTCTCTTTCCTGGCTTTTTTTCTCTATTTTTTCAAGCGCTTGCTTCGATAGTTCCTCCATTTTGACGCTGATTTTTTCATTTGACACGTACGGTAGAGATCTGAGGTCCAGTCCGTTGGCTATCGCTTCTGCCACTTCCTGCGCACTTTTGTCAAGCACAATCATTGCATTGACAATTGGCCTTGCAACTCCATCTTGAAGCATCTCCCACTCTTTGATTTTGTCCACCACCACGTTTACCAATGGAATTTGATCATCTGTGACTCCGTCCACCCCAAAAAGTCTGAGAACAGCTCTTTCTACTGAAACCGTAGAATGCTGGTTGATCATTTCTTGAATCTGATCTGTTATTTCCTTCGCCAATTCTCTTGCATACTCAACCAGCTTTTTATCAAGCGTAATACCCGGGCGATCCACACAACCACCTCCATAAAAATCCTACCATACCGTCTTATAAACCAAAAAGTTACACACACTTAAAAATATATGCACTGCACAGGTTTCAGGACAGGCGATATGGTCAAAGAGTCCCTATTGACACCTTATGAAGTTCTTGTTGCAAGAGTTATCAAAGATCTGGATGCATTGATAAAAGCTGGCTTTACGACTGTGGGAGATGCAGGGGGAGCAATTGCAGTTAATATAAAAAAGGCAGTTGAAGAAGGAACAATAACTGGACCAAGGATATCGGCAGCCGGTTACAAAAAAAAACAAGCCAGAAAGCACATTCCATTTATGGGATTGTGATGAATGGCTTAAGTTAGTCTGGTGATGAATGTGTATAATAAAAGTAGCAAGAAGTCTCATAGAAGAGTTGAAACGGTGACAAAAGCTGAA
>NZ_JAVRKW010000023.1:0-5202 GCF_031962025.1 Pseudothermotoga sp.
GGCTTGTTATGCACAGGCTACTGTCCCTACCCCTCAGGACTGTTTAAGCCTGTACGACAGAGCTTGGAGCTTGAGCAGTACCCCAAGGTGTCATAACCTGCCTAACGTAGCCCGATGGGAGTTACTTCCCTGGCTGAGGCTAGTCAACTATGGCTTATACCAAGCCACCACCTCTATAGATGGGGGGTAGTTGACTCCTTCATACGGCATGTTCAGTCCCAGGCGTTCTACTATAACCATCCCGCCGCGGTCGGTTGGTATAAACCACAATCTGCCTTCGCTGTATTCGTCATCAAAGTTTCTGCCCACAAGAACATGACCGTCTATTAGCACGTTGAACACCGTGCATCCAAAAACAAAACTGTAGAAAATCAAAAGCAAAAGGAGTGTCATCAAAAAACGATTCTTTTCAGACACGATCTTTTTCCCGCCTCAATTATAATTGATTTGGCAAAAAGGAGTGAAGCTTTTGAGACTGTGGTCTTTGCATCCAAAGTACCTTGATACAAAAGGGCTTGTTGCACTGTGGAGAGAAACTCTGCTGGCTAAAAGCGTGCTTGAAGGGCGCACGAAAGGCTACAAAAACCATCCACAGCTTGAGAGATTCAAAAAACACCCCAATTCTCTGGCGGCTGTGAATTTTTATCTGTTCTACGTGCTCAAAGAAGCACAGAATAGAGGCTACAGGTTCGATGAAACCAAAATAGTTTTTACCCAGATCGAAGAGAAAATTCCCATCACACGCGGTCAGCTCGAATACGAATTTGAGCACCTTTTGAGAAAACTTCAAAAGCGCGATCCAGATCGGTATGAAAAACTGAAAAATCAAAGATCGATCGAACCACATCCGATCTTTTTCGTCATCGAAGGAGATGTCGAAAGCTGGGAAAAAGTCAAATGATGGATCATTTTTTGAAAATGTCCCTGTGCTTGTAAAGAGCCACTGCAAGATTTCCAGAGTACAGCACAAGCAGGTGCCATTCGTTTGCCGTGAAAGCTTTGAACAGCACGTACACAGAGAGCGCCAGCAATGCAGAAATGTATTTCAATCCGTCGGTCCGAACAGAAGATTTTGGGTTCACCGCATACAGAAAGGTCAGGACTGAACCCATGATCACAGGAGCCTGCCATTTTGTAAGCACGCTCCAGGCACCGAAAGTTGTTGCAACGGCTTTTCCACCTTTGAACTTCAGCATTGGAGAAAATGCATGACCCAGAATACCGCAGAGTGCAGCCAGAGAAATTAAGTACCTGTTTTGCACAAAACCAGCCTGAAGAAAGACAAACAGCGGGAAGGTCCCTTTGGAATAATCAAGAAAGAGAGCCAGAACACCCATTTTCCATCCAGCTGAGCGCCAGAGATTCGAAGCGCCGGGATTTTTGTCCCTTACCTTTCTCAAATCGACCCCAACCATTCTTCCGATGATGTACGAGTACATGATCGAACCAGAAAGAAACTGAAGCACCGGTACTATCAAAATCCACAAAATCACAGACGGATCCTCCTTCCCCTCCAGCTCACCTGCTTTAAAAACACCGTTTTTAAAGTGGACACGATGAACAAAACCAGAAAGAACAGAAAATGCACGGGATAGAAAACAAAATCGTACCATTTGTAATCACCAAGGCGCCTTGAAAGAACAAAAACGATGAAGGCAAAAATCGGATAGAACAAAAAAGCCCCAAAAGATCTGAAAACTGCAAAGATCGAAGAGTACACACCTGTCATCCAGAGAAAGGCTAAGGACAAATTCAAAACCCCGCCCGAGACGGAACCAGATGCCATGTTCTTGGTGAAGCCCTCGAACAACTGTTTCATTCCACCCGGGTACATCCTGAACCTTACAAAGTTCAATCCAAGAAGATTCGTGATCCTCTTTCCATGCCTGGCGTAAAGTCTGCCGAGTTTGATGTCTTCAAGGACGCTGTCTTTTATGGCTTGGTGCCCGCCCGTTTCAAAATAATCTTCTCTTGTCGTGAGCACGACTGGACCAAAAAGACCGGACGGTTTTTTCCCGAAAAACCCAAGGTTGCCGCCGGCATAAACGACCAGAAGGTTCATCACAAGGTTCAGATGCTCATAAAATCGCTCCATTCTCTGGTAAGGCCAGATTGAAACAACGCCGCCCAGCTCGACTTGCTTTTCAACGAGTGCTTCTATCGCCTTTTCACCCAGCTCAACGTCGGCATCAATGAACACAAGAAGATCTCCACAAGAGTGCTGTGCTCCGTTCCACAGAGCCCATGACTTTCCAGTCCAGCCTTCAGGAGGATCCTGAGAAAGGTTGATGAGCTTTATATTCTCATATTTTTTTGAAAACTCCTCCACAATCTGAGCGGTTCTGTCCGAAGAGTTGTCGTTCACAACGATGATCTGGTCGATCTGCAACGACTGGTTGATCAGATGGTTGAGCACCTTTTTTATGTTTATCTCTTCATTCCTCGCGGGGATTATCACAGAAATCTTTTTGTGCATGTTTTGTGAACAATCTGTGTTCTGCAAGAAAAATTTATGCCTTGAAGATAAAAAATAAAAAATCGAAATAAAGACCGACGAAAAAACAAAGATCAAACTGGCGCTGGAAAAGAAATAAGAAGCCTGACGATATTCTATTGTGAGATCTTCTGGGATCACATCGGTTTTTAAAATAAAATTGCGGCTAAAGACGACCGCAAAAACTGCAACGGAAAAGAACAAAATCATTAAAAAATTCTTTTGCTTCATCTTTTCACCTCGCTGTAAATATTATAACCAGATTTCTTTTATCACGCAAAGCACGAATTTGAAATATTTTCACACCCTGAACGCTTAAAAAACCCTGTACCTATGCTGTGAAAATAGAATTTTTCCAATTAAAGTCGTTCTATTCAAAACGCTCGAAGCTTTCAAAAACAGCTCTCAGGTAAGTGTCCAAACATAAGAATGGCACTTGGTATTCTGAAGATAGAAGGATTCATTGAGTGGACTGGGAAAAGAAATCCTGTGATGTACAGGCTAAAAAAGCCCATTGAAGAACTGAAAAAATTGCGCAAATCAAAGGTTTTGGATATAGAATTTATTTCCACAGGTACGGTAAAATGCTGTAACCTGTCCAGAAAAGAGGTCCAAGATTTAAAATCAAATGTGGAATGAACGTGAATATCATCTGTCCTGAACTTCGCCACACTGCAATGTGAAGAAAACCAGAGATGGTTGTCATGAGAACAAAAATCACTCCGGCAGTTGTGTTTGGCTGAACCACCTGAAGGAATTTTGTCCAGAACATGGTGTGGATCAAACCCACAAAGGTGGCAAAAAGAAGCAGTCCGGTCACGCGATAACCTGCGCGGGTTTTTTTCGGATACAGATCCCAGGAATCAAAAAAATAGAGCCACAATATCTGTTCTGTGGAAGCATTCGCAAAAGCCCATACAAGAGCGGTGAACAGAACTCCGGCAGGGCTTACTTTTTCAACCTTCACAGGCGACATGCGCGCGAACACAAGGCTTGTAAGGATGACGCCCACGTTTATGTAGAACCACACCGGCGGTTTTGAAATAGGAGTCAGATATCCCACAGTGCCGCGCCTGAGTTTCACAACTCCCCACGCAAGAGCGTAGTAGATGAGCATAGGTATGAGAGCTCCTTTTTTATCATAGAGCCAGCCGGCTGTGGCTGGAAGAGAAAACGCTATCACAACCGAAAGGACAAGATCGACACGCGATGGTTTCCATGAAGCTGGATTGTACGCTCTGGCATTAGACACTTTATCACCTTCTTCAATCGAACAGGAATTCGACGAGTTTTTTCTCTGCATAAAGTCTTTTTCGAAATTCCATAATCGGAAGATCTCCCTGAACAAGGCTGTCTTTTCTTATGTCATTTTGCTGTGTCTGAACAACGCGCCTGTCCTGATGCAGAACGATTTTGTTGAATGGCATTCCAAGCTTTGCAATCAACTGGTCGATAGGCTTTGCACCTGTGGCTTTCACGTAGAATCTAAGATAAATCATGGTCTTTTCTTTTTCCACCGGTACAAAGAAAGCCACCACTCTGATTGATTCGGTTATGTGGTTTTGCCAGACGTTGGGAAATATGAACTCAAGATAGACTTTCGATTCAGTTCCTTCAAGTTCCTGTGGTTTTTTGGCGACCTGTCCCCTATCGATTTCGTTGAAAACGTAAAAGAAGAAACTGTCCTGGTCGATCCACTTCACCACAGGACCGTTGACGAGCGTTCTGTTTCCCCTGCCTATAGTGGTCCTGTGAACGAACGGAAGGTGCATGACATCAAGCTGGTTTTCCACAGCCCTCGGGAAAGGAACGTGCCAGATTTCCTGCATCTGTGCGAAGGTGAATTTTTCATCTATATCGTCAAAGAATCTTGGTTCACCGCTGGGCTCTTTTTCCCCAAACCACATCCACACCATGCCAGCTTTTTCAGTTACATGGTACGCTTTAACTGAAAACCTCTCAGGGACACTGTAGCTTCTTCCAAGCGCAGGAATGAGCTTTACCCTGCCGTTTCCATCGTACTCAAAACCGTGGAAGGGACACTGCAGCCTGCCGTCCACAACCTTTCCGATGGAAAGTCTTGCACATCTGTGTACGCAAAAATCCTCCACGGCATTTATTTTCCCATCTTTGTCTCTCCACAGCACAAGGTCTTTCCCAAACCTCACAACCCCGACTGGTTTTTCTTTTTTAACCTCTTTTGATGAAAGTATTGCAAACCACATATTTTAACCTCCACTGGTATTAAATTATATCAATTTTGAAGCCTTAGTTTACCACAGAAACTCGAAAAAGAAAGTTCATTCAGATCTTCACAACTGCTGAGAATCTACTGGTTTCAAAAAACTCCAAGGAGCTTTGTTGAAGATTTCTGAAATTTGGTAGCTTGTGCCACTCTTATTCTCACAGAGTGACTCATGTACTTAACTATCGGGTATCTATTTTATTGCAAATTCACTGGCTACTTTTGTATGTTTGATTGTCCTTCTTGATTTTTGGGTTTTGTACATTTTTGTGATAGATATTGAATTTTATGATATGATGTGATATAATCAAGATCAAACTACCTTAAAACAAGGGGGGAGTGCTGTGAGAAAATCCTGGGTAATGTTTGTTCTGAGTTTTCTACTTGTAATTTTCCTTGAAAGCTGTGCAACCGTTCCCAGTCAACCAGAAACAGCACCTATAATCATCTGGCAAAAAGCACT
>NZ_JAVRKW010000024.1:0-2595 GCF_031962025.1 Pseudothermotoga sp.
AAAGTTGACCTTTTAAAACATTTTTTTGTATTCTATCTTTGTGGGCCGTTAGCTCAGCTGGTAGAGCAGCTGACTCTTAATCAGCGGGTCGCAGGTTCGAATCCTGCACGGCTCATTGATTTTCAAAGATTTTTAAAGTGTCATTGCCCACCGCGTTGACCACCTGTTGTCCACATATTGCATCAAGTGTCTGAATTGCTTTTTGCAAAACTGGCAGGGCAACCTTGGTATAAATCTGGGTGGTGGTAATTTGTTCATGCCCTAACAGAGCCTGGATGGCTCTAATATCTATGCCCTGTTCAAGCAGATGGGTTGCAAAAGTGTGTCTCAGTTGATGAGGCTTAACAGGCCTGTCGATACCTGCTTTTTGAACTATTCTCCTTATTGCTTTTCTTATATCAGTAAGTGGTTTTCCTGTTTTAGGGGATGGAAATACCAATAGGTTAGCATCTTTCCTGAGGTCTTTGAGATCAAGTAGAGCCTGTCTTAAAGTCCTGCTCATTGGAATGAATCTTTCTTTACCGCCCTTCCCTTTTACAACCCTTATCAGGTTGTATTCAAACATAACATCGTCCCATCTAAGGTTAAAAACTTCGTTTTTGCGCATACCTGCATTGTAAAGACACAGAAATAAAGCATAATAGAAAGGTTCAGTTTTTGCTGCATCAAGAAACTTTAAGGCTATCTCCACAGGTAAGGGATCAGGAAGTTTGCAACGATGTGGCAGTTTTTTAATGTGTTCAAGGGGTTTGTCTGAGTATCCATTTTCGAATGCGAATCTTGACATGCTGGATAGGACATTGAGTTCTATATTGACCATTCTGTGTCCTTTTATACCTTTGTCGTTCAATTCTCTGAGTCTTTTTAATTTGTATGAATCAATAATTTTTGGACTGATAAGATCAAACGAAAGATTACCAAAATACGGAATTATGTGGGAGAATATAATTCTCTGTTTTTCTCTCCATGTCTTTTGAGACTGATGAATTCTTACGTGATCCAGATATTCCTGTGCTATGTCAGCTATTGTTCTTGTATGGTTTTTTTCTCTGGATGTGAGATGTCTCTTTAGTTCTTCCTCATAGATGAGGGCTTCTTCAAAACTCCCCTGAAAAACTTCTCTGTAACGTCTTTTTCTTCCAAGGCGGATATCAATAAGCCATTTATTCTCGTGAGGTTTATAAGATCTTACTGACATGTTTTATTCTAAGTTAAATCTTTTTCTAATCTCAAGTGCTTTTTTTCTGGCTTTCTGCTTTATACTGTAAACTTTTGCATGAGATAAACTCTGAGGTTGAGGCTGAATAAACTGTTTGTACAATGTCTCAACCATTTTTTTAATCTCTTCCAACTGTGTTTTTAATTCCTCGTATTCTTTTGTCTTCATATGAAAAATATTACGTTCTCTGTTTTTGACAAGAAAGTTGAAATTTTATGTCATGGCATAAAATCTTTGTCGATTCAATAATACAAAAACTCCTGGTGATCAACAAACAATAGTTTTCAAAAAAAATCAATGGCTTATGAAAAAACATAGGTTCTGCAGAGTAATATTGTAATTGAGAAAAGCGTTGATGTTCTTTGAAAGGAATGGAGTTTGTATTCTACCTATGAGGGGGTGAACTACCCGCCCTTACGGACGGGGCTTCTGGTAGGGATTTTACTCCCACCCAGAAGACCCGCAGGGGGTTTCCTGCTTCATCGACACCGACTTACCTGAATGACTCAGGCAGAGGTCAGCGTCTCCACAGGCGTTAGGTTCGGACCGCTCCAGCCCTACCTTGAGTATGTTTATTGCTGCATTCACATCCCTGTCTATGGTTAACCCACAGACAGGACATGCATGAACCCTGTCACTCAGGGTTTTCTTGACTACGCTACCACAGTTGCTGCATCTCTGTGTTGTGCCATTGGGAGAGACAAACTCAGGCGCTATGCCCCTCAGCATTACACTCTTATAGGTGACATACGCTATGAGTTTTCCCCATGATGAGTCAAGTATTGCCTTTGCAAGGTTATGGTTTTTAACCATACCCAGGATGTTGAGTTTCTCAAAGTAGAGATATGTGTAGTTCAGGACAAGCCATAAAGCAAGTTTATGGAGAAAATCACTCCTATGGTTTGCTACCTTTTCGTGTGCTCTGGCAAGTTTTACCCTCTGCTTTTCATAATTGTTCGAACCCTTTTGTTTTCTTGATAGGTCTTTCTGGAGTTTTTTGATTTTATCCTCTGCCTTGTAAAGTGCTTTCAGGTTCTTTATGATTTTACCGTCGGATGTCGTAACCAGATTAGTAACACCTGTATCCACTCCAGCAGATTTTCCATTGTTCTTTAGTACAGGCTTGATTTCTCTGTCCACTGTGACGCATATGAACCATCTGTCTGAACGGGCTTTCTTAAGAGTCACTGTCTTTGCCTTGCTCCAGTCAAGTTCTCTGTGATACCTGATCTCGACTGCACCAAACTTTGGTAACTCCACCAGAGCATACTTATTGTCCAGTTTCCTGAGTTTTACAATTTCAAAATCCCCCATCCACACTTGAGGGTAAGTGAACGATTTGTACTTTGCAAGCCTTTTCCTGTGTGGAACTCCTA
>NZ_JAVRKW010000025.1:0-2291 GCF_031962025.1 Pseudothermotoga sp.
AACGATAATCATACTCACGAGCAAAAACCCGCTGACGGCGATCAGATGGTTCTACCTTGGTCCTGTGAGCAACATCTATTTTTTTGGCAATATGCTGAGCGGTTCGATACCACTTATCCTGACCGGGCTTGGTGCACTGATCGCTTTTTCATCAGCCACTTTCAATCTTGGGCTCGATGGTCAACTGTATTTTGCTACACTGTGTGCGACCTATGTGGCACTCTACTTCACAGGAGCAAACATCGTAACGGCTTTGCTGACGGCTTTTGTCACTGGTGGATTGATAGGATTTTTCTGCGGTCTTTTGAAGGTTTTTTTCAAAGTGGATGAACTTTTATCTTCGTTTCTGATAGGACAGGCTTTGATTCATGTCACAGATTATTTCTTGAACGGTCCACTGAGAGACCCTCTGGCTGGTCTTTCAGCGTCAAAATACATCAACAGCTCCATGATGTTCTCAAAGATATTGCCACCTTCAGATCTTCACACCGGTATTTTCATAGCAGTTGCATTGGCTGTTGCAATTTATCTTATCATGCGGTTTTCAACCTTTGGATATCAGGTAAAAGTGACCGGCTCAAGCCATGACTTTGCCAGTTATGGTGGAATTAAGGTTTGGAAGATATGGCTTTTGACGCTGTTTTTGAGCGGTGGAATGGCTGGTCTTGGTGGAATCGTAGATGTTCTTGGTGTACACGGGCGTATGGTGAAAGGTTTTTCATTTGGTTATGGCTTTAACGGCATAGCCGTTGCGCTGATTGCAAGGAATAACCCGATCTTTGTCATACCATCTGCATTGCTTTTTTCGTATCTTGAGATAGGAGCACAGGTCAGTTCAATCATGTCAGATATCACACCGGAAATTTCAAAAATCGTTCAATCCACAATATTCTATCTGATCACCGCTGAATCACTGGTGGATTTTTTGATCAGAAAGAAGGTTACAGGATCATGATAGCCGATTTTATCCATTCAGCGATCAGCTCGTCTGTTCCAATAATTCTCGCCGCTCTGGGTGCGATGTTCACACATTTAGTGGGGCAGTTGAATATAGCCATCGAAGGCATGATGCTCACATCGGCATTCATAGCCGTATACGTTGCGGATAAAACAGCGAGCCTGCTGATATCCATTCTGGTATCCATTGGAATTTGCTGTATTTATGCAGTTTTACTCGTCCTTGCCGGGAAACTAAAAGCGAATATCTTCGTTGCGGGATTGGCGGTCAATCTGTTTGCAAGCGGGCTGGTCAGTCTTCTCATGGTGCTTCTTTTTGGTTCAAAGGGTACGGTTGTGTCGAAAAATATGCCGACTCTGGATAAAATAAACCTGCCAGTCATCGGTGATCTTCCTTTTATCGGTAAGATTTTGAGCGGTTACAATCTTTTGGAATATGTGACCTTTTTGTTGATCTTTGTCTGCTATATACTGATCCACAAGACCACTCTGGGATATCAGATCAGGGCTGCTGGGAAAAATGCGAATATCGCAAAAGATCTTGGCATAGATGTACATAGAATGATAGTCATAAGTTTTTTTCTGAGCGGTGTTTTTTCCGCTCTTGCAGGTGCGGTTTTATCATTACCCATGAGATCTTTCGTGTCTGGTATGAGTAACAATCGTGGATGGATTGCGCTCGTTGCCGTCATAGTCGGTGGTGAAAGTGTTTTCATGGTCGTTCTGGCTTGTTTGATCTTTGGATTGTTCAGCTTTCTTTCCAATTTTCTACAGCTTTTTTCAAAAATTCCAGCCGAGCTTTTGATGACTATTCCATATATCTTTACGACCGTAACCATAGTGCTGTATGCTTATTCCAGAAAGGACAAAGCGGGGTAAGAGTATGAGCGTCGTGAGTGTCTTTCAGAGTATGAAAGATTTATTACCAGCCCTGAGTGAATCACACGCAAGAATAGCAAAGCTCATCATAGAACAACCAGAAAAGATTTTGCAGATGAACATCACCGAACTTGCCCGTTTGTGCAACGTTTCTCCTTCTACAATCGTTGATTTGTGCAAAAAACTGGGCTTTTCGGGATTTAGAAACCTTAAGATCGCTATCGCTCAGGAAATAAATTTGCTCCAGACTATGAGACCGGATCCATCCAGAATAAGTCAGATAACCAGGGACTTTTTCGGGTTCGTCTTTTCAGAATTGAAAGAATCGATTCAGCTTGTGAGTGAAGATCAAATAAAAAATGCGGCGGAAACGATTCTAAAAAGCAAAGTGATAGAAATTCTCGCTTATGGATTCGATGGTGTTGCGGGCAAGGATCTGTTTTTGAAACTGAAGG
>NZ_JAVRKW010000026.1:0-2291 GCF_031962025.1 Pseudothermotoga sp.
CTTCAGTTTCAAAAACAGATCCTTGCCCGCAACACCATCGAATCCATAAGCGAGAATTTCTATCACTTTGCTTTTTAGAATCGTTTCCGCCGCATTTTTTATTTGATCTTCACTCACAAGCTGAATTGATTCTTTCAATTCTGAAAAGACGAACCCGAAAAAGTCCCTAGTTATCTGACTTATTCTGGATGGATCTGGTCTCATAGTCTGGAGCAAATTTATTTCCTGAGCGATAGCGATCTTAAGGTTTCTAAATCCCGAAAAGCCCAGTTTTTTGCACAAATCAACGATTGTAGAAGGAGAAACGTTGCATAAACGGGCAAGTTCGATGATGTTCATCTGCAAAATCTTTTCTGGTTGTTCTATGATGAGCTTTGCTATTCTTGCGTGTGATTCACTCAGGGCTGGTAATAAATCTTTCATACTCTGGAAGACACTCACGACGCCCATACTCTTACCCCGCTTTGTCCTTTCTGGAATAAGCATACAGCACTATGGTTACGGTCGTAAAGATATATGGAATAGTCATCAAAAACTCGGCTGGAATTTTTGAAAAAAGCTGTAGAAAATTGGAAAGAAAGCTGAACAATCCAAAGATCAAACAAGCCAGAACGACCATGAAAACACTTTCACCACCGACTATGACGGCAACGAGTGCAATCCATCCACGATTGTTACTCATACCAGACACGAAAGATCTCATGGGTAATGATAAAACTGCACCTGCAAGAGCGGAAAAAACACCGCTCAGAAAAAAACTTATGACTATCATTCTATGTACATCTATGCCAAGATCTTTTGCGATATTCGCATTTTTCCCAACAGCCCTGATCTGATATCCCAGAGTGGTCTTGTGGATCAGTATATAGCAGACAAAGATCAATAAAAAGGTCACATATTCCAAAAGATTGTAACCGCTCAAAATCTTACCGATAAAAGGAAGATCACCGATGACTGGCAGGTTTATTTTATCCAGAGCCGGCGTATTTTTCGACACAACCGTACCCTTTGAACCAAAAAGAAGCACCATGAGAAAACTGACCAGCCCGCTTGCAAACAGATTGACCGCCAATCCCGCAACGAAGATATTCGCTTTTAGTTTTCCGGCAAGGACGAGTAGAACTGCATAAATGCAGCAAATTCCAATGGATGCCAGAATGGATATCAGCAGGCTCGCTGTTTTATCCGCAACGTATACGGCTATAAACGCTGAGGTCAGCATCATGCCTTCGATGGCTATATTCAACTGTCCCACTAAATGTGTGAACATCGCACCCAGAGCGGCGAGAATTATTGGAACAGACGAGCTGATCGCTGAATGGATAAAATCGGCTATCATGATCCTGTAACCTTCTTTCTGACCAAAAAATCCACCAGTGATTCAGCAGTGATCAGATAGAATATTGTGGATTGAACGATTTTTGAAATTTCCGGTGTGATATCTGACATGATTGAACTGATCTGTGCTCCTATCTCAAGGTACGAAAAAAGCAATGCAGATGGTATGACAAAGATCGGGTTATTCCTTGCAATCAGCGCAACGGCTATGCCGTTAAAGCCATAACCAAATGAAAAACCTTTCACCATACGCCCGTGTACACCCAGAACATCTACGATTCCACCAAGACCAGCCATTCCACCGCTCAAAAACAGCGTCAAAAGCCATATCTTCCAAACCTTAATTCCGCCATAACTGGCAAAATCATGGCTTGAGCCGGTCACTTTTACCTGATATCCAAAGGTTGAAAACTGCATGATAAGATAAATTGCAACAGCCAATGCAACTGCTATGAAAATACCGGTGTGAAGATCTGAAGGTGGCAGTATCTTTGAGAACATCATGGAGCTGTTGATATATTTTGACGCTGAAAGACCAGCCAGAGGGTCTCTCAGTGGACCGTTCAAGAAATAATCTGTGACGTGAATCAAAGCCTGTCCTATCAGAAACGAAGATAAAAGTTCATCCACTTTGAAAAAAACCTTCAAAAGACCGCAGAAAAATCCTATCAATCCGCCAGTGACAAAAGCCGTCAGCAAAGTCGTTACGATGTTTGCTCCTGTGAAGTAGAGTGCCACATAGGTCGCACACAGTGTAGCAAAATACAGTTGACCATCGAGTCCAAGGTTGAAAGTGGCTGATGAAAAAGCGATCAGTGCACCAAGTCCGGTCAGGATAAGTGGTATCGAACCGCTCAGCATATTGCCAAAAAAATAGATGTTGCTCACAGGACCAAGGTAGAACCATCTGATCGCCGTCAGCGGGTTTTTGCTCGTGAGTATGATTATCGTTG